>NZ_JBVLTJ010000009.1:0-393245 GCF_055597585.1 Streptomyces sp. AMJ-169
CTGGTTGGCTACGTTCGGGAGGGATAACCGCTGAAAGCATCTAAGCGGGAAGCCTGCTTCGAGATGAGTATTCCCACCTCCTTGAGAGGGTAAGGCTCCCAGTAGACGACTGGGTTGATAGGCCAGATCTGGAAGCCCGGTGACGGGTGGAGGTGACTGGTACTAATAGGCCGAGGGCTTGTCCTCAGTTGCTCGCGTCCACTGTGTTGGTTCTGAAACCACGAACAGCCCCACATGTCACATGTGGTGCGGCTGAAACAGTTTCATAGTGTTTCGGTGGTTATAGCGTGAGGGAAACGCCCGGTTACATACCGAACCCGGAAGCTAAGCCTCACAGCGCCGATGGTACTGCAGGGGGGACCCTGTGGGAGAGTAGGACGCCGCCGAACTTCTTTTATAGCTCTGGCTCCTGGGCATCTGCCCAGGAGCCAGAGCTTTTTTGCGTTGAGGTAGGGTCAGGGGGAATCGTTGGCTCGTTTCCTACTGGAGGCCCCCGGGTGGAGGTCCAGGAGACCCGTGTCCAGACTGACCGGGTCCTCACCATCCCGAATATTCTCAGCATGGCCCGCCTCGTCGGCGTGCCCCTCTTCCTCTGGCTGATTCTCCGGCCCGAGTTCGGAGGGCCGAACAGCGACGGCTGGGCTCTTCTGGTGCTGGCGCTGAGCGGTATCAGCGACTACCTGGACGGCAAGCTGGCGCGGAAGTGGAACCAGATCAGCAGCCTCGGCCGGCTGCTGGACCCCGCGGCCGACCGGCTGTACGTTCTGTCGACCCTTTTCGGCCTCACCTGGCGGGAGATTCTCCCGCTCTGGCTGACGGCTCTGCTGCTCGCGCGTGAACTGGTTCTGCTGGTGATGGTGGGCGTCCTCAGGCGGCACGGCTATCCGCCGCCGCAGGTGAACTATCTGGGCAAGGCCGCGACCTTCAACCTGATGTACGCCTTCCCGCTGCTGCTGCTCAGTGACGGAAACGGATGGATCGCGTCACTCGCCGCAGTTTTCGGATGGGCGTTCGCCGGATGGGGTACAACGCTCTATTGGTGGGCAGGAGTCCTCTACGTGGTACAGGTCCGCCGCCTGGTCCGTGCGGACGCCATGGCCGACTGAACCTCGTTCCCTGGCGGCAGCGGGCGACAGCAGTGGCTCGATGGCCCGTGACGCGGAAGTGCGGGACAATCCTGACGGGTGAAGTCGGCTAGACCGTCGTCTCTTATCAAGGAGGACGCTTCCGACATGAAGGCCGTCGTGATGGCCGGAGGCGAAGGCACTCGCCTTCGCCCTATGACCTCAAGCATGCCCAAGCCGCTCCTGCCGGTCGCGAACCGGCCGATCATGGAGCACGTTCTGCGGCTGCTCAAAAGGCATGGGCTCAACGAGACCGTGGTCACCGTCCAGTTCCTGGCCTCGATGGTCAAGAACTACTTCGGTGACGGCGAGGAACTCGGAATGGAGTTGACCTACGCCAACGAGGAGAAGCCACTCGGTACCGCCGGAAGCGTCAAGAACGCCGAAGAGGCGCTTAAGGACGATGCCTTCCTCGTCATCTCAGGCGATGCGCTGACCGACTTCGACCTCACCGATCTCATCAACTTCCACAAGGAAAAGGGCGCGCTGGTCACCGTCTGCCTGACCCGGGTGCCCAATCCGCTGGAATTCGGCATCACGATCGTCGACGAGAACGGGAAAGTCGACCGCTTCCTGGAGAAGCCCACCTGGGGACAGGTCTTCTCGGACACCGTGAACACCGGTATCTATGTGATGGAGCCCGAGGTCTTCGACTATGTCGAGGCCGATGTGCCGGTGGACTGGTCCGGTGACGTCTTTCCGCAGCTGATGAAGGAGGGCAAGCCGATCTACGGCTATGTCGCCGAGGGCTACTGGGAGGACGTCGGCACGCACGAGAGCTATGTGAAGGCCCAGGCCGACGTTCTTGAGGGCAAGGTCGACGTCGAACTCGACGGGTTCGAGATCTCGCCCGGCGTGTGGGTCGCGGAAGGCGCCGAGGTCCATCCCGACGCCGTGCTCCGGGGGCCTTTGTACATCGGGGACTACGCCAAGGTCGAGGCCGGTGCGGAAATCCGCGAGCACACGGTCATCGGCTCCAATGTCGTCGTCAAGAGCGGGGCCTTTCTGCACAAGGCCGTTGTCCACGACAACGTGTATGTGGGGCAGCACAGCAATCTGCGGGGCTGTGTCGTCGGCAAGAACACCGACATCATGCGGGCCGCGCGGATCGAGGACGGCGCGGTCATCGGGGACGAGTGTCTGATCGGCGAGGAGTCGATCGTCCAGGGCAATGTGCGGGTCTATCCGTTCAAGACGATCGAGGCCGGCGCGTTCGTCAACACCTCGGTGATCTGGGAGTCGCGCGGGCAGGCGCATCTCTTCGGGGCGCGTGGGGTGTCGGGCATCCTGAACGTCGAGATCACCCCGGAGCTGGCGGTGCGGCTGGCCGGCGCTTATGCGACGACGTTGAAGAAGGGCTCGACCGTCACGACGGCCCGCGACCACTCACGGGGCGCGCGGGCGCTGAAACGGGCGGTGATCTCCGCTTTGCAGGCCAGCGCCATCGACGTACGGGACCTGGAGAACGTGCCGCTTCCCGTCGCGCGGCAGCAGACCGCCCGGGGGAGTGCGGGCGGGATCATGCTGCGGACTTCTCCGGGGGTGCCGGATTCGCTGGACATCATGTTTTTCGACGGGCAGGGTGCCGATCTCTCGCAGGGGAGTCAGCGCAAGCTGGACCGGGTGTTCGCGCGGCAGGAATACCGGCGGGCGTTTCCCGGGGAGATCGGGGATCTGTATTTCCCGGCCAGCGTGTTCGACTCGTACACCGGGTCGCTGCTGCGCAATGTCGACACGTCGGGGATCGCCGAGTCGGGGCTGAAGGTCGTCGTCGACGCGTCCAACGGGAGTGCCGGACTCGTGCTGCCCAGTCTGCTGGGCAAGCTCGGGGTGGATTCGCTGACCGTCAATCCGGGGCTCGACGAGTCGCGGCCCACCGAGACCGGGGAGATGCGCCGCAACGGGCTGGTGCGGCTCGGGGAGATCGTGGCGTCGTCGCGGGCGGCGTTCGGGGTGCGCTTCGATCCCGTCGGGGAGCGGCTGTCGCTCGTCGACGAGAAGGGGCGGATCATCGAGGACGACCGGGCGCTGCTGGTGATGCTCGACCTGGTGGCGGCGGAGCGGCGCAGCGGGCGGGTGGCGCTGCCGGTGACGACGACGCGGATCGCCGAGCAGGTCGCGGCCTATCACGGCACGCAGGTCGAGTGGACGACGACGTCGCCGGACGACCTGACGCGGGTAGGCCGGGACGAGTCGACGATCTTCGGCGGGGACGGCAAGGGCGGTTTCATCGTCCCGGAGTTCAGTGGGGTGTTCGACGGCACGGCGGCGTTCGTGCGGCTGATCGGGCTCGTGGCGCGCACACAGCTCACGCTCAGCCAGATCGACGCGCGCATCCCGCGCGCGCACGTCCTCAAGCGTGATCTGGCGACCCCGTGGGCCGTCAAGGGGATGGTGATGCGGCGGGTCGTCGAGGAGGCCGGAGAGCGCTTCGTGGACACCACGGACGGGGTGCGGGTGGTGGAGACCGACGGGCGCTGGGTGATGGTCCTGCCGGACCCGGCCGAGGCCGTCACCCATCTGTGGGCCGAGGGGCCGGACGACGCCTCCGCGCAGGCCCTGCTGGACGAGTGGACGGCGGTCGTGGACAGCGCCGGACGGTGAGGCGGCCCCCGGCTGGAACCGTCCCCGGCCGGAGCTGAAGTCGCCCGCCCCGCGCGCGGGTTGCCGTTGTAAGGGGCGTCTGCCATTGCGGGCGCCCCTTACATTGCCCACGCCGGTGGGGCCGTTCGGAGGTAGTGGCCGCGACGTGCGACGATGTGCGGCATGCCGCAGCAGCCCCCCGTTCGGAGCACGCCCGCGCGCGCGTCCCGCCCGGACGCGTCGATGTCGCTGCTCACCAATGTCATGGACCACAGCCTCGACGAGGGCTACGCGGAGGCCGCCGCGCGCAAGCGGGCCGAGGGCGGCGGAGGGCTGCCGAGGACGCTGCGGGCGAAGCTGGGTCTTGCCGGCGGGCTGGTGCTCGCGGCGCTCGTCGTGACCGTGGGCGCCGCGCAGGCGAGGGTGACGGCCCCGGCGATCGCCAAGGAGCGCCAGGAGCTGATCGACCGGATCGACAAGGAGACCGCGGCGGCCGACAAGCTGGAGAAGACCGTGGACACCCTGCGCGACGACGTCAGCGCGCGCCAGCGGCAGGCGCTGGAGCACAGCGGGGGCAGCGGCCAGGCCGACCTCGTGGGTGTCCTGTCGGGCGCGGTCGCCGTGCACGGCCCCGGGGTGAAGCTGGTCGTGGACGACGCGAAGGCGGCCACCACGGGCGGCAACGGCAACCCGCGCGAGACGGCCGACTTCTCCGACACCGGGCGGCTGCGCGACCGGGACCTCCAGCGGGTCGTCAACGGCCTGTGGGCGGCCGGCGCGGAGGCCGTCTCGATCAACGGGCAGCGGCTGACGGCGCTTTCGGCGATCCGCGCGGCCGGCGAGGCGATACTGGTCGACAACAAGCCGCTGGTGCCGCCGTACACGATCCTGGCGGTAGGGGACGGGGCGGCGCTGAGCACCCGGTTCCAGAACGGCGCCGACGGGCTGTACTTGAACGCGCTCCAGGAGAACTACGGCATCCGCACGGCCATCTCCACGGAGAAGGACCTCCAGTTGCCCGCCGCGCCGAGCGTGATCGTGCGGACCGCGCGGCCGGGCAGCGAGAAGACTGAGAAAGGCACATCGTGATCGCCGTACTGGGCCTCGTCGTGGGCGTCGTGGCCGGGCTGTTGGTCCGGCCCGAGGTTCCTGTGGTCGTCGAGCCGTATCTGCCGATCGCCGTGGTGGCGGCGCTGGACGCGGTCTTCGGGGGGCTGCGGGCCATGCTCGACGGCATCTTCGACGACAAGGTCTTCGTGGTGTCGTTCCTGTCGAACGTGGTGGTGGCCGCGCTGATCGTGTTCCTGGGCGACAAGCTGGGCGTGGGCGCGCAGCTGTCGACGGGTGTCGTGGTGGTCCTCGGTATCCGGATCTTCTCGAACGCCGCGGCGATCCGCCGGCACGTCTTCCGGGCGTGAGCGCCGATGAGTGACCAGGAGCACAGGCTGCGCAAGGCGCTGCCCGAGGAAGTCGTGTCACAGCCCGCGGGGGAGTCGGCGGAAGGTTTTGCCGAGCCCGTTCCGACGGGCCGTCAGAGGCTCGTGCAGGGGCTGTGGCCGCCGCGTGTGACGCGGGCCCAGCTCATCGTCGCGCTGCTGCTGTTCGGGCTCGGGTTCGGGCTCGCGGTGCAGGTCGCCTCCAACAGCGACAGCGGGAACGCGTTGCGCGGGGCGCGCCAGGAGGACCTGGTGCGCATCCTCGATGAACTGGACGACCGCAGCCAGCGTCTAGAGGACGAGAAGACCGGCCTCGACAAGCAGCGTCAGGAGTTGGAGAACAGCTCCGACCAGGCGGAGGAGGCCCGTAAGCAGACGATCGAGAAGGAGAGGCAACTCGGCATCCTCGCGGGCACGGTGGCGGCCCAGGGGCCGGGTATCACGATGACGATCGACGACACGAAGAAGACGGTCGAGGCGGACATGCTGCTCGACGCGATCCAGGAGCTGCGCGCGGCCGGCGCGGAGGCGATCCAGGTGAACGGCGTACGCGTCGTCGCCGGGACGTACTTCACGGACGGCGACGGCGGGGTGAGCGTGGACGGGAACAAGATCCGTACTCCGTATCGTTTCCAGGTCATCGGCAAGCCCGAGGATCTGGAGCCGGCGCTCAACATCCCCGGGGGTGTGGTGCAGACGCTGGAGAAGGAGCAGGCCACGGTCACCGTGGAGCGGTCGGACAAGATCGTCGTGGACGCCTTGCGGGCGGCGAAGCAGCCTGACTACGCTCGGTCGTCGTCCCGGTGAACCGGGGGTGCATGGGGGCCGTCGGTCAGGGGCATGAGGTTGCGGGGGGTCGGCGCACCGATCGGGTGGTCGGTGGTGGAAACTGTCTGGTGGATACGGACGTTGTGAAGGTGTCCGGGTCGGCCGGTCTATTGAGTCAGGGTTCGTCCTGCCCCACGGGCGGGTCTGTTTCGGTCAAGGGGAATCGCCCGTGAAGTTGTTTGCGAAGTTGTTCGGCAAGAGCGCGCGAGGAGAGGCGGGCGAGAACGCGACCGCCCGCCATCGCGCACAGCCCGGTGAGGAAGGCCAGCGCCCGCTCTTCCGTGACCAGGTGGCTGGGGGTGACATTCCGGGTGGCCAGAGCGCGGCGTCTGTTGACCCCGCCCAGCCCGGCGACATAGGTTTCGGGCAACCGTCAACCTCAAGTACGGGTGGAGGGTTTTCTCCTGTGTCGGCCCTGGTGTGTTCGAGGTGCGGTAACCGCAACGCGGAGAACAGCCGCTTCTGTTCCAACTGCGGCGCCCCGCTGCGCCCGGGCCTGACGCCCGAGCGCGCGTCGGAGACGACGTCCACGATCTCGATCTCGGGCCTTGAGGCGTACGACTCCGAGGTCACCGGCCAGACGCAGCTGCCGGCGCTGTCGCCGGAGGCGCAGGCCGCGGTGGACGCGCTGCCGCTGGGCTCGGCCCTGCTGGTGGTGCGCCGCGGCCCCAACTCGGGCAGCCGCTTCCTCCTGGACGGCGACCTGACGACGGCCGGCCGGCACCCGCAGAGCGACATCTTCCTGGACGACGTGACGGTCTCGCGCCGGCACGTGGAGTTCCGCAGGAACCAGGACGGCTCGTTCAAGGTCGGCGACGTCGGCAGCCTGAACGGCACCTACGTCAACCGCGAGCGGATCGACGAGGTCCCGCTGGCGAACGGGGACGAGGTGCAGATCGGCAAGTACCGCCTGGTCTTCTACGCGAGCCAGCAAGGCTACTGACCGGCCCCGGACTCGTCCGGGGGGATCCCCAGGGAAGGTCCATGCTGAGAACACCGAGGGGCGGTGCCGGACACGGCACCGCCGCCGCGGACGGCGGGCCGATGAGCATCGGCACCGTGCTGAACCTGCTGCGCGACGAGTTCCCCGAAGTCACGATCTCCAAGATCCGCTTCCTGGAGTCCGAGGGGCTCGTCGAACCGCAGCGGACCCCGTCCGGATACCGCAAGTTCAGCCCCGAGGACGTGGAGCGCCTCGCCAGGATCCTGCGGCTGCAACGGGACCACTATCTGCCGCTGAAGGTCATCCGGGAGCACCTGGAGGCCCTGGAGCGCGGCGAGGCCGTCCCCCTGCCGACCGTGGGCAGGCAGCGGGACGGAGAACCCGCCCCCGACCTCGCGAGTACCCCCACCGCCGCCCGCATCGGCCGCGCCGCACTCCTGGCCGCGGCCGGCATCGAGGAACGCGAACTCACCGAGTGGGAGTCGTACGGCCTGCTCACCCCGGTCGGGGAGGGCGTGTACGACGCCGAGGCGGCCACCGTCGCCGAGCTGATCGCCGAGCTCGGCCGGTTCGGCATCGAGCCGCGCCACCTGAGGGTGATGAAGGCGGCGGCGGACCGGGAGGCCGGCCTCGTCGACCAGATCGTCGCCCCGCTGCGGCGCCACCGCAATCCGCAGACCAGGGCCCACGCGGAGGCCCGTGCGAAGGAGCTGGCCTCGCTCACGGTCCGGCTGCACTCCGCGCTGGTCCAGACGGCTCTCGGGGTACGGCTGCCCTGAGGGGCCGCTGCTGCTCAAGAGGGTCGTTCGCCCACGGCGGATCGGACCGCCGATCCGGGCCCGACTACCCAAACGTCCCGGGCACGGCCTAGGGTTGCTGTGTGAATGAGCTCGATGTCGTAGGTGTCCGGGTCGAAATGCCCTCCAACCAGCCGATCGTGCTCCTGCGTGAAGTGGGAGGCGACCGCTACCTCCCCATCTGGATCGGGCCGGGAGAAGCGACGGCGATCGCCTTCGCCCAGCAGGGGATGGCCCCCGCCCGGCCGCTGACCCACGACCTGTTCAAGGACGTGCTGGAAGCCGTCGGCCAGGAGCTGACCGAAGTACGCATCACGGACCTGCGGGAGGGCGTCTTCTACGCCGAACTGGTCTTCGCCAGCGGCGTCGAGGTCAGCGCCCGCCCGTCCGACGCCATAGCGCTGGCCCTGCGCACCGGCACGCCGATCTACGGCAGCGACACGGTGCTCGACGACGCGGGGATCGCCATCCCGGACGAGCAGGAGGACGAGGTGGAGAAGTTCCGCGAGTTCCTCGACCAGATCTCGCCCGAGGACTTCGGCACCAGCAGCCAGTAGCGGCGCGGCGGCGGGCCCCGGGGATGTCTTGATCCGGGGCACATGCCAGGGGCTCAGGGAGCGTCGTACGGGCTCGGCTCAGCGCATTCGGCTAGCCTTTCCCCGCGGTGGGGCGAAGGAAACCACTCCCAGGGCGATTATCACCCGGCGTGGCGAGTGCGGCGATCGTTGACGCGCCCCTGGTGACTGCCTACCGTCGGGAAGGCAGGTCAAGGACGGAGGTCGGCGTGAGAAGCAGCGGCGACGGTACGGCTGGGGGTGCCCCCGGACACGGATTCGGGGGAAGCGGCCCGTACCGGCTTCACGGCAGCGCGGCCGATCTCGCCCCTCAGCGCCCGGCGGTCGTGCCGAGCGGCGGGGGGACGGCGGCCGAGGGGGACGAGGAGATCGGTTACCGCGGGCCCACGGCGTGCGCGGCGGCCGGGATCACCTACCGCCAATTGGACTACTGGGCCCGTACGGGGCTCGTCGAGCCGAGCGTACGGCCCGCCTACGGGTCGGGGACGCAGCGGCTGTACAGCTTCCGGGACGTCGTCGTCCTGAAGATCGTCAAGCGGTTCCTGGACACCGGGGTCTCGCTCCAGAACATCCGCGGCGCCGTGCACCATCTGCGCGAGCGCGGCTTCGCGGACCTGGAGCGGATGACGCTGATGAGCGACGGCGCGACCGTCTACGAGTGCACCTCGCCGGACGAGGTCCACGCGCTGCTCCAGGGCGGGCAGGGGGTCTTCGGGATCGCCGTCGGCGTGGTGTGGCGGGACGTCGAGAGCGCGCTGTCGCAGCTGCACGGGGAGCGGGTCGACACCGGGGAGACGCTGGTCGGGCCCAATCCGGCGGACGAGCTGGCGCGGCGCAGGGGCCGGGCGGTCTGACCGGTTTCCGGACAATCTCCGCCGCGGTTCGGGCGGGTGTTCGGGGCCGTTGTCAGTGCCGTGGTGCAGCATCGGAGATGTGAGAAACGCGCCCACGGTCCTGCACCTCGACATGGATGCCTTCTTCGCCTCGGTGGAGCAGGCCTCCAAGCCGAGCCTGCGCGGGAAAGCGGTGATCGTGGGCGGCCTCGGGCCGCGCGGGGTGGTGTCGACGGCGTCGTACGAGGCCCGGGTGTTCGGGGTGCGGTCGGCGATGCCGATGGGGCAGGCGCGCAGGCTCGCGCCCAACGCGGCCTATCTGTACCCCAGGTTCGGGATCTACCGGTCGATCAGCGAGCAGGTCATGGGGCTGCTGCGGGAGCTGTCGCCCTTGGTGGAGCCGCTGAGCCTGGACGAGGCGTTCGTGGACCTGGAGGCCGGCGGGGCGGCCTCGGACGCCGGGAGCGCGCGGGCGACGGGGGAGCGGCTGCGCGCCGACATACGGGCGGTGACGGGGCTGACGGGGTCGGTGGGGCTCGCCGCCTCCAAGATGATCGCGAAGATCGCCTCCGAGCAGGCCAAGCCCGACGGGCTGGTGCTGATCGAGCCCGGTACCGAGCGGGCGCTGCTCGGGCCGATGGCGGTGCGGACGCTGCCCGGGGTGGGCCCGGCGACCGGTGACCATCTGCGCCGGGCGGGGATCACGACGGTCGAGGAGATCGCCGGGGCCGGTGAGGACGAACTGGTCCGCCTCCTCGGCAAGGCCCACGGCCACGGCCTGTACGCCATGGCCCTCGCCCGCGACGACCGCCCCGTCGTCGCCGAACGCGAGACCAAGTCGGTGTCCGTGGAGGACACCTACGACGTCGACATCCACGACCGCGTCCGCGTGGGCGTCGAGGTCCAGCGCCTCGCCGACCGCTGCGTACGACGGCTGCGCGGGGCCGGTCTGTCGGGGCGGACGATCGTGCTGAAGGTGCGGCGCTACGACTTCTCGACGCTGACCCGGTCCGAGACGCTGCGCGGGCCCACCGACGACCCGGCGGTCGTCCGGGAGGCGGCGGGGCGGCTGCTGGACTCCGTGGACACCACCGGGGGTGTGCGGCTGCTCGGGGTCGGGGTGTCGGGGCTCGCCGACTTCACTCAGGAGGATCTGTTCGCGCAGGCGGCGGGGGAGCTGAAGGAGGAGGCCGAGGAGGCGCCGGCGGAGGTCGCCGAGGCGGCCGAGCCCGTGCCCGCCGAGCGGCTGTGGCGGCCCGGGCACGATGTGCGGCACGCCGGGTTCGGGAACGGGTGGGTGCAGGGCAGCGGGCTCGGCCGGGTGACGGTCCGCTTCGAGACGCCGCAGGACGCGGGGCCGGGGCGGGTGCGGACGTTCCGGTCCGACGACCCCGAGCTGGAACCGGCGGAGCCGCTGCCGCTGATGCCGGGCGGGGTGTCCGCGTGAGGCGGGCCTCGGCAGCGGGCCGTCAGGTCGGCTTCAGGGGGGTGGGGTCGCCGCTGTCAGAGGGTGGGTTCGTCGCGGCCCGCCACGTTGCCGAAACCCCGGTCCTCCGGCGGGGTCGGGGCCACCGTGTCCAGGCCGTAGTGGTGGTAGAGCTGGAGCTCCTGGTCGGGGGAGAGGTGGCGGCCGACGCCGAAGTCGGGGGCGTCCTTGATGAGGGAGCGGTCGTAGGGGACCTTGAGGGTGCCCTCGACCAGTTCGCTGGGCTCCAGGGGGACGAAGGCGTCCCGGGTGAAGAGGCCTGTCCTTATGGCGGCCCACTCGGGGGTGCCGGTGGCGTCGTCCAGGTAGACCTCGTCGATGGTGCCGATCTTCGCACCGTTGCGGTCGTACGCCTTGCGGCCGATCAGGTTGCGCGGGTCGATGTCGGTCTGCATGGGCCCTCCCGCTGCTCGCGATGGGTTCCTCGGGGGTCGTGGGGGAGTACAGGGGGTCGTAGGAAGTACGGGGGTCGTAAGGACTACGAAAAAGCACAATGGGCTTGGGGGCCACTCGAAGATCGGGCTGTTGACCTCGCTGGTAATCTTGGCGGTGGCTGTCGACCCCGCGCGGGAGAGTCCTCCGGGAGTTTCCGGGGGCGCCGAAGGAGCAACTCCTCCCCGGAATCTCTCAGGCACACGTACCGCGCGGACGAGGTCACTCTGGAAAGCAGAGCGGGTGCCTGCGGCGTCCGCTCTCACCGACGGTGCAAGCCGGGGGTCTTCGGGCCGCCGGTGAAGCTCTCAGGTCGCGATGACAGAGGGGGAGGCCCCGTCCGGGCACCCCGTAGCCGTGGTGCCCCTTCGCAGGTCGTGACGACCAGGAGGCCTCCGCCATGACTTCTCGTACCCCGCTCGCCGCCCTGGAACAGGGTGTGCCCTTCGAGCGGCGCCATATCGGGCCCGACCGGGAGGCCCAGGCGAAGATGCTCGCGCAGGTCGGCTTCGGCTCGCTCGACGAGCTGACGGCCGCCGCCGTGCCGGACGCCATCAAGAACGTCGCCGCGCTCGGCCTGCCCGACGCGCGCACCGAGGCCGAGGTGCTCGCCGAGCTGCGGGCGCTGGCCGGCCGCAACCAGGTCCTCGGATCGATGATCGGGCTCGGCTACCACGGCACGTTCACGCCGCCCGTGATCCTGCGCAACGTGCTGGAGAACCCGGCCTGGTACACCGCCTACACGCCCTACCAGCCGGAGATCTCGCAGGGCCGGCTGGAGGCGCTGCTGAACTTCCAGACGATGGTCGCGGAGCTGACCGGGCTGCCGACCTCGGGGGCCTCGCTGCTGGACGAGGGGACGGCCGCCGCCGAGGCGATGGCGCTGTCGCTGCGGATGGGGCGGAACAAGAAGGGCCTCTTCCTCGTCGACGCCGACGCGCTGCCGCAGACCATCGAGGTCATCCGTACGCGGGCCGAGCCGACCGGTGTCGAGGTCGTCGTCGCCGATCTGGGCGACGGCATTCCGGCCGAGCTCGCCGGGCGGGAGATCAACGGGGTGCTGATCCAGTACCCGGGGGCCTCCGGCGCCGTACGGGACGTCCGGGCGGTTATCGAGCGGGCGCATGAGCTGGGGGCGCTGGTGACCGTCGCCGCCGATCTGCTCGCGCTGACGCTGCTGGTGTCGCCCGGGGAGCTCGGGGCGGACATCGCGGTCGGGACCACGCAGCGGTTCGGGGTGCCGATGGGGTTCGGCGGGCCGCACGCCGGCTACATGGCCGTGCGGGAGAAGTTCGCGCGGAGTCTGCCGGGGCGGCTGGTCGGGGTCTCCGTCGACGCGGACGGGAACCGCGCTTACCGGCTCGCGTTGCAGACGCGCGAGCAGCACATCCGGCGCGAGAAGGCGACCAGCAACATCTGCACGGCGCAGGTGCTGCTGGCCGTGATGGCCGGTATGTACGCCGTCTATCACGGGCCCGAGGGGCTGCGGGGGATCGCCCGGAAGGTGCACCGGTACGCCGATGTGCTGGCCGCCGGGCTGCGGGCCGGGGGCGTCGAGATCGTGCACGCGGACTACTTCGACACGCTGACCGTCCGGGTGCCGGGCGGGGCCGAGCGCGTCGTCGCCGCCGCGCGGGACGGCGGGGTCAACGTACGGCTCGTCGACGCCGACCATGTCTCCGTCGCCTGTGACGAGACGACCACCCGGGAGCAACTGGGCGTCGTCTGGGCGGCGTTCGGGGTGTCCGGGGACGTCGACGCGCTGGATTCCGGTGCCGCCGACGGACTGCCCTCCGGACTGCTGCGCGGCGATGAGATTCTCACGCATCCCGTGTTCCGCCAGCACCGGTCCGAGACGGCCATGCTGCGGTATCTGCGCAGACTCGCGGACCGGGATTACGCGCTCGACCGGGGAATGATTCCGCTCGGGTCGTGCACGATGAAACTGAACGCGACGACCGAGATGGAACCGGTCACCTGGCCGGAGTTCGGGGAGATGCACCCCTTCGCGCCGATCGAGCAGGCGCAGGGCTATCTCACGCTGATCCGCGAGCTGGAGGAGCGGCTGGCCGAGGTCACCGGGTACGACAAGGTGTCCTTGCAGCCCAATGCCGGATCGCAGGGGGAATTGGCGGGGCTGCTCGCCGTCCGCGGATATCACCGGGCCAATGGGGACGTACAGCGGACCGTCTGTCTTATTCCGTCGTCCGCGCACGGGACCAATGCGGCGAGTGCGGTGATGGCCGGGATGAAGGTCGTCGTCGTGAAGACCTCCGAGGACGGGGAGGTCGACGCTGAAGATCTGCGGGGGAAGATCGCGCAGTACCGTGATGAATTGGCGGTGCTGATGATCACTTATCCGTCGACGCACGGGGTGTTCGAGGAGCATGTCGGGGAGATCTGCGGGCTGGTGCACGAGGCCGGCGGGCAGGTCTATGTCGACGGGGCGAATCTCAACGCTCTGGTCGGGCTGGCCAAGCCGGGGCAGTTCGGCGGGGACGTCTCGCATCTGAATCTGCACAAGACGTTCTGCATTCCGCACGGGGGCGGCGGTCCGGGTGTCGGTCCGGTGGCGGTGCGGGCGCATCTGGCGCCTTATCTGCCCAACCATCCTTTGCAGAGCGAGGCCGGTCCTGAGACCGGGGTCGGGCCTATTTCCGCCGCGCCTTGGGGGTCCGCCGGGATTCTGCCCATTTCCTGGGCCTATGTGCGGCTCATGGGCGGGGAAGGGCTGAAGCGGGCGACTCAGGTCGCGGTGCTGTCCGCGAATTACATCGCCAAGCGGCTTGAGCCGCACTATCCCGTGCTGTACACCGGGCCCGGCGGGCTGGTCGCGCACGAATGCATCATCGATCTGCGGCCGTTGACCAAATCGACAGGGGTGTCCGTCGACGATGTCGCCAAGCGGCTCATCGATTACGGGTTCCACGCGCCGACCATGTCGTTCCCGGTCGCGGGGACGCTGATGATCGAGCCGACCGAGTCCGAGGATCTCGCCGAACTGGACCGGTTCTGCGCGGCGATGATCGCCATTCGGGGGGAGATCGAGAAGGTGGCCGGCGGGGAATGGCCCGCCGAGGACAATCCGCTGCGGAACGCGCCGCATACGGCCGGGGCGTTGAGCGAGGAGTGGGCTCATCCGTATGCGCGGGACGAGGCCGTGTTCCCGGGTGGGGTTGTTCCCGGGGAGAAGTACTGGCCGCCGGTGCGGCGTATTGATCAGGCCTTCGGGGACCGGAACCTGGTGTGTTCCTGCCCGCCGATGGAGGCTTACGAGAGCTGAGTTCTCCGTGTGCTGACGAAAGGGCTCCCGCCTTGTGGTGGGGGCCTTTTCTACGCCGGGTACGCGTGTGTTTGCGTCGCTTTCACCGTTGCCCATAGGGAGGTTCCGGGGGACAGGTTCAGTTCCGCCGCCGATACCGTCGTCAGGTCCGCCGTCAGCGGGAGGTCGCCGGTCAGGTCGGCGCGGATCTGGTCGCCGTGCGTTTCCAGGCCCGCCACCTCGCAGTGCCAGAGGTTGCGGGCGCTGGTGTCCGTGGGGCGGGTGCGGTGGAGGGTGACCGCCGACGGGGGGAACGCCACGTATGCCGGGCCCGTCAGGTGTTCCGTCGTGGTCAGTTGCTGGCCCGTGTCCAAGGTGACCGTTGTTCCTGCTGCCGTGCCTTTGTAGAGGTTCAGGCCCACCAATTGGGCGATGTAGTCCGTGCGGGGGTGGCGGGCGATCTCTGAAGGGGGGCCTTCCTGGACGATTCTTCCGTTTTCGATCACCACCAGGCGGTCGGCCAGGACCATTGCGTCCAAGGGGTCGTGGGTGACCAATACCGCCACCGCCTCGAATTCCGCCAAATGTCTGCGGAGTTGGGCTCTCACCTCCAGGCGGGTGCGGGCGTCCAAGGCCGCCAGGGGTTCGTCCAGGAGGAGGAGGCGGGGGTTTGTCGCCAATGCTCTTGCCAGGGCGACTCTTTGGGCCTGGCCGCCGGAGAGGTGGCGGGGTTTTGTGGTGGCGTGGTCTTCCAGGCCCATGCGGGTCAGCCAGTCTTTCGCTGTCGCGCGGGAATCGGATTTGGTCGCGCCCTGGCAGCGGGGGCCGAAGGCGATGTTGTCCATGGCGGTGAGGTGGGGGAAGAGGAGGTAGTCCTGGAATACGACGCCTACCGGGCGGGATTCGGGGGGTGTGTGTTCCAGGGGGTGGCCGTCCAGGTGGAGGTGGCCGTCTGTCAGGGGGAGGAGGCCTGCCAATGTTCTCAGGGCCGTGGTTTTTCCTGCGCCGTTCGGGCCTAGGAGGGCCAGGACTTCGCCGGGGGGTGCGTTGAGGGTGATGTCCAGGTGGAAGTTGGATCGGGTTGTCACTAGGTGGGCGTTTAGGCCTTCGGGGGGCATGGGGGCCTGTTCTTCGGGTGCGAGAGGTGGGGGTGCGGTTTTTTGGGTTCCCACCCGCAGCCACCCGTGCGAGTTTCGTTGTCGGGTGCGGGTGGCCCCTGTGGGGGGTTCTCGCCGTCGGCGGCTTGCGGGGTCGTGGGTTGGCCTTTGGCGGCTTGCGGGTCGCGCGTTGGCGGCTTGCGGCTTGCGGGTTGGTGGAGAGGGGGGCTTCGGCTTCGCTGTCGGCGTTTTCCGCAGCCTTCCTTCTACGCCGCCGTCAGCCACCTCTCCCTCAACGCCCCCAACACCGTGATCGACACCACCAGCAGTACCAAGCTCAGTGCGATCGCCGACTCCGGGTTGTCCTGCAATGCCAAGTACACCGCCAGCGGCATTGTCTGGGTCTTTCCCGGGAAGTTGCCCGCGAAAGTGATCGTCGCGCCGAATTCGCCCAGTGCTCTTGCCCATGCCAGTACCGCGCCGGCCGCGATTCCTGGGGCTATCAAAGGGAGCGTCACTCTTCTGAATGCGGTCCAGCGGGTGGCGCCCAGTGTTGTGGCCGCCTCCTCGTAGCGGGGGTCCGCTGCTCTTAGCGTGCCTTCTACGCTGATCACCAAGAACGGCATCGCTACGAACGCCTCCGCGATCACCACGCCTGTGGTCGTGAACGGGAGGGTCACGCCGAACCAGTCGTCCAGCCAGCGGCCGGCCACGCCGTTGCGGCCCAGGGCCATCAGCAGCGCCACGCCGCCCACCACCGGGGGGAGGACCAGGGGGAGGGTCACCAGGGCGCGGACCAGGCCTCTGCCGGGGAACTCGACCCTTGCCAGGACCCACGCCAAGGGGACGCCCAGGACCAGGCTCACGGCCGTCGCCGCCGTCGCGCAGATCAGGGAGAGCTTCAGGGCCTCCCAGACGTCCGAACTGGTCAGCAGGTTGGGGAGGTTGCTCCAGGGGGCGCGGATCAGGAGGGCCAGGAGGGGGAGCAGGAGGAAGACCAGGGCTGTCAGGGCGGGGAGGAGGAGGGGGAGGGGGGCGCCTCTTCTTAGGGGGGCGCTTCTCCCGGCGTCTCTCCTGAGGCCGGCGCCTTTTCTGGGGCTTCTCCGGTCAGCGCTGCTCCGGCCGGCGTCCCTCCCGAGGCCGGCGCTGCTTCCGGCGGCGCCTTTTCCGGGGCCGGGGCTTCTGCGGTCAGCGCTGCTCCGGTCGGCGCCTCCCCCGAGGTCAGCACTGCTCTGGCCGACGCCTCTCCCCAGGCCGGCGCTGCTCCCGTCGGCGTCTCTTCTGAGCCCGCCGGCCCCCCTCCCCCTCGTCCATATCCGCCTCCGCCACAACCCCGGCTCCGGTTCCACCCTCCCCGCCCCCTTCCCCTTCAGGCCGCTCACGGCTGGAGGAAGCCCGCTGCCGTCAGTA
The DNA here is from genome assembly GCF_055597585.1 of Streptomyces sp. AMJ-169. Taxonomy (NCBI): domain Bacteria; kingdom Bacillati; phylum Actinomycetota; class Actinomycetes; order Kitasatosporales; family Streptomycetaceae; genus Streptomyces; species Streptomyces sp. AMJ-169. Next base: position 16,807 of record NZ_JBVLTJ010000009.1, read on the forward strand.
CCTTCTGGCCCTCCGCCGAGCGGACCAAGGCGATGAAGGCCTTGGCGGCTTCGGTGTTGGGGGCCTTCTTGAGGAGGGCGATGGGGTAGTCGTTGACCGCCTGGGCGGACTCGGGGAAGTCCACTCCCTGGACCTTGGTGCCCGCCGCGTGGACGTCCGTCTTGTAGACGAGGGCGGCGTCGGCCTCCTTCAGCTCGACCTTGGTGAGGGCGCTCTTGACGTCCTGCTCATAGGAGACGGGGGTGACCTTCAGACCCGTCGCCGTCAGGATCTTCTCCGCCGCCGCGCCGCACGGGACCGTCTTGTCGCACAGGACGACCTTGAGGCCGGACTTGGTGAGGTCCTTGAGGGCGGTGATCTTGTCGGGGTTGCCGGGGAGGGTCGCGATCTCCAGCTGGTTGCGGACGAAGGTGACCGGCGCGGTGGCGTTGTCCTTCTTGTCGGTCACCGTCGCCATGGTCTTGGCGCTGGCCGCGGCGAAGACGTCGGCCGGGGCGCCGCTCGTGATGCTCGCGGCGAGGCTGTCGCTGCCCGCGAAGTTGAACTTCACCGTCGTACCGGGGTGGGCCTTCTCGAAGTCCTGGCCCAGGGTCGTGAAACTCTCCTTGAGGGAAGCCGCCGCGAAGACGGTCACTGTGCCCGACAGCTGGGACGACGTGGACGCCGACGCCGAGGCGCCCGAACCGGAGGAGTCCTTCGAGTCGTTCGACGAGCACGCGCTCAGTGCCAGCAGGGCGGCGGCGCCTGCGCCGGTCACCTGGAGGAGCCGGCGGGTGCGGGGCGCGGGACGGGTCATCACGGGGTACTCCTCGGACGTGGGTATGACTGACGGCTGATGATACTGCCGCAATTGCGAGGGGTAACTCATCTTTTACATTGCATGAGCTGGGGTTATCAGTGATCGGGGTGGTATGTGCGCTCAGGTGCGGTCCACGTGGACGTTCGTCGACTTCACGCGCGCCGTCGCCTCCATCCCCACCTCCAGGCCCAGCTCCTCCACCGCCTCGCGGGTGAGGAGGGAGACCAGGCGGTGCGGGCCGGCCTGGATCTCCACCTGGGCGGCCACGTCACCGAGCTTCACGGCCGTGACGATGCCGGGGAAGGCGTTGCGGACCGAAGTGTGGGACGGCGTCTCGTCGTCGCCGTCAGATCTGGCCAGTTCCACGGAGAACGCGGCCAGGTCCTCGCCGTCGATGACGCGTTTGCCCGACTCGTCGCGGTGGGTGCTGATCCGGCCCGCGTCCGCCCAGCGCCGCGCGGTGTCGGGGCTGACGCCGAGGAGCCGGGCGGCCTGGCCGATGGTGTAGGACTGCATGCCGTCACGATAGGTCCGCAGCGCCGCTCGCGCCGATCTTGGCAACGGCCGAAAGCGCCTCAGGCCCAAGCCCCTCCGGCCCGAGCCCCCTCAGCTCAGCCCCGACGCCCGCAGCACCGCCCGTGCCGTCTCGTCGTCGATCTCATGGCCCAGGCGGGCCAGCACCTGCGTGCCCTCGTGGAACGTCCCGCGCTCCAGGGAACGCCGTGCCCCGGTGTCCAGTTCGTGCCACATCAGGGGGTTGCTCTTCAGGACGCGGGGGTCGAGGGCGACCTGGTTGCCGTGGACGTCGCGCAGGATCAGGCGGGGCGAGGGGCCGTCGGGGCGGCGTACGGCGGTCAGGGCGTCGAGGGCGACCGACTTGTGGAACAGGGGTCCGTCCACCGAGATGCGGCCGGGCTCGGCCGTCACGTGGGGCGGGAGCAGGATGAGGAACAGGGCCGCCGAGAGGGCCAGCCACAGGACCGCTCGCGGGGGTGTGAGGGTGCCCGCGTCCCAGTCGACCAGCACGGCCAGGGCGCCGAACGTCAGGGAGCAGAACACCGCCAGCCGTGCGTTCGGGCGCCACTCGCGGTCGTGCAGAGGGGGCATGTCATCGACGCTAGGTCCGTTGTGTTTCGCCGAGGGACGCCCTGATGTGACTCTGACGGTCGTACGCCTGTTCTTGACGGGTCCCTAGCCCGTGTGGACCCGGGGGCGGCGGGCGCGGTCGGGTTCGGCCTCGCGCAGGACCTCGCGGGTGACCGGGGCGACCTCGCCCTGGCCGAAGAGGAAGAAGCGCAGGAAGTTGGTGAAGGGGCCGCCCTCGGTCCACTCGAAGTAGATGTGGGGGGTGCGGCCGGTGGAGTCGCGGACGTGCAGCAGGAGGGCCGCGAGCGCGTTCGGGATCGAGGAGTGCTCCACCGTCAGGACGCGGTAGCGGTTGTGCAGGACCTCGCCCTTCACGGTCAGGCCCGCCTCGAACTCCGACGGGTCGGTCACCGTCACCTCGACGAAGACGAAGTCCTCCTGGCCGGGGATGTCGTTGTCCTCGCGGATCTGCTCGATCTTCTCGCGGTACTCGGCCTTGTCGCGGCGGTCGGGCTCGTTGGCGATGAAGCGGATCTTGCGGCTGGCCATGTCACGGATGAATCGTTCCGCCATGCTGTCGAGCGTCACGCTCGTCACGCGCAGCTCGAAGGCTCTCGCCAGCCGGGACAGCAGCGACACCAGGATGATGCCCGCGATGAAGCAGGCGCCGATCTTCACGCCGTCGGGGCGTTCGATGACGTTGGCGACCGTGGTGTAGAGGAAGACGGCGGAGATCACGCCGAAGCCGACGGTCCAGTTGCGCTGGCCCGCCTTGTGCGCGGCGATGGTCACGGCGATCGCGGCGGAGCTGATCAGGACGAGCACGCCGGTGGCGTACGCGCCGCCCTGGGCGTCGACGTTCGCGTCGAAGATCCAGGTCACCAGGAAGGCGATCAGGGTGAAGACGATGACCATGGGGCGGACCGCGCGCGCCCAGTGCGGGGCCATGCCGTAGCGGGGGAGGTAGCGCGGCATCAGGTTGAGCAGGCCGGCCATCGCGGAGGCGCCGGCGAACCAGAGGATGGCGATGGTCGAGACGTCGTAGACCGTGCCGAAGACGTTGCCCAGGTACTCGTGGGAGAGGTAGGCGAGGGCGCGGCCGTTGGCCTGGCCGCCGGTCTTGAACTCGCGCTCCGGGATGAGGAGGGTGGTGATGAAGCTGGTCGCGATCAGGAAACAGCTCATGATCAGGGCGGCCGTGGTGAGGAGCTTCTTGGTGTCGCGGATACGGCCCGTGGGGCGCTCCTCGGTGTCGCCCGGGTCGCCCTTGACGTGCGGCATCACCGCGACCCCGGTCTCGAAGCCGGAGAGGCCGAGGGCCAGTTTGGGGAAGACGATCAGGGCCACGCCGACCATCGCGAAGACGTTGCCGTGTTCCGTGGTCAGGGCGCTGGACCAGTCGGTGACGACATGGCCTGCGGTGATCACGTGCCACAGGCCGACGGCCACGACGACCACGTTGAGCGTCAGGTAGACGCCGACCAGGGCGAACGCGACGCCGATCGCCTCCAGGAAGCCCTTGAGGAAGACCGCGCCGAGCAGCGCGACCAGGACCAGCGTGATCACCATCTGCTTGCCGTGCAGGGCGTCCGTGAGGTGCGGGTTCTCCACGAGGTGGGTGGAGGCGTCGGCGGCGGAGAGGGTGATGGTGATCAGGAAGTCGGTGGCGGCGAAGCCCAGCAGGGTCAGCACGAAGAGCTTGCCCTGCCAGAACGACAGCAGCCGCTCCAGCATCGCGATCGAGCCCTCGCCGTGCGGGCTCTCCTCGGCGACGCGGCGGTAGACCGGGAGGGCGCCGGCGAGGGTGACGATCACCAGGACGATCGTCGCGATCGGGGAGAGGAGGCCCGCGGCGAGGGCGGCGATACCGGGCTGGTAGCCGAGGGTGGAGAAGTAGTCGACGCCGGTCAGGCACATCACGCGGTACCAGGGCTGGCCGTGCACCTCCGGCTTCGCCTGCTTCTCCAGGCTCTGCTGGCCTTTGCCCATGTCGGACAGGCCCTCCAGCATCCACGCCCGTAGGCGGCTGGGTGCGGGTCGTTCCAAGGTGGCCATCGGCGTGCTCCTGGGGTGCGGCTCAGCGTGCGGTCTGCGGCCATCACGCGGACGGCGGCACCAGCGTAAGCAGAGCGTCACACGCGGGCCTATGGATCAGCGGGCGGAGGGCGTCAAGCTTGCGTTAAGACTGGCCTGGTCGGGGCGGTGTGAGGGGTGCGGGGGCGGGTTGGGCCGTACGGGTGGGGTGCGGGGGTGTGGCCACTGAGCGTCATGGCTTTCGGTGCGCTTTCGGCGCGGGGGAGGGGTGTCGCCTCGGGGAGACCGTTTCGTAATGTTCGGCGCCGGTGGCGAATGTTTCGAACCGTTCGGACCGCTCCTCCGTGTCCCTCAGTGGGGAGGCGGCTGCGGATTCCCTCCATTTCCCTTTGCTCAAAGGGTTGCCACCCTGTGAGGGCTGTCTCTAGGGTGCGGCAGCAGCGAACCTTTCTGGATTTGTAGCGAAACTTTCGATCTACCGAGGAGAGCATGATGGGTGACCCGGCACTCTCCCGCCGCGGCTTCCTGGCGGCCTCCGCCGCGACCGGTCTGGGCATGACAGCGCTGAGCGGCTGCGGCGGGGGCTCGGGGGGGTCGTCGGGGACGACCACCATCGAGTGGTGGAACATCTCGACCACACAGCCCGCGAAGAGCGTCTGGGCGGCCCTCGCCAAACGGTTCGAGGACGAGAACCCAGGCGTGAAGATAAAGATCGTCCAACTGGAGAATGACGCCTACAAATCCAAGATGACGGCGCAGACCGCCTCCGGCAAGCTCCCCGACATCTTCCACACCTGGGGCGGCGGCGTCCTCAAGCAGCAGATCGACGCCGGTCTCGTCGAGGACCTCAGCACCCGTACGAAGCCCTGGTCCGACGCCCTGCTGCCGGTCGCGAAGGCGCCCTACCTCGTCGACGACAAGGTGTACGGCATCCCCTTCGACATCGGCATGATCGGGTTCTGGTACAACAAGGCGCTCTTCACGAAGGCCGGCATAGCCGCCCCGCCCGCCACCTGGACCGCCTTCCTCGACGCCGTCAAGAAGCTCAAGGCCGCCGGCGTCACGCCGCTCGCGCTGGCCGGCAAGGAGAGCTGGACCGGCATGTACTACTGGGCGTACCTGGCGATGCGGACCGCCGGGGCGCAGGCGCTCCAGAAGGCGGACACCGACAAGGACTTCACCGGCGACGGCTTCGTCCAGGCCGGGCAGCACCTCCAGGAACTCGTCGACCTCCAGCCCTTCCAGAAGGGCTTCCTCGGCGCCGCCTACTCCACCCCGACCGGACAGGCCGCGGCGATGGGCAACGGCAAGGCCGCGATGGAGCTCATGGGGCAGTGGGCGCCGACCGTCGAGGCCGACGCCGGCAAGGGGATCGGCGCCGACCTCGGGTTCTTCCCGTTCCCGGCCGTCGAGGGCGGCAAGGGCGCGATCACCGAGGTGTTCGGCGGGGGCGGCGGGCACGCGCTGCGCAAGGGCGCGCCCCAGGCCGCCGTCGACTTCCTCAAGTTCTTCGCCTCCCAGACCACCGACACCGAACTGGTCAAGAAGACCGGAGTGCTGCCCGTCGTACCGGCCGCCGCGGCCGCGCTCAGCGACCCCAACCTCAAGGCCGTACAGGCCCAGTTGACGGCCGCGACCGGCTTCCAGCTCTATCTCGACCAGGCGTACGCGCCCGCGCTCGGGCAGCAGGTCAACGACAGCGTCGCCGGGCTCATCGCCGGGTCGAAGTCCCCGCAGCAGGTCACCGAGGCGATCACGAAGACCGCCAAGGAAGCGCAGTGACGACGACGGTCGTGCCCGGTCCGGTGGCGTCGGCGCAGCCGCAGGTGCCCCAGGGCAGGCCCGCGCGGCGGAAGCTGGCCCACTGGCTGACCGCCGTCGCCTTCCAGGTCCCCGCGCTCGTCCTGTTCGGGCTGCTCGTCCTGCTGCCGATGCTGTTCGCCGTCTACGCCTCCTTCTTCCGCTGGGGCGGATTCGGCTGGCCGTCGGAGTCGGTCGGTGTCGACAACTACTCACAGCTCTTCCAAGACCCCGTGTTCCTCGAGGACTTGGGGCGCGGCGGGCTGCTGGTCGGGCTCTCGCTCGCGATCCAGCTGCCGTTCGCGCTCGCGCTCGCCGTCGCGCTCAACCAGAAGCTGCGCGGCCGGGCCGTCTACCGGATGCTGTTCTTCGCCCCGTACATCCTCTCCGAGGCCATCACCGGCGTGCTGTTCAGCATGATCTTCGCGCCGGACGCGGGGTTCGCCGACCAACTCCTCGGCCGTATCGGGCTCGGCGGGCTCGGCGGGGAGTGGTTCTCCGATCCCTCGACCGTGATGGCGACCCTCTTCCTCGTCATGACCTGGAAGTTCTTCGGCTTCCACATGATGCTCTACCTCGCCGGACTCCAGTCCGTACCAAGGGAGTTGACCGAGGCGGCGCTCATCGACGGGGCCGGGCCCTGGCAGCGGTTCCGCAACGTCACGCTGCCGCTGCTCGCGCCGACCCTGCGCATCAGCGTCTTCCTCTCCGTCATCGGCTCCATCCAGCTCTTCGACCTGGTCTGGGTGACCACGGCCGGCGGGCCCGACCACCACTCCGAGACGATGGCCGTGACCCTCTTCCAGTACGGCTTCAAGCGCTACCAGGTGGGCTACGCCAGCGCGATCAGCGTCGCCATGTTCGGCATCAGCCTCGTCTTCGCCCTGCTTTATCAACGGTTCGTGCTGCGGCGGGACTTGGAAGGGGCCACCACGACCATGCGAGGGGGCGGGGCGTGAAGAACTCTCCGGGTACTTCTTCGGGCGCTTCTCCGGGTGTTTCTCCCGGTACGCGGCGGGCGTTGCGGCAGCTGCCGCTGCACGCCGTCCTCATCGCCATCGGCGCCCTGATGGCCGTACCGCTGCTCTACGCGGTGCTGTCCGGCTTCAAGTCGACCGACGAACTCTCGCGCAATCCCGTGGGGTTGCCCGAGTCGTGGGTGACCTCGAACTACACCGGCATCCTCGGCTCCGGCGACTTCTGGCGGATGATCGGCTCCAGCACCTTCATCGCGATCGGTACGACCGTGGTGGTCGTCGCCGTGTCGGCGCTCGCGGCGTTCTCGTTCGCGCGCTTCGCCTTCCGGGGACGGGAGTTGATGTTCACGGTCTTCACCGTGGGGCTGATGTTCCCGTTCGCGGTGGTCGCGCTGCCGCTGTTCCTGCTGCTGCGGTCGATGGGCCTGCTGGACAACCCGCTTGGGGTGATCCTGCCGCAGGCCGCGTTCGGGATCCCGATGACGATCGTCATCCTGCGCGGCTTCTTCCGGGAGATACCGGCCGAGCTGGAGGAGGCCGCGACCCTCGACGGGTGCGGGCCGCTCGGGTTCTTCTGGCGGGTGCTGCTGCCGATGGCCCGGCCCGCGCTCGGCACCGTCTCCGTCCTTGCCGTGGTGGGCAGTTGGAACAACTTCCTGCTGCCGCTGCTGGTCTTCACCGACCCGACCTGGTGGACGATCCCGATCGGCGTGCAGCAGTTCCAGGGGCAGTACTCCGCCGAGTACGCGCGGGTCTTCGCGTATCTCGTCCTCGCCATGGTGCCCGCCCTGGCCTTCTACTCCGTCGCCGAGCGGCAGCTCGTCGGCGGGCTCACCGCCGGGGCGACGAAGGGATGAGGCGCGCCGGCGACCGGTAACTCCCGTACGGCTCAACACCTTTGAGGAGTCGCACCATGCTTTCCAGCACCCGTCTCAGACTCGCCGGGGCGCTCGCCGCCGTCCTGGTCACCGCAGGGATCGCGAGCGGCCCGGCAGCCCAAGCGGGCGAACAGCGCGGGGAGTCGGTCCACAAGGCCACCCTCGCCGACCTCGCCCAGCGGCACGGCCGCTACTTCGGCAGCGCCACCGACAACCCCGAACTCACCGACGCCCCCTATGTGAAGCTGCTCGGCGGCGAGTTCGACATGATCACACCGGGCAACGGCATGAAGTGGTACGCCACCGAACCCCAGCAGGGCGTCTTCGACTTCACCCAGGGCGACGAGATCGTCAGGCTGGCCCGCGCCAACCACCAGCAGGTCCGCGGCCACACCCTCGTCTGGCACAGCCAGCTCCCCGGCTGGATCACCGGCAAGCAGTGGACGCCGGCCGCGCTGCGGGCCGTCCTCAAGAACCACATCCAGACCGAAGTACGGCACTACCGCGGCAAGTTGTACGCCTGGGACGTCGTCAACGAGGCGTTCAACGAGGACGGGACGTACCGGGAGAACGTCTTCTACCAGACCCTCGGCCCCGGCTACATCGCCGACTCGCTGCGCTGGGCGCGGCAGGCCGCCCCCAAGGTGAAGCTGTACCTCAACGACTACAACATCGAGGCGGTCGGCGCGAAGAGCGACGCCTACTACACCCTCGCCAAACAGCTGAAGGCCCAGGGCGTCCCCCTCGACGGCATCGGCCTCCAGGCCCATCTCGCCCTCCAGTACGGCTACCCCGACACCCTTGAGGCCAACCTGCGGCGCTTCGCCCGGCTCGGGCTCGACACCGCGCTCACCGAGGTCGACGTCCGCATGCTGCTTCCGGCGACCGACGAGAAGCTCGCCCAACAGGCCGACTGGTACGGCCGGATGACGTCGGCGTGCCTCGCGGTGCGGCGCTGCGTGGGCGTCACGATCTGGGATTTCACCGACAAGTACAGCTGGATCCCCGCCGTCTTCCCCGGTGAAGGGGCCGCTCTCCCCTGGGACGAGCAACTGAAGCCGAAACCCGCCTACTTCGCGCTCCGGAACGCGCTGAAGTAGAGGGGTTTCAGGGGCGGGCTGGTGGTGCGGTGCTGGACCGCACCACCAGTTCCGTGCCCAACTCGACGCGCGGGGCGTCGGGATGCTCGTCCCGCGCCAGCCGCAGCACCGTACGGGCCGCCAACTTGGCCATGTCGGCGAGGGGTTGGCGTACGGTCGTCAAGGGCGGGGCGGACCAGCGGACTTCCGGAAGGTCGTCGAAACCCACGACGCTCATGTCCTCGGGGACGCGCAGCCCGCGCCGGCGCAGGCCCTCGATCGCGCCGAGCGCCATCTGGTCGCTGGCCGCGAAGAGCGCCGTCGGGGGCGCGGGGAGGTCCAGCAGCGCCGTCGCGGCCGTGCAGCCGGACTCGGGGCGGAAGTCGCCGGGGACGACCAGAGCGTCGTCGAACGGGACGCCCGCGCTCTCCAGGGCCGCGCGGTAGCCGTCGAGGCGGGCCCGGGAGCACAGCAGGCGCGGGGGGCCCGCGACGAAGCCGATCCTGCGGTGGCCGAGCGCCAGCAGGTGCTGGGTCGCGGCCAGGCCGCCGGACCAGTTGGCGGCGCCGATCGTGGGCGTGCCGTCGGTGTGCGAGCCGGTGGGGTCGACGACGACCAGGGGGACGCCCAGGATGCGCAACTGCTCGTGCAGCGTGGGTTCCAGGGCGGAGGTGACGAGGATGACGCCGTCGGAGGCGCGGGCGCGCAGGTTGCGCATCCACTCGCGGGCGTCGCCCCTGCTGCCGTGGATGGCGGAGACGACGGTGCCGGTGCCGGTGGCGTGGGCGACCTCCTCGACGCCGCGGATGATCTCCACCGCCCAGGGGGAGTCGAGGTCGTTGAAGACGAGGTCGATCAGGGCGGCCGTGCGGGTGGGGGCGGGGGCCGGGCGTTTGCGGTAGCCGTGCCGGTGCAGGAGGTCCTCGACGCGGGCGCGGGTGGTGGGGGAGACGTCGGAGCGGCCGTTGACCACGCGGGAGACGGTGGGGACGGAGACGCCGGCTCGGCGGGCTATTTCGGTGATGGTGACTCTGCCGGCCGGCGTGGTGTCGTGCGCTGTCATGTCCCCACCTCGTGTTGCTCCGGTGCTTCGGATGTTCCGGTACGGAGGCCGCAACTTCCAGAAGTTTTCCGGAAGTCGGGGGACATATGTCAGGGCCGGGCGGTCAGATCCCGCTGCCGCGCGGCCCTGTGGTGCCGTTGCATGTGTGTTCCGGGCTCAGATCGTTCTCCAGGTTCAGGCGACCGCCACCACCCTGCCCCGGCCCGTGTCGAGCGGGCGGTGCGGGGCGATGACGCTGCCGTCGGGCAGCAGCTCACCGGTGTCCTCGAAGAGCAGGACGCCGTTGCACAGCAGACTCCAGCCTTGCTCGGGGTGGTGTGCCACCAGGCGGGCGCAGTCCCGGGCGGTGGAGTCGGCTGTCGGGCACGGTGGCTGGTGCTGGCACATAGGAGGCTCTCGGTGTGTCGTGATGGATGAAGTGACCGGTGACGTGACGGATCGGGTGTGTGGATCGTGTGTCGTGTCGTCCTCGCGGCGTGAAGCGTCGTTCATGGCCGCCCCCCGTTGTGATAAGTCGGTCGGACCCTAGTCTTGCTCTACGGGCGTCAATCCGCAGGGATTTCGCCGCACGGCTTCTCACAGGTTGATGACGCGTCACTCGCGCGGGCGGTTCACCGACGCCACACGGTCACTTCGGATGGTTCGGTATGGCCGGATCGGGCTAGGCGTAGGGCATCAGGCCGGCGAGCCCAACAGGGGGGCCGGGGTGGCCCGGTGGGTCAGGACGGGGAGCAACTCGGCCACGTTCAGCGGGCGGTGGGCGGCGATGCCCGGCGGGGCGGGGGCGAGAGGGACCAGGAGGTCGGTGGCGGCGGGGTGGCCTGTCGTGCCGTCGCAGGCGCACTGCTCCGGCGCGGACTCGCACGTGCGGTCGCCGTGCAGCCAGAGCGTGAGCATGTACAGGCCGGGGACGGACAGCAGGCGGGCCTGGTAGGGCTGCGTCGCCGACTCGGCCTGGCGCAGGGCGCGTTCGGTGGAGGCGAGGTAAGGGCCCTCGAAGAAGTGCGAGAACGCCCAGCCGTCGGCCGTCAGCCGGGTCTCGGCGGCGGCCACGGCCCGGTCCTGGCAGCGGATCAGGAACCGCCAGCCGACCAGCCGGGTGGCGGAGACTCCCTCAGGGGTGATGCGGTCCAGGACGTGCAGGGGGAGCGGCTGTTCGGGTACGGCGGGGCCCTCGGCGGCGCGCAGGGCGGGCGTGCGTGCCTCACGCACCGCCGTGGGTGAACCGAGCGCGGTCAGGACGGAGCGCAGGGCGGGCGCGGGAGCCGGGGGGACATGCAGCGGCATGGTGGGTCGCCTCTCATTCGACAGGCAGGGTGGCGCGAGGGCGGGGGCGGACGGCGCTGTCAGCTCTCTGGGGTCTCTCGGGTCGGAGAGGCAGGGGCCGTTGGTGCGTGGTCCGTGAACGGGGGTGCGCGAGTGGCCCGCCGTCCGTCACCTCGACGACAGGCTCTTTCGCCTGGGCGCCCACCTTCTCCGCCTGTCGCGGAGTTTATACGACGTGTGTTCGCACTGGGTTTCCGCTAGCCGATTCCGGACTGCCCGGCAAGTATCCATTCGGTCGGCGATACGACTGAATCATCCCGATTCAGCGCCGGTCGTACACCGCCGACCTGGGAAATCCCCGCCACCGCGGTCGGCCTATTTCCGTCGGTGTTTTTCACGAGCTGCTTAAAATCTGGCAAAGCGTTCCGCAGGCCACTTCCGGACGTCTTCGCCAGACTATCGGCCCGGCGTCCCGCGCGGGGGCGTTATCGATCGGTCCCGCTGGGCATCATCCCCCCTGACCCGGGAGACCCGGGGGCCGGTACACCGGTCCGCCCGTCCGAGGAGGGACGCTTCGTATGGGGGAGAAGGTCGTGGCAGGCGCGTTCGACCTGGCCGATCGGCAGCACTACCGCGACAAGCTCCGGCAGTGCCTCACGGGGCTGGAGCGGCTGCTGGCCGAGCAGCGGTTCGACCGCCCCAAGAACCTCATGGGGCTGGAGATCGAGCTGAATCTCGCGGGTGCCGACGGCATGCCGAGAATGTTGAACGGACAGGTTCTCGAACGCATCGCGAGCCGTGATTTCCAAACAGAACTCGCCATGTTCAATCTGGAAGTGAACATCGCTCCGCACCGGCTCGGCGGCCGGGTATTCGACCGCCTCGCCGAAGAACTCCGTACGTCACTGGCATATGCCCACAGAAAGGCGCAGGAAGTCGACGCCGGAATCGTGATGATCGGCATTCTGCCGACCCTGGAGCGAGCCGACGTCATCAAGGCGAACCTCTCCGAGGTCGACCGCTACACCCTGCTCAACGACCAGATCGTCGCCGCCCGCGGGGAGGACTTCCAGCTCGACATCGACGGCGTCGAACGGCTCTCCTGCACCGCGAAGTCGATCACCCCCGAGGCCGCGTGCACCTCCGTCCAGCTGCACCTCCAGGTCACGCCCGGCCGGTTCGCCGACGTCTGGAACGCCGCCCAGGCCGTCGCCGCCGCCCAGGTCGCCGTCGGCGCGAACTCGCCGTTCCTCTTCGGCCGCGAGCTGTGGCGCGAGTCCCGGCCGCCGCTGTTCCTCCAGTCCACCGACACCCGCCCGCCCGAGCTCCAGGCCCAAGGGGTGCGCCCGCGCACCTGGTTCGGCGAGCGCTGGGTCACCTCCGCGCACGAGCTCTTCGAGGAGAACCTCCGCTTCTTCCCCGCCCTGCTGCCGATCTGCGACGAGGAGGAGCCGCTGGCCGTGATCGACGCGGGCGGCACGCCGAAACTCGCCGAACTCGTCCTGCACAACGGGACGGTGTACCGCTGGAACCGCCCCGTCTACGGCGTCGCCGACGGCGTCCCCCACCTCCGCGTCGAGAACCGCGTCCTGCCGGCCGGGCCCACCATCACGGACGTCCTCGCCAACGCGGCCTTCTACTACGGTGTCGTGCGCGCCCTCGCCGAGGAGTCCCGGCCGGTGTGGACCCGGATGCCCTTCGAGGCCGCCGCCACCAACTTCGACCACGCGTGCCGGCACGGCATCGAGGCGCGGCTGCTGTGGCCCCGGCGGGGGCGGGTGGCCGAGGTGGACGTCGTCGGCCTGGTGCTGGAGGAGCTGCTGCCGCTGGCCGAGGCGGGGCTGGACGCGTGGGGGGTCGAACCGGCCGACCGGGACTTCTACCTGGGGGTCATCGAGCAGCGGTGCCGGCTGCGGGCCAACGGGGCGACCTGGCAGGTGGGGACTTTCCACCGGGCGCTGGAGGCGGGGATGTCCCGGGGGGAGGCGCTGGCGGCCACGACCCGGCGGTACGGGGAGCTGATGCGGGGCGGGGAGCCGGCGCACACCTGGCCGGTGGGGGTGGGGGAGAGGGTGGGGGCCGGGTGAGGGGACGCCGTTGATGGGGGCGGCGCGCGTCGGGGGTGTTCGGTCGGGGGTGTTCGCAGGAGGTGAGGCTGTGCGGCGTCGCCGGTTCGCGTCGGGGGCGTCGTACGGGGTGTGGCGGGTGTGGGTGGGCTTGGCTGTGGTGGTGGGGAGGGGTGTGGTCTGCTTGGGGGCGTAGCGGCTACGGGAAGCAGGTGGGGTCGGTGGGGTCGGTGGTCGACGTGGAGGCTCCTGGGGAGGCCTCTCGGCGGACGCTTCGGGATGAAGTGCTGCTGGTGCTGGGGGTCTCCCTCGGGGCCAGCGGGGTGTCCGCGCTCATCAGCTTCGTCGGGTCGGTCACCAAGCCCGGGGGACTCAAGGACCAGGCCGTGACCATGAACGGGTCCGCCGCTCCCGGGCGGCCCTGGCTCGACCTCGCCTGGCAGCTGTTCGGGATCGCCAGCGCCCTCGTGCCCGTCGCGCTCGTCGCCCACTTCCTGCTGCGGGAGCACGCCAGTCTGCGGACCCTCGGGTTCGACCGGGGCCGGCCCTGGCCCGACCTCGGGCGGGGGGCCGCCGTCGCCGCGGTGATCGGGAGCACCGGCATCGCGTTCTACCTCGCCGCCCGGGGACTGGGGTTCAACCTCACCGTCGTGCCCGAGGCGCTGCCCGAGGTGTGGTGGAAGTATCCGGTGCTGGTCCTCTCGGCGGTGCAGAACGCGGTCCTCGAAGAGGTCATCGTCGTCGGGTATCTGCTGCGCCGGCTCGGGCAGTTGGGGTGGACGCCGGGGACGGCGCTGGTCGCGAGTTCGGTGCTGCGGGGGTCGTACCACCTCTATCAGGGGATCGGGGGGTTCGTCGGGAACCTCGTCATGGGGGTCGTCTTCGTTTATCTGTACCGGCGGTGGGGGCGGGTGGGGCCGTTGGTCGTCGCGCATTCGCTGCTCGATATCGGGGCGTTCGTGGGGTATGCGCTGCTTGCGGGGAAGGTGGGGTGGCTGCCGACGGCTTGAGGGGGGCTTCGGGGGCGGCTTGAGGGGGGGTTCTTTGGGGCCGGCTTGAGGGGGTTTCTTTATTTGGGCGGTCGGTAGCGCCCGCCTTCGGGTTACGCCAGCAGCTCGCCCTCGATGACCGTCACCGCGCGTCCGGTCAGCAGGGTCCGTTCGCCCCGCAGGCCCACGCGGACCAGGCCCGAGCGCGGGGACGCCTGGAGGCCCGTGAGGTCGGTGCGGCCGAGGCGTTCGGACCAGAAGGGGGCCAGGGCGGTGTGGGCGCTGCCGGTGACCGGGTCCTCGTCGATGCCGACGTTCGGGAAGAAGCAGCGGGAGACGAAGTCGTAGCCGGACTCGGGGTGTTCCGCGCGGGCGGTCGCGATGATGCCGCGGGCGGAGTAGGCGCCGAGGGCGCGGTGGTCGGGGCGCAGGGCGCGGACCGTCTGCTCGTCGGCCAGCTCCACCACCAGGTCGCCGATGTTCGCTCCGGCGTCGAACACCGACAGGGGGTGGGCGCCCAGGGCTTCGGCGACTCCCTTCGGGGGGTCGATCCGGGTCAGGGGGGCGGTGGGGAAGTCGAGGGTGATCTCGGGGGTTTTGGTGGGTTTGCGGTTGTTGTCGGCGGTGTTGGTGTGGTCGGCCGTGCTGTTCTGGGCGGTGCCGTCGGTCTTGCCGGTCTCCTCGGTCTCGCTGGGGGTCGCGGTCAGTACTCCGCTGCGGGTGGCGAAGCGGACCGGGCCCTTGTGGGCGCCGGTGGTGTGCAGGACGTGCGCGGTGGCCAGCGTGGCGTGTCCGCACAGGGCGACCTCCGTCGCCGGGGTGAACCAGCGCAGCGCCCAGTCGGCCTCGCCGCCCGCGGGGAGCGGGTGCGCGAAGGCGGTCTCCGCGTGGTTGACCTCCAGCGCGATGCTCTGAAGCCGGTCGTCCTCCGGGAAGGCGTCGAGGAGGAGTACGCCCGCGGGGTTGCCGGAGAAGGGGCGGTCGGTGAACGCGTCCACGATTCGGATCCTCATGGGGCGACGCTAGAGGGGCGGGCCGGGTGCGCGCCAAGGCCAATCGGGGGTGACTGGTCTGGTCTCGCGGGGGGTTGGGGCGGCGCGGATCGATACGGTCTCGTCCTGGTCGATGCTGTTCGTATTCCGGTCGTGTTCCGTCCGTTTCCTTGGTGGCGGTGGCAGCTACCGTGATCATGGGATCGGGGTCCGAAGTGTTCGGGAAGTCCGAGGCGTTCGGGAAGTTCGAGGAGAGGGCCGTATGGAGCGAGTCGTACTGACCGGGGCCACCGGGTTCATCGGGTCCGCCGCGCTGCGGGCGCTGCTGGCGCGGGGGGCGCGGGTGCGGGCGCTGGTCCGGCGGGTGCCGGAGGGGGCGGCGGCGGGGGTCGAGTGGGTGACCGGCGACCTCACCGACCCCGGGGTGCTGCGCGGCCTGTGCGAAGGCGCCGGCGCGGTCGCCCATCTGGCCTCGTACATCGGGCCGGACCTCGCGCTCTGCGAAGCCGTCAACGTCGACGGCACCCGGTCCCTGATGGCCGAGGCCCGGCGGGCCGGGGTGCGCCGGGTGGTCCAGCTGTCGACCGCCGCTGTGTACGGCGCCGGGCCGCACAGCGGGATCGACGTCGACGAGATCCCCGCCGAGCCCGTCTCCCCCGTGAGCCGCACCCGGCTCGCCGGCGAGGGGTTCGCGCGCGAGGCCGACGGGGTGGTCCTGCGGCCCGGGCTCGTCCTCGGCGCGGGGGACCGGTGGGTCGTACCGATGCTCGGGGAGCTGCTGGCGCGGGTGCCGGCCGGCTGGGACGGGGGGCGGGCGCTGCTGTCGGTCGTCGAGGTGAACGACCTCGGCCGGCTCGTCGCCGCGCTCGCCACCGGCGGGCACACGGCCGCGCCCGGCGTCCACCACGCCAGCCACCCCACCCCCGTCCGCATCGGCGACCTCCTCGCGGAACTCTCCCGCCTCGGCGTCCTCCCCCCGCTGCCCGCCGGGGACTGGCCCTGGGAGACTTGCCTCGACCGCTTCCGCGCCACCCAAGGCCGCGCCGGGGAGCGCCAGTTCGCCCTCGTCGCCCGCGATCACTGGTACCTCAGCGAGGACATCTGGCACCCCACCGCCTGCCCCGCCGGCCCCGGAGTCCTCGCCCGCCTGCGGGAGAGCGCGGGGTGGTATCGGGAGCGGGTTGGGGTGTGAAGGGGGGCGGGGCGGGGGGCCTGGGGTTCGGTGGGGTGCCGGTACGACGGGGTGGGCGGCCGGGGTTCGGCTGCGCGGGCTTGGCTCGGCCGGGGGCTCAGGCGCCCGGGGTGCCGATGGGCGTCGGCTGTGCGCTGAGCTGGGGTCCGGGGAGCCGGGGTTCGGGCGGTCGGGGTCCGGGGGCCTGGGGTTCGGTGGGGTGTCGGTACGACGGGCCGGGTGTCCGGGGTTCGGCGGCGCGGTCCCTCCTCAGTCGCCCACATACTCCGCCAGATGCTTCCCCGTGAGTGTCGACCTCGTTGACACCAGCTCTCTCGGGGTGCCCTCGAAGACGACGCGGCCTCCGTCGTGGCCGGCGCCGGGACCGAGGTCGATGAGCCAGTCGGCGTGGGCCATGACGGCCTGGTGGTGTTCGATGACGATCACGGACTTGCCGGAGTCGACCAGGCGGTCGAGGAGGGCGAGGAGTTGCTCGACGTCGGCCAGGTGGAGACCGGCCGTCGGTTCGTCGAGGACGTAGACGCCGCCCTGGTCGGCCATGTGGGTGGCGAGTTTGAGGCGCTGGCGTTCGCCGCCGGAGAGGGTGGTGAGGGGCTGGCCGAGGGTGAGGTAGCCGAGGCCGACGTCGGAGAGGTGGCCGAGGATGCGGGCGGCGGCCGGGGTGCGGGCCTCGCCCCCGGCGAAGAACTCCGCCGCCTCGGACACCGGCATCGCGAGCACCTCGCTGATGTCCCGGCCGCCGAGGTGATAGTCGAGGACGGCCGCCTGGAACCGCTTCCCCTCGCACTCCTCGCAGACCGTCGCCACCCCGGCCATCATCGCGAGGTCGGTGTAGACGACCCCGGCGCCGTTGCACGTGGGGCACGCGCCCTCGGAGTTGGCGCTGAACAGGGCCGGTTTCACGCCGTTGGCCTTGGCGAAGGATTTGCGGATCGGCTCCAGGAGACCGGTGTAGGTCGCGGGGTTGCTGCGCCGGGAGCCGCGGATGGGGGCCTGGTCGACGGAGACGACGCCCGCGCGGGCCGGCACCGAACCGTGGATCAGGGAACTCTTGCCGGAGCCGGCGACGCCGGTGACGACGGTCAGGACGCCCAGGGGGACGTCGACGTCGACGTCCTGGAGGTTGTGCGTGTCCGCGCCCCGGATCTCCAGCGTCCCGGTCGGCTCGCGGACCGTGTCCTTCAGCCGGGCCCGGTCGTCGAGATGGCGGCCGGTGAGGGTGTCGCCCTTGCGCAGGCCGGCGACCGTCCCCTCGTAACAGACCGTCCCGCCCGCGGTGCCCGCGCCGGGGCCGAGGTCGACGATGTGGTCGGCGATCGCGATGACCTCCGGCTTGTGCTCGACGACCAGCACCGTGTTGCCCTTGTCGCGCAGGCGCAGCAGCAGGCCGTTCATGCGCTGGATGTCGTGCGGGTGCAGGCCGGTCGTCGGCTCGTCGAAGACGTACGTCACGTCCGTGAGCGAGGAGCCGAGGTGGCGGATCATCTTCACGCGCTGGGCCTCGCCGCCGGAGAGGGTGCCGGAGGGGCGTTCCAGGGAGAGGTAGCCGAGGCCGATCTCCGTGAACGAGTCCAGGGTCTGCCCGAGCGCCGTCAGCAGCGGGGCGACCGACGGTTCGGCGAGATCGCGGACCCAGTCGGCGAGGTCGCTGATCTGCATCGCGCAGGCGTCGGCGATGCTGAGGCCCTTGATCTTCGAGGAGCGGGCGGCCTCGGTGAGGCGGGTGCCCGCGCAGTCGGGGCAGGTGGTGAAGGTGATCGCGCGGTCCACGAACTCGCGGATGTGCGGCTGCATGGCCTCGCGGTCCTTGGCGAGCATCGACTTCTGGATGCGCGGGATCAGGCCCTCGTACGTCATGTTGATGCCCGCGATCTTCATGCGGGTCGGTTCCAGGCGGAGGAAGGAGTGCAGTTCCTTCTTCGTGTACCTGCGGATCGGCTTGTCCGGGTCGAGCAGGCCGGACTCGCTGTACAGGCGGTAGTTCCAGCCGCCGGGCTTGTACCCCGGGACCGTCAGCGCGCCCTCGTTCAGCGACTTCGTGTCGTCGAAGAGCTGGGCCAGGTCGAAGTCGGTGACCGCGCCGCGCCCTTCGCAGCGGGGGCACATGCCGCCCTGGATGCTGAAGGATCGGCGCTCCTTCACCGTCTGCCCGCCCCGCTCGACGGTGACCGCGCCCGCGCCGCTGATCGAGGCGACGTTGAAGGAGAACGCCTTCGCCGAGCCGAGGTGGGGCGTGCCGAGGCGGCTGAAGAGGATGCGCAGCATCGCGTTGGCGTCCGTCGCCGTCCCCACCGTCGACCTCGGGTCCGCGCCCAGCCGCTGCTGGTCCACGATGATCGCCGTCGTCAGCCCCTCCAGGACGTCCACCTCGGGGCGCGCCGGCGTCGGCATGAAGCCCTGTACGAACGCGCTGTACGTCTCGTTGATCAGCCGCTGCGACTCCGCCGCGACCGTCCCGAACACCAGCGAGCTCTTGCCCGAGCCGGACACCCCGGTGAACACCGTCAGCCGCCGCTTGGGGATCTCGACGCTGACGTCCTTCAGATTGTTCACCCGCGCGCCGTGCACCCGGATCAGGTCGTGGCTGTCGGCGGCGTGCGGCTTCGTCATCGCGGCTCCCTCTGTCGTACGGCTGTGGCGCTGCCCTTCGGCTGTGACGCTCAGGCTAGGCACGGGGCCGATCCCCGCGCTTCTTGATTCCTGATCGGATCGAGGGCCCCGATCGGTTCACGAGGGGGTTGTCAGGCTATCGGTTCCGATATATCGTTGAGGCATCGCGATCGATCACGGAATAGTGGCGATCAATCACAGAGCAAATGGAGTGAGTGCTATGCGTACGCATGGATTCGAGCGTGGACATGGTCAGGACCCCCGTCAGCACGGCGGTGGCCGGGGTGGATTCGACGGGCGGCGGGCCGCATTCGGGCCCTTCGGACCCGGTGGGCCGGGGTTCGGGCCTGGTGGTCCGGGATTCGGTGGACCCGGGTTCGGGCCCTGGGGCGGGCGAGGGCGCGGGGGACCGCGCGGAAGGGCCCGGCGCGGTGACGTACGGGCCTCGATCCTCGCGCTGCTGAAGGAACGGGGCATGCACGGGTACGAGATGATCCAGGAGATCGCCGAGCGCAGCGGCGGGGCGTGGAAGCCCAGCCCCGGCTCGGTCTACCCCACCCTTCAGCTGCTGGAGGACGAAGGACTCATCAGCAGCGAGAGCGAGGGCGGCAAGAAGCTCTTCTCGCTCACCGAGGCCGGGCGGACCGCCGCCGAGGAGGTCTCGGAGAACCCCTGGGAAGAGGCCACCCGAGGCGTCGACTTCGAGGCCCTGCACGAGATCCGGCAGGCCGGCGCCGGCCTGTTCGAGGCCTTCGGCCAGGTCTGGAAGACCGGCACCAAGGAGCAGCGCGAGAAGGCCCTCGCGGTCGTCAACGACGCCCGCAAGAAGCTCTACCTGATCCTCGCCGACCAGGACTGAGCCCGCCGCCGTACGACGGCCCAGGCGCCCCGCGTCACCCGCGCGGGGCGCCTTTTCGCGTCCCGGCCGGGGCGCCGGCGTTTGGTTCCCGGCCCAGAGCGCCGGTGCTCAACAGCTCACGTCACCAGCCCCGCCAGCCGCCGCAGACTCTCCGTCAGCGCCGCCGTCCCCGAATCCTTCAGCTTCCCCGCCATCAGGGACACCGCAGCCCCCGTGAACTCCCCGGCGATCCGGACGTCCGTCCCGTCGCCGGCCGGGGTGAGGGTGTAGCGGGTGACCAGGCTGACCGCCATCGGCCCCTTGCCGCGGATCGTCAGCAGACGGGCGGGCGTCAGCTCCTCGACCGTCCACTCGACCTCCGCCGGGAAGCCCATGAGCTTCATGTTCTCCTGGAAGGCCGCCCCGACCTCCAGCGGCTGCGGACCGCCCCCGGGGAAGCCGGTGTGCGTCGTGTTCCACTCCCCGTACGCCGCCCAGTCGGTGAGCCGCTCCCAGATCCGCTCCGGCGGTGCCCCGATCCGGGCCTCCGCGCTGACTTCGGCCATACGACCACCTCTTCGTGTCGATCCAGGGTGCGCGGAACGTAGCCCTGGGGGCGTCAACATTCAAGACACGCGGCTCACCGCAGCCGTCGTATGACCGCCGCGTCGAAGACGTCCCACGCGCGCGGGTGGGGGCCTTCGTCGTGGCAGTGCCAGGCGTCCCAGAACAGGTCGGCCGGCAGCGCGTCCTCCGGGGCGTCGACGCGGTACACGTACTCCATGCCGTCGACCGCCGGGAGCGCGACGAGCCAGCACACGGTCACCAGCCGTCACCCCCTCTCTCACCGGTGGGGACGTGCCCCTGGGGAGGGCCGGTTGCCTGTGGGGCGTGCGGCGGGCGGGCGCGCGCCCCCTGCACCCGAACGGCCCGTACGCCGCTGCGGGAATCCGCTTGATCTCATCCGCAGGGAGGAGATTCGAGATGGTCTCGTCCACTCTGTGTGGGAGACGGAAATGCATCGCTACGGGGATGACCGGAGGCGTCCGGGACTGATGGGGTAAGGGGGTGCGACCCCGTATCCCCCGGCAGCCGGGCCGTGAACCATCGGCGCTCACCGAGGACGACACCGCCGGGCTCAGCGAGGAGCTCGCGGCGGCGGTGGCCGGCGCGTGGCGCCGCGCGGTGCGGGACGCCGACCGGCAGGTCGACAGCGCCCACCTCCTGCACTCCCTCCTCGAGTACGACCCCCAGGCGCGCGACGTCTTCGGCGACCGCCTCGCCCGGGTCCTCGGCTATCTCGTCCAGCGCAGCATCGGCTACGGGCTGCGCTGGCAAGGTGGCGTGGAGGACTCCGGCGCCCTGCCCGTCGTCACCGGGACCGCCGGTTTCTCGCCGCTGGCCGCCGTCGCGATGCAAGCCGCGCGGGCGCGCGCCGAACGGGACGGGGGACGTCCCGCGCGCGGGATCGACCTCCTGGCGGCCGTCCTGGCCGATCACCGGTCGCGGGCCGTGGAGGTGCTGGCCCACGCGGGCGTGGACGCGGGGGAGTTGCTCGCGCGGGTCGAGAAGGAGGAGTGGGGCGACGAGTGGGCCTGATGAGCACACCGGTGATCCTCAGGTGCGCGTCGGTCAGGGGTGTGTGGGGGTGACGGTCCTGTCGTTCGATGTCATCATGTCCGCGTGGCGACGACCGGGAGTGCGCGTGGGGTGGGGCTGGCCGTGCTGTCGGCCGTTGCGTTCGGCGGGTCCGGGGTCGCCGCGAAACCCTTGATCGAAGCGGGACTCGACCCGTTGCACGTCGTCTGGCTGCGGGTCTCCTGCGCCGCGCTGGTCATGGTCCCCGTCGCGCTGCGCCACCTCGCGCTGGTGCGGCGCCAGCCCCTGGTGCTGCTCGGGTTCGGGCTGCTCGGGGTGGCCGGGGTGCAGGCGTTCTACTTCGCCTCGCTCTCCCGCCTGCCGGTCGGGGTCGCGCTGCTCGTGGAGTACCTGGCGCCCGCCATGGTGCTGGGCTGGGTGCGGTTCGTGCAGCGGCGGCCCGTCAGCCGCCGGGCCGTCGCAGGGGTCGTGCTGGCCGTCGGCGGGCTCGCCTGCGTCGTCGAGGTGTGGGCCGGGGTGAGCGTGGACGCGCTGGGGCTGCTGCTCGCGCTGGGGGCCGCCTGCTGCCAGGTCGGGTACTTCCTCCTCTCCGACCAAGGGAGTTCGGACCGGGGCGGGGCGCCCGATCCGCTCGGGGTGATCGCCTACGGGCTGCTCGTCGGCGCCGCCGTGCTGACCGTCGTCGCCCGGCCCTGGGAGCTGGACTGGGGCGTCCTCGGGCGCTCCGCGCGGATGGACGGCACCGCCGTGCCCGCGTGGGTGCTGCTCGCGTGGATCGTGCTGATCGCGACCGTCCTCGCGTACGTCACCGGGATCGTGTCCGTACGGCTGCTGTCGCCGCAGGTCGCCACCGTCGTCGCCTGTTCGGAGGCGGTCGTGGCGACCGTGCTGGCGTGGGTGCTGCTCGGGGAGCATCTGGCGGCGGCCCAGGTCGCGGGCGGGGCGGTCGTCCTCCTGGGGGCGTTCGTCGCGCAGTCCTCGACGCCCGTCAAGGCCGCCGGAGCGCCGGTCGCCTCGGGGACGCCCGAGCAGGGTCTCGCGGCCTCCGAGAACGCCGTCTAGGGCGTCACAGCAGCTCCCTGAGGTACGCCGGGACCTCCACGCGGGCCGGCAGCGCCGGGTCCGGGACCGGGGCACCGTAGACCGGGCGCAGCGGGACCACGCCGGCCCAGTGCGGGAGGTCCATGTCCTCGGGCTCGTCGTTGACCCCGCCCGTGCGGATCTTCGCGGAGACCTCCTCCAGGTCTATGCGCAGTACGGCCGTCGCGGCGAGCTCCTTCTTGTTCGCCGGGCGGGAGTCGGCCGCGCGGCCGGGGACGACATGGTCGACCACGGCGTCCAGGGCCGCCTTCTTCTCCTCCGGGTCGGTCACGTCGTACGCCAGGCCATGGACCATCACCGAGCGGTAGTTGATCGAGTGGTGGAAGGCGGAGCGGGCCAGGATCAGGGCGTCGGCGTGGGTCACCGTCAGGCAGACCGGGAGGCCCTCCGGGGTGTCGCCCGCCGTGCGCAGGGGGCGGGAGCCCGTCGAGCCGTGGACATAAAGGCGCTCGCCGACGCGGCCGTACAGGGTGGGCAGGACGACCGGGGCGCCGTCGCGCACGAAGCCGAGGTGGCAGAGCCAGGCCGCGTCCAGGATCGAGTGGACCGTCTCCTTGTCGTACGACGCCCGTTGCGCGGCGCGGGTGGGGACGGTGCGGGCGGTCGCCGGATAAGTTTCCGAAGAGGTGGTCCCCTGCATGGCGTTCTCCATTGCACTAGTGCATACTTGGCTTTGTGCTAGGAGAGTATCGGATCGAAGGCCGGCGTGCCGCAGAGATTTCCGCGAGCGTGGAGCGCGCGGTGGGCGCGGGCGCGCTGGAACCGGGGCAACTGCTGCCCCCGATGCGGGAGTTGGCGGTGACGCTGGGGGTGAACCCGAACACCGTCGCCGCCGCGTACCGCACCCTGCGTGAGCGCGGGGTGATCGAGACCCACGGCCGCAGAGGCAGCCGCGTCCGCCCCAAACCGGCGACGACCGCGCGCGAGCGCACGGACGGGGGAGTCCCGGAAGGCGTCCGCGACCTGGCGGACGGCAACCCCGACCCGGCCCTGCTGCCCCCCCTGGGCCCCGCATACGGTGCCGCCACCGCGCGGTACGACGCCGCGCCGCTGCTCTACGGGGGCGACCCGGTCGACCCGGAGCTGGCGCGGCTGGCGCGGGCCGCGTTCGACGCCGACGGGGTGGCCCCGGGGCCGGTCGCGGTGGCGTCGGGGTCCCTGGACGCCGTCGAGCGCGTCCTCGCGGTCCATCTCAAGCCCGGGGACGCCGTCGCCGTCGAGGACCCGGGCTGGGCGCGCACCCTCGACCTGATCCCGGCGCTGGGGCTGAAGGTGGTGCCGGTGGCCGTCGACGACGAGGGGCCGGTGCCGGTCGTCCTGCGCCGGGCCCTGGCCGTGGGGGTGCGGGCCGTCGTCGTCACCGACCGGGCGCAGAACCCCACCGGGGCCGCGCTGAGCGCCTACCGCGCGCGGGAGCTGCGCGAGGTACTGGCCGAGTACCCGGAGGCGCTGGTGGTCGAGGACGACCACGGGCACGGGATCGTCGAGGTGCCGCTGCACCCGCTCACCGGGGCGACCCGCCACTGGGCGTTCGTGCGGTCCGTCGCCAAGGCCTACGGGCCCGATCTGCGGCTCGCCGTCCTCACCGGCGACGAGGTGACCCTCGACCGCGTGCGCGGGCGGCAGCGGCTCGGGCCCGGGTGGGTGAGCCTGCTGGACCAGTGGGCCGTGGTCGAGCTGTGGAAGAGCCGCGCGGTCGACGCCGACGCCGTGGCCGGCGCCTACCGGCGGCGCCGGGAGGGGCTGATCCGGGCGCTGGCGGAGCGGGGGGTCGCGGCCCGGGGGCGCAGCGGGTTCGCGGTGTGGGTCCCCGTGGACGACGAGACCGGGGTGGTGGCCCGGCTGCTGCACGGTGGGTGGGCCGTCGCCGCCGGGGCGCTGTTCAGGACCGGCTCGCCGCCCGGGATCAGGGTGACGATCTCCACGCTGACCGACGCGGAGATCCCGGCGTTCGCGGACGCGGTCAGCGAGGCTGCGCGGGCTCCTGGGTGGCATCACGCGTAAGGGGGACGTCCTGCGCAGGGGCGGCGTCCTGCCCAGGGATGACATCAGGCGCAGCCATAGTTGCGGCGGCATCCCGCGCGCGGGGCGCATCGGGCCCGGAGACGGCCTCCCGCGCGCGGGACCTCCCCTTCGGCGTGATCTGCGTCAGCGCCGCCCCCGCCAGGACGATCACCGCGCCCACCGGCGTCGACCAGGTCAGCGGCTCGCCCAGGACCAGCGCGCCCGCGCCGGTCGCGATCACCGGCGTGAAGTACGTGACCATCTGCGCGGTCGTCGGCCCGACCTCCGCGACCAGGCCGTACTGGATGAGCAGCGCGAGACCTGTACCCAGCGCGCCCAGGGCCGCGACCGCCAGCAGCGGGGCGGTCTCGAAGCGGTCCGGGAGATCCGTGAACAGCGGCGTCACCAGGGCGAGCTGGAGCGTGGCGAGGAAGAGCTGGGAACCGGTCATCGCGAGGGCCGAGACACCGGTGCCGGCCAGGGTGCGGCGGACGTAGATCCAGCCGACGGCGTAGCTCAGCGACGCGGCCAGCGCCATCGCCGTCCCCCGCACGTCCAGGCCGGAGAAGCCCTGCCAGGCGCCCAGGACCGTCAGGACGCCCAGGAAGCCCAGGGCGAGGCCCGCGAACCGGACGCGGGTCGGGCGGTCCTCGGAGAGGGCGACCAGGGACAGGAGCATGCCCCACAGCGGGGACGCGGCGTTGCAGATGCCCGCCAGGGTCGAGGAGATCGTCAGCTCGGCGAAGGGGAACAGGGAGAACGGCAGGGCGTTCAGGAGGAAGGCCGCGACCGCCAGATGCCCCCAGGTGCGCACACCGCGCGGAAGCCGCTCCCGCTTCACGGCCAGCGCCGCACCCAGCACCGCCGTGCCGAACGCGAGCCGGCCCAGGGCGACCTGGAAGGGGGCGAAGCCCTCGGTGCCGACCTTGATGAGCAGGAAGCTGAAACCCCAGATCAGGGCGAGGACGGCGAAGCGGAGGCGCCAGTCGACGGTGCGGAGACTCATGCCGCCACTGTGACCGAGAGCCACCGCTTAGCACAATTGACAGTTGGCTCCAGGTACCTCGTAGCATTGCTTACATGTTGAACCTGGAGCGCCTGCGCACCCTCGACGCCCTCGCCCGGCACGGCTCGGTCAGCGCCGCCTCGCTCGCGCTGCACATCACCACCTCGGCCGTCTCGCAGCAGCTGGCCAAGCTGGAGCGGGAGGTCGGCCAGCAGCTGCTCGCCAAGCACGGGCGTGGGGTGCGGCTCACGGACGCCGGGAAGCTGCTCGCCGACCACGCGGCCCGCATCCTCTCCCAGGTCGAGCTCGCCCAGTCCGACCTGGAGGCCCGGCGCGGCGAGGTCGTCGGCGAGCTGAGGATCGCGGCGTTCGCGACCGCCGCGCGCGGCCTCTACCCGGCCGCGCTCAGCGCCCTGCGGCGCGACTACCCGGGGCTGCGGGTGTTCTCCACCGAGCTGGAGCCCGAGCAGTCCATTCCGGCCGTCATGCGGGGCGACCTGGACCTCGCCGTCGTCCTCGACTGGTACAACAAGCCGATGGCGCTGCCCGAGGGGCTGGTCAAGGCGCCGCTCCTCGACGACCCCGCCGAGGTCGCGATGGCCGCCGGCCATCCGCTGGCCGGGCGCATGGAGGCCGATCTCACGGAGTTCGCCGACGACGAGTGGGTCACCTGGAACGAGGGTGAATTCTGTTACGAGTGGCTGACGTTCACCCTGCGCTCCCGGGGCGTCGAACCGCGCATCGCGCACCGGGTCGGTGAGACGCACACCCAACTCGCGCTGGTCGAGGCCGGGTTGGGGGTGTGCATCGCACCGCTGCTGGGGCGCGACCCGGTACCGGCCGGGGTCGTCACCGTGCGGCTGAGGCAGGGGGTGCGGCGGCACGTGTTCGTCATCTGGCGCGCCGACGCCGACCGCCGCCCGTCGATCAGGGCGGCGGTGAAGGCGCTGCGGGCGGTGGCCGAGAAGGTCAACTGAGCGGCTCGGCAAGGCCGAAGGCCAACTGGGCTTCCTGGCAGGCCCGAAGGCCAACTGGGCGTCCGCACCGGGCCGTTGCCCAACTCCCTTCCGCTCAGCCCCCGTTCAGCTTGCGGAAGTCCCACGACACGATCTTCTCCGGCGTCAGCCGCACCCACGCGTGCCGCCCGTCGTGCGGCATCGACTCCACCCGGAAGTTCTTGCGCGCGAACCGCGTCTCCACGGCGTCGAGTTCGGCGCACAGCTCGCCGGTGCGCGGCGTCTCGCCCACGAACTCGACGGTCCCCGACAGCTCGACGCCGCGCAGCTGGTCGTACTCCTCGCCGGTGTCGACGACGATCGCCACGCGCGGGTCGCGGCGCAGGTGGGTCCAGCGTTTGCTGCGGACGACCGAGTACAGCCAGAGCGAGGTCCCGTCCCAGAGGAACCACAGGGCGCTGACGTGCGGGGCGCCGCCGGCCGAGACGGTGGCCACCCGGCAGGTGCGCTGCGTGGCGAGGAACTCGTCCAGCTCGCCCGGCGTCATCATGATCCTGCGGCCCCGGCGCTGGGTGACGGTCATGCCAAGTCCCCTTGTTCTGTCGGCTCTTTCGTCATTCCTTACGTCCGTACCCGCCCGCATCCCTCAGCGGCGGCGGAAAGATCCTCTGACGGATCGTCAGAAACAGTCTTCCGGTCTCCCGCTCCGATGACTACCCTCGCGGGCACGCCGGAAGACAGGGGGAGACGTGATTCTCGCCACGGAGAACGCCGTTCTGCTCACGGTCGAGTGCCAGGAGGGGGTGGTGGGGGCCGGCTCGGCTCTGCCTCAACTCGCCGCTGCGGCAAGGGAGTCGGGTGCGCTCGCGAACGTCGCCCGGCTCGTCGCCGCCGCGCACACGGCCGGCGTACAAGTGATCCACGCCGTCGCCGAACGCCGCCCCGACGGCCGGGGCGCCAGCCGCAACGCCCGCCTCTTCCGCGCCGCCGGGAGACTGCCGGTCCAGCAGCTCACCGGCACCGCGGCGGTACGGATCGCGGCGCCGGTCGAGGTCGCCGCCGAGGACATCGTCGTACGCAGGCTGCACGGCCTGTCGCCGTTGCACGGGACCGAAGTCGACTCTCTGCTGCGGAACTTGGGGTGCCGGACGCTGGTCGTCGCCGGGGTGTCCGCGAATGTCGCGATTCCCAACTCGGTGTTCGACGCGGTGAATTGGGGTTACGAGGTGGTCGTGCCCTCGGACGCCGTCGCGGGGGTGCCCGCTGAGTACACCCCCGCGATGGTCCGCCACACCCTCGCGTTGGTCGCCACGGTCGCGACCACGGACGAGGTGGTGGCTGCGTTCAACTCCGGCCCATTGAAAGGGCGTTGAACTAGGCCAGGGTGATGTTGCTGCCGCTGACCTTGATGCTCACGGAGGGCAGCGCCTTCTGTGCGGGACCGCTCTTGACGCTGCCGTCCTCGATCGAGAAGTTGCTGTTGTGGCAGGGGCAGTTGATGACGCCGTCGGCCACGCTCTTGACCGCGCAGCCTTGGTGGGTGCAGACGGCCGAGAACGCCTTGTAGGTGCCCGCGGTGGGCTGGGTGACGACGACCTTCTCCGACTCGAAGACCTTGCCGCCGCCCTGGGGGATGTCGGCGGTCGTGGTCAGCGCGGTCCCGGCACCGGCCGCCGCGTTGTCGCCGCCGCCCGTGCCGCCGGTGCTCGCGGCCCCGGTCGAACCGGTCGTCCCGCTGGTACCGGAGCCGGTCGACGAGGACGAGCTGTCGTCGGAGCTGCCGCACGCGGTCAGCGCCGCGGCGAGCCCTGCCGCTCCGGCCGCCGCCACGACGGTACGACGGGCGGGCGTTGCGGAGGGTTTGAGCGATGCGCTGGTCATGCTGGGCGGTTCCCTTCGGGGGGTGGTTTCTGACGGTCCGCCCAGGGGTACGGCGTGGGGTGGCGCAGCGTTCAGCGCGCCCCGCGCGCGGGCGGTGTCCCCGCGATGCTTCCGTGTCCGGGGTCAGGGCGGCGTAAGCCAGAGCTGTCGTCGAGCTGTCAGCGGCACGCCGGTAACCTGGGCCAATGCTCAAGGACGTCACCGCCACCCGGTACATCACGCCCCTGCGTGAGGGCGGCTCGCTGCCCGGTCTGGTCGAGGCCGACGACTTCGGGACCTACGTCCTGAAGTTCAGCGGCGCCGGGCAGGGCCGCAAGACGCTCGTCGCAGAGGTGATCTCCGGTGAACTCGCCCGGCGGCTCGGCTTCCGCGTCCCCCGGCTCGTCACCGTCCAACTGGACCCCGTCCTCGGGCTCGCCGAACCCGAGCAGCAGGTCCAGGACCTCCTGCGGGGCAGCGGCGGCACCAACCTCGGCATGGACTTCCTCTCCGGCGCCCTCGGCTTCGACCCGCTGGCCTTCGAGGTGAGCCCCGAGGACGCCGGCCGGATCGTCTGGTTCGACGCCCTGGTCGGCAACGTCGACCGCTCCTGGCGCAACCCCAACCTCCTGATGAGCCGCGGCGAACTCTGGCTCATCGACCATGGTGCGACGATGATCTGGCAGCACAACTGGCCCGGGGCGGAGGTCTCCGCCGCCCGCGCGTACGACGCCGCCGACCACGCCCTCGCCCCCTTCGCCCCCGATGTCGCGGGCGCCGCGCGGGAGTTGGCCCCGCTCGTCACCGCGGAACTGCTCGCCGAGGTCACCGCCGAGGTCCCGGACGCGTGGCTGGCCGACGAGCCCGCGTTCGACGGTCCTGACGAGGTGCGGCGGGCGTACGCGGGGCCGCTGCTGGCGCGGGCGGGGGACATCCACGCGCGCGTGAAGGGACTTGTCGTATGAGAAGCAATCGCGCCTCTAAGGGTGCGTGCAGGGAGACCACCCGATGACCGAGCACCTCACCCACATGGCCGGCCAGCTCACCGAGCGCCACATCACCCGCGCGGGACAGGGCGGCGGCCGGGACGTCTACGAGTACGCCCTGCTGCGGATCGTCCCGCGCGTGGAGCGCGGCGAGTGCGTCAACGCGGGCGTGCTGGTCTACTGCCGCGCCAAGGCGTACGTCGGCGCCCGCACGCACCTCGACGAGGCGCGGCTGCGCGCCCTGGACCCCGCCGTGGACGTCGAGGGCGTACGGGCCGCTCTGGGGGCCGTGGAGCGGGTCTGCGAGGCCGCGGGGCAGTCGGCGGCCGACGACCCCGGACGGCGCTTCCGGTGGCTCGTGGCGCCGCGTTCGACGATCGTCCAGCCGGGGCCGGTGCACACGGGCCTCACCGTCGACCCGGCCGCCGAGGCCGAGCGGCTGCTGGAGCTGCTCGTCCGGTAATCCCGGTGTCCCGTTGACACCGGGTGCCAGTGCTTCTAGCGTCACGGGTGGAGAAGGTACTAAGCGGTCGCTCACTGCGCCGCGGGGCCTGCCGAAGAGCCGCAGAGTTCTCTAGGTCGAGGAGAGACAGGACATGTCCACCACTGAAGCGCGGGTCGCGATCGTCACCGGCGCCGCGCGGGGCATCGGCGCCGCCACCGCCGTACGCCTGGCCGCCGAGGGCCGCGCGGTCGCCGTGATCGACCTCGACGAGGCCGCCTGCAAGGACACGGTCGAGAAGATCACCGCGGCCGGCGGCACGGCGATCGCGGTCGGCGCGGACGTCTCCGACGAGGCGCAGGTCGAGGCCGCCGTCGCGCGCGTCGCCGCCGAGCTGGGGGCGCCGACGATCCTCGTCAACAACGCGGGTGTCCTGCGCGACAACCTGCTGTTCAAGATGACGTCGTCCGACTGGGACACCGTCCTGAACGTCCACCTGCGCGGCTCGTTCCTGATGGCCAAGGCCGTCCAGAAGCACATGGTCGACGCCGGCTTCGGGCGGATCGTCAACCTCTCCTCCTCCTCGGCCCTCGGCAACCGCGGCCAGGCCAACTACGCCGCCGCCAAGGCCGGGTTGCAGGGCTTCACCAAGACCCTCGCCATCGAGCTGGGCAAGTTCGGCATCACCGCCAACTCCGTCGCCCCCGGCTTCATCGCCACCGAGATGACCAAGGCCACCGCCGACCGGGTCAAGATGGACTTCGAGGACTTCAAGAAGGCCGCTGCGGGCACCATCCCGGTCCAGCGCGTCGGCGAGCCCGAGGACATCGCCAACGCCATCGCCTTCTTCACCGGCGAGGCGGCCGGCTTCGTCTCCGGCCAGGTCCTGTACGTCGCCGGCGGCCCGCTGAACTAGGAAGTACGGACAACATGACTGTGGAACTCTCCGGCAAGGTCGCCCTCGTCACCGGCGCCAGCCGAGGCATCGGGTACGGCGTCGCCGAGGCGCTCGTCGCGCGCGGTGACCGCGTCTGCATCACCGGCCGCAACGAGGACGCCCTCAAGGAGGCCGTCGCCAGGCTCGGCGCCGACCGCGTCATCGGCGTCGCCGGCAAGGCCCACGACCTGGGGCACCAGGCCGAGGTCGTCGACCATGTGATGGAGGCCTTCGGCCGCGTCGACTATCTGGTCAACAACGCCGGTACGAACCCGGTGTTCGGGCCGCTCGCCGACCTCGACCTCGACGTCGCCCGCAAGGTGTACGAGACCAACGTCATCTCCGCGCTGGGCTTCGCGCAGAAGACCTGGCACGCCTGGCAGAAGGACAACGGCGGGGCGATCGTCAACATCGCGTCCGTGTCCGGGATCGCGCCCTCCCCGTTCATCGCCGCGTACGGCATGAGCAAGGCCGCGATGATCAACCTGACCCAGCAGCTCGCGCACGAGTTCGCGCCCAGGGTGCGGGTCAACGCGATCGCCCCGGCGGTCGTCAAGACCAAGTTCGCGCAGGCCCTCTACGAGGGGCGCGAGGAGGAGGCCGCCGCGGCCTACCCGCTCGGGCGGCTCGGGGTGCCCGAGGACATCGGGGGCGCGGCGGCGTTCCTGACCTCCGCGCAGGCCGACTGGATCACCGGGCAGACCCTCGTCGTCGACGGCGGGATCTTCCTCAACGCCGCGGTCGGATAGTAGTAGTTCAGCTCCGCGCGGGCGCCGTTCCCTTCCCGGGGGCGGCGCCTTCGTCATGCGCGCGGCACTTCCCGGGGGCGCACAGAAGCCTCATAGCGGGCGCCCGGGAAACGCTTCGGCCGATGACAACGTAGTCGCTTCCCGAACACCCGCGCGGGACGTGCCGCTGGAGTAGGGTCTGCCGCCAACCCCCCTTGGTACGGCTGATCGAGGAGCGTGCGCGTGTTCAGGACGAGGCTGCTGAGGGGAACGGCGGTTGCCGTGTCCTTGGGGATGACCGCCGGGTGCGGGTACCTGCCCGGGGGCTCGGGGGGCGACAAGGGGCCGATCGTCGTGGGGACCACCAGCGCGCCCAGCACGCTCGACCCGGCCGGGGCCTGGGACGGCTCCTGGGAGCTGTTCCGCAACGTCTACCAGACCCTGCTCGCCTACCCGGGCGGCGCGACCGAACCGCAGCCGGACGCCGCCCAGAGCTGCGCGTTCGCCGCCGACCACCGCAGCTACACCTGCGAGCTGCGGTCCGGCCTCAAGTTCAGCAACGGCGAGAAGCTGGACGCGGCGGCCGTCAAGCATTCCGTCGACCGCATCCGCAGCATCAACGCCCCCAGCGGCCCCGCCGGACTCCTCGGGAGCCTCGACAAGGTCGAGACCAGCGGCGCCCGGCAGGTCACCTTCCGGCTCAACAAGCCCGACGCGACCTTCCCGTTCGTCCTCGCCACCCCGGCGCTCTCCCTCGTCCCCCCGGTGGACTACCCGCGCAACTCCTTGCGCGAAAGCCCGAATGTGATCGGTTCTGGCCCTTACCGGCTCCAGGCGTACGACCAAGGGAAACGGTCAGTTCTGGTCAGAAACGGCTCCTACAAGGGTCTCGCCGACCGCAAGAACGACGCCGTCACCATCCGCTACTTCCAGGACTCGGCCGGCATGGTCAAGGCCCTGCGCGCCCACGAGATCGACGTCACCTACATGGGACTCGCCGCCGATGACGTCGTCTCCCTCGGCACGAAGAGCGCCGACAACAAGGGACTCGAGCTGTACGAAGGGGCCAGCAGCAGCATCAACTACCTGGTGTTCAACCCCAAGGACGCCACCGCGAACCGGCTCGCCGTACGCCGCGCGGTCGCGCAGACCGTCGACCGCGCGGACATCGCGCACAAGGTGTACCAGGACACCGTCGAACCGCTGTACTCGATGGTCCCGCAGGGCGTCACCGGGCACACGACCTCGTACTTCGACGTGTTCGGGGCGCCCGACGCGGCCAAGGCGCGCAAGATCCTCGACGACGCCGGGGTGCCCACGCCCGTGCCGCTCACCCTCTGGTACACCACCGACCGCTACGGGTCCGACACCGCGCTGGAGTTCAGGGAGCTCAAGGCGCAGTTCGACGGGTCGGGGCTGTTCCGGGTGACCCTGCGCAGCCGGCCCTGGAACGACTTCGTCGTCGGCTACCAGAAGGGCGAGTACCCGGTGTTCGGGCGGGGCTGGCAGCCCGACTTCCCCGACCCGGACAACTTCGTCGCGCCGTTCGTGGGGGAGCGCAACGCGCTCGGGACGCCGTACCCGAGCCCGCGGATCACCGACGTGCTGCTGCCCAAGTCGCGCGAGGAGAGCGACCGGGCCGACGTCGTCAAGGACTTCCAGGACGCGCAGCGCATCCTCGTCCAGGACGTGCGGCTGCTGCCGCTGTGGCAGGGCAAGCAGTACATCGCGACCGAGGAGGACATCTCCGGCGGGGAGCGCTCGCTGGACCCCGCGACGATCATGACGATGTGGGAGCTGTCGCGGAAGACCAGCTGGTGAGAGCGGGTGTGGGGGGCGTTGTCAGTGGGCGGTTGTAAGTTCTGTCGTGTGGCCGCCTCCGAAGGTCCGTCAGCGGGGCTCGCGGGGGTTCGCAGAGCTTGCGGGGGGCCGCGAAACGACCGTACGACCGAAGGACGTTGACGTGACCGACACCGCCATGCTGCCCGAGTCCTGGCGCGGGGTTCTGGCCGACGAACTGGCGCAGCCCTACTTCAAGGAGCTGACCGAGTTCGTCGAGGAGGAGCGGGCGAAGGGTCCCGTCTACCCGCCCCGCGAGGAGGTCTTCGCCGCGCTGGACGCCACGCCCTACGACCAGGTCAAGGTCCTCGTCCTCGGCCAGGACCCCTACCACGGGGAGGGCCAGGGGCACGGCCTGTGCTTCTCCGTGCGGCCCGGGGTGAAGATCCCGCCGTCCCTGCGGAACATCTACAAGGAGCTCAACGCCGAACTGGGCACGCCCATCCCCGACAACGGGTACCTCATGCCGTGGGCCGAGCAGGGGGTGCTGCTGCTCAACGCGGTGCTGACCGTGCGCGCGGGCGAGGCCAACTCGCACAAGAACAAGGGGTGGGAGAAGTTCACGGACGCGGTGATCAAGGCCGTCGTCGAGCGGCCCGACCCGGCCGTGTTCGTGCTGTGGGGGAACTACGCGCAGAAGAAGCTGCCGCTCATCGACGAGAGCCGGCACATCGTGGTGAAGGGGGCGCACCCCTCGCCGCTGTCCGCGAAGAAGTTCTTCGGCTCGCGGCCGTTCACGCAGATCAACGAGGCGATGGCCCAGCAGGGGCACAAGGGGGTGGACTGGGGGATTCCGGATCTCGGCTGAGCTGGAGCGGGTGAGGTGAGGGAAGGGGCGTGCGGTGGGGTGAGGGCAAGGGGGTGCGCGGCGAGGTGAGGGAAGGGCACGCGCGGCCCCGCCCGTCCGGTCCCGCCTGACGGCGATCCTCGCCGGGTGCGGTTAGCGTCGTCGCAGGGACGGCCGCGGCGCTGCGGCTGCGGCCGGTCCTGGACTTCAGGCGACGTTCGGGCACGGAGGCCACGGGTGGCGGAGCAGCGGGAACAGGCGGTGCCGGATGCCGTTCTGGCGCGGGTGGGGCCGGTCGTGATGCTGCATCACGGGGGCGACCGGGAGGAGGCGCGCGACCGGCTGCTCGCGATGTGGGCGGAGGTGGGGGAGTCGGGGACCGCCTGGCAGCGGTGCACGCTCGCGCACTACCTCGCCGACACCCAGGACGACCCCGCCGACGAGCTGGCCTGGGACCTGCGGGCCCTCACGGCGGCCCAGGAGGACCCCTCACCCGCCGCCCGCGCCCTCTCCCCCTCCCTCCACCTCAACCTCGCCGCGGACTACGAGCGGCTGGGCCGCCCGGACGCGGCGCGCACACATCTGCGGCGGGCGCGGAGCGCGGCGGGCGGGCTGGGGGAGGACGGATACAGCGCGGGCGTGCGGGCGGAGATCGCCCGGCTGGAAGGGGTGCTGGGGGAGCTGGGGGAATCGGGGGAGACGGGGGAGGGGTGGGGGCCGCCTCGGCCCAGGTGAGGTGAGGTGAGGGGAGGGGGCTGGGCCGGGAGGGGTGCGGTGCTGCCGGGCGGTCGGCGGGTGCCGGGACTTGCGGTCGGCGTGCTCTGGGATTTCGGGGCGTGTGCATGCCGGGGAGCGGGAGGGTGCGTGATCGGCCGTGCTTGTGCCGTGGAGCGGGAGGGGCGCGTGACTGGTCGTGCGTATGCCGCGTGGTGCGGGCGAGGTGCGTGACCGGCCATACGTACGCCGTGGAGTGGGCGAGGTGCGTGACCGGCCGTGCGTGCGCCTCACGGAAGAGGCCCCGCCGGCGTCGTCCCCCCGGCGGCCCCGCCCTAGCGCCCGTACGCCTCCTCGCAGATCTGGGACTCCGGGCTGCCGGGCTTCCATGCGCCGTACTGGCGGCCCAGTGCGCAGACGTCGGTGTTCCGGCGGAGCTCCTTCTCGACGTCCGGGATCTCGACGCGGGGGTGGCTCGACGGGCGCCGAGGGGTGGGGTGGGACGTGTGGTGGCGGGGTTTGGGGTCGGCGGGCTGGTGGTGCCGGGACGGCGGGGAGTCGCGGGATTCCGAGGGTGGCTGTTTCTCTTGTTCGGGCGACGGGCGCATCATCTCCAGCGCCTCCCGTACCGGTGCCTCGACGACCTGCGTCGCGGTCCGCGCGTCCGGCCGGGGGAGCGGTGGGACGGAGGGGGCCGTGGGCGGACCGGGGGCGGCCGGGTGCTGCTGCACGGTCACACAGCCGGTCAGGGCCGAGACGGCCACGGAGACGAGGAGGGTTGCGGTAGTCGTCGTTCGATGCACCCGCGCAACTCTGGCCGCTCGGGGACCCGGAGGGACAGTGGACAAGCGGAGGATGCCCCGCACGGGTGATCTCCTGCCCCGGACGGGGGGTGCGCGTCAGCGAGGGGTGACGGGCGAGGGGTGACGATCATCCCGGCGGGCGTCTCAAGATGCGCCGCCAGCCGCCAGCCGCCAGCCGCCAGCCGCCCCTCAACCCCCTTGCGCCCCGCCCCCCTCAATCCCCCGTAACCCCATCAATCCGCTCCCGCAACAGATCCGCGTGCCCGTTGTGCCGTGCGTACTCCTCGATCATGTGGGTGTAGATCCAGCGCAGGCTGAAAAGTTCCCCGGTGTCCCGGCTCTTGCCCACCGACAGAGCGTCCAGGCCGACCCCGGACGCGCGCTGCCGGGCCGTCTCGATCTCGCGCTGCCAGGTGCCGTACGCCTCCTCCCACGTGTCCCGCTCGGTCAGGTGGAACTCGCCGTCGGGGTCGGCGTCGGAGTAGTAGATCGGGCCGGCGTCCTCGCCGGTCAGGACCCTGCGGAACCAGCTGCGCTCGACCTCCGCCATGTGCCGCACCAGGCCCATCAGGCTCAGCCCGGAGGGCGGTACGGCGGCCGTGCGCAGCTGTTCGTCGGTGAGGTCCGCGCACTTCAGGGCGAGGGTCTGGCGGTGGTAGTCGAGCCAGCCTTCGAGCATGGCCCGCTCGGGGGCGGCTAGGGCGGGTTCGGCGCGCTGTGTCGTCATGGCCGTATGATCGCCGCCCCCCGCGCCCGCTGCCACGCCTTTATGCTGCCCGCAGGGGGGACCGTCGACGAGGGAGCGCGTGTGAAGGTCGGCTGCATCGGGCTCGGGGACATCGCGCGGAAGGCGTATCTGCCGGTGCTGGGGGCCGCGCCGGGCGTCGAACCGCATCTGCACACCCGCACCCCGGCCACCCTCGACGAGGTCGGCGACACCCTCCGCGTCCCGCCCGCGCAGCGCCACCGCGAGCTGGAGAGCCTCCTCGACGCGGGGCTGGACGCCGCGTTCGTCCACGCCCCGACCGCCGCCCACCCCGACCTCGTCACCCGGCTCCTCGAAGCCGGCGTCCCCACGTACGTCGACAAGCCGCTCAGCTACCAACTCGCCGACTGCGTACGGCTGGTGGAGCTGGCCGAGGCGCGCGGGACGTCGCTGGCCGTCGGTTTCAACCGGCGGTACGCGCCCGGGTACGCGCAGTGCGCCGACCACCCCCGCGAGCTGATCCTGATGCAGAAGAACCGCGCCGGGCTGCCGGAGGAGCCCCGGCGGATGGTGTACGACGACTTCATCCACGTCGTCGACACGCTGCGGTTCCTCGTGCCCGGCGAGGTGACGGACGTGACCGTGCGGGGCCGGATCCGGGACGGGCTGCTGCACCACGTCGTGCTTCAGCTCGCCGGGGACGGGTTCACCGCGCTCGGCGTCATGAACCGGCTCAGCGGGTCGAACGAGGAGATCCTGGAGGTCTCCGGGCAGGACACCAAACGGCAGGTCGTCAACCTCGCCGAGGTGATCGACCACAAGGGGCAGCCCAGTGTGCGGCGGCGCGGGGACTGGGTGCCGGTCGCGCGCCAACGGGGCATCGAGCAGGCCGTGTCGGGGTTCCTGGACGCCGTACGGGCCGGGCGGACGCTCAGCGCACGGGACGCGCTGGCGACTCATGAGCTGTGCGAGCGGGTGGTGTTTGAGGTGAGCGGCTGATCCGGCGCAGGCGGAGCGCGCCGTACGCGGCCAGCAGGAGCAGGGACGCGGTGACCGGCCAGTCGCCCAGCCGGGCGTACAGGGTCGTACCGGTCGTGAGCGGGACGTCGTACACCTCCGCGCCCGCCGTCCCGATGCGGTCGCCGAGCTGCCGTCCTTGCGGGTCGTAGACGGCGGAGACGCCCGTCAGGGTCGCGTGGACGAACGTGCGGCCGGTCTCGGCGGCGCGCAGGGCGGCCAGGGAGGCGTGCTGTTCGGGGGCCCAACTGCCCTGGAAGGACGAGGTGGAGGACTGGGCGACGAGGATGTCGGCGCCCTTGTTCGCCAGGTTGGCGCTCATGTCCGGGAACGCCGTCTCGAAGCAGATCATCGGGCCCAGGGTCAGCCCGTGCCCGGCGTTCATCAGGGTCTGTTCCGTGCCCCGGCGGCGGTCCTCGCCGGCCGCCTTGCCGACCGACGTCGCCCAGCCGAGCAGGGCGCGGGCCGGGATGTACTCGCCGAAGGGGACCAGCCGCATCTTGTCGTACCGGTCGCCCGTCGGTCCTTCGGGGCCGATCAGGATCGAGCTCTTGTAGATGCCGGGGCGGTCGGAGCGGCGGGCGTCGACGTTGACCAGGATGTCCGCGTCCGTCGCCCGCGCCAGCGCGGCCAGTCTGCGAGCCAGGTCGGGGCGGCCGGCCAGGTCGTACCCGACACTGCTCTCGCCCCATACCACCAAGTCGACGTCCCTGCCCACGAGTTCGCGGGTCAGCTGCTCCTCGCGGTTGAAGCGGGCGTCCGGGCCCTCGATCACGCCCGGCTGGACGACCGCGATCCGGGCCCGGGCGTCCGGCTGCGGACGCGGCGCCCACGCCCAGGCGGCGCAGGCCGCGACGGCGGTCGTGAGGAGGGTGACCACGGCGGGGCGGCGGGCGGTGGGTACGGCGATCAGGACGGCCACGGCCGTGTTGAGCGCGACCACCAGGAAGCTCAGCAGCCACACTCCGCCGAGGGAGGCGAGGCGCAGGGTCGGGGTGACCTGCCACTGGCTCGCGCCGAGCATGCCCCAGGGGCCGCCGAGGGCCTGCCAGGAGCGGACGAGTTCGATGGCGAGCCAGGCGGAGGGGAGGAGGAGAAGGGCGGCGGCGTGTTGCTTGCCAGGGGTGCCGGTTCTGCCGGGTCCGCCGGTTCCGCCTTCGCCGAGCAGTTTGTATGTCAGCCATCCCCAGGGCGCCCACAGCGCGCCCAGGAGTGCCGCCAGCACGAAGAGGAAGACGTTCAGGCTCGGCAGCAGCCAGTGGTGCATCGCCACCATGAATCCGAAGCCGCCGCACCAGCCGTCGTACGCGGCGCGTCGGGGGTTGGGCGCGGAGCGGATCAGGAGGATCCAGGGGACGAGGGCGATGTACGCCCACCACCAGAGGGAGGGGGCGGGGAAGGCGAGGATGGGGAGGGTGCCGGAGAGGGTGGCCAGGGCGGGGCGGCGCCAGGGGGACGGGTGTTCCGGGGGCGTCGTTTTGAGGGGCGGGCGCTGTGGGGCCGTCGTTTTGAGGGGCGGGCGTTGCGGGGTCGCTGTCCAGCGGTGGTTCGTCCAGCGGTGGTTCATGCGACCCCTTCCTCCGCGCCCCCGTCCGTCGCTCCCAGTCTGCGCTGACCGGCGGATCTACGACAGAGGGCGGGGCGCGGGGCGGCCGTCCGGGTGAAGGGCGGTGCGGCGCCATTTCTCGTGTACGACGGCCTCGGTGAGCCGCCAGCCGTCCGGTGTGCGCAGGAGCGCGAACGCGTAACGGCCGCCGCTGACGAGGTCCGGGGCGCCGTCGTGCCCGGTGAGGCGGAGTGGGCTGTAGTAGTCCGCGCGGACGTGTGCCGTGTCCCCGGTGTCCTGCTCCAGCGTGCCGAAGCGCAGCCGCCTGTTGACGATCAGATGCTGCCGCATCGAGAACAGCCGCATGCTCTGTGCCAGCCACGCCGAGACCTCCGGTATCCCTCCCTCCACCCCGCCGGCCGACCGGTAGTCGGCCCGCCCGTCCGGCGTGAACAGCCCTTCGTACGCGGCCCAGTTCTCGTCGTCCACCGCGTTCGCGTAGTCACTGATCACCTCGTCCACCGCCAACCGGTCCATCACCATGGCGAGTTCCACACGCTGCGTCATGGGGCTGAGTGTTGGGGACGGGGGGTGGCTAGCCAAGGGGTGTGCGGGGGGTGTTGTCCGAGGGGAGGGGGAACGGGGGGTGCGGGGCCTGGAGGATGAGGGTGGTCGGGAGGGCGGGGTGGCTGGCTGCCATGGCGCGGACCCACTCGACGGGGTCGAGGTGGTTGGAGGGGGCGATGGTGACGTCGGTGGTGGCGCGTTCGGGTTCGGTGAGTTCGGGGCGGACGGGCATGGCCAGGCGGACGCTGTGGGCGGGGTCGTGGGGCAGGGGTCTGACGATGTCGATGGGGACGTCGAGGTTGGCGGCCAGTTCCAGGCGGTCCCCTTCGTCCGGGCTCGCGGCGAAGTCGTGCGACGGTCGCCGGGTGCAGGGTGGCGTGGCGGGTCATGTC
Organism: Streptomyces sp. AMJ-169; assembly: GCF_055597585.1. Classification (NCBI taxonomy): domain Bacteria; kingdom Bacillati; phylum Actinomycetota; class Actinomycetes; order Kitasatosporales; family Streptomycetaceae; genus Streptomyces; species Streptomyces sp. AMJ-169. The sequence continues at coordinate 56,466 of NZ_JBVLTJ010000009.1, forward strand.
CTGGTTGCCGCCTGTGGGGAGGAGGAGGTCGGTGCAGTCCGGGGCGTCGAGGCAGGCCTCGCGCGGGGCTGCCCGGCGTACGTAGGCGTCGGCGTCGTGGAGCAGACGGCTACGACGATGAACGATCTCGTCGTGACGACCGTGCAGCCCCCGAAGTTTCAGATCCGTGCCCGGCAGACGGGCGGGACCGTCACCGTATATCAGGCTTATCGGCCGGAGATCGGGGTGGCCGCCGCTCGGGACGGGCGGTTTCCCCCGGTGTGGAGCAGGGGGCGGATGACGTGGATCAAGCCGTCGTTCCTGTGGATGATGTACCGCTGCGGCTGGGCGGAGAAGGAGGGGCAGGAGACCGTGCTGGCCGTCGAGATCCGGCGGGAGGGGTTCGAGTGGGCCCTGCGGAACGCCTGCCTCTCGCATCATGTGCCCGAGCTGCACGGTGAACGGGGCGCGTGGAAACGGCAGTTGAAGGCTGCTGCGGCGCGGGTCCAGTGGGATCCCGAACGGGACCTGCGGCTCGCTCCGTTGCCCTACCGGTCGCTTCAACTCGGGCTGGGCGGTGAGGCGGTGGCGCGGTACGCCGATGAGTGGATCGTCGGGATCGAGGACGTCACCGGGCTGGCCAGAGAGGTGCACGGGCGGGTGAAGGAAGGGCAACTCGCGCGCGCCGCCGCGTTGTTGCCTCCGGAGCCGGAGTACGTGGTGGGGGAGGATGTGGTGGCTCATCTTCGGGGGTGAGCTGTCGCCGTGCGCAGGAGGTCGTGCCATGTCCCGTTCCGTCACTGTCGTCACCGGGGGGAGCCGGGGGATCGGGGCCGCCGTGTGTCTGCGGCTCGCCGCGGAGGGGCATGACCTGGTGATCGGGTACGCGCGGGACGCGTCGTCGGCGGAGGCGGTGGCCGAGGGGGTGCGGGCGGCCGGCGGGCGCGCCGTCGCCGTACGCGCCGATGTCGCCGTCGAGGCCGATGTGGAGCGGCTGTTCGATGCCGGCGAGGGGCAACTCGGGGGTGTCACCGGGCTGGTGAACAACGCCGGGGTGAGTGGTCCGCTGGGGCGGCTCGCCGATGTGAGCATCGCTGATCTGCGGCGCGTGGTCGACGTCAACCTCCTTGGCACGCTGCTCTGTTCACGCCGGGCGGCCCAGCTGATGGTTCCGCGCGGGGGCGGTGCGATCGTCAACATCTCGTCCGCCGCCGCCACGCTCGGCAGCCCCGGCGACTACGTCCATTACGCCGCCACCAAGGCCGCCGTCGACACCCTCACCCTCGGCCTCGCCAAGGAGCTGGGCCCCGACGGCGTCCGCGTCAACGCCGTCGCGCCCGGGATCATCGACACGGAGATGCATGCGGCGATGGGGGATCCGGGGCGGGCCGAGCGGCTGGCCGGGGGGATTCCGCTGCGGCGGGCGGGGAGGGGGGAGGAGGTCGCGGCGGCGGTGGCTTGGCTGATGTCGGGGGAGGCGGGGTATATGACGGGGGCGGTGTTGCGGGTTGCGGGTGGGCGGTGAGGGGGGTGATGCCGGTTGTGGTGATTGGTGGCGCCCGGCGCTGAATGGCGGGGGGCCGGGGAGTTGGGCGGTGGCGGTGAACGCCGGCGGTCCGGCAGGGAGTTGGGTGCCGGGATCCGGGCGGGGCATTGAGCGGCGGCGCTGGGCGCCTGAATCCGGTCAGGGAGTTGGGCGGCGGTGCTCGCCTTGGGGCGACCGCCAGATCGGCCCCGGTCAACTCCCTCGCAGCACCCCCCGGTTCAGTTCTCCCCCGAAGCCGAAGCCGAAGCCGAAGCCGAAGCCGAAGCCGAAGCCGAAGCCCCGTCCCCTCTTCAAGCTGCCTCGACAACCTCGCATCGAATAGCCGCCGCCCACTCGACGACAAGGAGTTCGTACTCCGCCCGCTCATGCGTGGAGAGGGAACCGCCCGCGCGCAGCCACAACGACCTGATCCGCTCGTTCAACTCGGCAGCGGACCGCACGGAACCAGGGGCAACGGGATCGGGGGACATGCCGACAAGCGTAGGCGCAAGCGCTGACGGTCCGCCACCGCGCGGCTACGGGATCAATATGGGGTTGGTCACGGCCATTTGGGTCAACGCCTGCCTTGGGTTATGTGGCGGGCCGGGGTAAAGGGACGTCCACCCGGTCCGCACCCCGCCCTCGCTTACCCCGCCGACTCCGCCGCGTGCGGACTGAGCACCCCCGCGCTGACCAGCGCGATGATGACGATCCCGAGCACCACCCGGTAATACACGAACGGCATGAAGGACTTGGAGCTGATGAACTTCATGAACCACGAGATCACGACATACCCGGACACGAACGCGATCACCGTGGCGAAGACCGTCGGCCCCCACTCCACATGCCCCCCCTCCAGCGCGTCCTTCGTCTCGAACAGCCCGGACGCCAGCACCGCCGGGATCGCGAGGAGGAAGGAGTAGCGGGCGGCGGCCTCGCGGCGGTAGCCCATGAAGAGGCCGCCGGTGATGGTCGCGCCGGAGCGGGAGACGCCGGGGATGAGGGCGCAGGCCTGACAGAAGCCGAAGATCAGGCCGTCTTTGATGTTGAGGTTCTCCAGCGCCTTGCGCTGCTTGGGGGCGCGGTGCCGGCCGCCCGTCTCGTCGCGCGCGGCGAGGCGGTCCGCGACGCCCATGACGATGCCGATGACGATGAGCATCGTGGCCGTGATCCGCAGATCCCGGAACGGCCCCTCGATCGAGTCCTTCAGCGTCAGCCCCAGCACCCCGATCGGGATCGAGCCGACGATCACCAGCCACCCCATCTTCGCGTCCTGGTCGGCGCGCATCTCCTTCTTGAACAGCGACCGGGTCCACGCGGAGAGGATGCGGCCGATGTCCTTGCGGAAGTAGATCAGCACCGCAGCCTCCGTGCCGATCTGTGTGATCGCGGTGAAGGCGGCCCCGGGGTCCTTCCAGCCGGAGAACGCGGCGGTCAGCCGCAGATGCGCGCTGGAGGAGACGGGGAGGAACTCGGTGAGCCCCTGGACGAGCCCGAGGACGAAGGATTCAAACCAAGACATGGAAGCAGTGAGTCCAAGTACCGATCGGGAACGGGCGGGCGGTGCCACGGACACGGCGGGTGCGAAGGACGCACCACGGCCGTACGCGGGTGAGGTGTGCGGGGCTGCGGATGAGGGATGGGAGTGATGGTGATCACGGGTGCAGAGGGCAGCGTAGCGCCCCGGGCTGACAGCGTCGGCACAGGGGCGGCCCGGGCGGCGGGTCCGGCCGGCGGCCCGGCGGCCGGACCCGGGCGGAACGTTCCCCTCCAGTTCCCGGCCCGGCATGGAACGTTCACTTCCAGTCCCCGGCACAGCGGCCCCCGATCCGGCCGTACGGCCATCCCTCCCGACCGATATCCACCTGTTGACCCACCCCGCCGCCCCCGCTTACGTTGCTGCTGAGAGAAAGCGCTTGCTGTGGGTTGTCGCCGACGTCAGCCGCAGGCCGGCGCCGCCTGTACGACCGGAGGAGTGCTGATCCCGCCCATGTCCCCTTCCGCTCCTCCCCCTTCCTCTCCGCCTCCGGCTTCTTCCGTACCCCTCGCATCTCCCGCCTCCCTTGCTCCGCTCGCCGGGCGGCGTATCCGCGCGGCTGTCATCGGGACCGGTGTCATCGCGCGCGGGTCGCATCTGCCCGCGCTCCAGCAGCTGGCCGCGGAGGGGGAGACCGAGGTCGTCGCGGCCGTCGACATCGACTCGGGGGCGGTGGAGAAGTTCTGCGCCGAAGGCGGCGTACCGCACGCCTACACGGATCTGGGGCTGATGCTCGCCGAGCGGAAGCCGGACCTCGTGACCATCTGCACCCCGCCCACCCTGCACCGCGAGCAGAGCGTGGCCGCGCTGCGGGCGGGGGCCTGGGTGTGGTGCGAGAAGCCGCCGGTGCCGACACTGGCCGACTACGCCGCCGTCGAGGCTGAGGAAGGTGCGACAGGAGGTCCATACTCCTCCATCGTTTTCCAGCACCGTTTCGGTTCTGGCTCCCGGCACATCCGCCGGCTGCTCGCCGAGGGCGCGCTCGGCCGGCCGCTGGTCGCGCATTGCCAGACCACCTGGCACCGGGACACCGCCTACTACGCCGTGCCCTGGCGCGGGAAGTGGGCCACCGAGGGCGGCGGGCCCGCGATGGGGCACGGCATCCACCAGATGGACCTGCTGCTCGACCTGCTCGGGCCGTGGAGCGAGGTGCGCGCCATGGCGGGGCGGCTCGTCCATGACGTCGAGACCGAGGACGTCTCCACCGCCCTGCTGCGCTTCGAAAGCGGCGCGCTCGCGACCGTCGTCAACAGTGTGCTCAGCCCGGACGAGGTCAGCCGCATCCGCATCGACTGCGAGCGCGCGACCGTCGAACTGACCCATCTGTACGGGCACTCCAACGCCAACTGGAGCATCGTCCCGGCGCCGGGCGTGCCCGAGGAGGAGGCCGCCGCGTGGGCCGACTTCGGGGCGGACGTGCCCAGTTCGCATCTGGAGCAGCTGCGGGAGCTGGTCGTCAGCATGCGCGCGGGTGAACGGCCGCGCAGCAGCGGGGCGGACGGGCGCACCAGCCTCGAACTCATCACCGCGCTCTACAAGGCGGCGTTCACGGACGTGACCGTGCGGCGCGGGGAGATCGGCCCCGGGGACCCGTACTACACGGCGCTGCACGGCGGGGCGCCCGGCTGGGCACCGGGGGTGCAGGCGTGAGGATCGTCCACGCGCACGGGGAGCGCATCACCGTCACCGAACCCGTCACCGGCGTCGAGCTGTTCTCGTACGTCTACCGGCCCGAGGCGGCCTGGGAGGCGCCCAAGCCGTACCTGCACCCCATGCGCACGCTCGCGGGGGACGTCGTCACCGACTACCGCCCCAACGACCACCGCTGGCACAAAGGGCTCTCCCTGACCGCCTCGCACCTGTCCGGGGCGAACCTGTGGGGCGGCAACTCCTATGTCCACGGGGAGGGCTACCTCGCGATCCCGGAGCGGGTCGGCTCCATGGCGCACGCCGGCTTCGACGAGGTGTCCTCCGGCGACGGCCGGGCCGTCATCGCCGAGCGGCTGACCTGGCATCCGTACGACGGGTCGCTGTGGGCGGACGAGGCGCGGCGGATCGAGGTGCATGACGTCGACCCCGACGCCGGCTCCTGGGCGCTGACCTGGACGAGCGCGATCACCAACCGGCGCGCCGAGCCGCTGCTGTTCGGCAGCCCGACCACCGCCGGACGCGAACTCGCCGGGTACACCGGCCTCTTCTGGCGCGGCCCGCGCGCCTTCCGCGACGGCCTCATCGTCGGACCCGACGGCGAGGGCCCCGGCCTGATGGGCACACAAGGCCCCTGGCTGGCCCTCTCCGGCGAGCACGACGGCACCGACGGCCACGCCACCCTCGTCTTCGCGCACGCCCCTGAGAACGACCACAGCGGCGCCGGCGGTGCCCACCCGGCACACTGGTTCGTCCGCAACGACCCCTTCGCCGCCGTCGCCCCCTCCTGGGCCTTCCACGACGAACTGGAACTGCCGCCCGGCGAGACCCTCACCCGCCGCTACCGGGTGATCGTCGCCGACGGCGCCTGGGAGCGCGACCGGATCGCGAAGTACCTGGAGGTGCATCCCTGGTGACCGGATACGGCGGACTCCCCGGCGGCGTCGGCGTCTCCCGCCTGTGCGTCTACGACTGGCCCGCGCCCGACGGCCGCCACGGCGGCACCCCGCACCTGCACCTCGCGTGTTCCGAGGGGTACGTCGTGACCGGCGGCCGGGGCGCGGTGGAGACCCTCACGGCGTCCGGCTTCCAGGAGACACCCCTGGAGCCCGGCACCATCGCCTGGTTCACCCCGGGGACCGTCCACCGTCTGATCAACCAGGACGACCTCCAGATCACCGTCCTCATGCAGAACTCCGGTCTCCCGGAAGCGGGCGACGCAGTCCTGACCCTGCCGCCCGCGTACCTGACCGACCCGGAGACCTACGCGCGCGCGACGCGCATCCCCCCGGACGCCCCGCGTGCGGAGCAGGAGGAGATCGCCCGCACCCGCCGGGACCTCGCCCTGGAGGGCTACCGGGCGCTGCGGGAGGACCCGGCTGCTCTCAAGGCCTTCCACGAGTCCGCCGCCGCCCTGGTCCGCCCCCGGCTCGCGGAGTGGCGCGAGCGCTGGCAGCGCAGCGCCCTGGCCGCCGCCCAGGAGACCGGGTCCCAGCTCGATCGCCTCGAAGGCGGCGACTTCTCCCACCTGTCCGACGCCGTCGTCCACGCGGAACAGCCCTCCGCGCGCGGGAGGTTCGGGATGTGCGGGCGGCTGGAGGTGTACGAGCTGGGGGAGTGACGGTCCCTGTAGGTCCTTACAGGGGCGTCCATAGGCGTGCTCCCGCGCGCGTGCGCGGTGACTACCCCTTCCGCAAGTGATGCCGCTTCCGCCACGCCACCACCGCCCCCGCCACCATGGGCAGCGCGATGGACGCCAGGGCGAGGAGGAACACCGGGGACGTCGGAGAGCCCGCGCGGGCGCCCGCGATGACGTAGGCGGCCGTGTTGGGGACCGAGCCCAAGGCGGTGGCCACCAGGAACGGGGTCCAGGTCATCTTGGAGACCGAGGCCGCGTAGTTGACGCCCCAGAAGGGCAGGCCGGGGAAGAGCCGGGCCGCCAGCATGGAGCGCATCCCGTGGCGGCTCAGCTGGCCGTCCGCGGCCTTCAGGAGACGGCCCCTCAGGAGGGGCCGCAGGGCGTCCTGGCCCAGCACCCTGCCGAGGCCGAACGCCAGGCCCGCGCCCAGGACCGTGCCCACCAGGGACACGCCTATGCCGACCGCCGAGCCGAAGACGGCGCCCGCGGCGACGTTCAGCAGGGGGCGGGGGACGAACGCGACCGTGCACAGGCCGTAGGCCGCCGTGAAGACGGCCGCCGCCGAGACACCGCCCAGCTGCGGCGGCCAGCCGTCGGCCAGCAGCTTCTGCGGCTCGAAGAGCAGCACGCCCGCGCCCGCCGCCGCCAGGAGGACGACCAGCAGGGCGAAACGGGCCCAGGGGGACAGCAGCACGCGCGCGTAGCGCACGGGGACAGGGGCGACGGCGGGGACGGTGAGCTCCGTGGCGGTGGCCTGGGGAGTGGCCGTGGCGGTGCCCCCAGAGCGGGTGGTGGCATCGAGCATCCCGTGACGGTAGCCCACGGACATGTCGGATCGCTGTATGGGGCTTCTCACCGGGGGGACGGTGAACGGGACGGCACGGAAAATCGTTCGACGCCCGCCGAAGTATCCGCGAGGATCGGCGACATGTTCCGGTATGCCTTCCACCTCACGGCGCCCGCGGTCGCGGGCGCTCTGAAGGCTGCCGTCCCGCACTTCGCAGCCGCAGTCGACGGCGCCCGAAGCTGACCCTCCCCGGAACGTCCGGCGGACCCCGCAGGGGGAGGGTCGGCCGGAATCCCGGGGTCCCGCGTTTTTCCCGCGGAGTCAGTTTCGAGGTACACGACCATGTCCAAGACCGCATACGTACGCACCAAGCCGCATCTCAACATCGGCACCATGGGTCACGTCGACCACGGCAAGACCACCCTCACCGCCGCCATCACCAAGGTCCTCGCCGAGCGCGGCACCAGCACCTTCGTGCCTTTCGACCGCATCGACCGCGCTCCGGAAGAGGCCGCGCGCGGGATCACGATCAACATTGCGCACGTCGAGTACGAGACGGACACCCGGCACTACGCGCACGTCGACATGCCCGGCCACGCCGACTATGTGAAGAACATGGTCACCGGCGCCGCCCAGCTCGACGGCGCCATCCTGGTCGTCTCCGCGCTCGACGGGATCATGCCGCAGACCGCCGAGCACGTCCTCCTCGCCCGCCAGGTCGGCGTGGACCACATCGTGGTGGCCCTCAACAAGGCCGACGCGGCCGACGAGGAGCTGGTGGAGCTCGTCGAGCTGGAGGTCCGTGACCTGCTCACCGCCCATGGCTACGGCGGCGACAGCGCGCCCGTCGTACGGGTCTCGGGACTTAAAGCGCTTCAAGGCGACGCCCGTTGGGGCGCGGCCATCGACGCGCTGCTCGACGCGGTGGACACCTACGTGCCCGTCCCCGAGCGGTACCTGGACGCGCCGTTCCTGCTGCCCGTGGAGAACGTCCTCACGATCACCGGGCGCGGGACCGTCGTCACGGGCGCCGTCGAACGCGGCACCGTACGCGTGGGCGACCGGATCGAGGTGCTCGGCGCGGCCGTCGAGACCGTCGTCACCGGCCTGGAGACCTTCGGCAAGCCGATGGACGAGGCGCAGGCCGGGGACAGCGTCGCCCTGCTGCTGCGCGGGGTGCCCCGGGACGCCGTACGGCGCGGGCACGTCGTCGCGGCGCCGGGGAGCGTGGTGCCCCGGCGGCGGTTCGCCGCGCAGGTGTACGTGCTCTCCGCGAAGGAGGGCGGCCGCAAGACCGCCCTGCACAGCGGGTACCGGCCGCAGTTCTACATCCGTACGGCGGACGTCGTCGGGGACGTCGACCTCGGTGACCTCGCCGTCGCGCTGCCCGGCGCGCGGGTCGACATGGTCGTCGAGCTGGGCCGTGAGGTGCCGCTGGAGCCGGGGCTCGGGTTCGCCATCCGCGAGGGCGGGCGGACCGTGGGGGCGGGGACGGTGACGGCCGTGCTGTAGGGGTGCGTTGAGGGGCGCCGGCTTTTCGGGAGCCGGCGCCCCTCGTCCGCCAGCCTCTGCACACAAGTCGGCGCCTCTCGTCCGCCGGCCTCTTCGCGCAGGCCGGCACCCCGGCGGCACCCCCCTTTGCCCAGGTCAACCCCCTGCGCACCCCATTGTCAGACCCCCCGGGCACAATGAATCCCGTGACCACAGAGCCCGTCCCCGTCTCCCGTCCCGTCGACCAAGGCCACGCCAAGCTGATGCCTGACGTGGACCGCGACCGCGCCTGGCTGCTGACGGTCGACGGGGCGCCGCAGTCGTACGTGGACCTGGACGAGCCGGCGTATCTGGAGTTCGAGTACACGCGCCGGCTGGGGCACGTCCTGGACGTCGTCGCGCCGGAGGGGCGCCCGCTGGAGGTCCTGCATCTCGGCGGCGGCGCCCTCACGCTGCCGAGGTACCTCGCGGCGACCCGCTCCGGCTCGCGGCAGCACGTCGTGGAGTTCGACCGGGGACTCCTCGACCTGGTCGCCGAACACCTCCCCTTGCCGGACGCCGCCATCGAGGTCCACTGCGCGGACGCGCGCGCGTGGCTCGAAGCCGCGCCCTCAGGGGCGTACGACGTCCTCGTCGCCGACGTCTTCGGCGGCTCCCGCGTCCCCGCGCACCTCGCCTGTCTCGGGTACGCCGAGGAGGCCGCGCGGGTGCTGAAGGCGGACGGGGTGTATCTCGCCAACCTCGCCGACGCGGCGCCCTTCGGTTTCCTCAAGCCCCAACTCGCCACGTTCGCCGAGGTCTTCGAGGAGCTGGCGCTGATCGCCGAACCGGCGGTCCTGCGCGGGCGGCGGTTCGGCAACGCGGTCCTCGTCGGCTCGCACCGCCCCCTCGACCTCCCGGCCCTGGCCCGCCGCACCGCCTCCGACGCGTTCCCCGCGCGCGTGGAACACGGCCCGGGGCTGCGGGAGTTCATAGGCGCCGCCCGCCCAGTCCCGGACGCCCAGGCCCAGCCGTCACCCGAGCCGCCGGAGGGGGCTTTCGGTGTCTAGGGCCCCAGAAGGTGCGTCTAGGGTCTCCCGAAGACGCCCAGGGCCGCCGGAGGTGTCCAGTACCGCCCGACCCCCTACACCGCATGCGGCGACACCGCCTCCGCCGCCCGCTCCGGCGTCGTACGGCGCGTCAACTGCCGTACGGCGGGCACGCACAGGACCGCCGCCGTCACCGCTATGACCACGACCGAGCAGCCCCACAGGGCGGTGGAGCGGCCGAAGGCGTGCTCGGCGGGGCCGGCGAGGGCCATCGCCAGGGGGAGGAGGGCGACGGAGCCGAACCAGTCGTAGGCCGAGACGCGGGAGAGCTTCTCCTCCGGGATCTCCTGGTGCAGCGCGGTCATCCAGCTGACGCCGAAGATCTCGACGGCGACCCCGCTGAGGAACATCACCGCGCACAGCGCGCCGACCGGGACCGGGATGGCGAGGGCGGCGGAGGGCAGGGCCAGCGGGAAGACGCCGAGGGTGCCGGCGAGCAGGAGCCGGCGGGGGCGCCAGCGGGTCATCAGCAGGGCCCCGGCGACCGTACCCGCGCCGAAGAAGCCCAGCGCGACGCCCCAGGGGCCCGCCCCGCCGAGCCGGTCCCGGGCGACCAGCGGGCCGAAGACGGAGTCGGCGGCGCCCACCACCGCGTTCGCGATCGAGAACTGAAGGACGATCCCCCACAGCCACGGCCGCCCGCTGAACTCCCGCCAGCCCTCCCGGAGATCGGCCAGCATGCCCCCGGTCCGCTCACGCGCGGGAACGCCGCTGACGTCGAGGAACGCCCGCAGACAACCGGCGACCAGGAACGCCGCCGCGTCCGCCGCGAGGACCCAGCCGGGGCCGACGACCGAGACCATCGCCCCGCCGAGCGCCGCCCCGCCCAGCGAAGCGCCCTGCATCGCCATCCGGAACACCGCGAACGCCCGCGCGGCCTGCTCGCCCTCGACGGAGGAGAGCAGCATGCCCTCGGCGGCGGGGCTGAAGAACGCGTGCGCGGTGCCGCCGAGCGCCGTCAGCAGCATCATCTGCCACAGCTTCGGCTCCCCGGTGAGGACCAGTACGGCGAACGCGCCCTGCGACAGGAAGTTCATCGCGTTCGCCGCGACCATCACCCGGTGCCGGGGCAGCCGGTCCGCGACCGCGCCGCCGATCAGCAGGAACAGCACCAGCGGGAAGGTGCGGGCCGCCGCCACCAGACCGACGTCGCCGCCGTCGCCGCCGCTGTCGAGCACGGCGAACGCGGCGGCGATCAGGGCGCCTTGGGCGCCGAGGTTGGTGACGAAGGTGGCGGCGGTGAGGAGGGAGTAGTTGCGGCCCGCCCACTCCGGGCGCCGCCAGGGAGGTCTCCCCAGCGCCGGGCGCCGCTTCTTGCGGGCCGGTCTGTGGATACGTTCGCGCAGGGTGGGGCGGGGAGCGGCGGATGGGGTCACCGGCCGACTATCGCGGTCGGGAAGTCAGCCTGACAAACCGATTATCAGACCAACCTCCCACGCCTCCCGCCCCGACTCCGGCCGCACCCCCGACTCCGGCCCCGGATCTGGCCGCACCCCCGACTCCGGCCGCCCCCAGCACGGCCTCACCCCTCCGTAGGATCCCCATGCAACCGCACTGTGCTCAGAATCTTCATGATCGTCGCATCCGGCACCTCGTCCTTGACCCCCTTCGCCGTGCACAGGATCCACGACACGAAGTCCCCCTTCGAGTTCTTGAACCCGAAGGTGATCGCCTTCCCGTCGGACGCGCACTTCCCGGTCTGCGGGGTGTTCGTCGACCGCGCCCACCCGTAACTGCCCACGATCCCGGCGGCCGTGGTGTAGGGCGTGCCCTTCTTGTCGAAGGTGATGCTCTTCTTGTCGGGCTCGGTGTACCCGCCGAACACCCACCAGGCGGGCGTGTTGACGGCGACCTCGTCGGTGCTCTTCGCCCCGGACGCGCCCTTGGTGCCGACCACGCCGAGCCGGTGGTCGTCGGTCTTGCCGTCCTTGTCGTCGTCCTCGGAGCACCACTTGGGCTTGAGGTCGGCGGTGCCGGTCATGAGGACCTGGTCGTAGCCGGAGGTCTTCGTCTTGTCCTCCCACTCGTAGCCCTGCCCGGTCCCGGGCGGCTGCACGTCCCAGTCGGCCGGGACGTCGAACGCGGTGCCCCACTTGGGGTTGACGACGACCTTCCAGCCCGCGACCGTCGGCTGCGCGTCCTCGCCGGTGCGATTGTCGGACGCCGAGGGGCTCGGCGACGGATCGGCGGACGCCGACGGCGCGGCGGAGGAACCGCCCTTCGCCTCGTCCTTCTTCTTGCCGTCGCCCCCGCCGAGCACGAGAAACCCGGTCACGGCCGCCGTCAGCACCACGGCCGAGGCCGCGACGATCGCGACGACCTTGGTGCGCCCCCCGCCGCCCTTGCCCCCGCCGGACCCGGCCTGCGGACCCGTCACCTGCGTCGGCGCCGCCCAACCCTGCTGCTGCGCATAGGGGTTGGGCTGCTGGTAGCCGGGCTGCTGATACGGATTCGGCTGCTGATAGCCCGGCTGCTGATACGGATTGTTCTGCGCCTGCGGGTTCTGCTCTCCCCCGGGCGGCTGCTGTCCTTGCCACATGAGCGGAAACCCTAGTGCCGCAGGGCCCGCTTTCGGCCACCACCCCCGGCACGCTCACGGTTCGCTCACGACTCGGACGGCGTGCCGCTCCCGGTCCCCTTGAGTCACCCCTGGTCACACCCGCCTACTCGCGGGTAACGTCACTCCCATGACCCAGCAGTCCCTCGGCGAGACGCTCGCCGCCACGGTGCCCATGGTCCGGACCCTGAACCTGGAGTTCCTGGAGACCACCCCGGAGAAGGCGGTCCTCGCGCTGCCCGACCAGGGCGCCTTCCACAACCACGTCGGCGGCCCGCACGCCGGCGCCATGTTCACCCTCGGCGAGTCCGCCAGCGGCGCGGTCGTCCTCGCAGCCTTCGGCGACCAGCTCTCCCGCGCGGTCCCCCTCGCGGTCAGCGCCGACATCTCCTACAAGAAGCTCGCCAAGGGCCCGGTCACCGCCACCGCGGTCCTCGGCCGCCCCGCCGCCGACGTCGTCGCCGAACTCGACGCGGGCGCCCGCCCCGAGTTCCCGGTCACCGTCGAGATCCGCCGCGAGGACGGCGCGGTGACGGGCGAGATGACGGTGGTCTGGACCCTGCGCCCCAACAGCTGAGCGATTCTTGCCGGATACGACGCTGAGGGGCCCAAGTCGGGCCCCTCAGGCGTTTCTTGGAGCGTGGCCCCCTAGGCGTCTCTTGGGATCGCCGCTGAACTCAGGCCGCCTCCCATGCGCGCCCGCCGCCCCGCTCACCCTGTTCACCCTGCCCGCCCCGCTCACCCTCCAGCCCGGCCACGAACTCCTTGAGCCAGGCGGTGAATTCGGGCCCGAGGTCGTCGCGCGCGCAGGCGAGCCGTACGACGGTGCGCAGGTAGTCGGCCTTGTCGCCGGTGTCGTAGCGCAACCCCTTGAAGACGACGCCGTGCACCGTGCCGCCCGCCGCCAGCTCCTGGAGCGCGTCGGTCAGCTGGATCTCGCCGCCGCGGCCGGGCGGGGTGCGCTCCAGGACGCCGAAGACGGCCGGGTCCAGGACGTACCGCCCGATCACGGCGTACCGGCTGGGCGCCTGCTCGCGCGCGGGCTTCTCGACGAGACCGGTGACGCGGACGACGTCCTCCTCGCCGGTGACCTCGACGGCCGCGCAGCCGTACAGATGGATCTGCTCCGGCGGGACCTCCATCAGCGCCACGACGCTGCCCTCGCGCTGCTCGCGGACCTCCAGCATCCGGCTGAGCAGGCTCTCGCGGGCGTCGATCAGGTCGTCGCCGAGCAGGACGGCGAACGGCTGGTTCCCGACGTGATGCCTCGCGCACAGCACCGCGTGCCCCAGGCCGAGCGGGTCGCCCTGGCGGATGTGATGGATGTCGGCGAGCCGCGCGGGGTCGCGCACGGCGTCCAGGCGCACGGTGTCGCCCTTCGCCGCGAGCGCCTGTTCCAGCTCGAAGGCGTTGTCGAAGTGGTCCTCGATCGCCCGCTTGTGCCGGCCGGTGACCATCAGCACGTCGTCCAGGCCGGCCGCGGCGGCCTCCTCGACGACGTACTGGATCGCCGGCTTGTCGACGACCGGGAGCATCTCCTTCGGGGTCGCCTTGGTGGCGGGCAGAAAGCGGGTGCCGAGGCCGGCCGCCGGTACGACGGCCTTGCGGACGGCGCGGGAGGGGGCGCTGTGGGGGACGGTCATGCGGCCATGCTGGCGCACGCGGATGGGAGTTCGCCGAGAGCCCGATCGGAGAAACCTGTGAGGCCCGGCCGGTCCCGAGGTGGCGGGCCGATTGCCGGTGGACTATGCGATTCCGTACCCGAGTTGAAGATTCTGTGTGCCATTCGCCGTGCCGTGCGCACAAGTTGGTCACGTCGCTCCCGGCGCTTTCCGGTACCGGCGCGGATACTGCCGGTAACTCTGCGGGAATTCCTGGTCTTTGAGCGTCGGTCACCCGAACTTCTTGTTTCCTGTGAGGCGCGTGTGCGAAGGTGAGCGTCCCTTGAGGGGCGGTCCGATTCGGCCAATGCGTCTGAACAGGCCGTAGGTACGCACCAATCACGCACCTGCTTTTCCGGCAGCCGCAATTCCCGCGCGGTTCGCCGACGGGAAAGGAAATGGTTCCGTGCAGTCGCCCAATCCGCCGCGCCCGCCCTATCCGCCCCGGCCCGGCCGGCAGCCCGGGGATTCGGACCGGCATCTCGCGGCCCGGCTCGCCGCGCCCGGCGGGGACCCCCGGGCCGTCGCCCTCCTGCTCGCCCGGCACTGGCGGGCCACGCACGACTACGCGGCCGTCTGCCTGGCCACCGACGGGGAGTCCGCCCGGCTCGTGGCCGCGGCGGCCTTCCATGAAGTGCTGGGCAGGCTGGCCCGAGGTCGCGTGGGCGGTGCGCTGCGCCCTCAATTCCTCGTGACGGTAAGGGAGTTGGTCCAGCAATGGGCCGGGGACGGCGCCGTGCTCGCGGTGCTGCCCGAACTGGGCCGGACCACCGGCGGCCGGGGACTGCGGGCCGCACGCGCGGGGACACCGGAAAGGCGGCGGCTCGCGGAGAATGCGTTCAACGCGCTGCCCGCCGCTTCCCAATGCCTCTTGTGGCACAGCGAAGTCGATGCCGAAGGCATATCCATACCCGCCGGTCTGCTGGGCATCGACACCCTCACCGCGGCGGCCGGCCTCGAAGCGGCCCGCGCCCAATTCCGCACCGGCTGCGTCCGCGCCCACCGCGAACTCGCGCCGACCGATGAATGCCGCTTCTACAACAGACTCCTGGACGTCCCGCTCAGTCGGGGCCGGGAGTTGCTGCCGGATGTGCGCGCGCATCTCGCCGAGTGCCGTTACTGCCGCCACGCGGCCGAGCAACTCAGCTTTTTCGACGACGCGTTGGACATCCTGCTGGCCGAGACGGTGTTGGGGTGGGGGGCCCGGCGGTATCTGGAATCGCGGCCGGGGCGGGTGGGGGAGAGGGGAGTTGCTGCGGCGGGGGCTTCGCGGGTTCCGGAGGGTTCGGGGCGGGGGACGCGGCGGGGCGCGGCGCGGGCGGTGGTGGGTGGCCGGCATCGGTTCGGCGGCTTCTCGGGCGCTTCCTTCGGGTCCCCCAACTCCCCCCGTGCGTACGGGTTTTACGGTCGGCCCCGGTTTCCCGACGCCCGGCGTTCCGCCTCCGGCCGTCGTACCCGAGCCGTCCTCGCCGGTGCCGGAGTCGTCTCGCTCGTGCTGCTCGCCGGGGTGCTCGTCACCAAGGGGTGGGCCGGGGACCGGGGGGTGCCGGGGCCGCGGGCGACGTGGGGTGCGGCGGTCGGGGGGCCCGATTTCTCCGCCGCTTCCGAGGCGCCTTCCGATGTGCCTTCCGGGGTGCCTTCCGGGGCCGGAGGGGGTGGCGGTGCCGTCGTCGTCGAGCAGCCCTCGCAGGTCGCCGCCGGGCGGCTGCGGGCCGCCGGGGTGGGGCTGTGCCTCGACGCCGAGGGCGGGCGGATCGCCGCCGGGGTGCCCGCCGTGCTCGCGGAGTGTTCCGGAGCGGCCTCGCAGCAGTGGTCGTACCAGGGGGACGGGCTGGTGCGGAGTCTCGCCGCGCCTGCCTTGTGCCTGGCCGCCGACGATCGCGGCGACCAAGGGGCGGCCCGGCTGGCGGGGTGCGTCGTGCACTCCGGGGAGGTCTTCTTCGATCTCACCGTGCGGGGGGAGTTGCTGCTGCGGCGGGGCGGCGGGCTGGTCGTCGCTCCTGGGCTGAGCCGGAGCGGGATCGGGGTCGTCGTCACGCGGCGGGACGGGTCGGCGGGGCAGCGGTGGGTGTTCGACTCTGCGGACTCTTCCGGTCCTGCGGACTCGGGCGGTTCCGGTGGGTCGGGCGGTTCGGCCGGTTTGGGTAGCTCGGGTGGTCCGGGGGCTCCGGGCGGGGAGGCTCCTGGTTCCGCCGGAGGGGACGTGGTCGTGCCGCCGCCCGCGAGCGGGGGCGGGCGTCCGGCCGACGGGCCGCGGGTCGTCGTACCGGCTCCTGGCCGGCCGCCGGCGCCGCCCGCCGGGCCTCACGTGCCGCCCGCCGAGCCGCCGGTGCCGCCTGGCGGGCCGGAGTTCGGGGTCCGTTCCGTGCGGGACGGTGATTCGGCCGGGGCTTCCGGGCCTTCTGGGGCTTCCGGCGGCGGGCTCTCCGGTGTGGTGGAGGACGCCCGGCAGGGAGTCCAGGCGGGTTTCGGCTCGTTGACACGAGTTACCGGACCGGCCCCCGAGTGACCCTCGCCCCGCCCTCCCCGGGGCCGAACCGGTCGTATTTTCAGCCGTATCCCTGGTGTGTCTGACCAGCTGTCACCACCCCCTCCCGCATAGTGCCGTTCAGGACAAAGGCACACGGAAGGAACCGACAGCCGTGACCGACACCGTCTCCCGGCGGACCGCCCTGACCCTGCTGACCGGCGCCCTCACGGCCGCCGCCGGACTCGCGTCACCCACGCGCGCGCATGCGTACGACCGGGGCGGGGCCGGCGTCGGGGGCGTCGGCAAGGGTGCCCGGAGTGTCGTCGACACCCTCCTCCCCAAGCTCACCCTCGACGAGAAGCTCTCCCTCCTGCACGGCGCCACGGACCCCGCCTCCCTCGGGCAGGCCGGATACGTCCCCGGCGTTCCCCGGCTCGGGATCCCGCCGCTGCGGCTCGCCGACGGGCCCGCCGGGGTGCGGGTCGCCGCGCGGGCCACGGCGCTGCCCGCACCCGTGCTGCTCGCCTCGGCCTTCGACCCCCAACTCGCCCGCCGCTACGGCCAGGTGATCGGACACGAAGGGCGCGCCCTCGGCCAGGACGTGCTGCTCTCCCCGATGGTCAACCTGCTGCGCACCCCTTACGGTGGCCGCAACTTCGAGACGTTCAGCGAGGATCCGCTGCTCGCGGCCGACCTGGTGGCCGCCGAGATCGAGGGCATCCAGGGGGAGGGGCTGATCGCGACCGTCAAGCACCTCGCCCTCAACAACCAGGAGACCGACCGCGAGACCATCGACGTCCATGTCGACGAACAGACGCTGCACGAAGTCGAGTTGAGAGGTTTCGAGGCCGCCGTCGGCGTCGGGGCCGGTGCGGTGATGGGCGCGTACAACAAGATCGACGGCGTGTACGCCTGCGAGAACGCGCACCTCCTCACCGGAATCCTGCGCGACCGCTGGGGCTTCACCGGCTGGGTCATGACCGACTGGTCCGCCGCCCACAGCACCGCCGCCGCCCTCGCCGCGGGCCTCGACATGGAGATGCCCGGCGGGACGTACTTCGGCGCGGCCCTGAAGAAGGCGGTCACCGACGGCGTCGTCCCGGAGAGCCATGTCGACCGGGCCGTGCGGCGGGTCCTGGGGGTGCTCGAACGATTCGGGCACCTCGGCGGCGAGGCGCCGTCGCGGCCGGTGCGGGACGCCGCCGCGGGGGCCGCCGTCGCGCTCGAAGTCGCCAAGGCGGGGGCGGTGTTGCTGCGCAACGAGCGCGGGACGCTGCCGCTCGCGGCCGGCCGGACGGTCGCGGTGATCGGGGCCAGCGCCGACTACCCCTTCGTCAGCGGCGGCGGCAGCGCGCACGTCGTCACCGACCGCGCCCTCAGCCCGCTCGCGGCGATTCGCGCACGGGCGGGGCAGGTCGAACACGCCCTGGGCGAGGACCTGTTCGGGAAGCCGTTCCCGGGTCTGGACTTCGCCAGCGAGGGCCAGCGGGTCGCGGCGGGCGAACAGTGGTCGTACGACGGGGAGTTCACCGGCGACGGCGAGTGGACCTTCGTCCTGCACTACACCGGCTCCCCGGACAGCCGGCCCCAAGTCCTGCTCGACGGCGCCGAGTTGTTCCCGCGCGCGGCGGGCTGGGGCGAGTTCTTCATCGGCGGGCTCACCACCACCGCCCCCGACGGCCTCACCGTCCGCCGCGCGGCCCGCCAACTCCCCTCAGGCCGCCACACCTTGAGGATCACCGCACACGGCGGCGACACCGGACAGCTCTTCAGACTGCGCCGCATCACACCGCAGACCCGCGCGCGGGACATCGCCGAGGCCGTGGAGGCGGCGCGTACGGCGGACCAGGTCGTCCTCTTCGCCTACGAGGACGCCACCGAGGGCATGGACCGCAAGTACCTCGCCCTCCCCGGCGACCAGGAACGGCTCATCGAGGCCGTCACCGCCGCCAACCCCCGTACGGCGGTCGTCCTCAACACCTCCTCCGCGGCCTCGATGCCCTGGCTGGCCGGCACCGGGGCCGTGCTCCAGATGTACTACCCGGGCCAGGAGGGCGCCGCCGCGACGGCCGCCGTGCTGTTCGGGGACTGCGACGCGGGCGGACGGCTCACCCAGACGTTCCCCGTCGACGACGCCCACCACCCCGTCGCCGGCGACGCGCGCCGCTACCCCGGCAAGGACGGCGTCGTCGAGTACACGGAGGGCATCCACACCGGGTACCGCTGGTACGACGCCCACGGCGTGCGGCCCCTGTTCCCCTTCGGGCACGGGCTGTCGTACACGTCCTTCGCCTATGAGGAGTTGGCCGCGCGGGGGCTGCCCGGGGGCGGGGCCGAGGTGGCGTTCACCGTGCGGAACACCGGGGCGCGCGAAGGGGTGGCCGTGCCTCAGGTGTACGTCGGGGCCTCGCCCGAGGTGCGGGTCGAACAGGCCGTGCGGGTGCTGGGCGGGTACCGGCGGGTGGTGGTGGGGGCCGGGGAGTCCAGGAGGTTGACCGTCCGGATCGCCGCGCGGACCTTGTCCTCCTGGGACACGGGGCCCGGGGAGTGGGTGCTCGGGGGCGGGCGGCGGCGGGTGTGGGTGGGGGCTTCAGCGGGGTTGATGGAATTGAGCGGGTGGGTGGACATCAAGATGTAGGACTACTTGGTGCATACATCCTTCAAGTTCTCGGCGGCACGATCAACAGCTCCCGAGTCCGGCGAGTCACCCTTGAGGACATCGCGGTTGTAGTCCTCGATCGCTTGCTTCAAGTTGTCGACGGCCTTGTCCACCTTGCTGTCATCCTTGTCCTTGCTCGCATTGATCGAGTCAATGTTCTTCTCGATCGTCTTGATCGACTCATCTGTTTTCGTGGGGTCCTTGATCGCGTCAACACCCGCCTGGTTGATCGCGGTGACGCTGTCCGAGATGGTGTCGGCGTTCGAGAGGCAGTCCAGGGCGGAACCGTCCCATTCGCAGGCGGTCAGAAGGCCGGAGCACAGGGCGACGGACGCGGCGGCGGAGACGAGAAGAGTCGTACGGCGGGCCACTGGGAGGTCCCTTCGGAGGGGGGCTGACGTGTCGTCGTCAACGATCGCGGCGGCGGCCGTCCGGTACGAGGGAGCGGGCACCCGAGGCGGAGGTGTAGCCCGCTCCACCTCACCGCGCAGGCGGTAGGCTGCCGAAGTCCGCAGTCGTCGAACGGGAGGACCCGGCGGTGCACGTCCAGGAATGGCTCGACACGGTGCCACCGGCCGCCGTCTACGCGGTGGTGGGGCTGGTCATCGGACTGGAGAGCCTGGGCATCCCGCTGCCCGGCGAGATCGTCCTCGTCTCGGCCGCGCTGCTCTCCTCGCAGCACGCCGGCATCAACCCGTTCGTCCTCGGCGCCTGCGCCGTCGCCGGCGCGGTGATCGGCGACTCCATCGGCTACGCCATCGGCCGCAAGGGCGGCCGGCCGCTGCTCGCCTGGCTAGGCCGGAAGTTCCCGCGCCACTTCAGCGAGGGCCATGTCGCCACCGCCGAGCGCTCCTTCGAGAAGTGGGGCATGTGGGCCGTCTTCTTCGGCCGCTTCATCGCCCTCCTGCGCATCTTCGCCGGGCCCCTCGCGGGCGTCCTGCACATGCCGTACTGGAAGTTCCTCATCGCCAACGTCCTCGGCGGCATCGCCTGGGCGGGCGGGACCACCGCCGTCATCTACTACGTGGGCGTCGTCGCCGAGGACTGGCTGAAGAAGTTCTCCTGGCTGGGGCTGGTGGCCGCCGTCCTGGTCGGCATCACCTCGATGCTCGTCGTCAAGCGGCGGGCCAAGAAGGTCCAGGAGAGCCAGGAGAAGGAAGCGGAGCCGGTCGCGGACCGCGCGGCTTAGCAGCGACCCTGGTCGTCAACTTGTCTAGCTGTGCAGGTCCCTATGGGCCTTCGCCAGCTCCGCGTAGTGGGTCCCGTTGAGCGTCAGCCCCTGGCGCTCCTCCTCGGTCAGCTCGCGGCGCACCTTCGCGGGGACGCCCGCCACCAGGGAACCCGGCGGGACCACCATCCCCTGGGGGATCAGCGCCTGGGCGGCGACCAGACAACCCGCGCCGACCACCGCGCCGTTCAGGACCGTCGCCCCCATGCCGATCAGCGAGTCGTCACCGATCGTCGCCCCATGGACGACCGCGTTGTGGCCCACGGAGACGCGCTCACCTATGGAGACCGGATAACCAGGGTCGGCGTGCAGCGTGCAGTTGTCCTGGACGTTGCTCGCCGCGCCGACCGCGATGGACTCGACGTCACCGCGCAGCACGGCGCCGTACCAGACGCTCGCGCCCGCCCCCAGGGTGACGTCGCCGATGACCGAGGCGCCCGGCGCGACGAAGGCCTCCGTGTCGATCTTCGGCTCCCGGCCCCCGATGGCCGTGATCAGCGGTTCGTGCGTCATCGTCCGTCTCCTCGTGTCGGTCGTTCCCCCGGCACCGTACGCCACCTGGTGGGGCGAAGATCACAGAGCGGGGGAGAACGGCGGCGACTACGGTGAGCGGGTGCCGAAGCCCAAGAACACGTTCTCGTCCTGGCGGCGCCGTCTGGCGCAGCGCGCGGTCCACGCGGGGTGGGAGTGGGTGCGGCGCACGGGGTCGGTGACCGCCGAACGGCCAGGCCGGCTGCGCTTCGGCTCGATCGGCGAGGCCACCAGGCTCGCGTTCCCCCTGGGCACCGTCTTCGGTGAACCCTGGATCCACCTCGGCTCCCACTGCATCGTCGCCGAACAGGTCACCCTGACCGCCGGTCTCATGCCCGACCTCGACCTGGGCCCCGACCCGATCCTGCGCATCGGCGACGGCGTCGTCCTCGGCCGCGGCAGCCATGTCATCGCCGACACCTCCGTCACGATCGGCCGGGACTGCTACTTCGGCCCCTACGTCTACGTCACCTCCACGAACCACTCCTACGACGACCCCCACGAGCCCATAGGCAGGCAGTGGCCCCGCATGGAGCCCGTCGAGATCGGCCCCGGCTGCTGGATCGGCACCGGCGCGGTCATCCTCCCGGGCGCGCGGATCGGCCGGAACGTGGTGGTCGCGGCCGGGGCGGTCGTCCGCGGCACCGTCCCCGACCACGCGGTCGTCGCCGGCGCCCCCGCCCGCGTCGTCCGCCGCTGGACCCCCGCCGACGGCTGGCAGCCGCCGCTGCGCACCCCCGCGCCGGTGCCGATCCCCGACGGCGTGACGCCCGACGAGCTGGCGCGGCTCGCGGAACTGGACGAGGAGGCGCTGGCGGGGCTGCGGCGGCTGGAGGGCCCGGAAGGGTGAGGCGGGGCCCGCGGAGGGCTCAGAGGGGGCGTGGACGGCCGTCTCGGCGGCGGTGCGGGTCCCGCCGGTCGCGAGGTGGCGCCGGTTTCCGCTGCGGTGCGGGGAAATAGACTCTTCAGTCTCAGACGGCGGACTGCGGAAACGGATGGAACGTGTCGGACCTCGAGCAGCTGACCCAGGCCCTGGCGCGGAGCGTGAAGCACTGGCGTGCGGTGCGCGGCTTCACCCTGGACGTGCTGGCCGCGCGGTCGGGGGTCAGCCGGGGCATGCTCATCCAGATCGAACAGGCGCGGACCAACCCGAGCATCGGTACGGTCGTCAAGATCGGCGACGCGCTCGGCGTCAGCATCACCACCCTCCTCGACCACGAGCAGGGCCCCAAGGTCCGCGTCGTCCCCGCCGACCAGGCCGTACGCCTGTGGCACACCGACGCCGGCAGCTACAGCCGCCTCCTCGTCGGCACCGAGGCACCAGGGCCGCTGGAACTCTGGGAGTGGAAGCTGATGCCCGGGGAGAGCAGCGCGTCCGACCCGCATCCCGTGGACACGGTCGAGCTGGTGCACGTGACGGCCGGCGAGTTGACCCTCACGGTTGACGGCACCGACTACCGGGTCCCGACCGGCGCGAGCGCCGCCTTCGACGCCAACGCGCCCCATGTGTACGGCAATCAGGGCGATGAACCGGCGGTGTTCGCACTGGCGGTCTCCGTGCCGCCGGTGCGCTGAAACCGGTCCACCCTGGGGAGCCGGGACTCCTCCGGCCGTGCGCAGGGCGGCTGTTACCGTGCGGCCATGCGCGCACCCATCGGGAACTTCGACCACGCCACCCCCGCCCCCGACCTCCTCGACGACCTCGTCGCCCCGGTCGCCGCCGCCGTACGCGCCTGGAGCGGTGCCGTGCCCGCCGACCAGATCCTGTACGTCGAGACCGACCCCCAGTGGGCCGACACCGCGGTCTTCGTCGAGCACTACGGCCGCGAGCTGCTGGAGCAGTCGGCCAACTGCGTCGTGGTCGCGGGGAAGCGGGGCGGGGAGACGGCCATGGCGGCGTGCCTGGTGCTGTCGACCACCCGGGTCGACGTCAACGGTGTCGTACGCCGTCAACTCGGCGCCCGCAAAGCCTCCTTCGCGCCCATGGACACCGCGGTCGGCGAGACCGGGATGGAGTACGGGGGGATCACGCCGATCGGACTGCCCGCCGACTGGGCGCTGTTGGTCGACTCGGCGGTGGTCGAGCTGCCGTGGGTGCTGGTGGGGAGCGGACGGCGACGGGGGAAGCTGCTGGTCCCGGGGAAGGCGTTCGGGGAGCTGGCGGGGGCTGTGGTGGTGGAGGGGCTGGGGGTCGCGGTGGCGGGGTGAACGAGGCGTGGCTGACCGGGAGTTGCCGTGAAGCCGATACGAAGGGCACCTGGCTCTCCGCGAGTTGCCCTAAGGCGTGGCTCACGCCGCCGTGTGCCGGGCCCCCAGGTGATGCGCCAGCGCCAAGTGCGGGTCCGCCACCCCCGGTTGAGGTGCCGGGTCGGCGTGCACCAGGGCCGCCGTGAGTTTCGGTACCGCGTGCAGCAGCGCGTGTTCGGCCGCCACGGCGATCGCGTGGGCCTCGCGGACCGTCGCCTCTCCGTCGACGACGACCGCGACCTCCGCGCGGAGTCGGTGTCCGATCCACCGCAGCCTCAACTCGCCCACGTCCCGCACCCCTTGGACCTCCCGCAGCGCCGCCTCCGCGCGGTCCGTGAGCGCGGGGTCGACGGCGTCCATCACCCGCCGGAACACCTCGCGCGCCGCGTCCCGCAGCACCAGCGCGATCGCCGCGGTGATCGCCAACCCCACGACGGGGTCGGCGAGTTGCCAGCCCAGCGCCGAGCCGCCCGCGCCGATCAGCACGGCCAGCGACGTGAACCCGTCGGTGCGGGCGTGCAGTCCGTCGGCGACCAGCGCGGCCGAGCCGATCTCGCGGCCGACCCGGATGCGGTGCCGGGCCACCCACTCGTTGCCGGCGAAACCGACCAGCGCGGCCACGGCGACCGCGCCGACGTGCTCGACCGGACGCGGGTCCAGCAGCCGCCCGACCGCCGCCCAGCAGGCGAACACCGCCGACGCCGCGATCGTCAGCACGATCACGATCCCGGCGAGGTCCTCGGCGCGCCCGTAGCCGTACGTGAAACGCCGCGTGGCGGCCCGCCGGCCCAGCAGGAAGGCGATCCCGAGGGGGACGGCCGTCAGCGCGTCCGCCGCGTTGTGCACGGTGTCCCCGAGCAGCGCGACCGACCCGGACACGACGACCACCGCCGCCTGCGCGACCGCCGTGACACCCAGCACCGCCAGCGAGACCCACAGAGCCCGCATCCCGCGCGCGGAGGCCTCCAGCGCCGGGTCCAGCTTGTCGGCGGTCTCGTGGGAGTGGGGGCGCAGGAGGTGGGCCAGGCGGTGGCGGAGGGAGTGCCCCTGGGAGTGCTGGTGGGCTTCTCCGCGTCCGTGTTCATGTCCGTGCGTGTGCCCGCGCGCGTGCGCGTGGTGGTGCCCCGGCTCATGCTCGCCGTGTCGCCCGTGCCGTTCGCCCATGGCTCCCCCTTCCTCCGGTTCCGCTGCCGCGCGATCCCGCGCGCGGGATGGACGTACCCCGTCCACGGCCCCATTATGTGCGTATGAGCGCACGCATGCACCTGTCATCTGCACACCATGCGCACCCGCGCAGCCCCGGCGAGGAACAGTTCGCCCTGGCCGCCGAACTCCTGGCCCTCTTGGGCGACCGCACGCGCCTGGCGCTGCTGCACGCCCTCGCCGAGGGGGAGGCGGACGTCGGGACGCTCACGGAGGCCTGCGGGGCGGCGCGGCCGGCGGTGAGCCAGCATCTGGCGCGGCTGCGGCTGGCGGGGCTGGTGACGACGCGGAAGGAGGGGCGCCGGGTGATCTACGCGCTGCGGCACGGGCATCTGAGGCGGCTGGTCGACGAGGCGCTGAGCGTGGCCGATCACCGGATGAACGAGACGTAGCCGGGGCCGCCTCGGCGCTTCAGTGCTGCTCGGCACCGCCCAGGCGCGGGATCTCGATCGCGGGGCAGCGGTTCATCACCATGTCGAGGCCCTGCCCGCGCGTGCGCGCATAGGCGTCCTCGTCGACGACGCCCAACTGGAACCACACCGCCTTCGCCCCCTTGGCGACCGCCTCGTCGGCGACCGCCCCGGCCAGCTCGCTGTTGACGAACACGTCGACGACGTCCACAGGGAAGGGGATCTCCTCCAGGGAGGCGTATCCCGGCTCCCCATGGACGGTCTCCGCCTTCGGGTGCACCGGGACGATGCGCTTGCCGAATCTCTGGAGCACCTCCGCCACCCCGTACGCGGCCCGCGCGCGGTTGTCCGACAGCCCGACCACCGCCCAGGTGTCGCCGCTGCCGGTGAGGATCTTGCGGACCGTCTCGTCGTCGCCGTACACCGTCGGCCTCCGTCCGTCGAAACTCTCAAAGGGATCTCGGTCTCCTCAACGGCCCGCGCGCGCCGGAGATTCCGGGCCCGCTGGCCGGAATCGGCGGCGCCGGACTGCGCGAGGGCGCGCGGGCGCCTACGCTCGCCCCGTGCTCCGCATCACCGACGCCCGTACCGGCCGACTGGTCCCGGCCGCCCCTGTCCGCCGCGGCCTGACCCGGGTCGAGGCGCACGCCTCCGGGTACGGCATGGGCGCCCTGCGCGCCCTCGTCGTCGCCGATCTGCTGGTGCGCGCGCTGGAGTTGGAGGGCACCCCGGTGTGGGCGCTGCTGACCGGGGCGCGCGACCAGGCGGAGCTGCGGGCCGGCGCGGCGGCTCTGGGGGCCCGCCCGTTCGAGGACAGCCGGGACGTCGGCGCGGGGCTCGGGGAGGCTCAGGTGGTGCATGTGGTGGGCGCGGGTGCCGTGCCGCCCGAGGGGATGTGGCTCGCCGTGGCCCCCGTGGAGGCCGTGACGAGCCCGTCGGCGGCCTGGGACGCCGACCCGGCGGTCCTGCGCCTCGCGCTGCTCTCCGCGCGCCGCAGCGCCCCGCTGAGGCTCGGCACGGAGGTGCTGGGCGAGGCCCACGACAGCCTCGTGCGGTGGCGGCGCGGGGTCGCCGAGTGGGCGCGGCAGCCGTCGCGCCCGGTGCCCGAGGAGGTGCGCGGGCGGCTGCGCGGGGCCTGGGAGGACGACCTGGACATGTCCGGGGTGCTGGCCGAGCTGCGGCGCGTGGAGCGCGACCCGGGCGTGCCCGACGGCGCCCGTTTCGAGACGTACGTCTACGCCGACCGGCTGCTCGGCCTGGACCTCGCCCGCGAGGTGGGGAGCGCGGCGTGAACGGGCCGCTGCGCCGCCTGGTCGTCCTGCGGCACGCCAAGTCGGCCTGGCCCGAGGGCGTCCCCGACCACGACCGTCCGCTGGGCCCGCGCGGCCTGCGCGACGCCCCCGCCGCCGGCCGCGCCCTGGCGGCGGCCGACTGCCTGCCCGACCTGGCCGTGTCCTCCACGGCCCGCCGGGCCCGCCGCACCTGGGAGCTGGCCGCCGCCGAATGGGGCACCCCGCCCCCGTCCCGCCTCGACGCGCGCGTGTACGACGCCGGTGTGCCGGACCTCCTCGGCGTGGTCCGGGAGACGCCGCCCCAGGTGGAGACGCTGCTCCTGGTCGGCCACAACCCGGGCCTCGAAGAGCTGGTCCTCGCGCTGGCCGGCGACGGCGTCGACGACACCCTGGAGCGCGTCCGCACCAAGTTCCCGACCTCCGCGATCGCCGTTCTCTCCTGGCACGGCCCTTCGTGGCGGGCGCTGGCTCCGGGGGCCGCGCTGCTGACGTCGGTGACGGTGCCCAGGGGGAGGAAGCCGGCCTGAGAGGCGGCTTCAGCCCACGTGCACGCGGGGTCGGCGCTCCGGGTCCGGTTCCGCGCGGCGCAGGACCTCGCGGGTGACCGGGGCGACCTCGCCGTCGCCGAAGACCAGGAAGCGGATCAGATGGCTCACCGGGTTGCCCTCGGTCCAGCTGAAGTAGGCGTGCGGGACGGTGCTGGTGCGGTCGCGCAGCGCCAGCAGGACGGCCGCGATGCTGTTGGGCACCGTCGGACCGGTCACCCGCAGCCGCCGCACGCCGTGCTTCTCGTCGCCGTGGACCATGACGTCGGCCGTGAAGTCGGAGGAGTCCCGCACGAACACCTCAAGGAACAGCACCGGGCCGCCGCCCGGGATCGGGGTGTGCTCGCGCTGGTCCCACTCCTTCGCGCGGTAGGCGCGTCTGCTGTGCTCGCGGGGCTCGTTGGCGATCAGCTGGAGCGCACCCGCGCGCGTGGCGCCGTCCACGAAGGCGAGCGCCGTGTCGTCGAACCGCACTTCCGAGGTGCGCAGTTCGAACGCCCTGTGGACGCGCGACACGAACGACGTGACCAGGATCGCCACGATGAAGATCCCCGCGATCTTGATGCCGTCGGGCCGCTCGACGACGTTCGTGACCAGCGTGTAGGCGAAGACCGCGGTGATCGTGCCGAACCCCAGGGCCGCGCGCCGGTGGCCGCGGCGGTGCACGGCGACCGTGGACGCGAACGCCGCCGACAGCATCAGCACCAGCACCCCGGTCGCGTACGCGCCGCTCTGCTTGTCGACGTTCGCGTGGAACGCCAGGGTGATCAGCACGGCCGCCACCATGAACACCAGCACCAGGGGACGCACCGCGCGGGTCCACTCCGGCGCCATCCCGTAGCGCGGCAGATAACGCGGGACCAGGTTGAGCAGCCCGGCCAGCGCGGAGGCGCCCGCGAACCACAGGATGGTGATCGTCGAGACGTCGTACACCGTCCCGAAGGCCTGCCCCAGGTGCGCGTGCGCGAGATACGCCAGGGCGCGGCCGTTGGCGGGGCCGCCGCTCTTGAAGTCCTCCTGGGGGATGAGGATCGTCGTCGCCAGGCTGGACAGCAGCAGGAAACAGCTCATGATCAGCGCGGCCGTGGTGAGCAGCTTGCGGGTGTCGCGGATACGGCCCCTGGGCTCCTCGTAGGTGTCCGTGTCGTCGCCCCTGACCTGCGGCATCACCGCCACGCCGGTCTCGAAGCCGGACATGCCCAGGGCGAGCTTGGGGAAGACCAGCAGGGCCACGCCGACCATCGCCAGGGGTGAGGAGTGCGCGGCCGTCAGGGCGCTCGTCCAGTCACCCACGCGCGCGGGATGCGTGAAGACCTCCCACGCGCAGACCGCCAGGACGACCACGTTCAGCGTCAGATACGTCACCACCAGGACGAAGGCGATCCCGATGGCCTCCCGGAACCCCTTGAGGAACACCGCCCCGAGCAGGCCCACCAGGACGAGCGTGATCCATAGGTTGCCGCCCTGCGTCCAGTGCGGGGCGAACGGGTTCTGCACGACATGGGCCGCCGCGTCCGCCGCGGACAAGGTGATCGTGATGATGAAGTCGGTGGCGGCGAACCCCAGCAGCACCAGGACGAAGATCTTCCCCGACCACCACGGCAGCAGCCGCTCCAGCATCGCGATCGACCCCTCGCCGTGCGGCGACTCGTGCGCCACCCGCCGGTACACCGGCAGCGCGCCCAGCAGGGTCAGCGCGATCAGCACCAGGGTCGCCAGCGGCGAGAGCAGCCCGGCGGCGAGCGCGGCGATGCCCGGCTGGTAGCCGAGCGTCGAGAAGTAGTCCACGCCGGTCAGGCACATCACCCGCCACCAGCGGTGGCCCTTGTGCTCGGCGGGCGGCGCCTGGTGCGGGCCCGGATGGCGGGCGGTCTGCTCGCTCAGGCCGTCCAGGAGCCAGGCCCGCCAGCGGGAGGAGGAGGGCCGCTTCCCGTCGTCCGACGTCCACACGCGCGTACCGGTCATCGAAGAGAGGCCTCCCCCGGGTCGTCGTACTGATCGCGGTGAGTCGTACCCACGACGGAGGCGTCCGCACCACCGCCTAGGCTGGCCGGATGCAGGACGAGTACCGCACCGTCGCCCGCGCGGGCGTCCACGAGACCGAGGTCAACCGCTCCCGCTTCCTGTGCGCGCTCGCACCCGCGGCCACCGAACAGGAGGCCCAGGAGTTCATCGCGGCCGTCCGCAAGGAGCACGCCGACGCCACCCACAACTGCTGGGCGTACGTCATCGGGGCCGACGCCTCCGTGCAGAAGGCCGGCGACGACGGCGAACCCGGCGGCACCGCCGGACTGCCCATGCTCCAGATGCTGACCCGCCGTGACATGCGCTACGTCGTCGCCGTCGTCACCCGCTACTACGGCGGCGTCAAGCTCGGCGCGGGCGGCCTCATCCGCGCGTACGGGGGCGCCGTCGGCGAGGCCATCGACACCCTGGGGACCCTCACCCGCCGCCGCTTCCGCCTCGCCACCCTCACCGTCGACCACCAGCGCGCCGGGAAGCTCCAGAACGACCTGCGCGCCACCGGCCGCGACGTCCGCGACGTGCGCTACGCCGAGGCCGTCACGATCGAGATCGGCCTGCCCGACGCCGACGTCCCCGCCTTCCGCGGCTGGCTCGCCGACGCGACCGCGGGAACGGCCGGCTTCACCCTCGGCGGGGAGGCGTACGGCGACAGCGACCGCCCGTGATGTCAGACCCGGCCGTTAACCTCGGGGATCATGAGGCTCCTGCACACTTCCGACTGGCATCTGGGCCGGGCGTTCCACCGGGTGGACATGCTCGGCGCCCAGGCCGAGTTCATCGGCCACCTCGTCCGCGTCGCGCGGGAACGCGAGGCCGACGCCGTGGCCGTGTCGGGTGATGTGTACGACCGCGCGGTGCCCCCGCTCGCGGCCGTGGAGCTCTTCGACGACGCCCTGCACCAACTCGCGGACGCCGGAGTCCCGACCGTGATGATCTCCGGCAACCACGACTCGGCCCGCCGCCTCGGCGTCGGCGCCGGACTCATCGGCCGCGCGGGCATCCACCTGCGCACCGCCC
Organism: Streptomyces sp. AMJ-169; assembly: GCF_055597585.1. Taxonomy (NCBI): domain Bacteria; kingdom Bacillati; phylum Actinomycetota; class Actinomycetes; order Kitasatosporales; family Streptomycetaceae; genus Streptomyces; species Streptomyces sp. AMJ-169. The sequence continues at coordinate 86,004 of NZ_JBVLTJ010000009.1, forward strand.
CCGCCTCCGCAGGCACCCCGGTGCTCCTCCAGGACACCCACGGGGACGTCGCCTTCTACGGCCTGCCCTACCTCGAACCCGCCCTCGTGAAAGACACGTTCGGCGTCGACAAGGCCGGTCACGAAGCGGTCCTAGGCGCCGCCATGGACCGCGTCCGCGCCGACCTCGCCACCCGCGCGCGGGGCACCCGCTCCGTCGTCCTCGCGCACGCCTTCGTCACCGGCGGGCAGCCCAGCGACAGCGAACGCGACATCACCGTCGGCGGCGTCGCGGCCGTCCCCGCAGGGATCTTCGACGGCGTCGACTACGTCGCCCTGGGCCACCTCCACGGCTGCCAGACCCTCACCGAGCGGGTGCGCTACTCCGGCTCCCCGCTGCCCTACTCGTTCTCCGAGGCCGGGCACCGCAAGAGCATGTGGCTGATCGACCTCGGCGCCGACGGGTCCGTCACCGCCGAGCGCGTCGACTGCCCCGTCCCGCGCGCGCTGGCCCGGCTGCGCGGCACCCTGGAGGACCTGCTGGCCGACCCCGAGCTGGCCGGCCACGAGGACGCCTGGGTCGAGGCCACCCTGACCGACGCCGTCCGCCCCGCCGACCCCATGGCCCGCCTCACCGAACGCTTCCCGCACACCCTGAGCCTCGTCTTCGCCCCCGACCGCGCCCCCGAGGACCCCGAGGCCACCTACGCGCGCCGCCTCGCCGGCCGCACCGACCAGCAGATCGCCGAGGACTTCGTCACCCACGTGCGCGGAGCGGGCCCCGACAGCGACGAACAGGGCGTCCTGCGCGACGCCTTCGACCTGGTCCGCGCCGACGACGCCCGCGCGGAGGCCGCCCGATGAGGCTCCACCGGCTCGACATCACCGCCTTCGGCCCCTTCGGCGCCCCCCAGAGCGTCGACTTCGACGCCCTCTCCGGCGCCGGCCTGTTCCTCCTGCACGGCCCCACGGGCGCCGGCAAGACCTCCGTCCTCGACGCCGTCTGCTACGCCCTGTACGGCTCCGTCCCGGGCGCCCGGCAGAGCGGCCAGGGCCAGAACCTGCGCAGCGACCACGCCGCCCCCCACGTCCGCACCGAGGTCACCCTCGAACTCACCGTCGCCGGACGCCGCCTGGAGATCACCCGCCAGCCCCCGTGGGAGCGCCCCAAGAAGCGCGGCGCGGGCACGACCCTCGACAAGGCGCAGACCTGGCTGCGCGAACACGCCCAGGGCGCCTGGAAGGACCTCAGCCGCTCCCACCAGGAGGTCGGCGAGGAGATCACCCAACTGCTCGGCATGAGCCGCGAACAGTTCTGCCAGGTCGTCCTGCTGCCCCAGGGCGACTTCGCCCGCTTCCTGCGCGCCGACGCCGAGGCCCGCGGCCGGCTCCTGGGCCGGCTCTTCGACACCCAGCGCTTCGCCGACGTCGAAAAACGCCTCGCCGACCGCCGCCGCACCACCGAGACCCAGGTCAAGGACGGCGACACCGACCTCCTCGCCGACGCCCACCGCATGCAGCAGGCCGCCGGCGGCGCCATGACCCCGCCTGACCTCGCCCCCGGCGAACCCGGCCTCGCCGAAGCCGTCCTGGCCGCCGCCGCCGTCGCCCGCAGCACCGCCCGCGAACAGCTCACCGTCGCCCACTGCGGCCGGGCCGCGGCGGCCGCCGCCCACGCCGCCGCCGGACGCGCCCTGGACGACGTACGCGAACTCGCCCGCACCCAGCGCAGGTTCGCCGAGGCGAAGGCCCGCGCGGAGCTTCTCCAGGAGCGCTCCGGGGCCTACGAGGAAGCCCGCGCGCGGATGGAACGCTCCCGCAAGGCCGAGGCCGTCGCGCCCGCGCTGGAGCTGCGCGAGGCCGCCGTCGCCGAACACCACAGGGCGAGCGCCGAAGAGGCACGCGCGCGTGCCCAGCTCCCGCAGCCCCTCGCCGAGGCCGACACCGCCGGCCTCGCCGCCGCCGCCCGCCGCGCCGCCGAGGAACTCGGCGGCCTGGAGTCCGCCCGCCGCGCGGAACGCCGGCTCGCCGAACTCGTCACCGAACGCGCCGGCCTGGACCGGCAGGAGCGCGCCGACACCGACGTCCTCACCGAGACCGAGACCTGGCTCACCGGCTGGGACGCCACCCGCGCGGACCTCCAGGCCCGCATCGACACCGCCCAGGACGCCGCCACCCGCGCGGAACAGCTCGCCGGCCGCCGCGACCCCGCCCGCAGGCGCCTCGCCGCCGCCGAACTCCGCGACCGCCTCACCGCCGACCTCGACACCGCCCGGGACCTCTCACGCGCCTCCCAGGAGGCCGCGCAGACCGCCCGCGCGCACTGGCTCGACCTCAAGGAACAGCGCCTCGACGGCATCGCCGCCGAACTCGCCGCGAGCCTCACCGACGGCACCCCCTGCGCGGTCTGCGGCGCCACCGAACACCCCGCGCCCGCGCGCAAGGACGCCGGACACATCGACCGCGCGGCCGAGGAACAGGCCTACGACACCGCACAGCGCGCGGCCGACGCCCACGACAAGGACGAACAGCGCCTCGGCACCGTCCGCCAGGACCTGGCCGCCGCCCGCGCCGAAGCCGGTGACACCCCGACCGCCGACCTCCTGGCCGAAGTCCGGGACCTGGAGCGGCAGTACGCGCACGCGCGGGAGACGGCGTCCGTGCTGCTTCCCGCGCGCGAGGAACTGCGCCACGCCGGGCAGGAGCACGAGCGGCGCACCGCAGTCCAGCGGGAGACCGCCGTGCGGATCGCCTCACGGGTGGGGCAGCGGGAACGGCTGGAGCGGGAACAGGAGGCGCTGGAGGGGGAGCTGGCGCAGGCGCGGGGGGACGCGGAGAGCGTCGCCGCGCGGGCGGGGGAGCTGGGGCGGTGGGGGGAGTTGCTGGCGGGGGCCGCGGAGAGCGCCCGCGCGGCCCACGACAGCGCCGGGCGGCTGAAGGAAGCGGACGGGAGGGTGGCCGAGGCCGCCTACCGCGCCGGGTTCGTCACGCCCGCCGAAGCCTCCGGCGCGCTCCTTGAGACCGACGTCCACCGGGATCTGCAACGGCGCCTGGACGCCTGGCAGGCCGAGGAGGCCGCCGTACAGGCCGTCCTCGCCGAAGAGGGCTCCCTGGCCGCCTCACGGCTCCCCGCCGCCGACGTCAGCGGCGCCGAGGAGCGTGCCGCCGAGGCCGCGGAGAGGCTCCAGCGGGCTGTCTCCGCGCGCGACGCCGCCGCCCGCCGCTGCACCGAGCTGGACCGGCTCTCCACGCGCGCGCAGAGCGGCGTACGCGCACTGGCGCCCCTGCGCCAGGAGTACGACCGGGTGGCGCGGCTCGCCGGGCTCACCGCCGGGACGTCCGCCGACAACGAGCGCAAGATGCGGCTGGAGGCCTACGTCCTGGCCGCCCGCCTCGAACAGGTGGCCGCCGCCGCGACCCTGCGGCTCCAGAAGATGTCGTCGGGCCGCTACACCCTCGTCCACTCCGCCGACCGCTCAGGGCGCGGGCGCAGCGGCCTCGGGCTGCACGTCGTGGACGCCTGGACCGGCCGCGAACGCGACACCGCGACCCTGTCCGGCGGCGAGACCTTCTTCGCCTCCCTCGCGCTGGCCCTGGGCCTCGCCGACGTCGTCACCGACGAGACCGGCGGCGTCCGCCTCGACACCCTCTTCATCGACGAGGGCTTCGGCAGCCTCGACGACCAGACCCTGGACGAGGTCCTGGACGTCCTGGACTCCCTGCGCGAACGCGACCGCAGCGTCGGCATCGTCAGCCATGTCGCCGACCTGCGCCGCCGCGTCCACGCCCAGCTGGAGGTCGTCAAGGACCGCACCGGGTCGGCCGTACGCCAGCGCGGTCACTGACCGACGGCGCGCCGGGGCAGCGGCGACGAGTAGACGACGCTCGTCGTCACCGACCCGAGCGTGCCGATCCGCCCCGACACCTCCTCCAGGTGCCGCATGGAGCGCGCCGCGACCTTGATGACGAAACAGTCGTCCCCGGTGACGTGGTGGGCCTCCAGGATCTCCGGGGTGACCGCCACCAGGTCGTGGAACGGCTTGTAGTGGCCGTTGGGGTAGCGCAGCCGGACGAAGGCCAGGATCGGCAGCCCCAGCCGCTCCGGGTCGACGACGGCCGCGTACCCCTGGATCACGCCGGCCTCCTCCAGCCGCCGCACCCGCTCGGTCACCGCGCTCGGCGACATCGACACGGCCCGCGCGAGCTCCGCGAAGGAGGCCCGCCCGTCGCGCTGGAGGACATCGAGGATGCGCCAGTCGGTGGCGTCCGGGGAATACGCGGTCATGGGGCAAGAGTGCGGGGGAATCGGCGGCGGATCAAGGTGAGGGCCGGGTAATCCGTCTTCAGGGCGGCGTCCGGCGGCCGTAGATTTCCGGCCATGACGAACCCTGTTCTGCGCATCGCCCCCGCCGCCCCCGCCGAAGCAGCCGCCCACTTCCGCGCGAGCCTCGCCTTCCACACGGACGTCTCCGACGTCGCCGCCGCGCTCCCCACCGACGCGTTCGTCCTCCTCGACACCCGCTCCGCCGCGTCCTGGGACCAGGGCCACATCCCCGGCGCCGTCCACCTGCCCACCGCCCTCGTCCCGGAGCAGGCGGGCCAACTGCTCGACAAGGACGTCCCGTTGGTCACCTACTGCTGGGGGCCCGGCTGCGACGGCGCCGCCCGCGCGGCTCTCGCGCTCGCCGAACTCGGCTACCAGGTCAAGGAGATGCTCGGCGGCTTCGAGTACTGGGTGCGCGAAGGGTTCGCCTACGAGACCTGGGAAGGGACCGCGCGGCGCGACCCCGACCCGCTGACGGCGCCCGTCGGTGACGGCGACTGCGGGTGCTGAAGGGCGCCCCCTGTGCAGAGGGCGCCCCGGGCGTCGTACCGCTTAAAGCGCTTTAAAGGATCTAAAGCGCTTTAAAGCGCCGCGAGTTCGTCCACCAGGTCGTCCAGGCCCAGGGAGCCCTGGGAGAGGGCCGCCATGTGCCAGGACTTCAGGTCGAAGCTCTCGCCGTGGCGCTCCTGGGCCTTCTCGCGGCCCAGCAGCCAGGCGCGCTCGCCGAGCTTGTAGCCGATCGCCTGGCCCGGGATCGTCAGGTAGCGGGTCAGCTCGCTCGCGACGAAGTCGGCCGGGCGGCTGCTGTGCGAGCCGAAGAACTCCTGGGCCAGCTCCGGCGTCCAGCGCTCACCGGGGTGGAACGGCGAGTCCGCCGGGATCTCCAGCTCCAGGTGCATGCCGATGTCGATGATCACGCGGACCGCGCGCATCATCTGCGCGTCGAGGTAGCCGAGCCGCTCCTCCGCGTCGGCGAGGAAGCCGAGTTCGTCCATCAGCCGCTCCGCGTACAGCGCCCAGCCCTCCGCGTTGGCGCTGACGATGCCGATGGTCGCCTGGTAGCGGGAGAGGTTCTCGGCGATGTGCGCCCACTGCGCGAGCTGCAAGTGATGCCCGGGGACGCCCTCGTGGTACCAGGTCGACACCAGGTCGTAGACGGGGAACCGGGTCTGGCCCATCGTCGGCAGCCAGGTGCGGCCCGGCCGGGAGAAGTCCTCGGAGGGAGCCGTGTAGTACGGCGCCGCCGCGCTGCCCGGAGGGGCGATGCGGGACTCGACCCGCCGTACCCGCTCGGCGAGTTCGAAGTGCGTGCCGTCCAGCGACTCGATCGCGCCGTCCATCAGGCCCTGGAGCCAGTCACGGACCTCGTCGACGCCCTCGATGTGCCGGCCGTGCCCGTCGAGGTGCGCGAGCGCCACCCACGGCGTCTGCGCGCCCGGCAGGATCTTCTCGGCCTCCTTCCTCATCTCGCCGAGCAGCCGGTGGTACTCGGCCCAGCCGTACGCGTACGCCTCGTCCAGGTCGAGGTCGGTGCCGTTGTAGTAGCGCGACAGTCGCGCGTACCGCTCCCGGCCGACCACCTCGGGCGCGTCCGCGATCGCCGGGGCGTACACGTCCCGTACCCAGTCCCGCAGTGCGACGACGGCCGCCGTCGACTCCTGCGCGGCGGCGTCGAGTTCGGTGCGCAGGGACTCGGGGCCGGCGGCCGCGAAGTCCTCGAACCAGCCGCGCCCCTCGCCTGTGTCGGCCCACTCGCCGAGCTGCTCGGTGAAGACGGCCGTCGGCCGGGGCGCCGCGAACAGGCCGCGCTCCAGGCCCAGTTCGAGGGACGCGCGGTAGCCGGCCAGGGTCGTGGGCACCGCGCGCAGCCGCTGCGCGATCGCCGCCCAGTCCTCCTCGGTGTCGGCCGGCGTCACCGTGAACACCTCGCGGATCTGCTGCGCCGGAGTGCCCAGGTTGCCGACCGCGCGCAGCCCCTCCCCGGCCTCGTGGACCGCGAGTTCGGCCGTCAGCCGCTCCCGCAGCAGCCGTCCGCAGCGCCGCTCGGCGTCGCTGTCCGCGCCCGGCCGGGACTCCGCCTCGTCCAGCGCGGCCAGCGTCTCGCGCGCCAGCCGCGCCACCGCCTCCTGGCCCGCGGGCGACAGATCCGGCATCCGGCCGGAGCTCTCCCGCGCGCCGAGATAGGTGCCGGTGAACGGATCGAGGGCGATGAGGGCGTCGACGTACGCGTCGGCGACCTCGCGGGGCAGCGGGCTGTTGGTCTCTGACATGCGGACATCCTCATACGGATACCGGTGTCGCGTCAGCCCGGGGTGGGGGCCGTTCCGGCGGGGGTGGCCGGATTTCGCTCAGGGCGTGGCCGGGCCGGGGACGTTTCCCGCGCGCGGGGCGTTCTTCACAGCAGACTCTCCGCGCTGACCCCCTCCAGGCGGGCCGTCAGCACCAGGGTGCCCTCCTCGATCTGGTAGTCCAGCGGCAGCTCCAGCGCGCGCATGGCGGCGATCATGCCGGTGTTCGCCGAACGGGTGACCGCGTACACGCTCTCGCTGCCCGTCTCCACGGCCATCCGGACCAGCCTGCGCAGCAGCTCCCCGCCGATCCCGCGCCGTTGCCAGTCGTCCTCGACGAGGAGGGCGACCTCGGTCTCGTCGCCGTCCCAGAGCAGGTGGCCGAGGCCGACGACGCGGCCCGAGGCGGTGCGCACGGCCAGGGTGCGGCCGTAGCGGGGGCTGAGGAGGTGGTTCAGGTAGCGGTCGGCGTCGCCGACCGGGCCGTGGTAGCGCAGGCTCAGGGTGGCCTGCGAGCAGCGCTCGTGCATGGCCTTCGCGGCGGCCAGGTCACCCGTGTCGGCGCGGCCGATCGTGATGTCGCCGCCCTCGGGCAGCGTCAGCGCGTCCAGGCCGCGCGGGACCCGCGGGCCGAGCCGCGCGTCCAGCTCCAGCAGCGCGCGGGCGCGCGCGAACTCGGTCGGGGTGAACGGCAGGTACGGCCGCTCCACGGTGATCACTCCGCCTTCCGGCGCCCGCAGGCGCAGCACGGTCTCCTCCAGGACCCCCTCCGCCGGCACGCCGTCCGCGCGGGGCGTCGAACGGATCGTGCAGCGGCCCAGCAGCTGGCGCAGCGCGAGGGGGAGTTCGGCCGCGTCCAGCGCGGTCCTGGTGGCCAGGCCCAGCATCCGGGTCGGCGCGTCGACGAGGTCGTGGGCGTCGGCCCGCTCGATCCAGATGTCCGTGCCGCCGGCCCGCGCGAGCGCGCGCGTGATGTCGTCGCCGCCCAGCTCGCCCGGGGCGCGCAGCAGGAACTCGTCGACCGTGTCGAGGCCCAGGGGGTGCGTCTGGAGGCTCAGGATGTCGACGCCGTGGCCGGCCAGGGCGGCGCACAGGGCGGCCAGGGAGCCGGGGGCGTCCTTGACCGTCGTACGCATCCGCCACAGGGTGCTGGCGCCGGGTTCGGGGAGGGCGGGGGCGGCCGTTGTGTCCCCGGCGGGTGGCCGGGGGCCGGTATCGGTCTGTGGTGGCGCGTGGCCGTGGCGGCGTGAGCGCCATGTCTCGCGGCCCGCGGTGACGGCGGCGAGCAGGACGGCGAGGAGGGCGGTCAGTTCGGCGGCACAGCGGCGCCAGATTTTTCTCATCATGCAAACACTGTGACGGAAGGGTGTTGCGTGATCACGAACGGTCTGTGTCCGATGAGTAAATGGATATTTTTGTCCACTTTCGATTCATGCGGTTCTCGTCACACCGCGCACCGGGGGATGACGCCGGTGCGCGGCATGCCGTCGAGGGTACGGGACCGGCGGCTACTGGCCGACGCGTCCCGGCTGGAGCACCTGTGTGAACAGGACAGTTCCGTCGGACTCGCGCAGCCGGACCGTCAACTCCCCGCTGCCGCCGTCGATGTCGACCTCGCCGAAGAACTGGAACCCTTGCGCCGGGGAGACGTTGGACGCCGTCGGCGCCTTGACGAAGACCCGTTCCGGACCGAACGTGCCGTCCAGATCATTGGCCGGAAACGCGCCCGCGTTGAGCGGCCCGGAGACGAACTCCCAGAACGGCTCGAAGTCCTTGAACGCCGCCCGCGCGGGCTGGTAGTGCTGCGCCGAGGTGTGGTGCACGTCGGCCGTCAGCCATACGGTGCCGGTGATCCGCCGGTGCTTGATGAACCGCAGCAGCTCGGCGATCTGGAGTTCCCGGCCGAGCGGCTGCCCCGGGTCGCCCTGGGCGACGGCCTCGAAGTTCGGCTTGTTCTCCATCGGGTCGGGGACGACGAGGCCGAGCGGCATGTCGGCGGCGATGACCTTCCACACCGCGCGGGAACGGGCCAGCTCGCGTTTGAGCCATTCCAGTTGTTCACGTCCGAGGATGCCCTGGGGGTCGGTCGTCTGCTGGTCGGGGGAGTTGGCGTTGCGGTAGGTGCGCATGTCGAGGACGAACACGTCGAGCAGCGGGCCGTGCCGCATGACGCGCTGGACGCGGCCGTCCTTCGCGCCCGGGGTGAGGGTCGAGACGGGGAAGTACTCGCTGAACGCGCGGCGGGCGCGGGCGGCGAGGACGTCGACGCTCTTCTCCGTGTAGCGCGGGTCGGAGGCGGTGATGATCTCGCCGGGGTACCAGTTGTTGCGGACCTCGTGGTCGTCCCACTGGATGATCGAGGGGACCTGGGCGTTGAAGCGGCGCAGGTTGTCGTCGAGGAGGTTGTAGCGGAAGTTGCCGCGGTACTCGGCGAGGGTCTCGGCGACCTTGGACTTCTCCTCGGTGACCAGGTTGCGGTACAGGCTGCCGTCGGGGAGCGCCTGGGTGGCCGTGATGGGGCCGTCGGCGTAGATGTTGTCGCCGCTGCACAGGAAGAAGTCGGGGTCGAGTTTGGCCATGGCGTCGTAGATGCGGTAGCCGCCGAGGTCGGGGTTGATGCCCCAGCCCTGTCCGGCGAGGTCTCCGGACCACAGGAACTTGACGCCGTGTCTGCGGCCGGCGGGGGCGGTGCGGAAGGTGCCGGTGACGGGTTCGCCGGTGCGGCGGGGGTCGTTGGGGTCGGCCAGGGTGACGCGGTAGTGGATCTGCTCGCCCGCGGGGAGGCCGTTCAGGCGGGTGGTGCCGGTGTAGTCCGTGCCGGCGGCCAGGAGGGGGCCGTACCGGCGGCAGGGGTTGCGGAAGGACTCCGTGGCGGCGGTTTCGACGATCATCCGCGCGGGGCGGTCGGACCTCACCCATACGAGTCCGGAGTGGGCGGTGACGTCTCCGGTCTGGACTCCCCAGTGGGCGCCGGGGCGTCCGGTGAGCGCGAAGGCGGGGGCCGCGGCGAGGGCGCCGGGGACGGCGAGTGCGGCTGATGCGGCGAGGGTGCCTTGGAGGAGGGTGCGGCGGGTGGGGGAGGGGAGGTGGGGCATGGGCGGGCCTCCGGGGTGGGGTGGTGTGGGTGCAGGGTCAGGCCTACTTGGGGTGGGGGGCGGGGGCGGAAATGGGGGGTTAATAACTGGGCTTGGGGTGGGGTTTTCGGGCGTGCGGTCTGGGGGTGTACGGGACTGGCGCGGGTCTGTGCTTCCTGGAGTGGCCGGAGGGCGGCGCGCTCCTCAGCCGTTGAGTGAACTCGGTTTCCAGACCTTGACCGAGAGGTCGATGTACGGGGCGAGGTAATCCGGTGCGTAGACCTTGACCACCTTGGCCGCCACGACACGCCCTTCTTCGGTCACCGAACAGAGGGTGGCTCCGGCGACAATCCCCACCGCTTTCCCGTTGCCGAGGGAATCCATCTGTGCGCTCGCCCAAGGGGCGGATCCTGTCGCGCGCGTACACGATTCCACCGTGCCGCCGACGCCCGGTTTGAGAATTCCGAATCGGCGCTCGTTCATCGTGCTGAGATCACCTTGGAGCGGATCGGCGTACGACAGATCGAATTTGGCCTGTTCCTCTTCCGGCAGCGCATTGAACGCTTTGCCGCCGATCGCCCGCGCCCAGCCAAGTGCGTCAAAATCCACATACAGCGGGGTGTCGGGCCGGGTCAGCCTGAGATCCTCTTCGCGCTCCAAGGTGTACGTGGCGGCGGACGGACTCGGCGAAGGCTCGGCCTGGCCCGGCTGGGCCGATTCCGGCGGGCCGCCTTTCTGTCCTTCGTCGGCCGGTGCCGAATCGCTCGTGGACGGCGCGGTGTTCACATCCTGCGATCCGCTTTGGAACGGCTTAAGGATGATCAGGGCAGAGATTCCGCTCACCAGGACGATTCCGGTGACGATGACGAGGATCGTCCGGGAGCCGCTGTCTTTCTTCGCCGACGGCCCTGAGTACTCGCCTTCCAGCAGCCCTTTCCGCCACTTGAAACGATGCCCTTGAGTGGCCGCAGGCTCCTCGCGATCCGGCTGCTGATTCATGACTCCCGCCCTGTCCCTCTGATGGCCGTCCTCGAGGGCGGCAGCCTAGCGGAACGATGCGGTTCATATGGACACATGTTGACTCTAGGTCACATCTAGGGCCAAACCTCACTCGTTGAGGCGAAAAGTGCCGGACATCATTGTCCGCGGCTTACTTCCGGTGTCACCTTTTTGGTGGAACGGAAGAACGAAAGGTGGTGGGTGATGACCGAACCCCTTCAGGTCACACCGGTGAGCACAGCGCAGACCGGGACCTACATTTACGACCTCGGGATCCACGGCACGTTCACGCTGCGGTTCAGCGTCCCGGGCGTGACCAGCAACAGCATCGTCATGGTCTCCATGACCGAACTCAGCGGAAACAACGTGCCGTTCGTCGGGGACGCGACCATGACGGTGCACAACGTCGCGCCCGGCAACGGCTCCGTCCAGCTCCGGGGGGAGGTGGACTGGGATTCCAACTTGTCGGTCCGGGTGTCGTTCCTCATCGCCTGACCGCCGCCTCCCGCCCGTCTTCGGCGAAGATTGATCAACCTTTACTGCGGCATGACTTGTCCTGATTGATGCCCTGTCATTCTTGCTCCGGAGTGGGGGACGGACCGGTCGGGTCGCTGAAGGCTGAGGTTCCCCGGAGGGGACCGGCGGCGGAGGACGCACGTGATCGCTACCATGAACAGCGAGGACCTGCCGGCCCCGGACCGCTTCGAGTGGTGGTGCGAACAGGTGGCCAGGGACGTCGTCCCGACGGCGATCAGCAGCCCGCACGCCGCGGACTTCCGCGCCGCCGCGACACTCATGGAACTGGGGCCGGTCCAGCTGTCCGTCCTGGCCTTCCCCGAACTGCGGTCCGTGCGCACGCCGGCCCTGGTCCGCAGCTCCGATCCCGAGCGCTACGGGCTCAGCCTGATCACCGCGAACGCCGTCCACCTCGCCCAGCACGACCGCGACTGCCGGGCGGGCGCGGGCGAACTGCTCCTCCACGACACCTCCCGCCCCTCGGAGGTCCGGACGCTGCCCGGCGCGGGCCCGGCGACGGCGCTGATCCTGCACCTGCCCAAAGCCGCCGTACCGCTGCGCCCGCGCCGGCTGGACGACCTGATCGCGCGCCCGCTGCCCGCCGCCACCGGGATGAACGTCGTCCTCGCCCGCTACTTCACCAGCGTCGCCACGGCTGTCGGCAACGGCGAGCTGGGCGAGCGCGAGACGCGGCGGCTGGGTGAGGCGGCTCTCGACCTGACGGTGGCCGCCCTCGCCGCCCAGCTCGACGCCCAGGACGAACTGAGCCCCGAGACCCGGCGGCAGGCGCTGCTGGCCCGGATCGACGCGTTCATCGAGCACAACCTGGGCGACCCCGACCTGACCGTCGCCGAGATCGCCGCTCACCACCACATCTCCGTGGGACACCTCCACCGCCTCTTCCGGCCCCGCGAACTGACCGTCGCCGCCTGGATCCGGCACCTGCGGCTGGAGCGCTGCCGCGCCGACCTCGCCGACCCCCGGCTCCGTGCCCGCGCCGTCCAGGCGGTCGCGGCCCGCTGGGGGTTCCGGCACCCCGCCGACTTCAGCCGCGCCTTCCGCGCCGCCCACGGCCTGCCCCCTGGCGACTACCGCCGCCGGGCGCTGGCCGAGGAGGGAGACGCAGCCCCAAGAAACAGGTGACGCCACGCCAATGACTCCTTCCCTGGAGCTTGGAACACTCATCGCCAGGTTCCGCACCAAAACGCACATCGAACAGGGAACGCATGCTCAGGTCCACCAGAAAAGCCGTGAAAACGGCAGTCGCTCTTTTCGCGACGTCCATCGCCGTCATCGGTACGTCCGCCACCGCACAGGCCGCAACGGGCGCGGACGGATTCCCGATCCTGCACGGCAGCAGCAATCAAATGGCGCACACGTGCAAAGAGATCGGTGCGGCCGTGGATCCCAACATCAAGGCCCAGGTCCACGGAATAGTCTGCGCCGACCTCTACACCTACGACTACCACGGAATGGCGTACGTCAACTCCTCCGTGGAGGCGTACTGCCAGGTCAACTATGCCGGCGGCCGTACTAAGACCGTGCAGTGCGCGAACATCGTGGCCAAGGTGGAGTACGCCGACGGCGTCGGCACCCGTTACATCTATTCGAAGACCTGTGGTCATTCTCACGGGGCCTGCCCGGCCGGCCGATACGTCGTCGGAGAAACCTTCCAGCAGGTAAATGTCCAAGGCGGTGCCTGCGGGACCACCCCGAATTCGAAATCCCAGGTGTGGGGGCTCGCCCTTGCCGGGACGCAGATCGAACTTCCCGGGTCGGACAAGTTCCTGACGCTGCCCTCGAATTTGTCCACCGGGCATCATTACGTCTGCTTCTGAGTAATCCCTTGCCCGCGGCGGAAGCATTTCACCGCCGCGGGCAAGGCGCTCCATGGGTCAGCGGCTCCCGTCCAGGATCACCCGGGCCACCAACGCCGGATCGTCGTTCATAGGGCAGTGCCCGCACCCCGGCAGCCGCACCAGCCGCGCGCGCGGGATCACCTGTTTCGCGCGCACCCCCTGCCGGCGCAGCAGGATCCGGTCCTGGGTACCCCAGCCGATCGTCACCGGCACCCCAGGGACATCCTCCGTGAACCGCACCGACGCACCCGCGCGGAGCGTGTCCTCGAACCCCGGGGCGCCGGACAGCGCCAGGGTCTCCGCCACCACCGCCTCCGGGGCGCGGCGGCCCGGACGGGCGTAGATCGTGCTCGTCAGCGCCGTACGGCCCACCGCCGACCGGGACAGGCGCTCCACCAGGGGAAGCGGCATCCCGCGCGCGAGGCGCCGCATCGCGACCAGCACCGAGAACGCGTACCGGTGCTCCGGCGCCGACCAGAACCCCGCCGGGGACAGCGCCGTGACGGACCGTACGGCCTTCTCACGGCCCAGCTCCAGGGCGATCAGGCCGCCCAGGGAGTTCCCGGCCGCATGCGGGCGGTCCAGGCCCAGAGCGGCGCACAGGGCCGTGAAGACGGCCGTGGTGGTCGGGAGGTCGTAGGACAGGCCCTCCGGGAGCGCGGGGGAGGCGCCGAAACCCGGGAGGTCGACGGCCACCACGTCGCGTTCCGTCGCCAGGATGTCCACCACCGGGTCCCACGCCTGCCGGTGATGGCCGATGCCGTGCAGCAGGAGCAGCGGTTCACCGCGGCCCACGCGCGCGTAGGCGACGGTCACGGGCAGCGGGCCCCGCGCGGAGGGGACTTCGAAGGAGACGGTGGCGGACAATGCGGTGCTCCTCGCTTCAGACGTCGGTAGACAGTTTGTCAGCCTGGGCTACTCGCGGGTAGCCCCCTGGAGTGAGCCCGCGCGCGGGCGCCCCGGCCGCGCATCCAGGTGTCCGGCAGGGAGCGGTCCGGCTGGACTTGATCGCGGGCGTCGGGTGGGATGGCGGCGTGACGACCGACACCGCGACCGACGTCTTCGAGGGCCACCGACCGCTCCTGATGGGCATCGCCTACCGCATGCTCGGCCGGGTCGCCGACGCCGAGGACGTCGTCCAGGACGCGTGGCTGCGCTGGCACGGCGCCGACCGCGCGGCCGTCCGCGAACCCCGCCCCTACCTGGTCCGCGTCGTCACCCGCCTCGCCGTCGAACGCCTCGGCCGCATCAAGGCCCGGGGCGAGACCTACGTCGGCCCCTGGCTGCCCGAGCCGTACGTCACCGACTTCGCCGACACCGTCCCCGACGCCGCCGAACGCACCGTCCTCGCCGACACCGTCTCCCTCGCCGTCCTCGTCGTCCTGGAGTCCCTCTCCCCCCTGGAACGCGCGGTGTTCGTCCTGCGCGAGGCCTTCGGCTACCCCTACGCCGACATCGCCGCCCTCCTGGAGCGCGCCGAACCCGCCGTACGGCAGCTCGCCGGCCGCGCGCGCCGGCACGTCGAGGAGCGCAGGCCCCGCTACGACGTCGATCCCGGGCGGCGCCGGGAACTCACCGAGAAGTTCCTCGCGGCAGCCGCAGAGGGCGACCTGGACGGCCTCATGGCCCTCCTCGCGCCCGACGCCCGGCTCGTCGGCGACAGCGGCGGCCGGGTCAAGGCGCCGCTGCACGTCATCGAGGGCGCCGACAAGATCGGCCGGTTCGCCGCAGGCGTCGCGCGCAAGGGCGTCCCCGACCTGTCCTTCCGCTTCCTGGAGATCAACGGCGGCCCCGCGGTCGTCGTCCTCCAAGGGGCGGTGCCCGACTCGGTGTTCCAGCTCGGCGTCGTCGACGGGCGCATCGCGGCCGTGTACATCGTCCGCAACCCCGAGAAGCTGCGTCTGCTCGCCGTGTGAAGACGGTGCGGGCAAGTGGTGAAAGCGGTTTCCCCATTGGTCTTGACCAAGGGTGGGGGCCGTCCTATGGTCGCTGACAAGTGCAACAACCTTTAATAAACAAGGGCGCGAAAACGCCGTGTACGGCGGGCGCCGCGGGGGCGGAGGACAGGGTGGGGACCACTCAGCTGGAACCGGTGCAGGAACCGAAGTACTGGCACCTCAGGACCGTGCTCAGCGAAGCGCTCGACTCCGAGTTCGCGGTGGGGGAGGTCCTGCCCAACGAGCGGGAACTGGCCGCCCGTTTCGGTGTCGCCCGCGCCACGCTCCGCCAGGCGCTGGAGCAGCTCGAACTCGAAGGCCGGCTGCACCGCCGCCGGGGCGTCGGTACGACCGTCGCGCCCCCGCGCGTGGGCGTCGACGTCGGCCCGGACGGCGCCTCCTGGCCGGACCCCGCCGACGAGGTGTGGCAGCCCGCCGACAGCGCCCTGACGCCCCCTCCGGCAGCCGTCGCCGCCGTCCTCTCCCTGCCGCGCGACACCCCCGTCCACACGGTCCGCCGCTCCCGCGTCTCCCACGGCCAGCCCGTCGCCGCCGAACTCATCTACGTCCCCGCCGACTCCGTCCCCGGCCTTCCCGCCGTCGACACCCTGGCCGGCGCCGCCCACGCGCGCGCGGTGCTGCACGCCCTCCAGGGGCTCCGGCTGACCGGCCGGGAACGCTCCGTGGAACTCGGCTCGGCCCGCGCGGACGACGCCAAGCAGCTCGACCGGCTCCCCGGCGCGCCCGTCCTCGTCGTCACCACCCGCTACACGACCGCCGACCGCGTCACGGCCCTCTCCGTCGCGACCTACCGCGCGGACACCTGCCGGCTGACGTTCGGGGCGTCGGGAGGGGTGGAGATCTGCCCGGGGGGCGAGGAGCGGGCCTCCTAGGGGGCGGACGGGGCCAGGGACGCGCACGACGCCCCGCGCGGGAGGCCGACGGAAAAACGCGGCTGCGGATTGCCATGTGTGTACGACGCCCCCGCGCGGGAGGCCGGCTTCGGGCCCGGGGTGCCGTGCACCCGCGCGGAGTGCTTTACGGCGAACCCGCGCGCGGGACGCCTCTCACCCGCCCGGCCAGCCCCCGTGCCGTCACCGTCCCCTCCACGGCGAACAGTTGCTCCTCGACATGGTCGAGGGCCAGCCTCAGGGCGCCCGTGGCGACGGCTGCCTCGCCCAGGCGGGAGACGGTCACCTCGGGCGGGCGCAGGCAGTAGCGGGCGAGTTCCTCGCGCAGGGGGACCAGGATGTCGTCCAGGCCCGCCGCCCGCCCGCCGATGACCACCAGCTCGGGGTCGAGGGCGAGCACCAGGGCGGTCACGTCGTGCACGAGGCGCCGCAGGAAACGGTCGACGGCCGCCCGCGCGCGGGGGTCGCCCGCGCGGGCCCGGATGAACACCTGGGCCATCGCCAGGTCGTCCAGCGGCGGCAGCGGCTCGTCCGTCGTCGACAGCAGGGCCTCCGGGGTCTCCTCGCGGCCCAGGAGGTGCAGCGCGCCGATCTCGCCCGCCGCGCCGCCGTAGCCGCGGTGCAGCCGCCCGCCGATCAGGGCGCCCGCGCCGGGGCTCAGCCCGGCCAGCACCAGCACCACGTCGTCCGACTCGGTCGCCGCGCCCTTCCAGTGCTCCCCGACGGCCGCCGCGTTGGCGTCGTTCTCGACCAGCACCGGGCACCTGAACGACCTGCCGAGCCGCTCGCCCAGCCGCAGCCCCGTCCACTGCGGCAGCGCCGCGCACAGCCGCACGGTGCCGTCCGCCTCGACGATGCCGGGCGTGCCGGCGCCCACCGCGCGCAGCGCACCGCGCGGCACGCCGCAGCGGCGCAGCAGCTCGGCGGCGACCGCCCGCACCCGTTCCAGCCGCTCGTCCGCCGGCGCCGACTCCTCGACCCCGCGCGCCTGCGTCCCGAGAACGCGCCCGTCGAGGTCGGCCAGCACCGCGGAGACCCGGTGCACGCCGATGTCCAGCCCCAGCAGATGCCCCGCTTCCGCCCGGAACCTGAACCGCCGCGCAGGCCGCCCCTGCCGCCGTACGACGCTCACGTCGGCCGCCTCCTCGACGACCAGCCCCGCCGCGACCAGATCCTCGACGACGCCCTCCACGGTGGGCCGCGACAGCCCCGTCACCCCGGTCACCTCGGTCAGCGTCGCCGGCTGTGTGCCGCGCAGCGCGTGCAGCACCACCGCGGAGTTGATCCGCCGCAGCAACGAAGGATCCCCACCGGTCAGCCGCCCCACGGTCCGCCCCCCTCCTCGCGTGTGGGGCGGATCGTACTCGGCACCCGGGGCAGCGGCGACCAGGGCGACGGCTAACCCGGCGTCACGAAGCCCGACTCGTACGCGGCGATCACCGCCTGGGTGCGGTCACGGGCCCCCAATTTGGTGAGGACGCCGCTGACATGGGACTTGACGGTCTCGGTGCCCACCACCAGACGGGCGGCGATCTCGGCGTTCGACAGCCCCCGGGCCATCAGCCGCAGAACCTCCGCCTCGCGGTCGGTGAGCCGGGCGCGGTCCATACGCGCGCGGGCGGCCCGGTCACCCCCGTCCCCGTAGGCGGCGGCCAACTGCCGCACCGAGGCCGGGAACAGCAAGGACTCGCCCTCGGCCACCAGCCGCACCGCGTGGACGATCTCGGCGGGCCGGGCCCGCTTGAGGAGGAAACCGTCCGCGCCCGCGCGCAGGGCCTCGTAGACGTACTCGTCGTTCTCGAACGTCGTCACCACAAGGATCTTCGGCGGCTCCGGGACCGTCCGCAGCACCGCGCGGGTGGCCTCGATGCCGTCCAGCAGGGGCATGCGTACGTCCATGGCGACGACGTCGGGCCGCAGTTGACGTACCAGGGGGATGACGGCGGCTCCGTCGGCCGCCTCGCCGACGACCAGGATGTCCGGCTGGGACTCCAGGACGGCCCGCAGGCCCGCGCGGACGAGGGGTTCGTCGTCGACCAGGAGTACGGTGACCGGCATCGCGCCAGCCTATGCGGTGCCGTCACGGGCGGTCAGTCCAGGGGCAGCTCCGCGCGCACGCGCCAGTCGCCCTCCTCGGGGCCGGTCAGCGCGCTCCCGCCGAGCAGGGCCGCCCGCTCCCGGATGCCGCGCAGACCGCTGCCCCGGCCGGGGCCCGGGACATGGACGGCGAGGGGGTTGCGCACCTCCAGGCTCACCGCCCCGGCACCAACTCGCACGCGCACGCGCACGGGTACCGGCCCCGCGTGCCGCAGGACGTTCGTCAGCGCCTCCTGGAGGATGCGGTAGCCCTCCCGGGACACCGGCCCCGGAACCCTCTCCAGGGGCCCGGACAGCTCGGCGTCGACCAGCGCCCCGGACGCGCGCGCCGACTCCAGCAGCCGGTCCGCCTCGGCGAGCGTCGGCCGCCCGTTCACCGGCCGCGCGGACTCCCGCAGCACCGCAAGGACCCGCTCCAGATCCTCCAGCGCGGCCCGCCCGGTCTCCTCGACGGCCTCCAGCGCCCGCTCGGTGAACGCCGGATCGCGTGCCGCGCGGGCGGCGCCCGCCTGGACGACCGCCAGGGTCAGCGCGTGCCCGATCGAGTCGTGCAGCTCCCGCGCGATCCGCGTGCGCTCCAGCAGCTGGTCGGTGCGCTCCTCCAGCGCCAGCAGCCGCTCGGCGGCGGACGGCCCGAGCAGGGCCCGCGCGGCGGCCGTCACCGCGTGCCCGAAGCCGACGACCGCGCCGTACAGCGCGAGGACCGGCAAGGGCGTCAGGAGGGCGTACGACCAGTGCGGGGGGAGCGTGAAAGGCAGGTAGCCGCCCGCGTGGCCCCGCGCGAGGCAGATCAGTTCGTACACCAGGATCGGCAGCCACACGCACGCGAACGACACGGACGCCCCCAGCAGCAGGCGCAGCTCCAGCCACAGCAGCGTCCGCCACCGGTCCCGCCAGGTCGCCGAAGGGGTCACCGAGAACCCCGGGTCGTCCTCGCCCGGCGTGAGCAGCCACCGCGCCTGCACGCCCTCGCCCGTACGCACCCCGGGGATCATCGCGAGCGGGATCACGAACAGGGCGGGCGCCCACCACCACATGGGGCCGATGAACATCCACACGCTCACCGCGAACAGCGGCACCCACAGGTGCAGCAGTCGCGTGTACGTCGTCCCCCGCAGCAACGGGCGCAGAAGGCGGGCCATGCGCACATCGTGACAGCCCCCACCGGCGACGCCCTCCCCCGCGCGGGGGAGACGGTCCCCGCTCCCGGGGGAAGCCGCCGACCACAGGGCGCGGCCAAGGTGTTGCCCATGACCGACATCGACGTCCGCGACCTGACCAAGACGTACGGCACCCGCCGCGCTGTCGACGACCTGACCGTCCGCGTGCGGCCGGGCCGGGTCACCGGCTTCCTCGGCCCCAACGGCGCAGGGAAGTCCACCACCCTGCGCCTCGTCCTCGGCCTGGACCGCCCCACCGCGGGCACCGCCACCATCGGCGGGCGCGCGTACGGATCGTTGAACGATCCCCTGTGTCACGTGGGCGCGTTGCTCGACGCGGACGCCCCGCACGGCGCCCGCACCGGACGCGACCACCTGCGCGCGCTGGCCGCGAGCAACCGCATCCCCGCGCGCAGGGCCGACGAGGTCCTCGACGAGACGGGGCTGGGCGAGGCGGCCGGGCGGCGCAGGGTGCGGACGTACTCCCTGGGGATGCGGCAACGCCTGGGCATCGCCGCCGCCCTGCTCGGCGACCCCGGGGTGGTGCTCCTCGACGAGCCCTCCAACGGCCTCGACCCCGAAGGCATCGTCTGGATCCGCGTCCTGCTGCGCCGGCTCGCCGACGAGGGCCGCACGGTGCTCGTCTCCAGCCACCTCATGCACGAGACGGCCGCCGTCGCGGACCACCTGATCGTCCTGGGCCGGGGCCGCCTCCTGGCCGACACCCCGCTGCGGGAGTTCATCCACGCGCGCGTACAGCCCCGCGTCCGCTTCCGCACGACCGACCCGGGCCCCCTCGCCGAGGCGCTCGCCCGGCACGGGCACCGCGCGGAGGAACACCCCGGCGGCCACTGGACCGTGCACCACGCGCGCGTGGACGACGTCGGCCGGCTGGCCGCCGAGGCAGGCGTACCGCTCCTCGAACTCACCGCCGAGGAAGGCACGTTGGAGCAGGCCTACTTCGATCTGACCGCCGGTGAGGCCGAGTTCGCGGCGCAGCCGCAGGACGCCTGACCCCTGTTTCCGGGAGGAGACCCACCCATGTCGTCGTACGCACCCGCGCTCCGCGCCGAATGGATCAAGATCCGTACCCTGCGCGCGCAGGCCGTCGCGCTCGCCGCGATCCCGCTCGCCACCGTCGCCTTCTCCGCGCTCGGCTCGCTCGACACCGGAGGGGAGGGATCCGGCGGGCGGCGCATCGATCCGATGTTCGCGGCCTTCTTCGGCGTCACCTTCGGGCAGATCGCGGCGGTCGTCTTCGCGGTGACGGCCGTGTCGGCGGAGTTCCGCGGCGGCGCCCTGCGCGTGTCGCTGGCGGCCGTGCCGGACCGGACGCGGTGGTTCGCGGCGAAGGCCACGGCGATCGCGCTGCCGGTGTTCGCGGTGGGGCTGTGCACCGGGCTCGCCGCCCTACTGACGGGCCGGGCCCTGCTCGACGTCTCCGGCGTGGGGTGGGCGCAGTGGGTGCGAGGCGTCGTCGGCTGCGGGCTCTATCTCACGCTGATGGCGCTGCTCGCGGCCGGGCTGGCCGCCGTGCTGCGCGGCGGTCTCGCCACGCTCGGGATCCTGGTGCCGTTCCTGCTGGTCGTGTCCTTCGTCGTCGGCAATGAGCCGGGCACGGTCGCCGACTGCTTCCCCGACCGGGCCGGGCAGGCGGTGCTGCACGCCGCTACGGCGGCCGGGCCCGGGCCCTGGACGGGGCTCGCGGTGACCGCGCTGTGGGCGGGGGCGGCGCTGGCGGCGGGGACGTGGAGGGTGCGGCGGCGGGACGCGTGAGCGAGGGGGCCGTGCCGCCTGAGCGGGGAAAAGGGCTGGTCAGCGGGCATTGTCAGTGGCGGGTGCTTCACTTCACGTATGCGAAAAATTACGCAGCGTCACCGCCGTCTCGTCCCCGTCCGCCTACTCCGCTTCGTCCGCCGCCTCTCGCAGGCGTGCGAACTCCTCCGCCATCGTCGCCGCCGTCCAATGGGCGTTCAGACCGCTGGGGTTGGGCAGCACCCAGATACGGGTGTCGCCGAGGACCCGCTCCTGGGGTCCGACCCCGGCGGTGCGCTCACCGAAAGCGGCCCGGTACGCGGTGATCCCCACCACGGCCAGCCAGCGGGGCCGCAGCCGGGCCGCCTTCGCGGTCAGCAGGAGCCCGCCCTCCCGGTACTCCTCGGCGGACAGCTCGTCCGCGCGGGCGGTCGCCCGCGCCACCACATTGGTGATGCCCAGGCCGTACGACAGCAGTTCGTCCTGCTCGGCCGGCTCCAGCACGCGGGGAGTGAAGCCGGACAGGTGCAGGACCGGCCAGAAGCGGTTGCCGGGGCGGGCGAAGTGATGGCCCGTCGCGGCGGTCATCAGGCCCGGGTTGATACCGCAGAACAGGACGCGCAGGCCGGGCGCGGCCACGTCGGGGACGAGGCGGTCGCGCGCGGCCTCCAGCTCCTGCCGGGTGAAGCGGGGCACCGGGCGTCAGAGGATGGCGCTGGGGGTGTAACCGGCCGCCTCCGGACGCTGCTTGACGATCTCCTCGACGCGGGCGACCACCGCCGCGACCTGGTCGGCCGCCGCGCCCGTGAAGGACAGCTTGTCGGCCATCAGCGCGTCCAGGCCGGCCCGGTCCAGCGGGATGCGCCCGTCGGCCGCCAGCTTGTCCAGCAGCTCGTTGCGCTCGGCACCCTGCTCGCGCATCGCCAGCGCCGACGCCACCGCGTGCTCCTTGATCGCCTCGTGCGCGACCTCCCGGCCCACGCCCGCGCGCACGGCGCCCATCAGGACCTTCGTCGTCGCCAGGAACGGCAGGTAGCGGTCCAGCTCACGGGCGACGACCGCCGGGAACGCCCCGAACTCGTCCAGCACCGTCAGGAACGTCTCCAGCAGGCCGTCCAGCGCGAAGAACGCGTCCGGGAGGGCCACCCGGCGCACCACCGAGCAGGACACGTCGCCCTCGTTCCACTGGTCGCCCGCCAGCTCGCCCGTCATCGACGCGTAGCCGCGCAGGATCACCATCAGGCCGTTCACGCGCTCGCAGGACCGCGTGTTCATCTTGTGCGGCATCGCCGAGGAGCCGACCTGGCCCGGCTTGAAGCCCTCCGTGACCAGCTCGTGGCCCGCCATCAGCCTGACCGTCTTCGCCAGCGAGGACGGCGCCGCCGCCAGCTGCACGAGGGCCGTGACGACCTCGTAGTCCAGCGAGCGGGGGTAGACCTGGCCGACCGACGTGAACGCCTGTCCGAAGCCCAGGTGGTCCGCGATGCGCTGCTCCAGCTCCGCCAGCTTGGCCGCGTCGCCGCCCAGCAGGTCCAGCATGTCCTGGGCCGTGCCGACCGGGCCCTTGATGCCGCGCAGCGGGTAGCGGGCGAGGAGTTCCTCCACCCGCGCGTAGGCCACCAGCAGTTCGTCCGCCGCCGTCGCGAAGCGCTTGCCCAGGGTCGTGGCCTGCGCGGCCACGTTGTGCGAGCGGCCCGCCATCACCAGCTCGCCGTACTCGCCCGCGAGCTTGGCCAGCCGGGCCAGCACCGCCACCGTGCGGTCGCGGACCAGCTCCAGCGACAGCCGGATCTGGAGCTGCTCGACGTTCTCCGTCAGGTCCCGGGACGTCATCCCCTTGTGGACCTGCTCGTGGCCCGCGAGGTCGTTGAACTCCTCGATCCGCGCCTTCACGTCGTGCCGGGTGACCTTCTCCCGCTCGGCGATCGAGCCCAGGTCGACGGTGTCCAGCACCCGCTCGTAGTCCTCGACCGCCGTCTCCGGGACCTCGATCCCGAGGTCGCGCTGCGCCCGCAACACCGCGAGCCAGAGCTGACGCTCCAGCTTCACCTTGTGCTCGGGCGACCACAGGGTGGCCAGCTCGACGGAGGCGTACCGTCCGGCGAGGACGTTCGGGATGCGGGGCTTGGCGGGCGCAGAAGTCACGTGACGGAATCTTACTGGCGATTCATGCAGGTCGGGTCCGGGGTGGGGGTGGTGCGAAGCTACGAGATCCAGGTCACTGTCCGCCGGGTCCGGTCCTGTCCATCCCGGTGTGTGTCAGCGGTCCTGAGGTTCGTACGGAAGCAGTTCCGGGCGCTTCGGGGGGAGGCCGTCGCCCGAGGAGCGGCCCGTCAGGCGGCGGCCGATCCAGGGGAGGAGGTAACGGCGGGCGAAGCTGATGTCCGTGGCGCGGCGGGTGGCCCAGCCCGGCGGGGGAGTGGGCGGCATCGGGGCGCGCCACTCGGGGTCCTCCGCCTCGTGGCCCAGGCTCTGCCAGACCGCTTCCGCGACCCTGCGGTGGCCCTCCGCCGTCAGGTGGAGGCGGTCCACGTCCCACATGCGGGGGTCCGACAGGGAAGGGGCGCCGTAGAGGTCGACCACCAGCGCCCCGTGGCGCGACGCCAAGTCGTCCACGCAGGCGAACAGTTCCTCCATGCGCGGGCGGAAGCGCTCCAGGACCGGGCCCTGTCGGCCGGGGCTGCGCATGAGGACCAGCTGCTTGCAGGACGGCGCCAGGCGCTCCACCGCCTCCGTGAGGAGGTCCTTCACGCGCGGCATGTCGCACTTGGGGCGGAGGGTGTCGTTGAGGCCGCCCACCAAAGTGATGACGTCGGCGCCCATGCCGGCCGCCACGTCCACCTGCTCCGAGACGATCTGGCCGATCAGCTTGCCCCGCACCGCGAGGTTGGCGTACCGGAAGCCGGGGTTCGCGGCGGCCATCCGGTCCGCCAGGAGGTCGGCCCAGCCCCGGTAGGAGCCGTCGGGCAGGAGGTCCGACATGCCTTCGGTGAAGGAGTCGCCGACGGCGACCAGGCTGTCGTACGGAGGGGCGGGCTGAGCCGGGGGAGTGGGTTCTGTCTGCATGGCGTCAGCGATGGTAACCCCGGTGCCGTACCCGCCGGTCGGTCACCCCGGTGCCCGGGGCAACCAACCTGCGGGTCGGCCCAGATGTGCGGGCCGGCCCGGACGCGCGGTCCGGGCCGGCCCTGCGGCTCCGTCCGGCTACGCCTGCAACCCGATCAGCTCCCGCAGCACGTCCTCCATGGTCACCAGCCCCGCCAGCCGCCCGTCGCTCCCGAGCACCGCCGCCAGATGCGTACGGCTGCCCCGCATCGCCGTCAGGACGTCGTCCAGGGGCGTCGATTCCCGTACCCGGGCGATCGGCCGCAGGTCGCGCATGCGGAACGGCAGGTCGCGCGGGGAGGCGTCCAGCGCGTCCTTGACGTGCAGGTAGCCGACGATCCGGCGGCCCTCGTCGACCACCGGGAACCGCGAGAACCCGGACTCGGCCGCCAGCCGCTCCAGCCCCTCGGGAGTGACGCCCACGCGCGCGTAGACGACGCTCTCCAGCGGCAGGACGACGTCCTGGACCGGCCGCCGCCCCAGCTCCAGGGCGTCGTGCAGCCGCTCCCGCGCGCGGTCGTCGATCAGCCCGGCCTCGCCGGAGTCCTTGACGATCTGCGCCAGCTCGGCGTCCGAGAAAGTCGCGGTGACCTCGTCCTTCGCCTCGACACGCAGCAGCTTCAGCAGCACGTTGGCAAAGGCGTTGATCGCGAAGATCACCGGGCGCAGCGCACGGGAGAGCGTGACCAGGGGCGGGCCCAGGAGCAGCGCGCTGCGCACCGGCTCGGCGAGGGCGATGTTCTTGGGCACCATCTCGCCGAGCAGCATGTGCAGGTACGTCGCGAGGGCCAGCGCGATCACGAAGGACACCACGTGCCCGGCGCTCTCGGGCACCCCGACCGCGTGGAACGCGGGCTCCAGAAGATGCTCGATCGCCGGTTCCGCGACGACACCCAGGACCAGCGTGCACAGCGTGATCCCGAGCTGCGCCGCCGCCATCAGCGCGGAGACGTGTTCGAGGCCCCACAGGACGCTCTTCGCGCGCCGGTCGCCCTGCTCGGCGTGCGGCTCGATCTGGGAGCGGCGTACGGAGATCAGCGCGAACTCCGCGCCGACGAAGAAGGCGTTGACGAAAAGGGTCGCCAGGCCGATCAGCAACTGGACCGTGGTCATCGCCGGCCCTCCCCTTCAGAGACGTCCCCGGAACCGGCGACCGCCCCGGACTTCCCGGCGGCTTCCCCGGACTCCCCGGCACCGGCACCCTCCGCACCGGCACTCTCGGCACCGGTCCCGTCGGCTTCCCGCACCGGCGCGTGCAGCAGCACCCGCGCCGCCCTGCGCCCCGACGCGTCCACGACGTCCAGCCGCCACCCGGCGACCTCAAGGCTGTCGCCCACCGCCGGTATCCGCCCCAGCTCCGTCGCCACGAGCCCCGCCAGCGTCTCGTACGGCCCCTCAGGGGCCCGCAGACCGACGCGGGCGAGCTGGTCGGTGCGGGCGGCCCCGTCGGCCGAGTACAGGGCGCGTCCGGCCGCGTCGGCGCCCGCGGGGGCGAGGTCGGGGGTCTCGTGCGGATCGTGCTCGTCACGGACCTCGCCGACGACCTCCTCGACGATGTCCTCCAGGGTCGCGACACCGGCCGTGCCGCCGTACTCGTCGATGACGACGGCCATCGTCCGCTTGCCGGACAGCCGGTCCAGCAGGCGGTCGACGGTCAGGGACTCCGGGACCAGCAGCGGCTCGCGCATGATCTCCGCGACGGAGACCCGCGCGCGGCGCTCGGCCGGGACCGCGAGGGCGTCCTTGATGTGGGCGGTGCCGACGACCGAGTCGAGGCTGCCGCGGTACACCGGGAACCTCGACAGTCCGCTCGCGCGGGTCGCGTTCGCGACGTCCTCGCAGGTCGCGCCGGTCTCCAGGGCCATCACCTGCACGCGCGGGGTCATCACGTTCTCGGCGGTCAGGTCGGCCAGGTTCAGCGTGCGCACGAACAGCTCGGCGGTGTCGGCCTCCAGGGCGCCCTCCTTGGCGGAGTGCCGGGCCAGCGCCGCCAGCTCCTGCGGTCCGCGCGCGGCGGCCAGCTCCTCGGTGGGCTCGACGCCGAAGCGCCGCACGATCCGGTTCGCGCTGTTGTTGAGGTGGGTGATGAAGGGCCGGAAGGCCGCGCTGAACCAGCTCTGGGGGGTGCCGACGGCCTTGGCGATCACCAGGGGCGAGGAGATCGCCCAGTTCTTGGGGACCAGCTCGCCGACGACCATCAGGAACACGGTCGACAGCGCCGTACCGAGGACCAGCGCGACGGAGCTCGCGGTGCCGTCGGGGAGGCCGGCCGACTCCAGCGGGCCGGCGATCAGCTTGGCGATGGACGGCTCGGAGAGCATGCCCACGACCAGGTTGGTCACGGTGATCCCGAGCTGCGCGCCGGAGAGCTGGAAGGTCAGGTTCCGTACGGCCTTCAGGGCCCCGGAGGCGCCCCGCTCGCCGCGCTCCACCGCGCGCTCCAGCTCGCCGCGCTCGACGGTGGTCAGCGAGAACTCGGCGGCGACGAAGACACCGCAGACGAGCGAGAGCAGGACCGCCACCAGGAGGAGGAGCACTTCGGTCATCGGGTCACCTCCGTCCCATGATCGGTCAGGGCGGGGAGGAACGCTCGATGTCGGGTACTGGGAGGCTCGCCCATGGGCGGACGCTCACACCTTTCTGCACAAGACGGGGGACTCCGCGGAACGGAGAAGGGGACCGCGCGGCGCACGGTCCCCCCATAGGGTAAAGGATCAGCAAAGCGCCCTGTCTAGACCAGGGGCTTCACCCAGCGCCGCCACTGTTCCTCCGGCGAGTACCCCGCGGCGCCCCAGACATGGTGCGCGGTCTCGTTGCGGGTCAGCACCATCGCGTCCGCGCGGCGCCCGCCCAGCCGCGCGAAGCGCTCCTCGGCCGCCGCCAGCAGGGCCGCGCCGATGCCCTGGCGGCGGTGCTCCGGGTGCACCGCGAGCCGGTACAGATGGCAGCGCCAGCCGTCGAAACCGGCGATCACCGTCCCGGCCAGCTCCCCGTCGGCCTCCGCCAGGATCAGCGCCTCCGGGTCGCGTCCCACGAGGCGTTCCACGCCCGCGCGGTCGTCGCTGATGCTCGTGCCCTCCGCCGCCGTCCTCCAGAAGGCCAGTACGGCGTCGAGGTCGGCGGGGGTCGCGGGGCGTATGCGCAGATCGGACATACGGCGATCACAGCACGCCGGGCGCCCCGCCGAGCGGGTTTCCGGCATCCGGACGGATCGGCCGCACGGCACCCGGACCGGCCGACCTCACGGCACCCGGACCAACCGGCCCCACGCCATCCGGACCGGCCGCCTCCGCCGCCCCCGCCGCCGCGGCCGACCCGCGCCCCCGCACCTCGGCCAGCACCGGCGCGAACGCCTCCATGAACGGCTCCAGCACGGTCAGATACGTGATCCCGTACCGCTCCCGCAGCCCGCGCACCTTCGCCGCGATCTCCCCGACCGGGCCGGCCAGCACGATGGGCAGCGCCAGCACCTGCGCGGCGGTGACCCCGGGAATACGCTCCACGACCGGCTGTACGGCCTTCTCCGGGTCGTCGGTGACGAGCACCTGCTGGACCAGCAGGCTCCGCTCGGCGGGCTCCGTACGGCCCGCTGAGAGCTCCGCGTACCGCGCGACCTTGTGGTCCAGCTCCTCGGCCGACAGCGGGGTTATCCGCCCCGTCGTGCTGCCCGCCTCCGCGTACGCGCCCGCGAAGCCCGCGATGTCGGCGTGCTCGGCGGTCAGCCGCAGGATCCGGTCGCCGTTGCCGCCGATCAGCAAGGGCACGTGCGGCGCGCCCTCCTCCTGGCGGCGGCTCAGCTCCTCGACCGTGCGCCGCAGTTGGTCCACGCGCGCGCGGGGCGATCCGAACGGCAGCCCCGCGTCGTCGTGTTCGGCCTGCACGTACCCGGCGCCGAGCCCGAGTTCGAGCCGGCCGCCGGTCAGCGCGGCGGTCGTCGCCACCTCACGGGCCAGCAGCACCGGGTTCCAGAAACCGGCGTTGAGCACGAGCGTCCCCACCCGGGGCCGCTCGGTGGCCGCGGCGGCGGCGACCAGGGCCGGGAAGGGCGCCGGCATCCCCAGGTGGTCGGGGACCAGCAGCACGTCGTAGCCGAGCTCCTCGGCCCGGCGGCACTTGGCGCGCCACCGGCCGAGGTCCGAGGGCTCCAGCAGGTTCACTCCGAAACGGAACGGGCGCGACATGAACTCCCCTTCAGATCAACGGACATGAACGGTCCCGCCGAGCCTAGGGGAGAGCTTCACCGATGACAGGCCTGCGCGCGGTCCCGAGCACGGCGTACGACGTCGGCGCCCCCTTCGGCGGCAGCGTCAGCCGGCGCACGGCCCCGGGGGCGAAGCCCGCCGCCCCGATCAGCGCCGTCGCGTCACGGGTCAGCCGGCAGCCGCCGAACAGCCGCGGCCACACCGTCGCGTCCAGCCCGCGCTGCACCGCCCGCGCGAACGTGCCGCCGCCCGGCCCGTGTTCGAAGAAGCGCAGCTCACCGCCCGGCCGCAGCACCCGGAAGAGCTCCCGCAGCGCCCGCTCCGGGTCCCGCACGCTGCACAGGGTCAGCGAGAGCACGGCCGCGTCGAAGGCCTCGCTCTTGACGGGGAGCGCCTCGGCGAGACCCGGGACGACGTCCACGGGAGCAGCCGCGCGGAGGGCGCGTTCGCGGGCCTCGGTCCTTAGGAGACGTTCGGGCTCCAGAGCGACCACCTCCGCCACCGCGGGCGGATAGCGGGCGAAGTTCAGGCCGTTGCCCGCGCCGACCTCGATGACCCGGCCCGACAGACCGGCCAGCAGCTCGGTCCGCAGGGGGCCGACCGCCGGTTCGGCCGCCTGGCTGAGCCGGGTGTAGCACCGCGCGAACAGCGGATGGCGGACGGCGTCCTTGACGGCGTCCTTAGGGGTGCGCGTCGGCATGAGGACCTCCTGGGGAAAAGTGTCCTCCTAGGACGCCGCGCGCACCCCCTGGCGCGTCAGGACGCGAGGAAGTCGCGCACCTGCTGGTAGACGCCGTAGTCGTTGTTCATGTCGGTGTGCGAGACGCAGCCCACCTCGACGTTGGTGGCGCCGTCCAGGATCGCGGTGGTGTCCGGGGTCAGCGCGGAGTCGCAGTTGGACCAGTAACTGGCGTAGGAGACAGCGCCCGGCGTCTCGTCACCCGAGTTCAGGGCCGTCAGGAACGAGCTGCCCGTGTACATCTCCGCGCAGGACGTGTACAGCCAGGAACACCAAGAGGCCGTCGTCGTCCCATGGTTGACGCCGGCCGTCGACACGAAGTGGCCGACGGAAGACGTTCCCCCGAGGTTCTTCAGGTAGTAACGCGAGCTGAGCACACCCATGGAGTGAGCGACGATGTCGACCTTGGACGCGCCCGTGCGCGCGAGGACGTTCTTGACCTCCGTGGCCAGCTGCTGCGCGGTCGTGACGTTCGACTGCGACCAGCTGTAGGACCACGCGTCCAGCTGGGACGCGGAGTACCCGTCGGCCTTGAAGTCGGCGACCCAGTCGTCCCAGCTGCTGGAGTCGCTGCTGATGCCGTGCACGAAGATGATCGGATTGCGGGTCGCCGCGTGCGCGGGCGCCGTGAGGGAGAGCGACAGCAGAACTGCTGTGACGACGGCCGAGACGGCCGCCGCGATGCGA
The DNA here is from genome assembly GCF_055597585.1 of Streptomyces sp. AMJ-169. NCBI lineage: Bacteria > Bacillati > Actinomycetota > Actinomycetes > Kitasatosporales > Streptomycetaceae > Streptomyces > Streptomyces sp. AMJ-169. The sequence continues at coordinate 115,635 of NZ_JBVLTJ010000009.1, forward strand.
CGCAAGGGGCGCTGCATGATGCCTCCTGGTGGTGGGGTCGCCAGGAGTGTCAGGTGGGGTCTACGCGTGACGCATCGGTGAGATCGCCGGTCTTTACTGCTCAAGTAACCCGCAAGTAACGTGAATCACGTGGTGACACAGGCGACTCCCCCCACCCCCGCCCGGATCCCGCCACCGCCGCAGCCGGCGCCCGCCCCCACCGAGGGCGTCCGGACCCGCGTACGCCTGCGTGCGTACGGCGACCCGCGCGCGGTCGGTGAGATCACGGCACGGCTGACCGCCCGGCAGGCGGCCGGCCTGGACCCGCTGGCCTGCGAACCGGCCGAGCTGGCCCCCGAACTGCTGCGCGACCGCCGCCGCGAGGTGCGCGCGCTGCCCGACGACACCCGGCGGCTGCTCCTGCTGGCCGCCGCCGACCAGTACCCGGTGGGCACCTGCGCGTTCCTGCGCGCGCTCGCCGCCGCCGGCCTCGACACCCGCCCCCTGGAGGCCGCCGAGGCGGCGGGCCTCGCCCATCCGACGCCGGGTGGGGTGACCTTCCGGGACGACTGGACGCGCGTCGCCGGCTACGAGTCCGCCGCCCCCGCCGACCGCCGCGACGCCCACCGCCTCCTCGCCCGCGTCCTGAACGGCCCCGCGGAGGCGCCCTACCGCGCCTGGCACCGCGCCGCAGCCGCCCTGGGCCCCAGCGGACGGCTCAGCGCCGAACTCGCCTCAGCGGCCGGACAGGCCCGCTCCCAGGGCCGCCCGGCCCTCGCCCGCGCCCTCGGCGAACGCGCCGCCGCGCTCTGCCCCGACCCCGCCGCCCGTGACCGGTTCCTCGCCCGCGCGGCGGCCGACGCCTGGGACTCCGGCGACGCCGACCGCGCCCGCCTCCTGTCCGCCCGCACCGGCGCCACCCCCCTCGCGGGCGTCCTCGCCCTGCGCGCGGGCAGCGCCGCCGAGGCGTTCGACGCACTGCTGGCGGAGGTCGTCCTCAGGTCGGAGACAGCGCCACCCAAGGCGACGCCCCAAGCGACCTCCAAGGCGACGCCCCAAGCGCCACCCAAGGCGACGCCCCAAGCGCCACCCAAGGCGACGCCCCAAGCGCCACCCAAGGCGACGCCCCAAGCGACGTCCAGAGCGTCCAAGGCGTCCAAGGCGACCTCCAAAGGGGCCCCGGTTGTATCCAATGCGGCCCCGGTCACCGCAACACAAGCCCCCGCGACCCCCCTTGGAACCCCGGCAGCCGGCGGAGCCTCCCACCTCCTCGCCCGCGCCACCGAAGCCGCCGTCTACACCGGAGACCTCCGCCGCTGCCGCGAGGCCATGGCCGTCACCCGGTGGACCGGGATCGAGCCTCCAGGAGTCCTCCCCGGCCTCGCGGCGGCGGTCGACGGCCGCTACCTGGAGGCCCGCGACCTCCTGAAGAGCGCCGCGAACCGCCACGGCGCCGGCGAGACCCCGACGACCCTCGTCCACGCGGGCATCGCCGCCCTGATGCTCGGCGACCACACGCGCGCGCAGACCGCGACGGTCCGCGCGGCGGCCTCCGCACGCGCGGGCGGCTCCGCCGGGAGCGTCGTCCAGGCGATGGAGTTCCGCGTGTACGCCGACTTCTGGGGCGGCCGGCACCGGGCCGCCGAAGGGGCCGCCCTGGACGCGCTGCGCCAGGCTCACACGACCGGGCAGGACAACGGGGCGTGCCATCTCCAGGCCGCGCTCGCCATGTTCGCGGCGCTCACCGGGGACGCCGAGCTGTGCCGGGAACGGGCGGCCACCGCGCGGGCGCACGCGCTGACCCACGGCCTCGGGCTGCCCGCCGCCCTTGCGCAATGGGCGCTCGCCGTACTGGACCTCGGCGCCGGTCGCTTCGACCGGGCCGCCGCCCGGCTGCGGGCGCTCGCCGGGTTCGGCCCCGGGCACGGCCACCGGGCGATCCGCCATCTGGCGACCCCGCACTACGTGGAGGCCGCCGCCCGCACCGGCGACACCCGGGTCGCGCGCGCCGCCCACGCCGACTACGACCGCTGGGCGCAGGCCGTCCGCAGCGCCGACGACCTCGCGCTGAGCGCCCGCTGCAAGGCCCTGCTGACCCCGGGCGCCGAAGCCGTCGAGCACTACCGCACCGCCCTCGACCTGCACGCGCGCGGCACCCGCGACTTCGAACGCGCCCGCACCGAGCTGCTGTTCGGCGGGGCGCTACGACGGCTGCGCCGCCGCACGGAGGCCCGGGACCGGCTGCACAGCGCGCTGGAGGCGTTCACGGCGTTCGGGGCCCCGCACTACGCCGACCTCGCCGCCGCCGAGCTGCGCGCGCTGGGCGCCCCGACCGCCCAGGCACCCCCGTCCACGGCCCCAGGCGCCTCTCTGACGGCCCAGCAGCTCCTCGTGGCCCGGATGGCCGCCGAAGGCGCCACGAACCGGGAGATAGCCGCCAGGCTGGCCCTGAGCCCCCGCACGATCGATCACCACCTGAGAGGCGTCTTCGCCCGCCTCGGCATCCGCTCCCGCATCGAACTGGTCCGGCTGCTGGAGGAGACACCCTAAGCCGCCGAGCCGCCGAGCCGCCGAGCCGCCGAGCCGCCGAGCCGCCGAACCTGCCAGAACTCCAGGCCGCCCGGCACCCCAGCACCCCGGCACCCCAGCACCCCGGCACCCCGGCACCCCGAGCCCCCGAGAACCCGAGCCCCCGGCAACCCCTCAGATCCCCTGCGCCCCCCGAAACCCCTCCGCCCCCCACTCCCCGTCCAGCCGAGCCGACAGCCAACTCCCCGCCCCCGCCCGGAACTCCTCCGGCGTCAGCCTCCCGACCCCCTCCGGCAGCACCCCCAGCAGCGGCACCCCGGAGACCTCCGGCAGATCGCTCACATTGCAGCGCATCGCCAGATCCGGCGCCGCCGGCCAGCTGCCGATCACCACGCCCAGCAACTCGACACCCCGCGCGCGCAGTTCACGCGCGGTCAGCTCGGTCGTGTTCAGTGTGCCCAGCCCCGCCGACGCCACCAGCAGCACCGGCGCCCCCAGCAGCGCGGCGACGTCGGCCAGGGTCCCGCCCTCGTCGTCGAAGCGGACCATCAGCCCGCCGGCGCCCTCGACGAGCACCAGGTCGTGCTCCACCGCCAGCTTGTGGGCCCGCTCGACGACGTCGTAGGGCCGCACCGGATCGAGTCCCGCGCGCCGCGCGGCCGTCGCCGGGGCCAGGGGCTCGGGGTAGCGGGCGCACTCGGCCGCCGTCACCCCGCCCGCCAGGCGGGCCACTTCGGCGGCGTCACCGGGCTCGTCCGGGCGCACCCCGGTCTGCGCGGCCTTCAGGACGGCGACCGTGCGTCCGGCGGCGACCGCCACCGCGGCCACGGCGGCGGTCACGGCCGTCTTGCCGACCTCCGTGCCCGTGCCTGTGATCACCAGGATCGTCATGGTCATCCCTCCCGTGCGGCGGCGCACACCGCGCGCGCGATACGGGCGACGTCGTCGTCGCCGGTGACATAGGGCGGCATCGTGTAGACGAGGTCGCGGAACGGCCGCAGCCACACACCCGCGCGGACCGCCGCCCCCGTGGCCTTGGCCATGTCGACGGGATGGTCCAGCTGGACGACGCCGATGGCGCCCAGGACCCGCACGTCCCGCACCCCAGGGAGCGCCGATGCCTCAGCCAGCCCCTCGCGCAGCCCCGCTCCGATCCGCTCCACCTCCGCCGCCCAGTCCTGTTCGAGCAGCAGCCCGATGGAGGCGCGGGCCACGGCGGCGGCGAGCGGGTTGCCCATGAACGTCGGACCGTGCGCCAGGACGGGCACCTCACCGCGCGAGATCCCCTCGGCGACCCCGGGCGTGCACAAGGTCGCCGCCAGCGTCATGTAGCCACCGGTGAGCGCCTTGCCGACGCACATCACATCGGGCGTCACGCGCGCGTGGTCCGCCGCGAACAGGGCGCCCGTGCGGCCGAACCCGGTCGCGATCTCGTCGAACACCAGCAGCACGCCGTGCGCGTCGCACGCCTCCCGCAGGACCCGCAGATAGGCGGGGGAGTGGAACCGCATCCCGCCCGCGCCCTGCACCACCGGCTCCACGACGACGGCGGCCAGTTCGTCCGCGTGCTCCGCGATCGCCGTCCGCAGCAGGTCGGCGTACGGCTCCTCGAAGTCCGCGGGCGGCGCGTCCACGAACACCTGCCGGGGCAGCACACCGGCCCACAGCCCGTGCATGCCGCCCTCGGGGTCGCACACCGACATGGGGTTCCAGGTGTCGCCGTGGTAGCCGCCGCGCCAGGTCAGCAGGCGCCGCTTGCCCGGCCTGCCCAGGGAGCGCCAGTACTGGAGGCACATCTTGATGGCGACCTCGACCGACACCGACCCCGAGTCGGCCAGGAAGACGTGCTCCAGGCCGGCCGGGGTGATGTCGACGAGCTGCTTCGCGAGCAGCACGGCGGGTTCGTGGGTGAGCCCGCCGAACATGACGTGGCTCATCCGCTCCAGCTGCTCGCGCGCGGCCTCGTCCAGCACCGGGTGGCGGTAGCCGTGGATCGCCGACCACCAGGACGACATGCCGTCCACCAGCTCGCCCCGCCCGTCCGCGAGCCGCAGCCGGACCCCGCTCGCCGACTCCACGACGAGCGGCTCGGCCGTGCCGGGCATCGGGCCGTACGGATGCCAGACGTGCCGCCGGTCCAGCTCCAGCAGCGCGGAGACGTCAGGCATTGGGCGCGAGATCCGTCCCGGCACCGCGCTTGCGGACGGCCACCAGATCGGTACGGACACCGGCGGGCGCCTCCTCGGCGGCGGGCGCCGGGGCCGTCGTCCCACAGACACCGCCGCCCGCGTGAGAACCGCAGCCCCCACAGCCGTCGCCACAACCGGTCAGCTCCGAGCGATGCCTGGGCAGCGTCCGCTCGCCCGTCCCCTCCACCTCGAAGCCCGCGTCGGCGATCATGTCGAGGTCGGCCTGGCCCGCCTGGCCCTCGCTGGTCAGGTAGTCGCCCAGGAAGATCGAGTTGGCGAGGTGCAGGGCGAGGGGCTGGAGGGAGCGGAGGTGGACCTCGCGGCCGCCGGCGATGCGGACCTCGATGTCGGGGCAGACGAAGCGGACCATCGCCAGGATGCGCAGGCAGTGCTGCGGCGTGAGGTGCCAGTCCGCCGACAGGGGCGTGCCCTCCATCGGGATCAGGAAGTTGACGGGCACCGAGTCCGGGTCCAGCTCGCGCAGCGAGAAGACGACGTCGACCAGGTCCTCGTCGCTCTCGCCCATCCCCGCGATCAGGCCCGAGCAGGCCGACAGACCGGCCGCGTGCGCCTTCTGGACGGTGTCGACGCGGTCGGCGTAGGTGTGGGTGGTGGTGATGTCCCCGTACGTCGCCTCGGACGTGTTGAGGTTGTGGTTGTAGGCGTCGGCGCCCGCCTCGCGCAGCCGCTCCGCCTGGCCGTCGGTCAGCAGGCCGAGGCAGGCGCAGACCTCGACGCCCTCGTTCTGCTCCTTGATCGCCTTGATGGTGCCCGCGACCCGGTCGATGTCCCGGTCGGTCGGACCGCGCCCGGACGCCACCAGGCAGACCCGCTTCGCGCCCCCGGCGAGCCCGGCCGCCGCCACCTGAGAAGCCTCGTCGGGCTTGATCCACGTGTACTTGAGGATGCCGGCCGTGGAGCCGAGCCGCTGGGAGCAGTACGAGCAGTCCTCGGGGCACAGGCCCGACTTGAGGTTGATCAGGTAGTTGAGCTTGACCCGGCGGCCGAACCAGCGCCGGCGCACCTTCCCGGCCGCGGCCACCACGTCCAGCACGTCGTCGTCCGGGGTGCGCAGCACGGCCAGCGCCTCCGCGCGGGTCGGCAGCTCGCGCCGAAGCCCCTTGTCCACCAGCGTGTTCAGCAGGTCCATGGATGTTGATCCTGTCCTACGGGCCCGCCCCCGGCCAAGGTGGACTCCGCACAAGACCGGCCCGGAGACGTGTGGGTATCACCACACAGTGGGCGGCCCGGCGGACCGCTAGGGTCTGTCCGCTACCTACAAACCCCCACCCCTTAAAGCGCTTTAAAAGCGACGCGAAGCCTCGGAGGAGTCATGGCGTTCGGCTGGATCGACGACCGCGCGGAGCAGCGCCGCCGCGCCGGACTCGTACGGACACTGCGCCCGCGCCCCGCGAGCAGTCCGCTGCTGGATCTCGCGAGCAACGACTACCTGGGCCTCGCCCGCCACCCCGAGGTCACGGAGGCGGCGGCGCGCGCGGCCCGCACCTGGGGCGCCGGCGCGACCGGCTCCCGGCTCGTCACCGGCACGACCGAGCTGCACACGCAGTTCGAGCGCGAGCTGGCGGAGTTCTGCGGCGCCGAGGCGGCGCTGGTGTTCTCCTCCGGCTACGCTGCCAACCTCGCCGCCGTCACCGCGCTGGCCCCCGACGGCCACCTGATCCTCTCCGACGCCGGCAACCACGCCTCCCTGATCGACGGCTGCCGCCTGGCCCGGGGCACCACCCAGGTCGTCGGCCACGCCGACCCGGAGGCCGTCCGCAAGGCGCTCAGGACGTACGAGGGGCCCGCGGTGGCCGTCTCCGACACGGTCTTCTCCGTCGACGGCGACGCGGCCGACCTCGCGGCGCTCGCGGCGGCCTGCCGGGAGCACGGGGCGGGGCTGGTCGTCGACGACGCGCACGGGCTCGGGGTGCTGGGCGCGGGCGGGCGCGGGGCGCCGTATGCGGCCGGGCTCGCGGGGGCCGGCGACGTCGTCGTCACCGTCACGCTGTCCAAGTCGCTCGGCAGCCAGGGCGGGGCGGTGCTGGGGCCCGCGCGGGTGATCGGGCATCTGGTGAACGCCGCGCGGACGTTCATCTTCGACACCGGGCTCGCGCCGGCCGCCGTCGGGGCCGCCCAGGCGGCGCTCGGGGTGCTGCGGCGGGAGCCGGAGCGGGCGGCGCGGGTGCGTGCGGTGGCCGCCGGGCTGCACGCGCGGCTGACGGCGGCGGGCCTGGACGCGGTCCGTCCCGACGCCGCGGTCGTCTCCGTGCGCGCGCCCTCCCCCGAGGCGGCGGTCAAATGGGCGGCGGACTGCCGGGCCGCCGGTCTCTCCGTGGGCTGTTTCCGTCCTCCTTCCGTGCCGGACGGCGTCTCCCGGCTGCGGCTGACCGCCCGCGCCGACCTCGCCGAGGCGGAGGTGGAGCGGGCGGTGGGGGCGGTCGTCGCGGCGCGGCCATGAGTCGGCGTGCACGGCCGTGCGGACGGCGTCCCGGGCCGCCGGTCAGCGCAGCGCGCGGGTGAAGCGGGCCCAGCTTGCGGGCGAGAAGACCAGTGCGGGTCCGGCGGGTGCCTTGGAGTCGCGTACGGCGAGCGTCACGGACCCCGGGCCCGTCCACTCGACGCAGTTGTTGGCCCCGGTGCTGTGACTGCTGCGCAGCCAGCCGGCCGCGAGCAGTTCGGTTGCGGAAGGTACGTTCCGAGGCAGTGCGGTCATGAAGTTGCCTCCTTACGCGCCGTCACCTATATCCCGGCGATGAAATCCAGCGAGTCCTCGGGGGAAAGGGCGTGGATCTGAAGGGTGGTGAAGGCCTCCGAGTAGGCCCGGAGGTCTTCTTTCCCTTCGAGATGATGACTACTCGTCAAGTGGTCCAGAACAACCACGTCCAGATCAGAAACGCTCGAAAACGAGAAGATAACGAAAGGCCCGGTGATACCGATATGCGCCCCGGCGGTGAACGGCAGTACCTGGAGCCTCACTTGGGGAAGCTTCGCCGCTTCGAGGAGCCGCTCCAGCTGACGTTCCATCACCTCGGGCCCGCCGACCTCCCGGCGCAGCACCGCCTCGTCCAGCACCGCGCTCAGCAGCAGCGGCGGCGAGCCGAGCAGCACGTCCTGGCGGGCCAGGCGTACCTCCACCAGGGCGTCGAGCTGGGCTTCTTCCTGTCCCTCGACCGCCGCCCGGGTCACCGCGCGGGCGTACTCGGGGGTCTGGAGCAGCCCCGGCACGACCGTCGTCTCCAGCGTGCGCATCGCGCTCGCCTGCGACTCCAGGCTGATGAAGTCCCGGTACGTGGGCGGCAGCACCCCCCGGTAGGCGTGCCACCAGTGGTCCCGCCCGTGGCCCTCGTCCACACCGGCGAGCACCAGCATCAGCTCGCGCAGTCTGCCGTCGTCCACCCCGTACAGATCCAGCAGCAGCCGCACATCGGCCGGTTTCGCACTGCTGGTGCCGGTCTCGATCCGGCTCACCTTCGACTGGTGCCAGCCCACGAGCCGGGCCGCCTCGCCGCTCGTGAGCCGGGCGCCGGTGCGTAACGCGCGCAGTTCCGCGCCCAGTTTCCGCCGGCGCACGGCGGGACCATGCTGCATGGCCGAACTCCTTAACTCCAGGCCTTCGCACCCGCCGCCCAAATCCGCTCTGCCGTAGCAGAGTTCACCGCTTCGGGCGACAGATATATGCATATCCTGGTGGATCGCCGCACCGACGCCCGCGTGGAATGGCACTCTGGCGGTGAACCACCAGTCCGGGACCGTACTCGAACCATCCGCGCCGTGTCGGACCGGTCCCGTGGGAAAGGGACGACGTCGCCATGGCAGACCACCTGGAAGCATCCGTCACCCTGCCGAGCGACCCGGTGTCGATCGCCGCGGCCCGCCGATTCGCGGCGGGCACGCTGACCGAGTGGGGGCTGCCGGCGGGCGCCGAACTCGTCGACACCGTCCGGCTGATCGTCTCGGAACTCGCCACCAACGCCGTGCAGCACACCTTCGGGCTCTCGCCCACGTTCACCGTCGCGCTCGCCCTGGACCGGGACGAACAGCTGCGGCTCGGCGTCACCGACAGCCACCCGCGGTTCCCCAAACGGCTCCCGGCCGCTGTCCAGCAGGACAACGGCCGGGGGCTGGTGATCATCCGCTCGCTGACGGCGGAGCACGGCGGCCGGCTCCAGGTGCGGCCCACCCACGAGGGCGGCAAGACGGTCTCGATCGAGCTGCCCTGGACCGCCCCGGCACCGCGGCCGGAGGCCACCGCCTAGAACCGGTCGACCGGCCTTGCTACTTCACCCGTCCGTACCAGACGCTCTTGGTCCAGATCTTCTGGAGCCGCACCACGTCACCGGTCTTGGGGGAGTGCCACACCTTGTTCGCGCCCGCGTAGATCGCGACGTGGTAGACGTTCGAGCCGGAGTGGAAGAAGACCAGGTCACCCGCCTGCCGCTGGGAGGCGGAGATGTGCCGGGTCTTGTTGTACTGCTGGGTGGTGGTACGCGGCAGGGTCTTGCCCGCCTTCTTGAACGCGTACTGGGTGAGCCCTGAGCAGTCGAACCGGTGGGGTCCGTTGGCGCCGTACCTGTACGGGGAGCCCTTCTTGGATGCCGCGATCTGGAGCGCCTTCGTCGCCGGAGTGGCGGCCTCCGCACTGGAGGCGACACCCGGTACGACCACCGAGCCGCCCACGGCGGCGATGGCGAAGGCCGAGGCCGCACCGGCGCGGACCATCAGCGACGGGACACGATTGAGCGCAGTCATGCGCAACCCTTCGTCAGCCGCCTGTGAAGGATGACCTGTCGGATTCGGGCTGGCGAAGTTGCCCGGCCGTGTCACCACGGCTTCACCCCAAGGGCTGCTCGGCTCCGGTCATGGCGTGACCGCTGCCGGCGACCCGTACTGCCTGGGTCCTCCACTCCTGCCGATGCACTCCTGTCGACCGGTCATCCGGGCGGCGGCAGGACTCGGCGTCCGCCCGGACCGCCCCGCCTCTGCTGGCGGGGGCTTGTCGTCAGACAGGGATCTTGGCTCACCGATGCCCCAAAAACCCAACGGTTTCGTGGATTTGTGGGCTTACTCACCACTCACCCGTTCGAGTGAACAGTTCAGCTTCCGGCCACGTGTCCGCCACCTGCGCGGCCCCCGAGCAGGGGTGGAGAACCGCACCGCGCACCTCGTCCGCGCAGGTCGCGCAGGTGGAGCGGGCCGTACGCGGGGGTGTCCGCTACGCCGAACAGGGGGCGTTCTGCGGCCATTTCACGCGGTGTCGGCTCCCGGGCGGCGGTGCGGCATCGGGCAGGCCCGGAGACGGGCGTACGTCGGCTGGAGGGAGCGTGGGCGAGAGCACATTCGCGGGGCGGAGGGCCGGGGTGCGCAGCCGTGCTTCCGTGCTCCGGGAGTGAGCCGGGTGAGGGAGCTGAGGCATCGACGGGCGCTCAGTAAATCGCACATGTCATAAGAAAGAGTACGCGCCTGAGGCCGACGCGACCCCGCCTCAACTCCCCGTCCCCGGCGGCAGCGTCACCCGCCCCGTGCGCCGCTCCCCGTCCAGCACCCGCAGCGCCCGCGCCAGCGTCGGGGCGTGCACCTCGCTCTCGCCGCGCTGGTGCATCAGCGCGAGCGCGTCCCGCAGCGCCGCCGCCTTGCCCACCAGCGCCTGGGCGGCCCGCAGGCCCCGGTAGGTGTCGCCGTCGTGGGCCGGGTTGATCCGGCCCAGCAGGTCGACGACCTCCAGATAACGGTCGATCAGCTCGGCCTCCGCGCGGGTCAGCGCGGGCAGCGGCGGCAGGTCGGGCAGCACGGTCACCGCCCCTTGCGGCTCGGTACGACGCCGTCGGCGATGCCGTACGCCACCGCGCCGGCCGCGTCCAGGATCAGGTCGCGCTCGATGTCCGCGGCGATCCGCTCCGGGGCGCGCCCGGTGTGCCGTACCAGCATCTCCTCCAGGCGGGCGCGGGTGCGGGCGAGTTCGCCGGCCTGGACGGCGAGGTCGCTGACCTGGCCCTGGAAGCCCTCGGCGGACTCGGGCTGGCTGAGCACCACGCGGGCGCCGGGCAGGACGAGACGCTTGCCCGGGGCGCCGGCCGCGAGCAGGACCGCCGCCGGGGAGCCGGCCTGGCCCAGGCAGACCGTCTCCACGTCGCAGGTGACGTACCGCATCGTGTCGTAGACGGCCGTCATCGCCGTGAACGAGCCGCCGGGCGAGTTGATGTACAGGGAGATGTCCTGGTCCGGGGCGCGGTGTTCGAGGTGCATCAGCTGGGCCATCACGTCGTTCGCCGCGATGTCGTCGACCGGGGTGCCCAGGAAGACGATCCGTTCCTCCAGGAGCTTCGCGTACGGGTCGAGGGTCTTGTGGCCGTAGCTCGTGCGCTCGTGAAACTCGGGGAGGACGTGGCGGGCGGTGGGTCGGGTCATGGGTACCCCCTCCTCAGGGTGAACCTGGGATCGGCATCTGTAAAAAATGTACAGGACGTACGTCACGTTAGAATGGCCTCATGGCCTACGAGATTCCGGTGACGCAAGCCAGGGCTGAGCTCGCCGATCTGATCAACCGGGTGGTGTACGGCGCCGAGCGCGTCGTCGTCACCCGGCATGGAAAACCCCTGGTCGCGCTGGTCTCGGCGGCCGATCTCGAGCGCCTCGACGCCCTGGACCGGGCGCAGGCCGAGGAGCCGCAGGTCATCAGCTCCGTTTCCGCAGTCCGAGAGGTCGCTTCCGCTCCCCGCGAACGCCAGCGGTTCGGGATCGCGGCCGAGCACCGGGGTCCGGCGGTCGGGTGATCGTCCGGACACGTCCTGTGGATCACGCTCCGGTTAACGTCCTCGAAACGCGTTCGAACTAGCCTCCCTCCACGCATCCGCAGCGCATCTGCGGCGAGGAAGGCAGAGGTGGGACGTGCAACTGACCCCGCACGAGCAGGAGAGACTGCTGATCCATGTGGCGGCCGACGTCGCTCAGAAGCGCCGGGCCCGGGGACTGAAGCTCAACCACCCCGAGGCGGTCGCGCTCATCACCTCGCACCTCCTCGAAGGCGCCCGCGACGGCCGGACCGTCGCCGAACTCATGGCGTCCGGCCGCAAGTTGCTGACCAGGGACGACGTCATGGAGGGCATCCCCGAGATGATCCACGACGTCCAGGTCGAGGCGACCTTCCCGGACGGCACCAAGCTCGTCACCGTCCACGACCCGATCGTCTGAAGGGGGCCGCGATGATTCCCGGAGAGATCCTGTTCGCCGACGGGCCGATCGTGTACAACGCGGGCCGCGAGGTCACCCGGCTCACGGTCCTCAACGCCGCCGACCGGCCGGTCCAGGTCGGCTCCCACTACCACTTCGCGGAGACCAACCCCGGTCTGGAGTTCGACCGGGCCGCCGCGCGCGGCAAGCGGCTGAACATCGCCGCCGGGACCGCCGTCCGCTTCGAGCCCGGCATCCCCGTGGCCGTCGAACTCGTCCCGCTCGCCGGCGCCCGGATCGTACCCGGCCTGCGCGGGGAGACCGGAGGTGCCCTCGATGCCTGAGATCTCCCGCGCCGCGTACGCCGACCTGTTCGGCCCGACGACCGGCGACCGCATCCGGCTCGCCGACACCGACCTGCTGATCGAGATCGAGGAGGACCGCAGCGGCGGCCCCGGACTCGCAGGCGACGAGGCCGTGTTCGGCGGCGGCAAGGTCATCCGCGAGTCGATGGGCCAGTCCCGCGTCACCCGCGCCCAGGGCACGCCCGACACCGTCATCACCGGCGCCGTGATCGTCGACCACTGGGGCATCGTCAAGGCCGACGTCGGCATCCGCGACGGCCGCATCAGCGGCATCGGCAAGGCCGGCAACCCGGACACGATGGACGGCGTCCACCCCGACCTCGTGATCGGCCCCGAGACCGAGATCATCGCGGGCAACGGCCGCATCCTCACGGCCGGCGCGGTCGACGCGCACGTCCACTTCATCTGCCCGCAGATCGCCGACGAGGCGCTGTCGTCCGGCGTCACCACCCTCGTCGGCGGCGGCACCGGACCCGCCGAGGGCTCCAAGGCGACGACGGTCACGCCGGGCCGCTGGCACCTCGCGCGGATGCTGGAGGCGATGGAGCAGTACCCGCTCAACATCGGGTTCCTCGGCAAGGGCAACACCGTCTCGCACGACGCGATGCTCGCCCAGATCCGCGGCGGCGCCCTCGGCCTCAAGCTGCACGAGGACTGGGGCTCGACCCCGGCCGTCATCGACGCGTCCCTCACGGTCGCCGACCAGACCGGCATCCAGGTCGCGATCCACACCGACACCCTCAACGAGGCCGGTTTCGTGGGCGACACGCTCGCCGCGATCGCCGGCCGGGGCATCCACGCCTACCACACCGAGGGCGCCGGCGGCGGGCACGCGCCCGACATCATGACGGTCGTCTCCCAGCCGCACGTCCTGCCCAGCTCCACCAACCCGACCCGCCCCTACACCGTCAACACCGCCGAGGAACACCTCGACATGCTGATGGTCTGCCACCACCTCAACCCGGCCGTGCCCGAGGACCTCGCCTTCGCCGAGTCCCGGATCCGCCCCTCCACCATCGGCGCGGAGGACATCCTCCACGACATGGGCGCCATCTCGATCATCTCCTCCGACTCCCAGGCCATGGGCCGCGTCGGCGAGGTCATCCTGCGCACCTGGCAGACCGCCCACGTCATGAAGCGCAGACGCGGCGCCCTCCCCGGCGACGGCCGCGCCGACAACCACCGCGTACGGCGCTACGTCGCGAAGTACACCATCAACCCCGCGCTCGCCCAGGGCCTCGCTCGCGAGATCGGCTCCGTCGAGACCGGCAAGCTCGCCGACCTCGTCCTGTGGAACCCGCAGTTCTTCGGTGTGAAGCCGCATCTCGTCGTCAAGGGCGGCCAGATCGCCTACGCGCAGATGGGCGACGCCAACGCCTCCATTCCGACCCCGCAGCCGGTCCTGCCCCGCCCGATGTACGGCGCGATCGGCCGGGCGCCCGCCGCCAACTCCTTCAACTTCGTCGCCCAGCTGGCGATCGAGGACGGCCTCCCGGACCGGCTCCAGCTGGGCAAGAAGTTCGTCGCGATCGAGTCGACCCGCGCGGTCACCAAGGCCGACATGCGGGAGAACGACGCCCGCCCGGACGTCCGCGTCGACCCCGACAGCTTCGCCGTGCACATCGACGGCGAACTGGTCGAGGCCACCCCGGCGGCCGAACTGCCGCTGGCCCAGCGGTACTTCCTGTTCTGATGTCCAGAGCGGCACTGCTCGTCCTCGCCGACGGCCGCTTCCCCGCCGGAGGCCACGCGCACTCCGGCGGGGCGGAGGAGGCGGTGAGGGCCGGGCGGATCACGGGAGTCGGGACCCTGGAGACGTTCTGCCGGGGCCGGCTGCACACGACGGGACTGGTCGCGGCGTCCCTCGCGGCAGCGGCCGCCGCGGGAGCCGACCCGGTGTGGCTGGACGGACAGGCGGACGCCCGAACTCCCTCCCCGGCACTGCGCGTTGCCGCCCGGAAACTCGGCCGCCAGCTGATGCGGGCGGCACGCGCGACCTGGCCCTCCCCCGAACTCGACGCCCTCGCCGGTGAGTTCCCCAAAGGGGCACACCAGCCTGTGGTGTTGGGGGTCACGGCCCGCGCGGCCGGACTCGGGCCGCAGGACGCCGCGTACTGCGCCGCGTACGAGAGCGTGGGCGGGCCGGCGACGGCGGTGGTGCGGCTGCTGAGCCTCGATCCCTTCCAGGCGACCGGAGTGCTGGCCCGGCTGGCGCCGGAGCTGGATCTGGTCGTGGACCGGGCGGTCGCGGCGGGGACGGCGGTGCCGGCCCGACTGCCCGCCGCCTCCAGTCCGTTGCTGGAGCTGGGGGCGGAGGTCCACGCGGGCCGGCAGGCACGCCTTTTCGCTTCCTGACCTTTCGAGCAAGGAGTCCCCCATGCACCTCGACCACTCCCACACCCACTCCGCTGTCAGCGCCGACGCCCACCGCCCCGACGGCACCCGGCGCGCCGTGCGCATCGGGCTCGGCGGGCCCGTCGGCTCCGGCAAGACCGCGACCGTCGCCGCGCTCTGCCGGGCCCTGCGCGACGAGCTGAGCCTCGCCGTCGTCACCAACGACATCTACACCCGCGAGGACGCCGAGTTCCTGCTGAGGGAGGCCGTGCTGCCGCCCGAGCGGATCAGCGCCGTCGAGACCGGGGCCTGCCCGCACACCGCGATCCGGGACGACATCTCCGCCAACCTCGAAGCGGTGGAGGAGCTGGAGGAGGAGGTCGGCCCGCTGGATCTGATCCTCGTCGAGTCCGGCGGTGACAACCTCACCGCGACGTTCTCCAAGGGGCTCGTGGACGCGCAGATCTTCGTCATCGACGTCGCGGGCGGGGACGACATCCCGCGCAAGGGGGGTCCCGGTGTCACCACCGCCGACCTGCTGATCGTCAACAAGACCGACCTCGCGCCGTACGTCGGCTCCGACCTAGCCCGGATGGCCGCCGACGCGAAGGCCCAGCGCGCCGAACTCCCGGTCGTCTTCCAGTCCCTGCGCTCGGCGGCGGGGGTCGGGGAGGTCGCGGAGTGGGTGCGGGGGCAGGTGCGGGGGTGGACGGCGTGACGGGTGTGGCGGGTGTGGCGGGTGTGGTCGGCGTGACGGGAGCGGCTGAGGTGACCGGCGTGTCGAGCGCGAGCGGCCTGCCCGACGTGCCGAACGTGACCGGCATGCCCGGCGTGGCGCCCGCTACCGGCGTCAGCGCCACCGCCCGTCTCCGTGCCCTCCCCGACGGCCGGGGCGGCACCTCGCTCCCCGTTCTGGAGAGCGACGGCCCCCTCGCCCTGCGCCGCACCCGCGAGGTCCGCGGCGGTGCGGCCCGGGTGATGCTCGTCGGGGCCATGAGCGGTCCCCTCGGCGGTGACCGGTTCCGCGTCGAGACGGACGTCGAGGACGGTGCCCGGCTGGACGTCGGCTCCGCCGCCGCGACCATCGCGCTGCCCGGCCAGGCGAAGGGCGAGGCTCGTTACGACGTCCGGCTGCGGGTCGCCGGTTCGGGTGAACTTCACTGGCTGCCCGAGCAGTTGATCTCGGCCGCCGGGAGCGAGCTGTACGTCTCGACGCGGATCGACGTCGACAGCGGGGCCCGGCTGGTGTTCCGGGAGGAGCAGGTGCTGGGCCGGGCGGGGGAGGAACCCGGGTTCCTGAGCAGCCGGTTGACCCTGAACGTCGGGCAACGGACCCTCCTCGACCAGGAGTTGACGTGCGGCCCCGGAGCGCCGGGCGGCTGGGACGGGCCCGCCGTACTGGGCGGACACCGGGCGCTGGGACAACTCCTCGTCGTACGGCCGGAGTTCGCGGAGCGGCCGGTCGCGGTGCGGGTGCTCGGGGAGGGGGCCGCGACGGTCGTGCCGCTCGCTGGGCCCGCCGCGCTGGTCACGGCGCTGGCCGCGGACGGGCTTCAGCTGCGGGAGCTGCTGGACCGGGCGCTGGGCGAGCTGGGCTGACCCTCGCAACACCGCCGGCCCGGAACGCCGGTGAGCTGGGCTGATCCTCGAACGCCGCCCGCCCGAAACGCCGGCGAGCCCCGCTGCACAACCCGGCCCTCAACTCAGCGGCATCCTAGGGAACTTCCGCTGTTCCTCCGCCTTCACCTCCGCCGCGTACCGGTCGACGTACTCCTGGCCGGAGAGGGTCATGATGGCGTACATGATCTCGTCGGTGACGGCGCGCAGGGCTGTCTTGTCGTGCTCCAGGCCCGTGTAGCGGGAGAAGTCGAGCGGGGCGCCGAACCGGATCGTGACGGGGTGCAGGTTCGGGATCAGCTTGCCCGGCGGCTGTGCCTCGAACGTACCGATCATCGCGCAGGGGACGACCGGGACTTGGGCGGTCAGGGCCATCACCGCGACGCCGACCTTGCCCTTGTAGAGGCGGCCGTCGTGCGAGCGGGTGCCCTCCGGGTAGATGCCCAGCAGGTCGTCCTGGGCCAGCACCGACAGGCCCTCGCGGATCGCCGCCCGCCCCGCCTCCTTGCCCGAGCGGTCGACCGGGATCTGGCCCGCGCTGCGGAAGAACGCGGCGGTGAGCCGGCCGCGCAGACCAGGGCCCGTGAAGTACTCGGCCTTGGCGAGGAAGGTGATCCGCCGCTTGAGGACGGCCGGCATCAGGAAGTGGTCCGCGAAGGAGAGATGGTTGCCCGCGACGATGGCCGCGCCGCTCCCGGGGACGTGCTCCAGCCCCTCGATGCGCGGCCGGAAGAGCAGCTTCAGCAAGGGGCCGATCAGCACGTACTTGAGGAGTCGGTAGAACATCGGGCGCCCTTTCGGCACGACCCCCGCGACGACCGGCTTCCGGCAGGTCAGCCGGGTGGTGGGGTGGGGTCAGTGTAGGGGGCGGGGGAGGGGACGGGAACTCTTCGCCGCGCCCTGCACGAGAACTCCCCGCCGCGCGCGACACGAGAACTCCCGGCAACTCCCCGCCGCGAGCCGCACGAGAACCCGCCGACTCCCCGCAGCTCGCCGCACGAGAACTCCCCGCCGCGCGCGACACGAGAACTCCCGCCAACTCCCCGCCGCGAGCCGCACGAGAACCCGCCGACTCCCCGCAGCCCGCCGCACGAGAACTCCCCGCCGCCCCCCAGAGATCACCCCAACACCCTCCCCAACACCCCCACCGCCGACCGAAGTTCCCCCTCCGTGATGCACAACGGCGGCGCGATCCGGATCGTCGACCCATGCGTGTCCTTCACCAACACCCCTTCCCGCATGAGCCGTTCACTCACCTCGCGCCCCGTCCCCAGCGCCGGATCGACGTCCACGCCCGCCCACAGCCCGCGCGCCCGGAAGCCCACGACCCCGTGCCCGACCAGATCAGCCAGCCCCTCCCGCAGCACTTCCCCCAACTCCGAAGCCCGCCGCTGGAATTCACCCGTCTCCAGCAGCTCCACCACAGCCGTCCCGACCGCCGCGGCCAGCGGATTCCCGCCGAACGTCGACCCGTGCTCCCCGGGATGCAGCACCCCGAGGACGTCCCGCCGCCCCACGACCGCCGAGACGGGGACGATCCCGCCGCCCAGCGCCTTGCCGAGCAGGATGACGTCCGGGACGACCCCTTCGTGCCGCACGGCCAGCGTGTGCCCCGTCCGCCCGAGCCCCGACTGGATCTCGTCGGCGATGAACAGGCACCCCGCGCGGCGCGTCAACTCCCGTACGCCCGCCAGGTATCCGTCGTCCGGGATGACCACCCCGGCCTCGCCCTGGATGGGCTCGATGAGCACCGCCGCCGTCGTCTCGTCGACCGCCGCCTCCAGCGCCGCGAGGTCGTTGTACGGGACGATCCGGAACCCCGGCGTGAAGGGGCCGAAGCCGGCGCGGGCGCTCTCGTCGGTGGAGAAGCTGACGATGGTCGTCGTGCGGCCGTGGAAGTTGTCGGCGGCCACGACGATCGTCGCCCGGTCCGCCGGGACGCCCTTGACGTCGTACGCCCATTTGCGGGCGATCTTGACGGCCGACTCGACCGCCTCCGCGCCCGTGTTCATCGGGAGCATCATCTCGGTGCCGGTCAACTCGACCAGGCGTTCGGCGAATTCGGCGAGGCGGTCGTTGTGGAAGGCGCGGGAGGTCAGGGTGAGGCGGTCCAGCTGGCGGTGGGCCGCCTCGATCAACTGGGGGTGGCGGTGGCCGAAGTTGAGGGCCGAGTAGCCGGCGAGGAGGTCCAGGTAGCGGCGGCCCTCGACGTCTTGGACCCACGCGCCCTCGGCGGAGGCCACGACCACCGGCAGCGGGTGGTAGTTGTGCGCGAGGACCGGGCCCTCCGCGCGGATCAGCTCGTCGGACGTACGCATGTCGGTCACCACGGTCATCAGCGGATCTCCTGGGTGCAGCACTTGATGCCGCCGCCGGCCTTGTGGAACTCGGAGAGGTCGACGGGGACGGGGACGTAGCCGTGGTCGGCGAGGCGGGCCGCGAGGGACTCCGCGCGCGGGGCGATGAAGACGTGGCGGCCGTCGGAGACCGAGTTCAGGCCCCAGGCCAGCGCGTCCTCCCGGGTGGCCAGGACGGCGTCGGGGTAGAGCGCCTTCAGGACCTCGCGACTGCCGGGGGAGAACGCCTCCGGGTAGTACACGACGTTGTCGTCGTCGAGGACGAACAGCGCCGTGTCCAGGTGGTAGAAGTACGGGTCGGTCAGCGTCAGCCCGATCACCGGGCGGCCGAAGAACTCCTGCGCCTCCCGGTGCGCCTCCCGTGACGTGCGGAAACCGGTGCCCGCCAGGAGGTAGCGGCCGGTCCAGACGAGGTCGCCCTCGCCCTCGACGGTGTGCTCCGGGCGGCGCACGTCGTACCCGGCCGCCTTGAACCAGGTGTCGAAGTGGACGGACTCCGGGCGCCGCTCGGGCGCGTGGAAGAGGGCGCCCAGGACGCGGCCGTCGACGACGACCGCCGAGTTCGCCGCGAACACCATGTCGGGCAGGCCGGGCGCCGGCTCGACCGCGTCGACGGTGTGGCCGTGCGCGCGGTAGGCGCGGATCAGCGACTGCCACTGCTCCTGCGCGAGGTCGACGTCGACGGGGGTGTCGGGGTGCATCCAGGGGTTGATCGCGTACTGCACGGCGAAATGTCTGGGTTCGCAGACCAGAAAACGCCGGGGGCGCGGCACACGGGAGTCTGACACAGAGGGGTTCCTCCGCATTTCCAGTGGTATCTACGAGGTGTGATCAACGGTAGAAAACCGGCTGGGCGCAGGACAAGGAATCAACACTGCGTGTCCGTGCAGGAATGCTGCGTGTTCAAGCCTCCTCACGCACGTCTGGTGCGAGCTGGCTGGCTCCCGCCTCCGGGGCGTCCGGCAGCAGGTGCGACAGCACCATCACACTGATCGTCTTGCGGATGAACGGCTCGACCCGGATGCGCTCCAGCACCTCCTCGAAGTGCTCCACGTCCCGCGCCCGCACATGCAGCAGCGCGTCCGCCCCGCCCGTCACCGTCATCGCCGCCGTGATCTCCGGATGGTTGCGCACCACCTCCGCGAGCCGCCTCGGGGGCGCGGCGCCCTCGCAGTACACCTCCACGTACGCCTCCGTGCGCCACCCCAGCGCCGCCGGCTGGACCGTCGCCGTGAACCCCGTGATCACCCCGCTCTCCCGCAGCCGGTCCACCCGCCGCTTCACCGCCGTCGAGGACAGCCCGATCGCCTGGCCGATCTCGGCGAAACTGGTCCGCGCGTTCGCCATCAACGCGGTGATGATCTTCCGGTCGAGTTCGTCGAAGGGGGTCATGGCGGCACCATATCCAGGGCGAACGCGCCGCGATCGCCACCGCGACCGCCCCCGTCCGCCACGTGTGCACGGACCCCGATCCCCCTTACACTCCGACTTCATGCTGCGCGCCCTCGCCGTCGACGACGAACGCCCCTCCCTGGAGGAGCTGTTGTACCTCCTCAACGCCGACCCCCGGATCGGCAGCGCCGAGGGCGCCGGGGACGCGACCGAGGCGCTGCGCCGCATCAACCGCGCCCTGGAGTCCGGGCCCGGCGGCCCCGAGGCCGTCGACGTCGTCTTCCTCGACATCCAGATGCCCGGCCTCGACGGGCTCGACCTCGCCCGCCTCCTCGGCGGCTTCGCCCGCCCCCCGCTGATCGTCTTCGTCACCGCCCACGAGGACTTCGCCGTCCAGGCGTTCGACCTCAAGGCCGTCGACTACCTCCTCAAACCGGTCCGCAAGGAACGCCTCGCCGAAGCGGTGCGGCGCGCCGCCGAACTGCGCGGCGCCGCGCCGCGCATCCCCGTGCACGAACCCGACCCCGACCAGATCCCCGTCGAACTCGGCGGCGTCACCCGCTTCGTCCCCGTCGACGACATCACCCACGTCGAGGCCCAGGGCGACTACGCCCGCCTGCACACCGAACGCGGCAGCCACCTCGTCCGCATCCCCCTGTCCACCCTGGAGGAACGCTGGCGCGCCCGGGGCTTCGTCCGCATCCACCGCCGCCACCTCGTCGCCCTGCGCCACATCGGCGAACTCCGGCTGGACGCCGGGTCGGTGAGCGTCCTCGTCGGCGCCGAGGAACTCCAGGTCTCCCGGCGGCACGCCCGCGAACTGCGCGAACTGCTGATGAGGAGAACGTGAAAGCGCCCCGCGGCGGGCCGCCGACCAGGAGACTCTGAAAGGTGCCGAACCAGGACCCCGCCGAGCGCCGCGTCACCGTCACCGGACCGCCCCGCCGCACCAAGCGCCCCGCCGGCGGCTACCGCCCCCGGACCGAGATCGACGAACAGACCACCCTCGGCCACACCTACGTCCGCTCCCTCATGCGCTCCCAACTGCGCGCCGCCCTCGCCGTGTTCACCGTCCTCGGACTGCTGATCGGACCGCTCCCGCTGGTCCTCGCCGCGACCCCCGGCGCGCGCGGCCTCACCTGGGTGATCCTCGGCTTCGGCCTGTACGCCCCGCTCGTCCTGCTCGCCCGCTGGTACGTGCGGCGCGCCGAACGCAACGAGAGGGACTTCGTCCGCCTGGTCGAGGACCGGTGAACTCCTCCTACGCCGTCCCGGCCGTCGCCCTCGTCGTCGTCGCGACCGTCCTCGTCGGCGCCTTCGGCCTGCGCATCTCCCGCACGACGTCCGACTTCTACGTCGCCTCCCGCACCGTCGGACCCCGCCTCAACGCCGCCGCCATCAGCGGCGAGTACCTCTCCGCCGCCTCCTTCCTCGGCATCGCGGGACTCGTCCTCGTCCAGGGCCCCGACATGCTCTGGTACCCGGTCGGCTACACCGCCGGCTACCTCGTCCTGCTCATCTTCGTCGCCGCCCCGCTGCGCCGCTCCGGCGCCTACACCCTCCCCGACTTCGCCGAGGCCCGGCTCTCCTCCGGCTTCGTGCGCCGGCTCGCGGGCACCTTCGTCGTCGGCGTCGGCTGGCTCTACCTCCTGCCCCAACTCCAGGGCGCCGGGCTCACACTGACCGTCCTGACCGGGGCGCCCGGCTGGCTCGGCGGGGTCATCGTCGCCGTCGTCGTCACCGCGACCGTCGCGGCCGGCGGCATGCGCAGCATCACCTTCGTGCAGGCCTTCCAGTACTGGCTGAAGCTGACCGCGCTGCTCGTCCCCGCCCTCTTCCTCGTCCTCGCCTGGCACGGCGACGGCGCGCCCCGGGGCGCCTTCGCGGAACCGGCGACCTTCCGCGAACAGCGCACGGTCCGCGTCGCCGACACCCTGGACCTGCGCCTGGACCGCCCGCTGACGGTCACGGTGACGGGCACGGTCGACGGCCGGCACCACCGGGACACGGTCCTGGAGCTGGCGGCGGGCACCCACCACGTCGTCCACGGCACCCGCCTCACCTTCCCCGAGGGCGCCGCCGTCCCCACCGCCGAACGCGGCAGCAACGGCGGCATGTCGACGTCCCTCGCCGCCGGCCGCGAGGAACGCCCGCTGTACGCGACGTACGGGCTCATCCTCGCGACCTTCCTCGGCACCATGGGCCTGCCGCACGTCGTCGTCCGCTTCTACACCAGCCCGCACGGCGTCGCCGCCCGCCGCACGACGGTCGCGGTGCTCGCCCTGATCGGCGCGTTCTACCTCCTGCCGCCCCTGTACGGCGCCCTGGGCCGGCTCTACGCCCCCGAACTCGCCCTCACCGGCGACGCCGACGCGGCCGTGCTGCTGCTGCCGGACCGGGTGATCGGCGGGCTCGGCGGCGATCTGCTGGGCGCGCTGGTGGCGGGCGGGGCGTTCGCCGCGTTCCTGTCGACCGCGTCGGGGCTGACGATGGCGGTCGCGGGCGTCCTCACGCAGGACGTGCTGCCCGCGCGCGGGGTGCGGCACTTCCGGCTCGGCACGCTGCTCGCGATGGCCGCGCCGCTCGCCGCGAGCCTCCTCGTCGGCGGCCTCCCGGTGGCCGACGCGGTCGGCCTCGCCTTCGCCGTCTCCGCGTCCTCGTTCTGCCCCCTGCTGGTCCTCGGCATCTGGTGGCGCCGCCTGACCCCGCCGGGGGCGGCGGCGGGCATGCTGGTCGGCGGCGGCGCGGCGTTCGCGGCGGTCGCCACGACCATGGCGGGCCTGCCGGTACGGGGCACCTGGCACGCGTTACTGGCCTGGCCGGCGCTGTGGTCGGTGCCGCTGGGCTTCCTGACGATGATCCTGGTCTCCCTGTCCACCCCGAGCCGCGTCCCCCCGGGCACAGCCGAGATCCTGGCCCGCTTCCATCTGCCGGAGGAGCTGCGGATGGGGGAGGGGAGGAGGGCGGCCCTTCCGGCGGCGGAACAGACGGCGCCGGCCGCGTACGACCTTCCGGCGCCGGCCTCGTACGATCTGCCCGCACCGGCCGACCCCCCGGCCTCCTCGGAGCGCACCCCATGAGCGGATTCCTCGCCGGGCTCCTCGTCGCCGTGCTCCCCCTCCTCGGGGCCGGGTTCTGGCTCGGGCGGCGGGTGGCTCGGCCGCAGGTGCTCGGGGGGCTCGGGACGCCCGTCGAGCACGCCACCTTCCAGACCCTGCACACCGCCTCCCTCGCCGCCCCCGCGCTGCGGGCGGGGCTGACCGAGGAGTCGGCGCGGAAGTCGGCGCGGCGGCTGCGGTCGCTGCTGGGGACCGACGCGCTGTGTCTGACCGACGAGGAGGGCGTGCTGGCCTGGGACGGGGTCGGCGCGCATCACCGGGCGGAGATCATGGAGCGGCTCGCGGGGCCGCTGGAGTCGGGGCGGGGAGAAGCGTTCCGGCTGGACTGCGACGCGCCGGACTGCCCGGTGCGCTGGGCGGTCGTCGCGCCGCTGACCGTCGACGAGCGGGTGCACGGCGCGCTGGTCGCATGCGCCCCGCGGGAGTCGGCGGTGCTGGTGCGGGCGGCGGGGGAGGTCGCGCGGTGGGTGTCCGTGCAGCTGGAGCTGGCCGACCTCGACGACTCGCGGACCCGGCTCATCGAGGCCGAGATAAGAGCGCTGCGGGCCCAGATCTCCCCGCACTTCATCTTCAACTCCCTCGCGGTGATCGCCTCGTTCGTGCGCACCGACCCCGAGCGCGCCCGCGATCTGCTGCTGGAGTTCGCCGACTTCACCCGCTACTCGTTCCGCCGCAAAGGGGACTTCACCACCCTCGCCGACGAACTCCACGCCATCGACCACTACTTGGCCCTCGTCCGGGCCCGCTTCGGCGACCGCCTCGCCGTCACCCTCCAGATCGCCCCGGAAGTCCTCCCCGTCGCGCTGCCGTTCCTGTGCCTGCAACCGCTGGTCGAGAACGCGGTCAAGCACGGCCTGGAGGGCAAGGCGGACAAGTGCCACATACGCATCACCGCCCAGGACACCGGCGCCGAGGCCACCGTCGTCATCGAGGACGACGGCGCCGGCATGGACCCCGCCCTGCTGCGCCGCATCCTCGCCGGCGAGATCAGCCCCTCCGGCGGCATCGGCCTGTCCAACGTCGACGACCGCCTGCGCCAGGTGTACGGCGACGCGTACGGCCTGGTCATCGAGACGGCCGTGGGCGCCGGCATGAAGGTGACCGCCCGGCTGCCGAAATACCAGCCGGGCGTGCACTGACCGCCGCTCAGCCGGATTTCATGACCACCATCGCCAGCGTGATCAGACCCAGCACCACCCAGCCGAACCACAGCCAGCCGTTGGAGCCGAGGGCCACCGTGTAGGCGGTCACCGCGACGAGTCCGCCGACGGTGAGCACCCCCATGGTCTTCGTGGAGCTGTCCGTGGAACCGGCCATCGTGACACCCTCCTCAGGGCCGCCCTCCGCAGGGCGGTCCACCTCCATGGTGCCCCGGGATCAGCCCTTGCGTGAGTTGAGCGACGCGAGATAGGCGTTGTACGCCGCCAGCTCCTGGTCGCCGTCGCGGTCCGCGGCCCGGTCCTGCCGCTTGGCCTGCCGCTGCTCGGAGCCGTACCACTGGAACAGCAGGGCGATCAGCACGATCACCGAGGGGATCTCGGAGAACGCCCACGCGATACCGCCGGCCGCGCTCTGGTCGGAGAGCGCGTCGATGCCGAGCGAGGCGGGCGGGTTCTTGAAGGATTCCACCATCGGCTCGGACGCCATCATCAGCGCGATTCCGAAGAACGCGTGGAACGGCATTCCCGCGAAAAGCTCCAGCATCCGCATCAGATATCCGGGCCGGTTCGGACCGGGGTCCACACCGATGATCGGCCAGAAGAACACCATGCCGACCGCGAAGAAGTGCACCATCATCGCGACGTGCCCCGTCTTCGTCGACATCAGCGTGTCGAACAGAGGCGTGAAATACAGCGCGTACAGGCTCGCGATGAACAGCGGAATGGTGAACCCGGCGTGCGTGACGATCCGCATGTACCGGCTGTGCAGCAGCGCGAGCAGCAGCTCACGCGGCCCCTTGCGGCCCTTGCCGGCCACCGGCAGCGCCCGCAGCGCCAGCGTCACCGGCGCCCCGAGGAGCACCAGAATCGGCGAGACCATGCTGATCACCATGTGCTGCACCATGTGCACGCTGAACATGGCCATTCCGTAGTCGTTCAGCTTCGTCAGCATCACGAGCGCGACCGTCAGCACCCCGAGCACGAAGGAAATTGTCCGCGCCCAGGACCAGGAGTCGCCGCGCCGCCGCAGCCTTATGACCCCCCATCCGTACAACGCGAGTCCCGCGATACACGCGACGAGGAAAAACGGATCGGTGGACCATTCGAGCCCCCGCCCCAGCGTGAACGGCGGCAGATCCATGGTCATGCCGTGCCCGCTGTGATCCATAAAGGCGGCTCCAGACTCGTAGTGGTGCAATTCGTCCGCCCATCAGAGTAGAGCCGCCCCGGCCGACCCCCCGCACCGGGTCCTGAAGCGGGGTCCTGAAGAGGGTTTCTAAAGCACGCACTCCGCCTCGTCGTACCGCTCCTGCGGCACCGTCTTCAGCGTCTCCACCGCCTCCGCGAGGGACACCATGACGATGTCCGTGCCGCGCAGCGCGGTCATCTTCCCGAACTCGCCCCGGTGCACGGCCTCGACGGCGTGCCAGCCGAAGCGGGTGGCGAGGACGCGGTCGTACGCGGTCGGGGTGCCGCCGCGCTGGACGTGCCCGAGGATGACCGGCCGGGCCTCCTTGCCGAGCCGGCTCTCCAGCTCGACCGACAGCTGCCGGGCGATCCCGGCGAACCGCTCGTGCCCGTACACGTCGGTGCCGCCCTCGTCGAACTCCATGGTCCCGGCGGCCGGCTTGGCCCCCTCCGCCGCCACCACGATCGCGAACCGCTTGCCCGCCGCGAACCGCTCCCCGACCCGCCGGGTCAGCTCGTCGATGTCGAAGGGCCGCTCCGGCACGACCACGGCGTGCGCGCCGGCCGCCATCCCGGAGTGCAGCGCTATCCAGCCGGTGTGCCGCCCCATGACCTCGACGACGAGCACCCGCTGGTGCGACTCGGCGGTCGTCTTCAGCCGGTCCAGCGCCTCGGTCGCGACGCCGACGGCCGTGTCGAAACCGAAGGTGACGTCGGTGACGGCGATGTCGTTGTCGATGGTCTTCGGCACGCCGACGACGGGCAGCCCCGCGTCGGACATGAGCCGCGCGGCCTTGAGGGTGCCCTCACCGCCGATCGGGATGATCGCGTCGAGCCCCAGCTCGGCCACGTGCCCCTTCGCCCGCTCCACCCCGTCGCGCAGATGCGAGGGCTGGACGCGGGAGGAGCCGAGGATGGTGCCGCCGCGCGCCAGGATGCCGGCCACGGCGTCGAGGTCGAGCTTGAGGTAGTCGCACTCCAGGAGGCCCTTCCAGCCGTCCCGGAAACCGATGACCTCGTCGCCGTGGTCGACGACGGCGCGGTGCACGACGGACCGGATGACGGCGTTCAGGCCGGGGCAGTCGCCGCCGGACGTGAGGACACCAATGCGCATAGCCCCCAACAACCTTCTTCGAGTGGGCCGGTGACCGGACCCCCTCGTCCGGTACGTTTCGCGGCCCACCCTAACGGCAGCGGGGGTCCGTCCCGAACCCCGCGTCCGCCTGCTGGACGCCCCCGCTCACCTGCGCGGATGTACCTACAGACGGGCTGCTGACGCCGGTCTGAAAATCGGCGGAAACCCCGCGACCCGGACCGGCCGCGGGGCCGGCCTCACGCGGGCTGCTGAGCCGCCGCGATCCGCTCGCCCCGCAACGCCTCGTACCACCGGTCGTCGCACGGCGGCAGCGCGTTCACGTCCAGCGCCAGCTTCAGCAGCAGGTCGGCGATGAGCGGATTGCGGGCCAGGACCGGGCCGTGCATGTAGGTGCCGAAGACGGTGTCGTTGTACGCGCCCTCCGTGCCGTCGCCCGTGCCGTTGCCGTTGCCCATCTGGACGCGGGCGAAGGGGCGGGCCGTCGGGCCGAGGTGGGTGACGCCCTGGTGGTTCTCGAAGCCCGTCAGCGGGGGCATCCCCAGCCGCGGGTCGATGTCCGCGAGCACGTCGCCGACGCAGCGCTCGCCCTCGCCGCGCACGGTCGTCACGTCGAGCAGGCCGAGGCCCGGCTCGCGCTGGCCGAGGTCGTTGACGAACTCGTGGCCCAGGATCTGGTACCCGGCGCACACGGCGAACACGATCGCCCCGTTGTTCACCGCCTGGTACAGATGCCCGTCCCGGCGCAGCCGCTCCGCCGCCAGCCGCTGCGGGCGGTCCTCGCCGCCGCCGATGAGGTAGATGTCACCGGAGGTCGGGATCGGCTGGTCGCTGCGCACGTCGAGACGGGCCACGTCGAGCCCGCGCTGGCGCGCCCGGCGCTCCACGACCAGCACATTGCCCTGGTCGCCGTAGGTGCTGAGCAGGTCGGGGTAGACCCAGACGACCCGCAGTTGGTTGTCGCTCACGAAAGTCCCCTGTGTCAGTTGCCGACGCGGCGGCGCAGGTCCTGGAAGGCGGTGTAGTTGGCGATGACCTCGATCCGTCCTGGCGGGCACGCCTGCACCGCCTGGTCGGCCGTGTCGAACACCTGGAAGTGCTGGTTCGCGACCTCCAGGCGGACCGCCAGGTCGAGCTTGCGGTCGCCGATGACACAGATCGGGTGCCCGGTCAGCCGCGTGTAGTCGACGTCCCACAGCCAGGAGGTGTCGGTGCCGTCGGCGCCCCGCGCGTTCACGGAGAGGATCACCGGCGCCGGCGCGGGGTCGATCAGGCTGAACGTCTCCAGCCAGCCCGCCGGGTTCTTCGCCAGCAGCAGCCGCAGATCACGCCCGAGGAACTGCACGACGTCATAGCGCCCGGCGACCGCCTGCACCTGGTACATCCGCTCCAGCGCGACCTGCGGCGGCACCCCGAACACGGCGGCGACGGCCGTCGAGGAGGCGGCGTTGGCCTTGTTGGCGCGCCCCGGCAGCTGGAGGTGGATCGGCCAGGCCGAGCCGTGCGGATCGAGGACGTGGTCCCCGGAGAGCGCCCAACTGGGCTGCGGGCGGCGGAAACCGCAGTCCCCGCAGTACCAGTCGTCGCCGGGCCACTGGAGCACACCGCCGCACGACGGGCACGACCAGGCGTCGTCCTTCCACATCTGCCCGGCGGCCACCCACACCACGTTCGGCGAGGACGACGCCGCCCACACCACCAGCGGGTCGTCGGCGTTGGCCACGATCACGGCCTTCGAACCGGACAGCCCCTCACGCCAGGCCTCCGCCATCATCCGGGTCTCGGCGGCCCGGTCGAGCTGGTCGCGCGAGAGGTTCAGCAGCGCGATGCACTTCGGGTCGGTGTCGCGGGCGACCCCGGCGAGGTACTTCTCGTCCACCTCGATCACGCCGTACCGGGAGTCAGAGCCGCCCGCCAGCGCCGAGGTGATGCCGGCCGGCATGTTCGCGCCGAGCGCGTTGGAGACGACCGGGCCCGCCGCGCGCAGCGCCTCCGCGATCAGCCGGGTGGTCGTGGTCTTGCCGTTGGTGGCCGACACCAGGACGACGTCCAGGTTCTGGGCGAGCCGGGCGAGCAGGTCGGGATCGAGTTTCAGGGCGACCTTGCCGCCGATCACCGAACCGCTTCCGCGTCCGGCGGCCCGGGATGCCGCGGCGACCGCCTTGCCGGCGGTCACGGCGATCTTGGCCCGCGGCGTGAGCGGGTCCGAGTTGCCTGCCATCAGTTCTCGATCCTCCTTGCGTACGCGCCGCGCCTCTGCCTGACGGCAACGTGGTGGGTGGCCAGCCTATCGAGATCCGTTGACACTCCCGAATCCCGGCACCGCCCCACGCCCGTTAGACATGCGCGTGTCACAAAGGACCGTACCCTTACCGCCATGCGACACCGCTCCATCCCGGGCACCCACGGGCGAGTCCGCCCGATCACTCCGTACGGCGCCGGGATCCTCCACACCCCCTGCCGGGAAGTAACCGACTTCACTCCGGACCTGTCCGCGTTGGTCGAGGACCTGTTCGCGACGATGTACGCGGCCCAGGGGGTGGGCCTGGCGGCGAACCAAGTCGGCGAGCCCTTGCGGCTGTTCGTGTACGACTGCCCCGACGACGAGGACGTCCAGCACCGGGGACACGTGGTGAACCCGGTGCTGGTGAGCGCGGGCGGCCTGGAACTGCGCGGCCCCGAGGGCTGCCTGTCCCTGCCGGGCCTGGAGGCGGGGACGGAGCGCTACGACGAGACGGTGATCGAGGGCCGGACGGCCCAGGGCGAGCCGGTCCGGATCGAGGGCACCGGCTTCTTCGCGCGGTGCCTCCAGCACGAGATGGACCACCTGGAGGGGACGACGTACGCGGAGCGGGTGGAGGGGAGGCGGCGCAGGAAGCTCATGCGGCAGGTGGAGAAGGCCTCCTGGTACCGGGGTGCTTAGAACCCCGGCCCCCCGACCCGGTCCCCCGCGGCCGCCAGCCGCCCCCACAGCAGATCCGCCAGGCACCGCACCAACTCGGCCCGCTCGCAAGGCCGTTCGCCCAGCCACCAGTCGCCGGCCGCGTGCATCATCCCGACGATCCCGTGCCCCCACACCCGGGCCACCCGCTGGGAGTTCGGCCCGAGGTCCAGCCGCTCCTCGATGACCTGCCCCAGCTCCTCACCCATCCGCTTCAGCAGCGGCAGGGAGTGCTTCCCGGTGTCGAACCCCTGGTCCTGGGACGCCCCTTCGGAGGGGTGCATCAGGAACCGGTACACCTGGGGGCGCGCCTCGATGGCGGCGAGGTAGGTGTCCAGGGTCTGCTCGACCCGCTCCCGCCGCTCGGCCGGTGCGTCGAGCGCGGCCCGCAGCGAGTCCAGCAGCGCGTCGGTGTGCCGCTTGGCGAGCGCCGCGTACAGCCCGCCCTTGTCCCCGAAGTGCCGGTAGAGGATCGGCTTGGTGATCCCCGCCTCCGCCGCGATCGCGTTCATCGACGCCTGCGGCCCGTCCCGGAGCACCACCCGGTCCGCGGCCTCCAGCAACTCGCGCCGACGGCGGTCAGCAGACCTCTGCTGCTCGGTCCGCTGTGTGGTGTCCATTCGCTGCTCCTGTGGTGATTCGGTCACGCCTGCGCAAAATAACACCTGCCACCCGTACGACCTCGAACGGGCTGCCGAGCAACGGTCGGGAGTTGACTTTTCCTACCGATCGGTAACAGACTCGAGTTACCCCGAGTAACACATGCATTGTGCACCACCGCGCTGGAGGAGTCATGGCCGAGTTCACCATGGAGCTGAACGACGAGCAGAAGGAGGTCCGCGACTGGCTCCACGGTTTCGCCGCCGACGTCATCCGGCCCGCCGCCGCGGAGTGGGACGAGCGCGAGGAGACCCCCTGGCCGGTGATCCAGGAGGCCGCCAAGGTCGGCATCTACTCCCTGGACTTCTACGCCCAGCAGTACTTCGACCCGACCGGCCTCGGCATCCCCATGGCGATGGAGGAGCTCTTCTGGGGCGACGCCGGCATCGCCCTGTCGATCGTCGGCACCGGCCTCGCCGCCGTCGGCGTCCTCGCCAACGGCACCGAGGAGCAGATCGGCACCTGGATACCCCAGATGTACGGCGACGCCACCGACGTCAAGGTCGCCGCCTTCTGCTCCTCCGAGCCCGACGCCGGCTCCGACGTCGCCTCCATGCGCACCCGCGCGGTGTACGACGAGGCCAAGGACGAGTGGGTGCTGAACGGCACCAAGACCTGGGCGACCAACGGCGGCATCGCCAACGTGCACGTGGTCGTGGCCGTCGTCGACCCCGACCTCGGCTCCAAGGGCCACGCCTCCTTCATCGTCCCGCCCGGCACCCAAGGGCTGTCCCAGGGGCAGAAGTTCAAGAAGCACGGCATCCGCGCGTCGCACACCGCCGAGGTCGTCCTCGACCACGTCCGCGTCCCCGGCTCCTGTCTGCTCGGCGGCAAGGAGAAGCTGGACCAGCGGCTCGCGCGGGCGCGGGAGAAGGCGAAGAGCGGGGAGCGCGTCAAGAACGCGGCGATGGCGACCTTCGAGGCGTCGCGGCCGGCGGTCGGCGCCATGGCCGTCGGCACCGCTCGCGCCGCCTACGAGGTCGCGCTCGAATACGCCATTACCCGCGAGCAGTTCGGGCGGCCGATCATCGACAACCAGGGCGTGGCCTTCCAGTTGGCGGAGATGCGGACGTCCATCGACGCCGCCCGCCTCCTGGTGTGGCGCGCCTCCTGGATGGCCGTCAACGGCAAGCCGTTCACCGCCGCCGAGGGCTCGATGTCGAAGCTGTTCGCGAGCGAGACGGCCAAGAAGGTGACGGGGCAGGCCATCCAGATCCTGGGCGGCAACGGCTACACCCGGGAGTACCCGGTGGAGCGCATGCACCGGGACGCCGCGATCTACACCATCTTCGAGGGCACGAGCGAGATCCAGAAACTGGTCATCGCCCGCACCCTCTCCGGAGTCCCCATCCGCTAGCGGTGCCGCAGCGGGGTCAGTTGCTCGATGTCGTACCGGGCCCGCAGCTTCTCGATCGCCTCATGGTCCGGCTGCCCCCCGCTCCCCAGGATCTCCAGCAGCTCCTCGAAGTACCGCTCGTGGTCCGGCGGCGGAGAGGCCTGGAAGAACATCTTGGCGGGGGAGTCCGTCGGGTTGGCGAAGGCGTGCGGGCAGCCCGGGGGGACGACGATGACCGTACCCGGCGTCGCCCGCACCACCCGGGTGCCCGAACCCGACTCCCAGCGCTGCCAGTTGTCGGGTGTCCTGATCCGCGGCTCGAAGGCGAGCACGTCCAGCTCGCCTTCGAGGACGTAGAACAACTCCTCGCTGCGGGTATGGACATGAGCGCCCACGTCGAACCCGGGCGGCACCTCCACCTCGAAGGTGGACGCCATCCGGGAGTGCTCGCCGGTCACCTTGAACGTCACCCGCTGGGCCGGGGTCTGGACCACCCGCCCGTGCCCGGGCGGCACCAGCAGCCCCTCGACCGCGCTCACCAGGTCACCGGAAGCGACTCGGGACCCCGGATCAACGCGCCCTTCTTGAACGGGACCTGATCGGCGGGCACCGCGAGCCGCAGCCCCGGCATCCGGTCCAGGACCGCATCCAGCAACAGCTCCTCCTCCAGCCGCGCGAGCATGTTCCCGGGACAGAAGTGCGGCCCGAACCCGAAGGCGACGTGCGGATTGGGCGTACGCGCGAAGTCGATGGTCTCGGGGTCGGGGAAGACCTCGGGGTCACGGTTGGCGGCGAGATAGGACACGTACACCGCGTCGCCCGCGCGGATGCGCACCCCCCGGATCATGACGTCCTCGGTCGCGATACGGGAGAGACCGACGGCGTTGCGGTGCGGGATGAACCGCAGCAACTCGTCGATGGCCTGCGGGCGCACGGCCGGCTCGGCGCGCAGATGCTCGACCAAGTCGGGCCGGGTGAGCAGGAGATGGAACATCTGGCCGCTGTTGTTGGTGACGGCCTCACCGCCGATCTGGAGGAGCACGGCGAGCCCGACGGCCTCCTCCAGCGTGACCTCCTCCCGGCCCACGGCCGCGCCCAGCAGCGAACAGACGTCCTCGCCCGAAGCGCCCTCCCGCAGCCCGACGAGATCCGCGAAGTAGGCGCCCATCTCGGCCTTCGCCTTCTCGCTGACCTCCTTGCCGTGCGAGGACGACAGGATGAGCTGCGTCCAGGTGTGCATGACGTGCCGGTCGACGGCCGGGACACCCATCAGCTCGCAGATGACGGCGATGGGGAACGGCATCAGCACCGACGCCGACAGATCCGCCGGCGGCCCCTCGGCCAGCACCTCGTCGACCAGCTCGTCCAGCATCGTCCGCGACCGCTCCCGCACCCGCTCGACCCCCTTCGAGGTGAACGCCGCCGCCACCGACCGCCGCAGCCGCGTGTGGTCCGGCGGATCGAGGAAGCCGACCGCGCCCCGGTCGGGGATGAAGTGCGGGGCGAGCCGGGTCACCGGACGGTCCATGACCGCCTCCCGGCTGAACCGCGGATCGCTGACCGCCATGCGTACGTCGTCCATGCGGGTCACCAGCCACGCCCAGCCCTCGCCGTTCGGCAGCTGGATACGGGTCACCGGACCCTCGGCCATCAACTCCCGCAGCACCGGGTCGAACTCCGTGCCCTGGAGATCGAGCGCGGGCCAGCGGTGCACGGCCTGGGTGAGCGTCTCCTCGGTCATGCGCGACTCCAGCGGCCCAAGGCCATCTCGGCGGTGATACCGGGTCCGAACCCGGCCAGCAGACCCCGTGCGCGGTCCGGCGCGCCGCCCTCGTCGAACATCCGGCGCAGCGCGTCCAGGACGACGGCGCTCGCGATGTTCCCGTACTCGGTGAGCGTGGCGCGGCTGAAGCGGAACGCGTGCGGGTCGACCTGGAGGAACTTGCTCAGGTCGTCCAGGATGCGCGGACCGCCCGCGTGCACGATGTAGAAGTCCAGGTCGGAGGCGTCCCAGCCGTGCGTCCCGGCCAGCTCCTGGAGCGCCGGGGCCAGCGGCTCCATCGTCGCCGGGACCCGCTTGTCGAGCAGGAAGTGGAAGCCGGTCGCCCGGACGTCGTACATGATCCACTCCTCGGTCTTCGGGATCAGGTACGAGCCGTTGCGCTCCAGCTTGATGCCCTCGCCGCCGCGGCCGCGGACGACCGCCGCCGCGATGCCGTCGCCGAACAGGCCGTTGGACAGCAGCGAGCCGATCGCGAGGTCGGTGGGCTGGTAGCACAGCGAGCAGAACTCGCAGGCCACGATGAGGGCGTTGGCCTCCGGGTAGGCCGTGCAGAAGTCGTGCGCCCGGTTGATCGCCGCGCCGCCCGCCGCGCAGCCCAGCTGGGCTATGGGTATCTGGCGGGTCGAGGGGTCGAACGCCATCTCGTTGATCAGCCACGCCGTCAGCGAGGGCATCATGAACCCCGTGCACGACACATAGAGGATGACATCGATGTCGGACGTCAGCAGCTCCGCGTCGTCCAGCGCCCGCTGCACCACCGCCGGCACCCGCGCCTTCGCCTCCGCGACGTAGACCTTGTTGCGCTGCTCGAACCCCGGGTGCTTCAGGGTCTCCTCGATCGGCTGGACGATGTGCCGCGTCTTCACGCCCGTGTTCTCGATCAGCCGCAGCGCCAGCGGCAGCTGGGGGTGGTCCGCGTGCCGCGAACGCGCCAGCTCCAGCGTCTCCTCCATCGTGATCACGTACTCCGGGACCGACACCGAGGGTCTGCACAATGTCGCCATCAGCCGCGCCTGCTTTCGCCGTACCGGGGGGATCGGGGGCCACCGGTCAGGGGTGGTCCACCCACGATCACCCGGAGGGGCGGGCGGGTCGCGCGGTATTACTCCGAATCGGGGACCCCGCCCCTAGGAAGACTGGCCGCTGCTGTGCGCGATGCACGCGACGTCGATCCGGTCCGCGAGCTTCGCCAGTTCGATCGTCAGCTCGGCCACCGTGTCCTCGTCCCACCCCGACTCCCCGGCCTCGACGAGATACAGCCACCGCCCGCCCAGCGTGCGCAGCAACTTGCTCACATCGCCCGCAGCGACCTGCAAGGCCCCGCGGTCGTCGACAATCAGCGGCAGGGTCACTTCGCGGTTCACCCCCCGATCGTAACCGCGTAACCCTCACGCACCGTGCCAAACGGTCACGATGTTGCAGAACTCCCGGATTCCGTGCCCGGACAGCTCACGCCCGTACCCGGACCGCTTGACCCCGCCGAACGGGAACGCGGGATGAGAGGCCGTCATGCCGTTGACGAACACCCCGCCGGCCTCCAGATCCCGCACGCACCGCTCGACGTCGGCCGGGTCCCGGGTCCAGACGTTCGAACTCAGCCCGAACGGCGAGTCGTTGGCGATCGCGACCGCCTCGTCGAGGTCCGCCGCCCGGTACACCACCGCCACCGGACCGAACGCCTCCTCCCGGTGGATGCGCAGATTCCGCCCGACCCCGGCGAGGACGGTCGGCGGGTAGTACCAGCCCGCCCCCTCCGGCCGCGCACCCCCGCACAGCACCCGCGCCCCGCCGCGGCGCGCGTCCTCGACCAGCTCCTCCAGATCCGCCCGCCCCTGAGCCGTCGCGAGCGGCCCGACCTCGGTCGCCGCGTCCAGCGGATCACCGACCTTCAGCGCGGCCATGCCCGCCACGAACCGCTCGGTGAAGTCGTCGTACACGTCGGCGTGGACGATGAACCGCTTCGCGGCGATGCAGGACTGGCCGTTGTTCTGGACGCGGGCGGTCACCGCCACCTCGGCCGCGCGGGAGACGTCGGCGGAGGGGAGGACCAGGTAGGGGTCGCTGCCGCCGAGTTCCAGGACCGTCTTCTTGACCATCGCGCCCGCTGTGGAGGCGACCGCGCGGCCCGCGGGCTCGCTGCCGGTGAGGGTGGCCGCCTTGACCCGGTCGTCGCGCAGGATCTCGTCCACCGCCTCCGAGCCGACCAGCAGCGTCTGGAAGCAGCCCTCGGGGAAGCCCGCCCGACGCAGCAGGTCCTCCAGGTACAGGGCGGTCCGCGGCACGTTCGACGCGTGTTTCAGGAGGCCGACGTTGCCCGCCATCAGCGCGGGCGCCGCGAACCGGATCACCTGCCACAGCGGGAAGTTCCACGGCATGACGGCGAGCACGGGACCCAGCGGCCGGTACCGCACGAGGACCCGCGAGGCCCCCGAGTCCCGGACGTCGGCCGCCGCCGGCACCTCGTCGCAGAGCAGCGCGGCGGCGTTCGCGGCGTACCAGCGCATCGCTTTCGCACACTTCGCAGCCTCGGCCCTGGCCTGGCCGATCGGCTTGCCCATCTCCAGCGTCATCACGCGCGCGATGTCGGACCGGTCGGCGTCCAGGAGGTCGGCGGCCCGGTTCATCAGCCGCGCGCGCTCCTCGAACGCCGTCGTCCGGTACGTCCGGAAGGCGTCCCCGGCGAGCCGGAGCCGGCGCTCCGTCTCCTCGCCGTCCATCGGCTCGTACGTCTTGAGTGTCTCGCCGTTCGCCGGGTTCACCGTCGCGATGGGCATGACCGACCTCCTGGAACGCTGTCTGTCCCCCGACCTTCGCGCGCCCGGCAGGGGCCCGCAATTCAGGGCGAGTGCTCCGCCAGCCGGTCGAGAAACGCGGACTGCGCGGCGACGACGACCCCGCGCGCCGCGCCGAGGCCGTACCAGGCGACCCGGTCCAGCTCGGGGAACTCCTGGGTGCGGCCCGACCTCGGCGGCCACTCCATCGTGAAGGTGCCGGGGACGACGGACTGCGGGTCCAGGTCCGCCTCCACCGCCCAGACGGTCACCACCTTGCCGCCCGCCTGCCGCACCTCCCCGAGCGCGACCGGCTCGCCCTCCGGCGGCTCCAGGCCCAGCTCCTCGCGGAACTCCCGGCGCGCCGCGTCCCAGGCGCTCTCGTCGGGCCCGTACTCGCCCTTGGGGACCGTCCAGGCGCCGGCGTCTTTGCGGGCGTAAAAGGGTCCGCCCATGTGTCCGAGGAGGACTTCGAGGCCGCTGCCGGTCCGCCGGAACAGCAGGATCCCGGCGCTCCGCCTCACGGGGACACCTCCGGGTGCGCGGCCAGCAGTGTCTGTACGGTGTCCGCGTCCTCGGGCCGCTTGTCCTCGCGGTACCGCACGACCCGCGCGAACCGCAGCGTGACGCCGGCCGGATAGCGCGAGGAGCGCTGGAGCCCGTCGTAGGCGATCTCGACGACGAGTTCGGGGCGTACGGTGACCCGCCGGCCGTCGTCGCTCGTCGCCAGGGCCTGGAGGCGTTCGGTCTGCCAGGCCAGCATCGCGTCGGTCATGCCTTTGAAGGTCTTGCCGAGCATGACGAAACCGTCCGGGGAGCGGGCGCCGAGGTGCAGGTTGGACAGCTTGCCGGTGCGCCGCCCGTGCCCCCACTCGGCGGCCAGCACCACGAGGTCGAGCGTGTGCACGGGCTTCACCTTCAGCCACGCGGCCCCTCTCCGCCCGGCGCTGTAGGGCGAGTCGAGCGCTTTCAGTACGACGCCCTCGTGGCCTCTCTCCAGGGCCCGCGCGAGGAACTGCCCGGCGGGTTCCGGGGTTTCGGCGACCGTGCGGCGCACCCGCAGCGGCTCGGGCACCAACTCGGCGAGCCTGGCGTGCCGTTCGGTGTAGGGGAGGTCGAGGAGGTCTTCGCCGTCGAGGGCGAGGGCGTCGAAGAAGACGGGGGTCACCGGGGTCGTCTCGGCGGCGCTCGCCACGTCCACGCGGGAGCCGACCCTTCCCGCCGTCTCCTGGAACGAGCGGGGGCGGCCGGTCGCCGGGTCGAGGGCGATGACCTCGCCGTCCAAGATGAAGCTCGTGCTGCTCAAGTCGCGGGCGATCGCGGTGAGTTCGGGGAGGCGGTCGGTGATGTCGTCCAAGGTGCGGGTGTAGACGCGGATCTTCTCGCCCGTGCGGTGGAGCTGGACGCGGATGCCGTCCAGCTTCTCCTCGACCGCGCAGGGGCCGAGTTTCGTGACCGCTTCGGTGACGTCGGCTGCCGTGTGCGCGAGCATCGGGAGGACCGGGCGGCCGACGGTGAGGCGGAAGCGGGCGAG
This sequence comes from Streptomyces sp. AMJ-169, assembly GCF_055597585.1. Classification (NCBI taxonomy): domain Bacteria; kingdom Bacillati; phylum Actinomycetota; class Actinomycetes; order Kitasatosporales; family Streptomycetaceae; genus Streptomyces; species Streptomyces sp. AMJ-169. Next base: position 153,152 of record NZ_JBVLTJ010000009.1, read on the forward strand.
GGCGGGCGGGCCTTCGGCGAGGAGGGCCTGGGCCACCGGCTGGAGGGCGCCGGCCAGCATGACCGCGCGGCGGACGGCGGCCGGGGGTGCGGCGGTGGCCTGGGCGAGGCCCTCCACGGCGAGCGCGTCCAGGGCGCCCTGGCGGACCTCGCCGGTGAGGAGGCCGTGCAGGAAGCGCTGTTCGTCCGCGGTGGCCTTGCCCATCAACTCGGCCAGGTGGCGGGCGCGTTCGGCTTGGGAGCCGGGGCCGGAGAGGGCGCCGAGGGCGGTGAGGCGGGTGTCGGTGTCGCGGACGGTGAGGGTGGGGGTCTGGGCCGGGGGTGTCTTCTGACTGAGGAGTTTCCAGCCGATGCCGAGTCTGCCTTGGGGGAGGCGGCCGGCGAGGTAGGGGATGACCAGGGGGACGTCGTCCGGCGCCGTCTCTTTGAACAGCTCCGCGAGCAGGGCGGTCTTCCGGGAGCGCGCCGAGGTGGCGGCGACCTCTCGGGAGACTTCGGCCAGGCGGGAGAGGAGCATGTCTGTCATGGTGCATCGGGGGTGGGGGTGGCACATCTCGGAGGGCCGGGGCGGCTTGCGCTGTTGACAAACCCCTTTGCCGAAACTGCAATGCCCCCATGACCACCGAGGACGTTCTCGCCGGCGTCGGCCCCCGGCTGCGCCGTATCCGCAAGGACCGTGGCGTCACGCTCGCCGCGCTCTCCGAGGCCACCGGGATCTCCGTCAGCACCCTCTCCCGGCTGGAGTCCGGTCTGCGCAAGCCCTCCCTCGAACTGCTGCTGCCCCTCGCGCAGGCGCATCAGGTGGCGCTGGACGAGCTGGTGGGGGCGCCGCCCGCCGGGGACCCCCGGGTGCGCGGGAAGCCGCTGACGCGGGGCGGGCGCACCTTCTGGCCGCTGACCCGGCAGGCGGGCGGGGTGCAGGCGTACAAGGCGGTCGAGCCGAAGCGGCAGGCAGAGCCGGACCCGCGCACCCATGAGGGGTACGAGTGGCTGTACGTGCTGTCGGGGCGGCTGCGGCTGGTGCTGGGCGAGCACGACGTGGTGCTCACCGCCGGGGAGGCGGCGGAGTTCGACACCCGGGTGCCGCACTGGTTCGGGTCGACGGGGGAGGGTCCGGTGGAGTTCCTGAGCCTGTTCGGTCCGCAGGGGGAGCGGATGCATGTGCGGGCGCGGCCGAAGAAGGCGTAGACCTTTTCCGCGTTCCCCGTGGTCACGGGTTCCCTCATATCAAGCGACCGCTTAGTATGCGGTCGAACCGACGACGCAGTCCGTGGAGGCTCCGCATGCAGGCATGGCAGGTGCACGAGAACGGTGAGCCGAGCGAGGTGATGCGGCTCGCCGAGGTCGAGCCGCCCACGCCCGGCGAGGGCCAGGTCCTGCTGAAGGTGCGCGCCGCGAACGTCAACTTCCCGGACGCCCTGCTGTGCCGGGGCCAGTACCAGGTCACCCCGCCGCTGCCCTTCACCCCGGGCGTCGAACTGTGCGGCGAGACCGAGGACGGCCGCCGGGTGATCGGCAACCCGGTGCTGCCGTACGGCGCCTTCGCCGAGTACGCGCTCGCGGACGAGCGGGCCCTGCTGCCCGCGCCCGACTCCCTGGACGACGCCGAGGCCGCCGCGCTGCACGTCGGCTACCAGACCGGCTGGTTCGCCCTGCACCGCCGGGCGCGGATCGAGGCCGGCGAGACGCTGCTGGTGCACGCCGCCGCCGGCGGGGTCGGCAGCGCGGCCGTCCAGCTCGGGAAGGCGGCCGGGGCCCGGGTCATCGGCGTCGTCGGCGGCGCCGACAAGGCCGCCGTGGCACGGGAGCTGGGCTGCGACGTCGTCGTCGACCGGCGCGCCGACGACGTCATCGCGGCCGTGAAGGAGGCGACCGGCGGGCGCGGTGTCGACGTCGTGTACGACCCCGTCGGCGGCGACGCCTACAAGCAGTCCACGAAGGTGATCGGCTTCGAGGGCCGGATCGTGGTCGTCGGGTTCGCCAGCGGGGCCATCCCGAGTCCGGCGCTCAACCACGCGCTGGTGAAGAACTACTCGATCCTGGGCCTGCACTGGGGCCTTTACAACACGCTGAGCCCGAAGCTGGTCCAGCACTGCCACGAGCAGCTCACCGAACTGGCCGCGCGGGGCGCCGTCAAGCCGCTGGTCAGCGAGCGTGTGCCGCTGTCCGGGGCCGCCGGCGCCGTGCAGAAGGTCGCGGACGGGGTCAGCGTCGGCCGGCTCGCCGTGGAGGTCGCCGTATGAGTGACGCAGCCGAACTCCGGCGGCGCACAGCCGAGTTGCTGGAGGCTCACCCGCCGGCGGCCACCGACCGGCTGGAGTTCCTGCGCGCCCGCTTCGACGCCGGGCTCGCGTGGGTCCACTACCCCGTCGGGCTCGGCGGGCTGGCCGCGCCGCGTTCCCTCCAGGCCGTCGTGGACGCCGAGCTGGAGGCCGCCGGCGCGCCCGACAACGACGCCCGCCGCAACGGCATCGGCCTCGGCATGGCCGCCCCGACCATCCTCAAGTACGGCACCGAGGAGCAGCACCGGCGTTTCCTGCGGCCGTTGTGGACCGGCGAGGAGGTCTGGTGCCAGCTCTTCAGCGAGCCCGGCGCCGGGTCCGACCTCGCCGCGCTCGGGACGCGGGCCGTGCGCGAGGGCGACGGGTGGGTCGTCAACGGGCAGAAGGTGTGGACGTCCGGCGCGCACAACGCCCGCTGGGCCATCCTCATCGCCCGCACCGACCCGGGCGTCCCCAAGCACGCCGGCATCACGTACTTCCTGTGCGACATGACGGACCCGGGCGTCGACGTCCGCCCGCTGCGCCAGATCACCGGCGAGGCCGAGTTCAACGAGGTCTTCCTGACCGACGTCCGCGTTCCCGACGCGCACCGGCTCGGGGAGGTCGGGGACGGGTGGCGGGTCGCGCAGACCACGCTCAACAACGAGCGGGTCGCCATCGGCGGGATGCGGCTGCCGCGCGAGGGCGGGATGATCGGCCCGGTTGCCAAGACCTGGCGCGAGCGGCCCGAACTGCGCACCCACGACCTGCACCAGCGGCTGCTGAAGTCGTGGGTCGAGGCCGAGGTCTCCCGGCTCACCGCCGAACGGCTGCGCCAGCAGCTCGTCGCCGGACAGCCCGGACCCGAGGGCGCCGGCATGAAGCTCGCGTTCGCCCGCCTCAACCAGGAGATCAGCGGCCTGGAGGTCGAACTCCTCGGCGAGGAGGGCCTGTTGTACGACGACTGGACCCTGCGCCGGCCCGAACTGGTCGACTTCACCGGGCGCGAGGCCGGGTACCGCTATCTGCGGGCCAAGGGCAACAGCATCGAGGGCGGGACCAGCGAGGTCCTGCTGAACATCGTCGCCGAACGCGTCCTGGGCCTGCCCGCCGAGCCGCGCACCGACAAGGACGTCCCCTGGAAGGACCTGGCCCGATGAGCGACCTGCTGTACTCGGAGGAGGAGGACGCGCTGCGGGCGGCCGTACGGGATCTGCTCGCCGACCACTGCGCCGCCCCCGGCGTCATCGCCCGCACCGAGTCCGCCACCCCGCACGACCCCGCCGCCTGGAAGGCCCTCACCGAGGGCATGGGCCTCGCGGGCCTGCTCATCCCCGAGTCCTACGGCGGCCAGGGCGCGAGCCACCGCGAAGTCGCCGTCGTCCTGGAGGAGTTGGGCCGCGCCGCCGCCCCCGTCCCCTATCTCTCCAGCGCGGTCGTCGCCACCGAGGCCCTCCTCGAGTGCGCCGACGCGGACCTGCTGACCCGCCTCGCCTCGGGCCGCACGGTCGCCGTCCTCGCGGTCGGCCTGCACCGCGCGCCCGGCACCGCCTACTCCGTCGTCCGGCTCGAAAGCGGGCGGCTGCACGGGCAGTTGACCGGGGTCGCGGACGCCGTGGCCGCCGATGTGCTGCTGGTGCCGGCCGAGGACGGCGGGCTGTACGCGGTCGAGGCGGCCGACGCCGAGGTCACCGCCCAGGTCTCGCTCGACCTCACCCGGCCGCTGGCCGCCGTCTCCTTCGCGGGCGCCCCCGGCCGCCGGGTCGGCGCGTCCGAACCGGCCGTGCGGCGCGCGCTGCGGTCCGCCGCCGGGCTGCTCGCCTCCGAGCAACTGGGCGTCGCCGACTGGGCGTTGACCGAGACCGTGCGCTATCTGAAGGAGCGCAAGCAGTTCAACCGGCCGGTCGGCGGCTTCCAGTCGGTCAAGCACCGGCTGGCGCAGCTGTGGCTGGAGGTCGTCAACCTGCGGGCGGCGGCACGCAACGCCGCCGACGCGCTGGCCACGGGCGAGGACGTGGAGATCGCGGTCGCGGTCGCCCAGGCGTACGCCGCCCCCGTCGCCGTCCGCGCCGCCGAGGAGGCCGTCCAGCTGCACGGCGGGATCGGGATGACCTGGGAGCACCCGGCGCATCTGTATCTCAAGCGGGCCAAGGCCGATTCGATCGCCTACGGGAGCGCCGGGGCACATCGGGGGGCGCTGGCCGCGCTGGTGGACCTCCAGGCGCCCTGAGCTTCGCCGAAGGGCAGGTGAAGCCCGTCCCATGCGGGGCGGGCTTTCGCATGCCACGAGTAAACGGGTGGCGGCGGTCCGGCCAACTCCTGCGCGGCGCCCTCCTCTTGGGCCGGGCGCGCCCCCATACTCGCGGAGGACCCCCACGTCCCCCCACGGCAGAGACAGGGAGCAGCCGCATGTCCCTCACCACCCGCCGCAGAGTCCTCGGCGCGTTCGGCGCCGCCCTCGCGGGCACCTTCGCCTTCCCCGGCGTCAGCGCGCTCGCGTCGGAGCGGGAAGAGCGAGAGGAACGAGCCGAACACCCGTCCGGGCGCCGCCCGTTGTGGCGCGCCCACGCCCACAACGACTACGAGCACCCGCGCCCTCTCTTCGACGCCCTCGACCACCGCTTCGGCAGCGTCGAGGCGGACATCTTCCTCGTCGGCGACCGGTTGCTGATCGGCCATGACGCGAGCGAACTCGATCCGACGCGCACGCTCGAATCCCTCTACCTGGAACCGCTCGCGGCCCGCGTGCGCGCCAACAGGGGCTCGGTGTACCGGGGTTGGCACCGCCCCGTGCAGCTCCTCATCGACATCAAGACCGAGGGCTCCTCGACCTACCGGGAGCTGGACCGCCATCTGCGGCGCTACCCCGGCCTGTTCACGACCTACGCGCACGGCCGCATCCGCAAGGGCGCCGTGACCGCCGTCATCTCCGGCGACCGGGCGGCGCGCGGCCCGCTGGAGGCGCAGTCCGTCCGCCAGGCCTTCTACGACGGCCGCCTCACCGACCTCGGCACCGCGGCCCCGGCCTCCCTGATCCCGCTGATCAGCGACAACTGGACGCTCAACTTCAGCTGGCTGGGCGCCGGGGAGTTCCCGGCGGCCGAGCGGGAGAAGCTGCGCCGGACCGTCGTACGGGCCCACGCGCGCGGGCAGCAGGTGCGGTTCTGGGCGACGCCGGACGCGGCCGGGCCCGAACGGGACGCGCTGTGGGGGGAGTTGTACGCCGCCGGGGTCGACTGGTTCAACACCGACGACCTCGCGGGGCTTGAGGCGTTCCTCGACGCCCAGGGGTAATCACCCGTTCGAGGGACAGGTCAGCCACCCGGCCCAGCCCTCCGCTACGTCACACTTGCGGCACTTGATGCACTTGGCGATGAACGCCGCGAAAGCGGACGTAGCGGAGGAGGCTGGCCTTGGCCCTTTCCATTTCCCTGGTCGTGCTGCTGCTGATCCTGGTGGCGGTCTTCCTGCACAACGGCGGGCTGAAGTTCTCCCACGCGCTGACCTGCCTGCTGCTCGGCTTCTTCCTGGCGGGGACGAGCATGGCGCCGACCATCCATCAGGGGCTCGCGGCCACGGCGAACCTCGTGGCGGGGATCAGACCCTGAGCGGGGCTAGTTGGTTAGCTGGGGAACACCCCGATCCCGTTCGCGACCGGACGTTCCTTCCCGTCCGACGGATGGTTGCGCACCACCGCGGCCGTCCCCGGCGGCTGGGTCACCAGCGTCGAGGACCCGCCCCCGTCCAGACTGAACCCGTCCACCGCCCCCAACTTCTTGAGCGCGTCGGCCAGTTCCCGGATGCTCAGCCCCTTGCGGTACGCGGGCGCCCCGTCCAGGACGAGGAGATAGATGTGCTGCCCCTGGTGGGAGATCCCAACGGCCGTACGCACGGCCGACGTTCGCGCGTCGAGTCCGGGCAGCGGGTTCCCCTCCGCCAGCACCGGGTAACCGCCCACGGCGAACCGGTACTTGACATGCTGCTCGGACGTCAGCGCGTAACTCACCTCCACCGACTCGCCCTTGACGAGCGCGCGCAGGTGCCGGGCGCCCGCCTCCCGGCCGACGAGGACGACGCTCCCGGCGGCGATCGCACCGCTGCCGGGGCGGGCCGCCACCGCGCTCACCTTCCCTTTGTGGACGGTCACTTCATACGTGTCGGTCGTGCACCTGGCCCCCCGGTCGGTGTCCGTGCCGCACACCGAGCGGGCGCGGGAGACTGAGCCCCAGCGGGGGGTGTAGACGCCGATCGAGTTCTCGTGCAGGGCGTACTGGTTGAGGCCGGTGACGGCGAGCCGCCCGGCCGGGGTGGCGGCCGACGCGGTGAGGGTGAGGCGGTCGATGCGGGCGCGGTCGTCGGTGCCGACGCCGACGACGTCCTCGGCCGTCGTACCCGGGGGCAGCGGCGGGCCGAAGCGCTGGCCGGCCGGGACCGCGGCCTTCAGGAACGCGCCGTCGGCGATCGCCGGGCCGTCGCTCGCGCCGGTCACGGGGACGCCCGGGTGCTGGCTCTCGCTGATGTCGAAGAAGTCGCCGTTCACGCCCGCGACGGCCTTGAACGCGGACGTCATCCTCGAGACGGTCTCGCGGGCGGCGACCTTCCCCGGGTGCAGGAGGCCGAGCCGTACGTGCCGGGCGGCCAGGTCGATGTTCAGGACGTGCGCGCGCGTGGTGCCGGCGGCGCCCTTGATGTCGTACTCCTTGTAGGTCACGCCGCGCGCGATCTCGGTCCATGGCGCGGCACTGGCCGGCGCCGCCGTGAGGGCGGCGCCGGCCAGGGTGCCGAGTGCGGTGAGGGTGATGGCGATGGATCTGACGGTGCGTTCGCTCGTACGTCTCATGAGCCCCCTGCCTCTGTGTCCCGGGCTCCGATGGTCGTACCGGGGAGGCGGCGGGGTCAGGGGATGCGGGGCCAACCCACGCGGACGAGTGAGAGAAAGACGGGTGTACGAGTGAGGCCGGGGGCCGCTTGGACCGGTTCGGTGTAACGGCGGACTTCGCCGATGCGGGCGGGGCGCGCGGCTCGGATCATGGGGAGGACTCCTGGTCGTCCAGGGTGTGCAGGCGGGCGCGGACCTCGTCGGCCTCGGGGCGGCCCAGGGCGTCGAGGGTGACCAGGGCGCGCCGCCACGCCGTACGGGCCTCGGCGAGCGCGCCGGTGGCGTACAGCGTCTCGGCGTAACGGGCCAGCGTGCCCGCCTCGTTGGGGGTGTCCTGGAGGGAGCGGAAGAGGGCGATGGCGTTCTGGTAGCAGGTGGTGGCCGTCCGGTCGTCGCCCAGGCCGTGGTAGGCGTGCCCCAGGGTGTTCCAAGTGGCCGCCTGCCAGCGGAGGTTGCCGAGTTCGCTGTGCAGGGTCAGGGCGTACCAGCACAGGGCGACGGCGCGGATGTGGTCGCCGAGGACGGTGTGGCACCAGCCGATCGCGGAGATGCTGCGCGCCGTGCCGTCCCGGTCCCCGGCGGCGCGGTGCAGGGCGAGGGCGCGCTGCGCGTGGTCGCGGGCCGCCTTGTTGTCGCCGCGCCGGTGGAAGGTGATGACGAGGAGGAGGGAGATCCCGGCCTGCGCGCACGTGTCGCCCAGCTCGCCGTGCAGTTCGTAGGCGCGGTCGATGTGGGTGAGCGCGTCGGGGTGGCCGAGCTGGGCGTAGGCGCCGCCCAGGCCCTCGTGCGCCCTCGCCCGCCCGGCCCGGTCCGCGCCGCGCTCGGCGGCGGCGAGCGCCGCGAGCTGGACGGCGACCTGGTCGTGCCAGTGGCCGGTGCGCTCGAAGTACGGATGCAGCAGCCAGGCCAGCTGCCAGGCGTGGGCGGCGTGGCCGGTCTCGGCGGCCAGCGCGACGACGGCCGTCAGCACTTTGCGCTCGGCCCGGTACCAGTCCATGGCCTGCGCGTGGTCGGCGGGCTCCTCCGGGACCACCCCCGCGCCGGCCGGGGCGGGGTCGACCGCCCGCTGGCGGGGGGCGATCAGGCGGGCGGCGGCCTGCGCGGAGTGCAGATAGTGGTCGAGCATCCGGCGCCGCGCGGCCTGCCGCTCCCCGGCGTCGAGGAGTTCGTCGGCGTAGGCGCGCAGCAGGTCGTGCAGGACGTAGCGGAACGGCTCGTGCTCGGTCAGCAGATGAGCCGTCGTCAACTCCCTGAGCAGCGGCCGGATCTCACGCACCGGTAGCCCTGCGAGGCTCGCGGCGGCCGGCTCCGACAGATCGGGCCCCGGGTGCAGCGCCAGCAGCCGGAACAGCCGCGCCGACGGCGAGGTCAGCACCCGGTACGACCACGAGAACACCGTCCGCGCGTCGCTGAACGCGTCGGCGTCCCGGAACCCTTCGAGGCTGCCGTGCGTGCGGCGCAGCACCGACGCGAGCGACGCGAGGCTGAACGTCGGGTGCGCGGCGGCCCGCGCGGACACCACGGCGAGCGCCAGCGGCAGCTTCGCGCACAGGGTGATGATCTCCTCCACGGCGTCCGGCTCCGCCGCGACCCGGCCGGCGCCGAGCCGCCGCGCGAGCGCCTCGCGGGCCTCGGCGGCGCTGAGCGGACCGAGGGCGAGCGGGTGCGCGCCGCTCGCCGCGATCAGGCCGCGCAGCTGGTCGCGGCTGGTGATGACGACGAGGCAGTCCGGGGCGCCCGGCAGCAGCGGGCGGACCTGTTCGGCGTCGCGCGCGTTGTCCAGGACGATCAGCATCCGCTTGTCCGCGACGAGGCTGCGGTACAGGGCGGCCTGGGCGTCGAGCCCGGTGGGGACGCGCTGCGGGGCGACCCCGAGGGCGTCGAGGAAGCCGCGGACGGCTTCGGCGGGGCTCATCGCGGCGTCCTCGGGGCCGAAGCCTCTTAAGTTCACGAAGAGTTGGCCGTCGGGGAAGCGGTGGGCGACTCGGTGCGCCCAGTGGACGGCGAGGGTGGTCTTGCCTACGCCGCCCATGCCGTTGATGGCGCTGATCACTACGGTGGAGGCGGAGTTGGTGCCGGGGGTGGGTAACAGGGCCAGGGCGTGGTGGAGTTCGGTGTGGCGGCCGGCGAAGGTGGGGAGGTCGGCGGGGAGTTGGGCGGGGGTTGGTTGTTTGGGGGTGGGTGCTGGGGCTGGGGTTTCGGGGTTCGTGGTGTTTCTGGTGTCCGGGCGTGGGGTGCCGGTGCTTGGGTGTGGCCGGTCGGCGCTCGGCCGTGGGGCGTCGGTGCTTGGGCGTGGGGTGTCCGCGCAGAGCACCGACGTGTCGTGGCGCAGCACCGCCAGCTGGATCTCGCGCAGGGCGGGCCCCGGTTCCAGGCCGAAGTCCTCGGCGAGGAGCCGGCGTACGGTCTCGTACCGCTGGAGCGCCTCCGCCGTGCGGCCCGACAGGTACAGCGTGCGGATCAGCAGGCTCCACGCCGTCTCGCGCAGGGGGTTGCCGCTGGTCAGCTCCTCCGCCGCGATGACGGCCTGTTCGAGTTCGCCGGAGCGGGCCATCGCCGTCGCGCGTATCTCCTGGGCGGCGAGGCGGACTTCGCCGAGCCGGGTGAGCTCCGCGAACGCGAACGCGCGGTCGTCGGCGTCGGTCAGCGGGGCGCCGCGCCACAGGGACAGCGCGGCCTCCGTCTCCTCACGGGCGCGCGCGGCCCGGCCCGTGTCGAGCAACTTCCGCGCCTCGCCCACGGCTTGCTCGAAACGGACGCTGTCCCTCGCCCCGGCGGGCAGGTGCAGCGCGTACCCGGCGGGGTCGCTCACCAGGACGCGGGAGCGCTCGCGCCCGCGCCGGTCCGGTTCGAGGGCGGCGCGCAGCCGGCTGATGTGCGCGTGCACCGAGGAGACCGCGCCGGCCGGCGGGCGGCCGTCCCACAGGTCCTCGCACAGCCGGCCCATCGCCACCGAACGGCCCTCCTCCAGCAGCAGCCGGATCATCAGCACCCGGCGCATCCGCGGACCGAGGTCGACGGCGGCCCCCGCCCGGGTGACCGTCAAGGGGCCGAGCAGCCCTATCGCGAACGGGGACCCTAGGTCTTTTCGGCCTGTTACAGCTTCGTTTTTCGCCATGAATGCTCAGCGCCTGAACCATTACGGTCCGGCGTCCCTCCGTTTCTCCCTTTCTTCGTGCGCGGGACCGGCGGCGCACAAAGCATGTTCACGCGGCCTTCATTGTCGACGGCTTTTCGGTGGGCCACTGCAAGAAGACAGCAAGACTTGACCAAGGGTTCCCGTGCAGCATACGAGGCGAGAGGTCGGTATGAAGTACCTTGCCGAAGAGGGTCCTTGATGATTGACGCTGAATCGCCCTTGTCTTCCTGTGACGCGTGCGGTAAATGGATTAAGGAGCCCGGAGCGGGCGGTGCGGTGGCCAGAAAAGCGTCTTCCCGATATTGCTCGAATGCCTGCCGGCAGCGCGCCTACCGGCGGCGGCTGAAAACCGACCCACTGAGCGCGGCGGCCCCGGCCGGACTGCCGTCCCCGCTGAACAGCTTCATCGGCCGCGCCGAGGCACTGGTGGAGCTGCGGCGCCTGACGCGTACGACGCGGCTGCTGACGCTGACCGGCCCGGCGGGGGTCGGCAAGACGCGGCTCGCGCTGGAGCTGGCGGGGGCGGAGCGGCGGGGTGGGCGGGGGGAGGTGCGGTTGGTGGAGTTGGGGGCGGTGCGGAGGGGGGAGGAGGTGTGGCGGTTGGTCGAGGGGGCGGTGTGTGGGGTGGTGGCCGGGGGTGTCGGAGAGGGGGTGGTGGCCAGGGGTGTCGTAGCGGGGGCGCGGCGTTCGGCCGGGGGCGGCGCTGGTGGGTTTCAAGTCGCCGACCGGTTGGGTGCAGCCGGTGGGTTTCAAATCGCGGACGGGCTTGCCGTCGCTGGTGGGTTTCAAATCGCGGACGGGCTTGCCGTCGCTGGTGGGTTTCAAGTCGCTGACAGGCTTGCCGCCGCTGGTGGGTTCCAAGTCGCCGGCCAGCCCCTCCTGTTGGTCCTCGACAACTGCGAACACCTCCTCGACGACTGCGGCCACCTCCTCAACTCCCTGCTCCCGCACCACCCTTACCTACGCGTACTGGCCACCAGCCGTGAACCCCTGCGGCTGCCCGGCGAGACGGTCTACTCCGTCCCCGGCCTCGCCCTCCCCGCCCCCGGCGCCGACGGCACGCTCACCGCACTCCTCGCCTCCGACGCCGTACGCCTCTTCGCCGACCGGGCACGGGCGGTGGCCAGCGATTTCGAGCTCACCGAGGAGAACGCCCCGCACGTCGCCGCGCTCTGCGCCGGACTCGACGGGCTGCCGCTCGCGCTGGAACTCGCGGCGGGCCTCGTCCGCGCCTTCCCGCCGGCCGCCGTGCACGCCCGGCTGGACGACCGGCTCTCCCTGCTGACCTGCGGCTGGCGCACCGCCGATCCGCGTCACCAGAGCCTGCGTTCGGCGGTCGAGTGGAGCTACGGCCTGCTCACGCCGGTGGAGCAGGTCATGCTGCGCGCACTCTCCGCGCTGCCCGGCGGGTTCGGCCCCGAAGCGGCAGCCGCGCTCGCCGCGACGAAGGGGGTGCCGCCCGGCGCGGTACCCGGCCTGCTCGCCGGCCTGGAAGCCAAGTCGCTCATCAACCCCTGTGCGGACAGGGGGAGTTCGGCACGGTTCCGGATGCTGGAGACGATCCGGGTGTACGGGCGGGAGCGGCTGCGGAGGGAGGGGGAGGAGGGGGCGGTCCGGGACCGGTACGTGGACTGGCTGAGCGGGGTGGCGGCGCCGCTGCGGGAGACGGTGCTGACGCCGGCGGGGGTGCGGGGGAGGCTGGTGGGGGAGCGGGAGAATTTGGTGTGGGTGTTGGAGGGGGGTGGTGTTGAGCGGCGGGGGGTCGGCGGTGGCGTGGGGTGGCCTGGTGCTGGTGCTGGTGTCGGTGTCGGTGTCGGCTCGGAACGGCCGCGGCCTGATAGTGCGCCGGAGCGGGCGCGGAGCGGTGCGGCGTCGGAACGGGCGCGGAGCGGCATCGGCCCTCAACTTCCGCTGCCCACCCCCGACTTGGCGCCCTCAGCGGCCGGCCCCGCGTACGCCGCTCGCGACCCGCGTCTGCTGCTCCTCGCCGCCGCGCTGGCCGTCGTCGACCTCGATCTCGGCCGACCGCTGGGCCGCGCCCGGGAGTTGCTGGCCGGCGTGCTGGCGCGGACCGACCCCCGGGCCGCCGACCGCAGCCTCGCACTGTGCGCCGCCGCGCGGCTCGCGGTGGACGCGGGCGAGCATGACGAGGCACTCCAACTCGCCGCCGAAGCAGTCGAGTTGGAGCGCGGCCGGACACACCGGAGCGATCCGCTCACCGGCCGCGCCCTGCTGGCGCTGAGCGCCGCGCGGGCACATCGCGGCGACCCGGGCTCGCGGGCCGACCTCCAGGAGTGCCTGGAGATCTGCGCCCGCGTCGGCGCGCCCGCCGAGACCGCGTACTGCCTGACCCTCCTCGCCTGGCAGGCCCTCCCGGCGGGCGACACGGCCGAGGCGGCGCGGCTGGTCGACGAGGCCCTGCCGATCCTGCGCGCACAGGCCGGCCCGTCCCCGCTGCGCCGCACCCTCGTCACCGCCGGTGTCCTCGCCCTCGAACGCGACGAACTGGCCGCCGCCGAGGCGCACTTCACCGAGGCCCTAGGCGCCGCCGACCACCCGGGCGCCGCCCGCCTGGCTCTGTGGGGGCTGGCCGTCGCCGCCGTCCGCGAGGGCCGCTTCGAACGCGGGCTACGGCTGTGCGCGACCGCCGAGACCCAAGGAGCCCCCGCCGCCTCGGCGTTGCCGCCATGGTTCCGGGCCCGAGTCGAGGAGGCTACCGACACGGCACGCCGGGCACTGCCCAAGGCCCGAGCCGAGGGAGCGCTCGTCGCGGGTCGGGAGCTGGCGCCGAAGGAGGCCGTGGACTACGCGGTGCACGGCCGAACGTCCCCTGGCGCGAGGGGAGTCGACCCACTCAGCCCACGCGAACGGGACGTGATCGCTTTGGTGACCGCGGGGTTGACGAACCGCCAGATAGCGGCCCGGCTGCATCTGTCGGTGCGGACGGTGGAGACGCATGTGCGCAACATCCGTACGACGCTGGGGCTGCGGTCGCGGACACATGTGGCTGCTTGGGCGGCGAGGCGGGTGGGGTGAGGAGCGGCAACCCTTCATGGCCGAGAAGCACCGGGCGAGCGATATCCCCGCCCTGCTCCAACGCGCCGAATCTCACCTTTCCCGCGAAGTCCCGATGCCCAGGCGATGAGGCGGCGGGCGGTGTCCTGGCCGCCCGCCGCCTCGACCGGCCCGCTCTAGAAGAAACCGAGCTTCTTCGGGGAGTACGAGACGAGAAGATTCTTGGTCTGCTGATAATGCTCCAGCATCATCTTGTGCGTCTCCCGCCCGATCCCGGACTGCTTATACCCGCCGAACGCGGCATGCGCCGGATACGCGTGATAGCAGTTGGTCCAGACCCGGCCGGCCTGAATGGCACGGCCCGCGCGATAGGCGGTGTTGATGTCACGCGTCCACACACCGGCGCCGAGCCCGTACGAGGTGTCGTTGGCGATTTTGATCGCGTCGTCGAAGTCGTCGAAACCCGCGACGGAGACGACCGGACCGAAGATCTCCTCCTGGAAGATCCGCATCGCGTTGTTGCCCTCGAAGACGGTCGGGCGGACGTAGTAGCCGCCCTTCAACTCGCCGTCGAACTCGGCGCGTTCACCACCGGTGAGGATCTTCGCGCCCTCTTTGCGGCCGATGTCTATGTAGGAGAGGATCTTCTCCAACTGGTCGCTGGAGGCCTGGGCGCCGATCATCGTCTCGGTGTCCAGGGGATGCCCGGGCTTGATGAGTTCGGTGCGGGCCACGGCCGCGGCCAGGAAGTCGGGGTAGTTGCCGCGCTGGATCAGGCCGCGCGAGGGGCAGGTGCAGACCTCGCCCTGGTTCAGCGCGAACATCGTGAACCCCTCAAGGGCCTTGTCGCGCAGGTCGTCGTCCTTGTCCCAGACGTCGTCGAAGAAGATGTTAGGCGACTTGCCGCCCAGCTCCAGCGTCACCGGCTTCAGGTTCTCCGCCGCGTACTGCATGATCAGCCGGCCGGTGGAGGTCTCGCCGGTGAACGCGACCTTCGCCACGCGCGGGCTCGACGCCAGCGGCTTGCCGGCCTCCGGGCCGAAGCCGTTGACGATGTTCACGACGCCGGGCGGGAGCAGATCGGCGACCAGGCTCATCCAGTAGTGGAGGGAGACCGGGGTCTGCTCGGCGGGCTTGATGACGACCGTGTTGCCCGCGGCGAGCGCCGGCGCGAGTTTCCACGTGGCCATCAGGATCGGGAAGTTCCACGGGATGATCTGCGCGACCACGCCGAGCGGCTCATGGAAGTGGTAGGCGACCGTGTCCTCGTCGACCTCGCTCAGCGAACCTTCCTGCGCGCGGACCGCTCCCGCGAAGTAGCGGAAGTGGTCGATCGCCAGCGGGATGTCCGCCGCCAGCGTCTCGCGCACCGGCTTGCCGTTCTCCCAGCTCTCGGCGACGGCCAGCGCCTCCAGGTTCGCCTCCATCCGGTCGGCGATCTTCAGCAGGACGTCCGAACGCTCCGTCGCCGACGTCCGCCCCCACCCGGGCGCCGCCGCGTGCGCCGCGTCCAGCGCCAGCTCGACGTCCTCGGCGGTGCCCCGGGCGACCTCGGTGAACGGCTGCCCGTTGACCGGACTCGGGTTCTCGAAGTACTGCCCCCGGACCGGCGGGACGTACTCCCCGCCGATGAAGTGGTCGTAGCGCCCCTGGTAGGAGACGATCGCGCCTTCCGAGCCGGGCGCGGCATACCTGGTCATCCATGCCTCCTTCACCAGCGCCGCCCGCCGTTGGGCGGCCCTGTGGGGGACGGTAGGGAAAGGGACGTTGCAGGGACGTTGCAGGGGGCCGGCGGCTCCTTTCTCGGGGACGGGTCTGCGGCTCCAGGGGGGGACGGGGTCTTCGGCTGGCCGGCTCTTCGTGCGGGAGCCGTCTCTTCCGGCGGCGGTCGGTCTTCCCGTCCGGGCCGGGCCGGTCAGGGGCGTATCCAGCCGCCCGGCGCCGTCAGCTCCGACTCCAGCGCCGCCAGTCGGGCCCGGACCGGCGCCGACGGACGCACCGACGCCAGCGCCTGCCACGCCTCCACGTCGTCCTCACCCCACGGCGTGTGCACCCAGTCGGCCAGCAGATCGGGATCACGGCCCGCGACGAGCGCCGCGCGCAGCCCGTCCGCGAGCCGCTGCCGCAGCCGGGCCACCGCCGGCGCCTGGGAGGCCGGCAGCAGCGGACCGCCGTACGCCGCGAGCGCCGCCGTGACGGCCCCGGCCGCGAGCCGCCGCTCCACGACGGCCAGGTCGGACTCGACCGGCACGGCCAGCCGGTACGGCCGTGAGGCCAGCGACCCCGGGCCCAGCACCCCCCGCAGCCGGGCGAGTTCGGCGCGCAGCGTGACCGGGGTGACCGACTCGTCCTCGTACAGCGCGCACATCAGCTCGTCCCCGGTCAGCCCCTCCGGATGGCAGGCCAGGAGGACGACGATCTCGCTGTGCCGTCGGCTCAGCCTGATCCGCCGGCCGCCGCTCACCCACTGGGCCTCGTCCCGTCCGAGCGCGCTCAGCTCGGGCGCGGCGCCGGCCGGCCGCCCCGGTGTGAGCAGCGCCAGCTGGGACTCCGCCGCCCGCGCGACCGCCTGCACGAACCCCAGGCTGTGCGGATGCGCCAGCGCGTCCCCGCCCGTGACGTCGACGGCGCCCAGCACCCGCCCGGTGCGCGGATCGTGCACGGGAGCCGCCGCGCACGTCCACGGCTGGGCCCGCCGGGTGAAGTGCTCCGCCGCGAACACCTGCACCGGCCGGTCCACCGCCATCGCCGTACCCGGCGCGTTCGTCCCCACCGCGCTCTCCGCCCAGCGCGCCCCCGGCACGAAGTTCATCCGCTCCGCCTGCCGCCGGGTCGCCGCGGCCCCCTCGACCCACAGCAGCCGTCCGCTCGCGTCGCACACCGCGAGCAGATGCTCCCCGGCGAACGGCCCCATCAGCTCCCGGAACAGGGGCATCACGCGGGCGAGGGGGTGCTCCGCGCGGTAGGCCCCGAGCGCGGCGTCCGTCAGTTCGACGTCCGCCGTCCTCTCCGGTCCCACCCCGGCCCTCGCCGACCGCCGCCAGGAGTCCGCGACCACCGCCCGCACCGGCCCCGGCACGGTCCCGGCCACGGTGAACACCGCGTACGCCCGCCGCAGCACCCGCACTCTCTCGGCAGGGTCGGCCCCCGGCTCCAGAGCCACCCAGGGATCGGTCAACTTGGCCTCCCGGCAGGGTGAGTTAAGACGTGGTGAGTGCGGGTCGGGGTGAGCAAGGGTGTGGACGGTCTCCGGTCGGTGTGGGCGGCGGTGGGTGGTGGGGTGTCGGGTCGGGCGGCGCCGTGCGGCTCAGCCGGCGTCGGGGGTCGTGCGGTTTCGGACATCGTCACTCCGGGTGTGCGCTCCGACAACCGTTTCGACGCGGCTCGTCCGGCTGTCCGGTGTCTCCCGGCCGAAGCCGGTGCCTCCTCAGGCCTGGGCGACGAGCCTTATGTAGCGCGGCCAGTCCCAGTGCCGCCCGGGATCGGTGTGGTCGGTGCCCGGCACTTCGTGGTGCCCGATGATGTGCGTCCGGTCGCGGGGGATGCCGTACCGCTCGCAGATCACCGCCGTGAGCTGGGCGGACCGCTCGTACAGCGCGTCGGTGAAATAGGCGGGCCGGTCCACCCAGCCCTCGTGCTCGATGCCGATGCTGTGGGTGTTGTACTCCCAGTTCCCCGCGTGCCAGGCGATGTCGGCCTCGCGGACGCACTGCGCCACGCGGCCGTCGGAGGAGCGGACCACATAGTGCGCGGAGACTTTTTTCCTCGGGTTCTGGAAGATGGTGAGCGTCTTGTCGAACGTGGTCTGCGTGACGTGGATGACCACACGGTCGATCACATGGTCCGAAGGGCGTTCTGCGGCCGTGTAGTTGGCGCCGTTCGCGGGGGCCCACAGCGCGGTCGGATGGTCGGGAGCCTGCGTCTCGGCGCCGGCCTTCGCGCCGGGCAGCAGCACGTAGGGGATCGCGGCGAGCACGGCGCCTTTGAGGACGCGCCGCCGGTCGGGGAGGGAAGGTGCTCGGTCCATGCAGGGCCTTCCTGACGGAGGGACAGAAACACGCGGGGGCGGACCAGTTGCGGTGCGGCGGGTCGCTCGCGGCTGCTTCGCCCGGTGCGTGATCTCACCGTACGGCGCTTTCGGACCCGGCCGGAGGAGCGGGTGCGAAACGGTGGACAACCGGAGGGTTGTGGATAACTTCCTCACCCGAACGAGTACTTCCGCTCTCGGGGGGCCGGCTGCTTCCACGTCGTCGGCTGTTCCGCCGTCTCGCTATGTGACGGGTCCGCGCCGGCTCCGCCGTCCGACCGCCCCGGTCACCTCACCCCCGCCCCCACCGGATCGTCCAACACCCCCCGCACCACAGAATGCGCCGCACCCAGCAACGGCCCCTCCGGCCCCAGCCGCGACACCGACACCGGACACGCCGGCCCCGCCGTACGCCGCCCCAACTCCCCCTCCAGCGACGGCAGCAGCCACGGCGCGAGCCCCGCGAGGGCCCCGCCGAGGACGACCCCCTCGGGATCCAGCAGATTGACGGCCCCGGTCAGCGCTATCCCGAACGCCGTCCCCGCCTCCCGCAGCGCCCGCCGCACCTCCTCGTCACCGTCGGCCGCCCGCCCCGCGAGCAGCCCCACACGGCCCTGGCCCGGCGCCAGCCCGGCTGCCCGCAGGACCGCCTCCTCGCCGGCGTACTGCTCCAGGCACCCGCGCCCGCCGCACACGCACGCGGGCCCGTCCGGATGGACCGGCACATGCCCCAGCTCCCCGGCGAACCCGCGCGTCCCGCGCAGCAGACCGCCGTCCACGACGACCGCGCCGCCGATGCCGATCTCCGCCGAGACGTGCAGAAAGTTCTGCGGCGTCCCCGCCCCGAGCCAGAGTTCCGCGAGTGCCCCGAAGTTGGCCTCGTTGT
Organism: Streptomyces sp. AMJ-169; assembly: GCF_055597585.1. Taxonomy (NCBI): domain Bacteria; kingdom Bacillati; phylum Actinomycetota; class Actinomycetes; order Kitasatosporales; family Streptomycetaceae; genus Streptomyces; species Streptomyces sp. AMJ-169. The sequence continues at coordinate 171,358 of NZ_JBVLTJ010000009.1, forward strand.
CCACCACGTAGTCGCCCACCGCGCACGCGGGTTCCCTGGGGAGCAGGGCGCCCAGGTCGACGTCGTGCCAGTCGAGGTTGGGTGCCCGGACGACCGTACGGCCGTCGCGCGCCACCAGACCCGGCACCGCCACCGCGAGCCCGGCCGGCCACAGCCCCTCGTCCTCGGCCCGGGCGACGACGGTCCGCACCAGCTCGGCCAGGTCCGCGACGACCGGCCCGGGGGAGCGGCCCCGGTTCGTGCCCTGGCGGTCGGCCCGCGCGCGTACCTCACCGCGCAGGTCGACCACGCAGACCGCCAGATGGTCCACACCGATCTCCGCGCCGATCCCCGCGGGCCCGCGCCGGCTCACCGCGAGCGCCGACCCGGGCCGTCCGGGACGGCCGGGCCGCTCAGGGCCCAGCTCCTCCAGCAGTCCGGCCCGGATCAGCTCGTCCACCAGCGTCGACACGGCCGCGCGGGTCAGCCCGATCCGCGCGGCCACCGCCGCCCGCGACAAGGGCCCCTCCGCGCGGACGGCGTGCATCACCCGTGCCAGGTTCCGCCGCCGCATCCCCTGCTGGGTGTCGGGCAGCCCCCGCCCCGGACCGGCGGGACGGGTGTCACGAGGCGGTGCGGTCATGCGGGCGTCATCCCTTGGTCGATGGTTCGGGCCGGACGGCGGGCGGGACCCCTGACCAAAGTCCCGCCCGACGTCCCTACCGCCCCCGCTCCAGCAGTCCACCGGCGTCCGACAGCACCCCCGAGATCCGCGCGAGCGCCGCGTCGTCGCGCTCCACCGCGTCCAGCACCGGCCCGCGCGCGGTGTTCCACCGCCGGGCCACGGCCGCCGGGTCCTCGCCGGTCAGCAGCCCGGCCGCCTGCGCGGCGGCGCCCAGCGCGACCAGCTCCTTGGCCTCCGGGACCTGCACGGGCCGCCCGGAGAGCCTGCGCACGGTCTCCTGCCAGGCCCGGCCGCGGGCGCCGCCGCCGATCAGCAGGAGGGGGGCCGCGCGGTCGGCGTCCTCGTCGAGGACGAGGTCCAGGGCGCCCAGCAGGGAGTGCACGGCGCCGTCGTACGCGGCCTGGAGCAGCTGGCCGGCGGTCGTGTCGTGGCGCAGGCCGTGCAGGACGCCCGAGGCGTGCGGCAGGTTGGGGGTGCGCTCGCCGTCCAGGTAGGGCAGGAGCGTGACGTCGGCGGACGGCTCGACGGCCTCGCGGTCCAGGCCCAGCAGGGCGGCGACCTTGTCGACGGCGAGGGTGCAGTTCAGGGTGCACGCCAGGGGCAGCCAGTCCCCGCGCGCGTCGGCGAACCCCGCCACCGTCCCGGTCGGGTCCGCGGGCCGGCGGCGCGACACCGCGTAGACCGTCCCGGAGGTGCCCAGGCTCAGCACCGGCGTCCCGGGCAGCAGCCCGAGCCCCAGCGCCGCCGCCGCGTTGTCACCGGTCCCGGCCGCGACCAGGGTGCCCTTGGCGAACGGCAGCCCGTGCCCGTCCCGTACGGTGCCCGCGACCTCACCGGGCCGCACCACGCGCGGGAGCAGCGCCGGGTCGAGACCCACGCGCGCGAGGATCTCCGCGTCGTACTCCTCCGTCCCGGAGGCCCACCAGCCCGTCCCGGAGGCGTCCCCGCGGTCCGTGGTGCCCTCGCCGGTCAGCCGCCCGGTCAGGTAGTCGTGGGGGAGCCGTACGGCCTTCACGGCGCGCAGCGCCTCCGGCTCGTTCTCCGCGAGCCATGCCCACTTGGTGACCGTGAAGGAGGCCGCCGGGACGGAACCGGTGCGCTCCGCCCAGAACTTCGCCCCGCCCAGCTCCTCGATCAGCCGGCGCGCCTGGGGGGCCGAACGCACGTCGTTCCACAGGAGCGCCGGACGCACCGGCTCGCCGTGCCCGTCCAGGGTCACCAGGCCGTGCTGCTGCCCGCCGATCGACACCGCCGCCGCCTCGCGGGCGACGTCACCGCACTGCCTGAGCGCCTCGCTGAGCGCCTCCCACCACTGGCGCGGGTCACTTTCCCGGCCGGCCCCCGAGGACACCGTGTGCGGGGCCTGGCCGCTCGCGACGACCTCGCCGGTGGCCGCGTCGACGACGAGCGCCTTGGTGGACTGGGTGGATGTGTCCACGCCGACGACGAGCGGACCCTCGGCTGCTGACATCGGGCTCTCCTCAACATTCCGCGACGGCGCGGGATCGGTCAACGAACGGTCTTCCCAGAGCTGCGTCCGCATACTAATTTGTAAACGGCCATGACGAAATAGTCGTACGCAACAAGGAGCCGCGGTATGAGCTACCAGCCCACCCCCGAGGACAGGTTCACCTTCGGCCTTTGGACCGTCGGCTGGCAGGGAAGGGACCCCTTCGGCGACGCCACCCGCCGGGCCCTCGACCCGGTCGAGACCGTGCAGCGCCTGTCCGAGCTCGGCGCCCACGGCGTGACCTTCCACGACGACGACCTGATCCCCTTCGGGTCCTCCGACAGCGAGCGCGAAGGCCACATCAAGCGCTTCCGCGAGGCCCTCGACACGACCGGCATGAAGGTGCCGATGGCCACCACCAACCTCTTCACCCACCCCGTCTTCAAGGACGGCGCGTTCACCGCGAACGACCGTGACGTGCGCCGCTACGCGCTGCGCAAGACGATCCGCAACATCGACCTGGCCGCCGAGCTGGGCGCCGAGACCTACGTCGCCTGGGGTGGCCGCGAGGGCGCCGAGTCCGGCGCCGCCAAGGACGTACGCGTCGCCCTGGACCGCATGAAGGAGGCCTTCGACCTCCTCGGCGAGTACGTCACCTCCCAGGGCTACGCCCTGAAGTTCGCCATCGAGCCCAAGCCGAACGAGCCGCGCGGTGACATCCTCCTGCCGACCGTCGGCCACGCCCTGGCGTTCATCGAGCGCCTGGAGCGCCCCGAGCTGTACGGCGTCAACCCGGAGGTGGGCCACGAGCAGATGGCCGGCCTGAACTTCCCGCACGGCATCGCGCAGGCCCTGTGGGCGGGCAAGCTCTTCCACATCGACCTCAACGGCCAGTCCGGCATCAAGTACGACCAGGACCTGCGCTTCGGCGCCGGTGACCTGCGCTCCGCGTTCTGGCTGGTCGACCTGCTGGAGAGCGCCGGGTACGCGGGCCCGAAGCACTTCGACTTCAAGCCGCCGCGCACCGAGGACCTCGACGGCGTGTGGGCGTCGGCCGCCGGCTGCATGCGCAACTACCTGATCCTCAAGGAGCGCGCGACCGCCTTCCGCGCCGACCCGGAGGTCCAGGAGGCCCTGCGCGCCTCCCGCCTCGACGAACTGGCCCAGCCCACCGCCGCCGACGGCCTGGACGCCCTCCTCGCCGACCGCGCGGCCTTCGAGGACTTCGACCCCGAGGCCGCCGCCGCCCGCGGCATGGCCTTCGAACGCCTCGACCAGCTCGCCATGGACCACCTCCTGGGCGCCCGCAGCTGATCCCCCGCGCGCGTGCCGCCCGATCACGACGGCACGCGCGCGTAGATACGTCCTCCCGAGGGACGCCGCACATTTCGTACGGCGTCCCGCGCGCGAAATGCCCCGGAATCGTGCCCTCCTGGGCATGGCCCGGTACCAACTCCCGCGCGGGGCTCCCCGTACGGCGGGCCCGGCGGGACGCTGGGCGGCATGGCCATCCCGCCCGTACCACCGCACCCGCCCGGCAAGCGCCGCAGCCCTCTGTTCGTCGTCCTGGCCGCCCTGGTGGGCTCCGCCGTGGTCGCCGTCATCGTGCTGATCGCCACCCGGGGCAGCTCCTCGGACGACAAGAAGCCCGCCGGCGCCAGTACGCCGGCCACGTCCGCGCCGTCCTTCGGACTGCCGACCGAGCTCCCCTCGACGCTGCCGACCGAACTGCCCTCAGGGTTCCCCACGACGCTCCCTACGGAGATCCCCAGCGGCCTGGAGTCGCTGTTGCCGAGCGGCCTGCTGCCTTGAGACGCCCTGAGATGTCCTGAAGGAGCGCGTCTCTCAGAGCGCCTCCTCGTCCTGCCCGGCGGCCGTCAGCGCCGCCGCCGGATCGCGGGCGGGCTCCCCGGCGGGCACCCAACGGCCGCTCTCCTTGCGGTAGGGCCACCAGCGGCCCGCGCGGTCCAGCCGTATCTGGGCGGGCGCCCCTACGGCCGTCCACCGGTTGCCGCGCGCCCGCAGGGCCGGCCGCTCACCGTCCTCCCAGGCCGCGTCCAGCGCCGCCCGCGCGCGGGCCGACGCCTCGCCCTCCACCGCCCACTCGTCCTCCAGCACCGACAGGGCCGGCGCACCACCCTGCCGCCACGCGCGCACGGCCAGCGCGAGCCCTTCCCGGCCGCGCCCCGAACCCGCCGCGAGCCGTGCCGCGACCTCGGGCGACGGGTCGCCGCACGCGAGCCGCACCGCGTCCTCGGCGAGCGCCAACTCCCCTGCCGCGTCCGGCGCTTCCCGCAGCAGCCGCAGCGCCTCCTCGGCCGCCCGCGCGGCCAGGTGCTCCAGCGCGGCCGGATCGACGCCCTCAGGAGGCCCGCTCCCGGTGCCCAGAGAGGGCGGGAGCCCCGCGGTGCCAGGAGGTCCGGAAGGGCGGGCAGCGGGGCGGGCACGGCCGCGTACGCCTGCGCGGCGTCCACCCCGTCCGGCCGGGCCGCAGCCGTGGCCGGGGGAGCGGTGGTGCGCGCCTGGAGGCCGTCCAGCAGGGCCTGTTCGGGCCGCCCGCGCAGTAACAGCAGCACGAACGGGTCCGCGTCGAGCAGCCGCGCCAGCTGGTAGCAGAGCGCCGCCGTGTGCCCGCAGTGGTCCCACGCCCCGCAGTCGCACTCCGCCTCCAGCTCCCCGAGCCCCGGCAGCAGATCGACACCCGCGCCCGCCGCGTCCTCCACCAGGTCGGGCGGCATCTCACGGTCCAGCAGCGCCGCCACGTACCCGGCCCGCTCCACGGCCAGCCCCAACAGCCGCTCCCACTGCGCGGACCCCAGCTCCGGCACCAGCACGTCCGCCCGGTGCGCCACCCCGTCCCGCCCCCGGACGACGGCCGTCGCCCGCCCCGGCCGCACGGTCACGGCACCGATCGCGCCCCCGCGCGCGAGGGCCCGTCCCGCGCGCAGCTGCTTGCCGTCCAGTGCACCGTCCTCCAGGGATGCCACCCAGCCCCGGCCCCACCACGTGCGCGCGAACGCCTGCCCGCGCGCGGGCGGCGTCACCGTGAACGTCAGCTCCTCGCTCATCGCGTCCCCTCTCGCAGCTCCACCAGTTCGGCCAGCTCCGCGTCCGTCAGCTCCGTGAACGCCGCCTCGCCGGAGCCGAGCACGGCGTCCGCCAGCGCCCGCTTGCGGTCGAGCAGCCGCGCGATGCGGTCCTCGACCGTGCCCTCCGCGATCAGCCGGTGCACCTGCACCGGGCGGGTCTGGCCGATGCGGTACGCGCGGTCGGTGGCCTGCGCCTCGACCGCCGGGTTCCACCAGCGGTCGTAGTGCACGACATGCTCCGCGCGCGTCAGGTTCAGCCCCGTACCCGCCGCCTTCAGCGAGAGCAGGAACACCGGAACACTCCCCTCCTGGAAACGGCCGACCATCGCCTCGCGTTCCCCGACCGGCGTCCCGCCGTGCAGGAACTGCGACGGCACCCCGCGCGCGGACAGATGCCGCTCGATCAGCCTGGCCATGCGCACGTACTGCGTGAAGACGAGCACACCCGCCCCTTCCGCGAGCGCGACGCCGAGCAACTCGTCCAGCAGCTCCAGCTTCCCGGACCGCCCGGCGACCGCCGGCCGCTCCTCCTTGAGGTACTGGGCCGGGTGGTTGCAGATCTGCTTGAGGTTCGTCAGGAGCTTCACCACCAGACCACGCCGCGCCATGTCGTCCGCGCGGGAGATCCCCGCCAGCGCCTCCCGGACCACCGCCTCGTACAGGCCCGCCTGCTCCGGGGTGAGCGTCACCGCGTGGTCGGTCTCCGTCTTGGGCGGCAGCTCCGGGGCGATGCCCGGGTCGGACTTGCGGCGGCGCAGCAGGAAGGGGCTCACCAGGCGGGCCAGCCGCTCGGCGGCGGCCGGGTCGGCGCCGCCCTCGACCGCCCGCGCGTACCGCCTGCGGAACGCGCCGAGCCGGCCCAGCAGCCCGGGCGTCGTCCAGTCCAGGATCGCCCACAGCTCCGACAGGTTGTTCTCCACCGGAGTGCCGGTGAGCGCCACCCGCGCGCGGGCGGTCAGGGTGCGCAGCGCGCGGGCCGTCGCCGCGTACGGGTTCTTCACGTGCTGCGCCTCGTCCGCGACGACCAGCCCCCAGGGCACGTCGGCGAGCCGGGGCGCGTCCATGCGCAGCGTGCCGTAGGTGGTCAGGACGAACTCGCCGTCCGCCAACATGTCCAGGTCCCGGCGGGCGCCGTGGAAGCGGCGCACGCGCGTGCCGGGCGCGAAGCGTTCGATCTCCCGCTGCCAGTTGCCCATCAGCGATGTCGGGCAGACCACCAGCGTCGGGCCCGCCGACTCCGCGTCGCCCTGGCGGTGCAGGTGCAGCGCGATGAGCGTGACGGTCTTGCCGAGGCCCATGTCGTCGGCCAGACAGCAGCCCAGCCCCAGCGACGTCGTCCGCGCCAGCCAGTCCAGGCCCCGCCGCTGGTAGTCCCGCAGCGTCGCGGCGAGCGCGGCGGGCTGCGCCACCGGCTCCCGCGCCGGTGGCCGCACCAGCCACTCCCGAAGGCCCGTCAGCCACTCGGTGGGCCGGACCTCCACCAACTGCCCGCCGACCTCCGCGGAGCCCGTCAGAGCCGCGCCCAGGGCGTCCATCGGGGCCACCTTGAGCTCCTGCCGGGCCCGGGCCGCCCGCGCCTCCTCCGGGTCGAGCAGGACCCACTCGCCGTTCAGCCGCACGATCGGCCGGTTCGCCTCCGCGAGCCGGTCCAGCTCCTCGGGGGTCAGCTGATGGCCGCCGAGCGCGAACGACCAGCCGAGCGCCACAGGGGTGTCCGCCGACAGCGACATCCGCGCGGACGGCTCTCCGTCCGGCGGGCCGAGCACCGCGCGCGTGGTCAGCGTGCGCGGCAGCTCCTTCGGCCAGTGCACCTCGACGCCGGCCGCCGCCAGCGCCCGCGCCCCGGCGCCGAGCAGCTCCGCGACCTCGTCGTCGAGCAGGTCGACGAAGTCCGGCACCGCCGCCGACAGCAACGGCGTCAACGCGGGCCAGGCATGCGCCGCCTGGCGCAGCGCCAGCAGGGCGTCCATCCGCGCGCGGGGGCCGAAACCGCCGTACTCCCGGGTGAGTTGCCCGGTGCTCTCCTCGGCGGACCAGACCTCGGTGGCGTCCGCGACGAGTCCGGGGTCGGCGATCGAGTGCACTTGCGGTACCGCGCGGAAGCGGGGCGCGGAGTCCTGCGGCGGGTGCGCGGGGGTGACGCCGGGCGCGTCCAAGGGGCGTGCCGTGAGCCCTGACACCTCGATCCGCAGCGAGATCCGAACCCCGGCGTCGTGCCCCGCCGCGACCTCGGCGGCCCACGTGCGGTGGCCCGGCAGGCGCTGCGGCAGCGGCGACGCGTAGGCGGGTCCGCCGGTCACCAGGGGCGCGGCGGGGGAGCGCGGCAGGGTGTCGGCGACCGCGTCCAGGAAAGCCCGCAGCAGCCGTTCGGGGGCCGGCAGCCGGGGCTGCGGGCCGTCGTCCACCGGTACGGCGTGTGCCTCGGGAGGCATCGCGGCGGCGAGCAGACGCACCCGCTCCACGTCCTGAGGGGTCAGCGGACCGGCCCGCCAGGCGTCGTGGTCGCCGGGGGACAGGCCCGGCAGCAGCAGCCCGCGCGCGACGAACTGGAGCGCCAGCAGGGTCGCGGCGCCCCAGAAGGCCGCCGCCGGGTGGGCCGAGGGCGCGACCCGCGCGCGGGTGAGCAGCGGCAGCGCCGCCCGCACCGGCACGAAGACGGCGGGCACCCGCGCGAGGGCCACACCGGAGCCGTCCGGGCGGACGACGCCGAGGCTCCCGGGCGTCCCCGCGTCCAGGGCGGGTGGGGTGGTGCCGTCGGGGTGCCAGAAGGCGACCGTGCCGGTGCGGGCCGGGTCGCCGGGCACGAACACGGCGCAGCAGCCGGCCGGTTCGGGGAGGTCGGGCAGTGGTGACGGTGGCGGCGGTGACGAGGGAACCCTCTGGGCGCTGATGACCTGCTCCTCAAATTTGACTACTGAGGGACGGGCGCCGAGGGTACAGCATGGGAAGGGGGCCGCGGAAAGGGTTCTCGGGGACGTCTCGGGGTCGCTTCTCAGGGACGTCTCAGGGTAGGGAACCGGAACTGCCGGCCGCTCGGAGGCGTTTTGACAGACAGAGGCCGGAAGCGGCCGTGAAGGAGGCGACGCACATGTCGAGGAACGCGAAGATCGCCGCAGGAGGGGTGGCGGTCGGACTCCTCTTGCTGATCTGGCTGCCCTGGTGGGCGGCGCTGCTGATCGTGATAGGCGTCCCGACGGCCGCCTATCTCACCCTGGACCCGTCCCAGCGGCGCAGGCTGCGCCGGGTCACCCGTAAGGAGCTGGGCCGCTGACGGCGCCAGGACCGAGCGCGCCGCCGCCCGCCGGACCGCCCCGCGCGGCCCCCGGGCGACGGCGCGGCGGCCAAGCCGGACGTCTGCGTCATCTCGGGCCGCGCTGCCCTGCCGGACGCCCGCGTCAGCTGGGCCGCACAGCCATCCGCTCCAGCGCCTCCAGCAGCCCCGGAAGCTCCGGCCCCCGCCCGACCGGCAGCACCTCACCGGGCCGGTCGTCGACGAGGACGAAGGCGATGTCGTCCGTGCGGGCCACGAGGGACCAGCCGGGCCCGTCCGCGCGCAGCGTGCGTGCCTCGCCCGGCGCGAACGACGAGCGCACCCGCCCCAGCGGAGGAGGTGTCTCCACATAGGCCCGGGCCTCGGCGAGCACTCGCCGCACCCGGTCGGGCTCCCCGCGCGCGGCGCTCTCGCCGGACCCGCCCGCAGCGCCGACTGCGGCCCCCGTGCCCGCCTCGCCCGCCGCGCCGGTCGTGGTCGCCGTCACCGCCTCGCGCGGCGCCGCGAACGACGAGTCGTCCAGCTGATCGCGCCACAGGGTCCACTGGACGGCTATCTCGTCCGCGCCCAGCCGCCGTTGGGCCGGCCCCCACACCGTGGTGTCCGGCGGGGTCAGCGCGGGCTGCCCGGCCTCCTCGGGCCCCGGGTCGTGCGGCGCGGGCACCCCGGGCGCCGCGACGGCCACCGACAGGGGCCAGCCCGGCAGCGCGGCGACGACCGTACGGTCGTCCGGCGACAGGTCGTACTCCATCCCGCAGTCCCAGGAGGCGATCGCGACGGCCACCAGGGACACGTCGTCGACGACCACCGTCCACCGCGCGCCCGTGCCGTCCTGGCCGAGCACAAGACCGTAGCCGTCGGCCGCCGGGGCCAGGCCCAGTGCGGCGCAGGCCTCCGGGTAGTCGTCGCCCAGCACGCTCGGGAACTTCGCCGGTGTCAGCAGCACCGCCGTGAGCACATAGAGCGCGTCGTCGGCGGCGACAAGGTCCTCGTCCGCCTCGGCCATCCCAGCCTCCCCACGGGTTCGTCCAACGGACGCGCACCCTAGTGGGCCGCGAAGCCCCTTGTCACGACTCCCGTGCCGACCCGGAGCTGCGGCTTCGCGCGGGAAACGGCCCCACGCGCCCTCAGCCTTCCCGCACCGCCAGCGCCAGGAAGCGGCTGTCCTCGTCGACGTACGACGTCATGCGCCAGCCCGAACCGGCCAGCAGCGGGCGCAGGTTGGGCTCCGCGCGCAGGTCGTCCGGTGTGATCCGCCGCCCCTGACGGGCCGCCAGCGCCGCGCGGCCGACCGGATGGAACAGCGCGAGCCTGCCCCCGGGCCGCACCACGCGCGCCAACTCCCGCAGATCCCGGGCCGGTTCGGGCAGGTGCGCGATCAGGCCCGCGGCGAACACCGCGTCGAGCACCCCGGACCGCACCGGCAGCGCGGCCACGTCGGCGAGCAGCAGCCGCCCGTCGAGGCCCCTCCCGGCCCGTACGGCGGCCTGGAGCATGGCCGGAGTCAGATCGGCTCCCAGGACCGCTCCCGAGGGCCCCACGGCCGCCCTGAGCGCCGTCAGGGCCCGTCCCGTGCCGCAGCCCGCGTCCAGCACCCGGTCCCCTGGGCGCAGCCCGAGCGCGCCGACCGCCGCCGCGTAGGCCGGGCCGTCGTCGGGAAAGCGACGGTCCCATTCGGCCGCCCGCGCCGTGAAGAACTCCTGGACTTTCGTGTGGTCGTCGCTCATACGTCGCATGATCCCTCACCGACACGGACGACCTCAGGGCGCACACGTTCGAACGTGCCGCGATCGGATGAGCGCATATCTCTGACATGTTGCGGCACTTTCCGAAACGCGTTCGCTGGGGGCGCCCCCGCCCGCACTAGCGTCCCTGACTCATGGGACACCTGGACCACGCCGCCTTCGGCTGGCTGACCCCCGTGCTGTCGTACGCGATGGCCTGCACCGGCGCCGCCCTCGGCCTGCGCTGCACCGTGCGCGCCCTCGGCGCCACGGGACGTTCGCGCCGCAACTGGCTGATCACCGCCGCCTCCGCCATCGGCACCGGCATCTGGACCATGCACTTCGTGGCCATGCTCGGCTTCGCCGTCAGCGGCACCGACATCCGCTACGACGTGCCGCTGACCGTGCTCAGCCTCCTCGTCGCCGTGGCCTTCGTCTGCGTCGGCGTCTTCGCCGTCGGTTACGGACGCGACCGCACGCGCGCGTTGCTGATCGGCGGGCTCACCACCGGACTCGGCGTCGCGAGCATGCACTACCTCGGCATGGCCGCCGTCCGCCTGCACGGCACCGTGCACTACGCCCCGCCGCTCGTCGCGCTGTCCGTGGTGATCGCGGTCGCCGCGGCGACCGTCGCCCTGTGGGCCGCGCTCAACATCGCCACGCCCCTCGCGGTCGCCGTCGCCTCCCTCGTCCTGGGCGCGGCCGTCAGCAGCATGCACTACACCGGGATGTTCGCGGTGAGCGTGCGGGTCACCCCGTCCTCGGCGGCGCTGCCCGGGGCCACGGCGATGCAGTTCATCTTCCCCCTCGCCGTCGGCCTCGGGTCCTACCTCTTCCTGACCTCCGCGTTCGTCGCCCTCTCGCCCGCGGACGGCCGGCGCGGGGCAGCCGCGCGGCCGACCGCCGAACCCGCGGCCGACCTGCCCCGCCCTGTGTGACCCCCTTGTGAACCCACGTCCCAGCGAGGAACCCATGCGCACACCCCGGAGGACCGCCTCCGACGGCACCGGGACACCGTCCCCGGCACGCGGCCGGCGCGCCCACGCCGGACCGCCCGCCGCCGAGGACCCGAGCGACCCTCAGGACGGCCCCGCCGAAGCGATACCCCCGCGCGCGGGACGCCGCTCCCTCGGCCCGCGCACCGTCCGCGCCAAGATCGTCTGCCTGCTGATGGTGCCCGTCGTCTCCCTGCTCGCCCTCTGGGCGTACGCCACCGTCACCACCGCCCAGGACGTCGCCCGCCTGCGCCAGCTCCAACGCGTCGACACCGAGGTCCGCACCCCCATAGCCGACGCCGTCGCCGCCCTCCAGGCCGAACGCACCGCCGCCGTCCGCCGCGCCACCGCCCCCTCGTCCGTGCCCGACACCGAGCTGAACGCACTCGCCCGCGGCACCGACCGCGCGGTCGCCCGGCTGCGCCTCGGCGACCACGGCACCGTCGCCGACGCCCAGGAACTCCCCGCCGAAGTCGGCCGCCGCCTCGACGCCTTCGTCACCGGCGCCGGACAACTGAGCACCCTGCGCGCCTCCGTGCTCGACGGCAGCGCCGACTGGGCGCAGGCGTACGGGCGTTACACCCAGACCGTGTCCGCCGCCTTCGCCGTCGACGGCGCGCTCTCCGGCATCCAGGACGCCCGGCTCGGCTCCGACGCGCGCGTCCTGCTCGAGTTCTCCCGCGCGGGAGAAGCCCTCGCCCAGGAGGACGCCGTCCTCGCGGGCGCACGCGTGGCGGGCCGCCTCGACACCGGACGGCTGCGCCTGTTCGGCGGCGCGGCCCAGACCCGCCGCGCCCTCACCGAAGCCGCCGTGACGGACCTGCGCGGCCCCGAACAGAGCGCCTGGCGCGCCCTCACCGAGGACACCGCCTACGCCGCCCTCACCGCCCTGGAGAACGGGGTCCTCGCGAACGAGTCCGGCACGCGCGCGCTGGCCGCCGCACCACAGGCCGACTGGAACGACGCCCACGCGCGCGTGCAGTCCGGGATGCGCGCCATCGAGACGGACGCCGGACGCGACGCCGCCCGCCGCGCCGACCCGTTCACCAGGGGACTGCTCACCCCGGCCGGCGCCGCCGTCCTGTTCGGCTTCCTCGCCGTCGTCGCCTCCCTGGTCATCTCCGTGCGCATCGGCCGCGGCCTCGTCGTCGAACTCGTCGCACTGCGCGACCGCGCCCTGGCGATCGCCCGCCGTGAACTCCCCGAGGCCATGCGGAAACTGCGCGCGGGCGAGGAGATCGACATCCGCGCGCAGGCCCCGCCGGGAGCGCCCGCCGAGGACGAGACCGGACAGGTCGCCGAGGCCCTCGGCAGCGTCCACCGGGCCGCCCTGCGCGCCGCCGTGGAGCGCGCCGAACTCGCCGGCGGCATCTCCGGGGTCTTCGTCAACCTCGCCCGCCGCAGCCAGGTCCTCGTCCACCGCCAGCTGAGCCTCCTGGACAGCATGGAACGCCGCTCCGACGACCCCGGCGAGCTGAGCGACCTCTTCCGCCTCGACCACCTCACCACCCGCATGCGCCGCCACGCGGAGAGCCTGATCATCCTCTCCGGCGCCGCCCCCGGAAGGGCCTGGCGGATGCCGGTCCCCCTCACCGACGTCGTCCGCGCGGCCGTCTCCGAGGTCGAGGACTACGCGCGCGTGGAGGTACGCCGGCTCCCCGCGACGGCCGTCGTCGGCTCCGCCGTCGCCGACCTCACCCACCTGCTCGCCGAACTCCTGGAGAACGCCGCCCAGTTCTCGCCCCCGCACACGCGCGTGCGGGTCACCGGCGAACCCGTGGGCAACGGCTACGCCGTCGAGATCGAGGACCGGGGCCTCGGCATGGGCAAGGAGACCCTCGCCGCCGCCAACCGGCGCATCGCCCACTCCGAGGCCCTCGACCTGTTCGACAGCGACCGCCTCGGCCTGTTCGTCGTCAGCCGCCTCGCCGCCCGCCTCGGCGTCCAGGTGCACCTCGTCGCCTCCCCCTACGGGGGCACCACGGCCGTCGTCCTGCTGCCGACCGCGCTCCTCGACAGCGGGGCGCCGGAACGTTCCGTCGCGCCCGGACCCGTCGTCGCCCAGGAACCGGCCCCCGCGCTCGCCCACGCGCGCGTGCCCGCCCCGGACCGCCCCGCCCTCGTCCCCGCACCCGACGACGGCCCGCCACCCCCGGGAGTGACCGCCTTGCGCCTACACCGCCCCCCGGACGACACCGAGGACGACGCCCAGGACGACGACCTGCCCCGCCGGGTGCGCCAGGCCAGCCTCGCCCCCCAACTGCGCGCCCCGCGCGCGCAGGAGCCGCACCAACCCGAGCCGAGCCCCCGCGACGACGACCAGCGCACCCCCGAACTCGTCCGGGACCGCATGTCCGCCTACCGCGCCGGCTGGGCCCGCGGCGCCGCCCCGGACCGCGACAGCAACGAAGGAGACCCCGCATGATCCAGGACCCGAGCCCGAGGTCCACCCAGCGGCCCGGCGAACTCGACTGGCTGCTGGACGACTTGGTGATGCGCGTCAGCGAGGTGCGGCACGCCGTCGTGCTGTCCAACGACGGCCTCGCCGTGGGCGCCTCCACCGCCCTCGGCCGCGAGGACGCCGAACACCTCGCCGCCGTCGCCTCCGGCTTCCACAGCCTCGCCAAGGGCGCCGGACGCCACTTCGGCGCCGGCGGCGTCCGCCAGACCATGGTCGAGATGGACGACGGCTTCCTCTTCGTCGCCGCCGCGGGCGACGGCTCCTGCCTCGCCGTCCTGACCGCCGCCACGGCCGACATAGGCCTCGTCGCCTACGAGATGGCCCGCCTGGTCAAACGCGTCGGCGAACACCTCTACACCGCGCCCCGCGCCACCGCGCGCCGGCCCGCCGCCGGCTGACCCGCGAAGGCGCCCACCCATGACCGAACACCAGTGGTACGACACCGACGCCGGGCCCCTCGTGCGCCCCTACGCGATGACCGGCGGACGCACCAGACCAGGGCCCATAGGGGTCCGCTTCGACCTGATCGCCCTGGTCACCCTCGACCCGGGCGCGCCCGAGCCCGACGACCACATGCTCGGGCCCGAACACCGCGCGCTGATCGCCCTGTGCCGCACGGAGACCCAGTCCGTCGCCGAACTCGCCGCCGGCGCCGACCTCCCCGTGGGCGTCGTCCGCGTCCTCCTCGGCGACCTCCTGGAACGCGGCCACGTCACCGTCAGCCGCCCCGTCCCGCCCGCCCGGCTGCCCGACGAACGGATTCTGCGCGAGGTCATCGAAGGACTGCGAGCCCTGTAGATGAACGACCGCCACCGAACCGGCCGCCACCAAGGCGACCGACACCGACCGGACGCGCACGGAAACACGCCCCACGCGTATAGGCACCGTTCCGGACACCGAACGGACAGCAACCGCTCACAAAGCGCCGACACCGGTCGAACGCCCCGCGAGCGCACCCCGGTCGCCAAGATGCTGACCCTCCCCCCAGGCCCGTGCCGGCACTCCCGAGAGAAGTGATCCATGGCCTTCGAACACCCCGACGACAGTGGCGAGACGGCCCCGCTGGCGCTGAAGATACTGGTCGCCGGCGGCTTCGGCGTCGGCAAGACCACCCTGGTGGGCGCGGTCAGCGAGATCAGGCCGCTGCGCACCGAGGAACTGCTCAGCGAGGTGGGACAGTCCGTCGACGACACCGACGGCGTCGACCAGAAGGTCACCACCACCGTCGCCATGGACTTCGGCCGCATCACCATCCGCGCGGGACTGTCCCTCTACCTGTTCGGCACCCCCGGACAGGACCGCTTCTGGTTCCTGTGGGACGAACTCGCCCAAGGGGCGCTCGGCGCCGTCGTCCTCGCCGACACCCGCCGCCTGGAGGACTGCTTCCCGGCCATCGACTACTTCGAGCACCGGCACATCCCGTTCGTCGTCGCCGTCAACTGCTTCACCGGCGCCCGCGCGCACGCGGTCCCCGACGTCACCCGCGCCCTCGACCTCGACCCGGGCACCCCCGTCGTCCTGTGCGACGCGCGCGAGCGCGACTCCGGCAAGGAGGTCCTCATCCGGCTCGTCGAGTACGCCGGGCGCATGCACACCGCCCGGCTCCTCGACTCCGTCGGCTGAGACCCCGTCACAGCCGACGCCAGGTCAGCCGGTCAGGTCCCCTTGCGCCACCACCTTCTCCACGGCGATCCGCACCAGCAGCTCGCCCGGTACACCGTTGCGCGCGCCGAACTCCTCGGCGCGCTCCTCGCCCATGTACCGGGCGCCGATACGGGCCGCCCAGTGCCGGAGCTCGGCCAGGTCCTCCGAGAGCCGCGCCCGGCCCTGGATCACCACGAAGGCGAACGGCGGCCGGTCGTCGTCCACACACAGCGCGACCCGGCCGTCCCGCGCCAGATTGCGGCCCTTGAGCGTCTCCTTCCCGGTGTTGAACACCACGTCGTCGCCGTCCAGCACGAACCAGACCGGGGCCACATGAGGGCTCCCGTCGGCCCGTACGGTCGACAGCTTTCCGGTGCGGGTCCCGTCGGAGACGAACGCCCGCCATTCCTCGTCGGTCATCTTGTGCGCCATGCCGCCATCCTCCTTGCTCGGGCCCCGGTCCTGGGGAAGGCTTGCGGGCAAGTCCACGCACCGGCGGGGCCCAACGGGGAAAGGAACGCGGGGAGATCCGAGCATGGCGCAGAACCAGGGACTCGACTGGCTGCTGGACGACCTGACCGAGCGCGTCGAACACATACGGCACGCGCTCGTCCTGACCACCGACGGACTCGTGGCCGGCAGCAGCACGGGCCTGCGCCGCGAGGACGCCGAACACCTCGCCGCCGTCTCCTCCGGCCTGCACAGCCTCGCCAAGGGCTCCGGCCGTCACTTCGGCGCGGGCCGGGTGCGCCAGACCATGATCGAGTTCGACGACGCCCTGCTCTTCGTCACCGCCGCCGGCACCGGCAGCTGCCTCTGCGTCCTGACCGCCGCCGAGGCCGACATGGGCCAAGTCGCTTACGAGATGACGCTGCTGGTCAGCCGGGTCGGCGAGCATCTGACGATGGACGTGCGCCAACCCGAGCGCACCCCGCTCGGCGACGCCTGAACCGCCTGCTCCAGGCGCCCGATCGGGCCGGTTTTCCACAAGTCGCGAGTTATCCACAGGCTTGCGGCGGGATCTTGCGAAATCGCTACGGTTTTTCCCGAGGCCACCGCGAACGGCGCGGAGCCCGAGCCACCACGGGGAGACCGACCATGAACGCACCCGTCACCACATCCGAGCAGTCCTGCGCACCGAGCCGGGCCGCCCGCGAACTCGGCGTCAAACGCGCCGAGTTCGACCTCGCCGTCCATCTCGGCCGGGTACGGACCGTACCCGACGAGGGAGGCGGCGGCCGGCGAGTCCCCTACTCCGAGCTGGAGCGGCTGCGCACCGAACCCGACTTCCCCCAGGCACTCCTCAACGGCATCCACACCGTGGGCACCGCGGAGGGCGCGGAGATCCTCCACGTGTCCGGGGCCCGCTTCACCCGCCTCGCGCGGCTCGGGTTCCTCGTCCCCGTCCGCTTCTACGTCAACCGCTACCGGGCCGTCGTCTGGCTCTATCTCGCCGAGGAACTGCGCCAGTTCGCCGCCGAGAGCGTCAGCAGGCCGCTCCTGGACGGGCGCCTCTCCGAGCAGATGCGCAAGCAACTCGCGGAGGGCCTCGACCGGCGGGCCAAGAACTGGCGGGGCCGCCACCTCGGCTTCCTGCTCCGCCTGGCCGAGGACCCCTGGGAGCGGGCCGGCGCCCTCGCCTCCCTCCTCGACCCGGCCCAGGTCGCCGAACTCGTCCCCGACCCCTTCGAGCGCGCCTACGTCAACCGCTTCCGCCCCGGCCCGCCCGTCCCCGGCACCCCGGGCTCACCGTCCGCCCAGCTCGCCACGGGGATCATGACGGCGGACGACCCCGACGAGATCGCCTGGCTGCGCGCCGACCTGAACCAGGCCCTGGCCGACGCCCGAGCCGACCGCAAGGCACCCAGGCCCGCAAGCAGTTGGGACGATCCCTGGCGGACCCCCTTCCCGGAACCGCCGACCAGCCTCACCCTGGAGCCGCCGACCGGCTTCACCCCGGAGCCGCCGGCCAGCCTCACCCCGCAACCGACGCAGCGCCCCGAACCCCTGCCGCAGGACCCGGAACCCGCCACCGCCGCGCCGCGCCCCCGGCCGCCCCTCACCCCGACGACACCGCCCCAGGCACCGACTCCGCATCGGCCCCCCAAACCGCCGTCCGTGCCGGCCCCCCGGCGAACCCGCAACGGCCTGCTGGCCTGGCTCCGGCGCGGCGGACGCGGCGCGACCGAGCCGACAGTGAGCTGAGCCCACGGACGACGGTGAGCTGAGCCCACGGAGAGGAGACGTCACGGCGTTCCGGGCGCCCCGGCAGCACAAGCGCTACAGCGCCCGGAACAGCCCCTCCTGGACGACGGAGACCAGCAACTGCCCGCGCAGGTCGTAGATACGGCCCCGCGCCAGCCCCCGCCCACCGGTGGCGATCGGCGACTCCTGGTCGTACAGGAACCACTCGTCCGCGCGGAAGGGACGGTGGAACCACATCGCGTGGTCCAGGGACGCCATGTCGAAGTTCCGCGGCCCCCACAGCGGTTCGACGGGGAGGCGGACGGCGTCCAGGAGGGTCATGTCGCTGGCGTAGGTCAGGGCGCAGGTGTGGACGAGGGGATCGTCCCCCAGGGGGCCGACCGCCCGCATCCACACCGCGCTGCGCGGCTCGGCGGCCTTGATCTCCTCGGGGTCCCAGCGCAGCCGGTCGACATAGCGGATGTCGAAGGGCTGACGGCGGGCCATCCGCTCGAACTGCTCGGGCAGCGAGCCGAGCCGCTCACGGACCTCTTCCGCGACCGTCGGCAGCGACTCCGGGTCCGGGACGGCCCGGGCCGGCGGCAGCTGGTGCTCGAAAGGACCTTCCTCAGGCTTGTGAAAGGAGGCGGTGAGATTGAAGATCGTGCGGCCCTGCTGCACCGCGGTCACCCGGCGCGTCGTGAACGACCGCCCGTCGCGCACCCGTTCCACCTGGTACACGATCGGCACCCCGGGCCGTCCCGGGCGCAGGAAGTACGCGTGCAGCGAGTGCACGGGCCGGTCGCCCTCGGTGGTCCGGCCGGCCGCGACCAGCGCCTGCCCGGCCACCTGCCCGCCGAAGACCCGCTGGAGGGACTCCTGCGGGCTGCGGCCCCGGAAGATGTTGACCTCGATCTGCTCCAGGTCGAGCAGATCGACGAGTCTCTCGGCGGGGTTCGTCATGGGTGTGCTTCTCCTGTGCTGGTGGCTCTGCTCAGAGCTGTCCGACGGCGGTGACGCGGACGACGGCGCGGCCCTCGGCGTCGGAGGCCTCCAGGTCGACCTCCGCGCTGACGCCCCAGTCATGATCGCCGTTGGGGTCGTCGAAGATCTGCCGCACACGCCACAGCCTGCTGCGCGGCTCCTCCTGGATGACGAGCAGCTTCGGGCCGCGCGCGTTCGGGCCGGTGCCCAGGTCGT
Source organism: Streptomyces sp. AMJ-169 (assembly GCF_055597585.1). NCBI lineage: Bacteria > Bacillati > Actinomycetota > Actinomycetes > Kitasatosporales > Streptomycetaceae > Streptomyces > Streptomyces sp. AMJ-169. Next base: position 190,040 of record NZ_JBVLTJ010000009.1, read on the forward strand.
CGTACTCGTCCCAGTACTTGTCCATCGCCTCGCCCCACGCGTCGGCGTCCCAGCCGGACTCGCCGTCCAGCTCGCCCAGTTCGTCGACGTGGTCGAGGGCGGCCAGCTCCACCCGGCGGAACATCGCGTTGCGCACCAGCACGCGGAAGGCGCGTGCGTTGAGGGTGACCGGCTTGACCTCGTCGGCCTTCTCCTGGGCCTGCTCGGCCGTCATCTCCGCGGGGTTCGCGAGCTGCTCCCACTCGTCGAGGAGGCTGGAGTCGACCTGGCGGACCATCTCGCCCAGCCATTCGATGAGGTCCTGGAGGTCCTCGGACTTCAGATCGTCGGGGACGGTGTGGTCGAGCGCCTTGTAGGCGCTGGCCAGGTAGCGCAGGACGATGCCCTCGGTGCGGGCCAGCTCGTAATGGGACACCAGCTCCGTGAACGACATGGCCCGTTCGTACATGTCACGGATGACGGACTTCGGCGACAGGGGATGGTCGCCGACCCAGGGGTGGCTCTTGCGGTACGTGTCGTACGCGTGGAAGAGCAGCTCCTCCAGCGGCTTGGGGTACGTGATGTCCTGGAGGCGCTCCATGCGCTCCTCGTACTCGACGCCGTCCGCCTTCATCAGGGCGACCGCCTCGCCGCGCGCCTTGTTCTGCTGGGCGGCGAGGATCTGGCGCGGGTCGTCCAGGGTGGACTCGACGACGGAGACCATGTCGAGGGCGTACGACGGCGACTCGGGGTCGAGGAGTTCGAAGGCGGCCAGGGCGAACGTGGACAGCGGCTGGTTGAGCGCGAAGTCCTGCTGGAGGTCGACCGTGAGCCGGACGACGCGGCCGGTGGCGTCCGGCTCGTCCAGCTTCTCGACGATGCCGCCGTCGAGCAGCGAACGGTAGATGGCGATCGCCCGCCGGATGTGCCGCAGCTGCTGGCGGCGCGGCTCGTGGTTGTCCTCCAGCAGATGCCGCATCGCCTCGAACGCGTTGCCGGGGCGGGCGATGACCGACAGCAGCATCGTGTGCGTCACCCGGAAACGCGACGTCAACGGCTCCGGATCCGACTCGATCAGCTTCTCGAAGGTGTTCTCCGTCCAGGCCACGAAGCCTTCCGGCGCCTTCTTGCGGACCACCTTGCGCCGCTTCTTCGGATCGTCCCCCGCCTTCGAAAGCGCTTTCTCGTTCTCGATGACGTGCTCCGGCGCCTGCGCGACGACGTACCCGGCCGTGTCGAAGCCGGCCCGCCCCGCGCGGCCCGCGATCTGGTGGAACTCCCGCGCCCGCAGCGTACGGACCCGGTTGCCGTCGTACTTGGTCAGCGCCGTGAACAGCACCGTACGGATCGGCACGTTGACACCGACGCCCAGCGTGTCCGTTCCGCAGATCACCTTCAGCAGGCCGGCCTGGGCCAGCTTCTCCACCAGGCGGCGGTACTTGGGCAGCATGCCCGCGTGATGGACCCCGATGCCGTGCCGGACGTAACGCGACAGATTGCGGCCGAACTTGGTGGTGAAGCGGAAGTTGCCGATCAGATCGGCGATCTGCTCCTTCTCCTCCTTGGAGCACATGTTGATGCTCATCAGCGCCTGCGCCCGCTCCACCGCCTGCGCCTGCGTGAAGTGCACGATGTAGACCGGCGCCTGCCGGGCCTGGAGGAGATCGGTGAGCGTCTCCGTCATCGGCGTGTAGCGGTACTCGTAGGACAGCGGCACCGGCCGGTTCGCCGAGCGGACCACCGCGGTCGGCCGGCCCGTGCGGCGGGCGAGGTCCTTCTCGAAGAAGGAGACGTCACCCAGGGTCGCCGACATCAGCACGAACTGCGCCTGCGGCAGCTCCAGGATCGGGATCTGCCAGGCCCAGCCGCGGTCGCCCTCGGCGTAGAAGTGGAACTCGTCCATGACGACCTGGCCGACGTCGGCGTCCTTGCCGTCGCGCAGCGCGATCGACGCGAGGACCTCGGCGGTGCAGCAGATCACCGGCGCGTCGGCGTTGACCGAGGCGTCGCCGGTCAGCATCCCGACGTTCTCCGTGCCGAACAGCTTGCACAGCTCGAAGAACTTCTCCGACACCAGCGCCTTGATCGGCGCCGTGTAGAAAGTCACCTCGTCGCGGGCCAGCGCCGCGAAGTGGGCGCCCGCCGCGATCATGCTCTTGCCGGACCCGGTGGGCGTCGACACGATCACGTTGGCGCCGGAGACCACCTCGATCAGCGCCTCCTCCTGATGGGGGTAGAGCGTGAGACCGCGCTCCCGCGCCCAGGACTCGAAGGCTTCGTACAGGGCGTCGGGGTCGGCGGACGGCGGCAGCTGATCGATGAGGCTCACACCCCCATCTTGCCTGCCCGCGCCGTCCGGAGGGGAATCGGCTGCCCGCCCGAAGATCAAGACCGCTACGCTGTGTCGCCGACGGAGTGTCAGGGCACCCGGTCAACTGGGCGGCAACACAAGAGAAACGGGACGGGCGACGGCCATGATGGGACCAGCACACTCACTGTCGGGCGCCGCGGCATGGCTCGGCGTGGGAGCCGCCGCGGCGGCGGCCGGACGTCCGATGCCCTGGCCGGTCGTCCTGGTCGGCGCGCTGATCTGCGCCGGCGCGGCCCTCGCCCCCGACCTCGACCACAAGGCCGCCACCATCTCGCGCGCCTTCGGACCCGTCTCGCGCTGGCTCTGCGAGATCGTCGACAAACTCTCCTACGCCGTCTACAAGGCGACCAGGAAGCCCGGCGACCCCCGGCGCAACGGCGGCCACCGCACCCTGACGCACACCTGGCTGTGGGCGGTCCTGATAGGCGGCGGCACCTCGGCGCTGGCGATCACCGGCGGGCGGTGGGCGGTCCTCGCGATCCTCTTCGTGCACATGGTGCTCGCGATCGAAGGTCTCCTGTGGCGGGCGGCGCGCGGCTCCAGCAGCGACATACTGGTGTGGCTGCTGGCCGCGACCAGCGCCTGGATCCTCGCCGGCATACTCGACGAGCCGGGCAACGGCGCGGGCTGGCTGTTCACCGAGCCCGGCCAGGAGTACCTGTGGCTGGGCCTGCCGATCATCCTCGGCGCGCTGGTGCACGACCTCGGGGACGCGCTGACCGTCTCCGGCTGCCCGGTCCTGTGGCCCATACCGATCGGCCGCAAGCGCTGGTACCCCGTCGGCCCGCCCAAGGGCATGCGCTTCCGGGCCGGCAGCTGGATCGAGCTGAAGGTCCTGATGCCGGTGTTCATGGTGCTCGGCGGCATCGGCGGAGCGGCGGCCCTCAACTACATCTGACGGGCCGGCTTCCCTCAGCCACCCTCCCCGTACTGCCGCTCGAAGCGGGCCACCCGCCCCTCCGTGTCGACCGTGCGCGCCTGACCGGTGTAGAAGGGATGGCTCTGCGAGGAGATCTCCACGTCCACGACCGGGTAGGTCTCCCCGTCGTCCCACTCGATGGTCCGGTCACTGGTCGCGGTCGACCGCGTGAGAAACGCGTACCCGGCCGCGCGGTCCCGGAAGACGACCGGGTGGTAGTCAGGCTGCTTGTCCTGCTGCATGAGGGCTCCTCGGATAGCGACAACAAGGACGACAACAAGGGCGACAAGAGGGGCGACAAGAGGGACGACAAGAGCGCCAAGGGCAACCCGTACGACACCGCACCCCGCGCGGCAGCCGCCCGCTCACCCCGACAGCGCGTCCTCGTCGACGATGTGCATCGCGGCCTCCTCCGCGGAAGCCGCGGCCCCGTCGATACCGACGTCGGTGGCGATCAGACCGCTCTCCTCGTCCTCGTGCACCCCCTCGTCGGGTGCGACGAGCCGGCCGGAGCGGGCGGCGCCCACCTCCTCGTCGAGGAGTTCCCCGTCGGTGCCGTCGCAGTCGCCGAGACCGTCCCCGTCGTAGCCGGCGACGTCCGGGACCTCCTCCGCCAGCCGCTGGTCGAGGCTCTCGCCGCGCCGGGCCTCCGCGGCCGTCACGCCGGTGTGCTCCACGGCCCAGGGCCGCTCCGGAGGGGACCAGCCGCGGTCGAGCGGATCACCGACCCCGTCCTGGTCCAGCGTGTCCTCGGCGTCGAGCAGCCCAGAGTCCTCCCGGATCTCGGATCCGTCGGGCTGGTAGACGTCGTCTGCCCATCCGTCGGCGCTGGTCACGGACACCTCCAGGAACTGAGGACGGCCCCCCTCCGGCCACGGCGGACACCGCATCGCCCGCGCAGGGCTGCCGCTCTCCAACGTTCCACCCCACCCCGCCCGGGCGCAACGCCAGAGTGCGCCGAGGCCCCCCGCCGGCCCCGCCCCTCACCCGTGCCAGGACTGCCACAGCCCGGCGTACGCCCCGCCCGCCGCCACCAGCTCCGCATGGCTCCCCAGCTCGCTGATCCGCCCGTTCTCCACCACGGCGATGACGTCCGCGTCGTGCGCGGTGTGCAGCCGGTGGGCGATCGCGATCACCGTACGGCCGTCCAGCACCCGCCCCAGGGACCGTTCGAGATGCCGGGCCGCGCGCGGATCGAGCAGCGAGGTCGCCTCGTCGAGGACCAGGGTGTGCGGGTCGGCCAGGACCAGCCGGGCCAGCGCGATCTGCTGGGCCTGCGCCGGGGTCAGGGCGAGCGCGCCGGAGCCGACCTCGGTGTCCAGACCGGCGTCGAGAGCGCGCGCCCAGCCGTCCGCGTCGACCGCCCCGAGCGCCGCCCACAGCTCGGCGTCCCCGGCATCGGTCCTGGCCAGCCGCAGATTGTCGCGCAGCGACCCCACGAAGACGTGATGCTCCTGGTTGACGAGCGCGACATGCGCCCGCACCCGCTCCGCGGTCATCCGGGACAGCTCGGCCGCCCCGAGCGTCACCCGGCCCGCCCCCGGCGCGTAGATCCCCGCCAGCAGCCGCCCCAGCGTCGACTTGCCCGCCCCCGAAGGCCCGACCAGCGCCAGCCGGGTCCCGGGCGGCACCGACAGCGACACCTCGCGCAGCACGTCGACGCCCTCCCGGTACCCGAAGCGCACCGACTCGGCGAGCACCTCACGCCCCTCGGGCACGAGCCCCGCCTCCCCGGCCTCCGGCTCGATCTCCCGCACCCCGACCAGCCGCGCCAGCGACACCTGCGCCACCTGGAGCTCGTCGTACCAACGGAGAATCAGATTCACCGGATCGACCAGCATCTGCGCGAGCAGTGCCCCGGTCGTCAACTGCCCGACCCCGATCCACCCTTGGAGGACGAAGGCCCCGCCCAGCATCAGCACCGACGTCAGCACGGTCAGATGCACGCCGTTGATCACCGGGAACAGCACCGACCGCAGCCACAGCGTGTACCGCTCCCACCGCGTCCACTGCACGATCCGCAGCTCCGACAGCGCCACCCGCCGCTCCCCGAGCCGGTGCGCCTCGACGGTCCGCCCGGCGTCCACGGTCTCGGCGAGCGCGGCGGCCACTGCGGCGTACCCGGCGGCCTCCGCGCGGTAGCCCGACGGCGCCCGCTTGAAGTACCAGCGCCAGCCCACGACCAGCAGCGGAACGGCGATCAGCACGGCCGGCGCGAGCGGGGGCGCCGCCACGACCAGGCCGCCGAGCAGCAGCCCCGACCACAGCACCCCGATGACCAGCTCCGGCACGGCCTCGCGCATGGCGTTGGCCAGCCGGTCGATGTCGGTGGTGATCCGCGACAGCAGATCCCCTGTCCCGGCCCGCTCCAGCACGCCCGGCGGCAGCCGCACCGACCGCACGAGGAAGTCCTCGCGCAGATCGGCCAGCATCCGCTCCCCGAGCATCGCCCCGCGCAGCCGCATCTGCTGCACGAACACGGCCTGCACGACGAGGGCGAGCGTGAACAGCCCGACGGTGAGCCCGAGATGCAGCTCCCGGGCCCCGTCCGACACCCGCTCCACGAGGTCGCCCAGCAGCCAGGGCCCGACCATCGAGGCCACCGTGGCGACGGTGTTGGCGCCCACCAGCAGCAGGAACGCCGTCCGGTGCCGGCGCACCAGCTCGCGCACGTACGCGCGGACGGTCGCGGCACTGCCGACGGGCAGGGTGCTCGCCGTCGTCGGTGCCGCCGGGTCGTACTCCGGGGGCGCGACGCCGATCATGCGGACTCCTCGATCTCTTCCAGTTCCGAAATTCCGTGTTCATACGACGAACGCCGCGCCTGGTCCGGTACGGCGTCCGGCTCCCGCGTCACCACCGCGCGGTACCGCCCCTCGGCCCGCAGCAGCTCCCGGTGCGTGCCCACCGCCGCGACCGTCCCCTCGTGCAGGAAGACGACCTGGTCGGCGAGGTCCAGCAGCAAGGGCGAGGAGGTGAGGACGACCGTCGTGCGCCCCTTGCGCACCTCCTTTACGCCCTTCGCGACGCGCGCCTCGGTGTGCGAGTCGACCGCCGACGTCGGCTCGTCCAGGACCAGCACCTCCGGGTCCGCCAGCAGCGAGCGCGCGAGGGCGAGCCGTTGCCGCTGGCCGCCGGAGAGGGAACGGCCGCGCTCGGTGAGATGCGCGTCCAGCGGATCGCGGGCGTCCGGCGAGCCCTGGACCAGCGCGTCCAGGACGTCCCCGCACTGCGCGGCGGCCAGCGCGGCCTCCGCGTCGACGGCCCCCGAGGACGGCACATCGAGCAGCGACCGCAAGGGCCCGGACATCAGCACGGGGTCCTTGTCCTGCACGAGGACGACGGTCCGCGCGGCCTCCAGCGGCAGCGAGTCCAGTGCTACGCCGCCCAGCTCTACGGAGACGGAGGCGGGGGCGGGAGCCGGAGCTGGAGTCTCAGTTGAAGCGGACACCTCAGTCGCCCCGGCCGCCGAAGCCTCCGCATGCCCCCCGAGCCGCTCCGCCAACCGCCCCGCCGCGTCCGGATCCCCGCACACCACAGCCGTCAGCGACCCGGCCGGCACGACAAGCCCGGTCACAGGATCGCGCAGCTCACCGGAAGGCAACTCCCCGACGCCGCCCGCCGGTTCCTCCCGGTCGAGCCCGAGCACCCGGGCCGCCCGCGTGGCCGACGGCCGGGAGAAGGAGTACGCCATGGCGATCTCCTCGAAATGCCGCAGCGGATAAGCAAGGATCACGACAGAGCTGTAGACAGTGACGAGTTCACCCACGGTGACCCGCCCCTCCTGCGCGAGACGCACGCCGTACCAGACGACCGCGACGAGCAGCAGCCCCGGCAGCAGCACCTGCACCGCGCTGATCAGGGCCCACATCCGGGCGCTGCGCACGGCCGCGTGCCGCACCTCCTGGGAGGCCTCGCGGTAGCGGTCCAGGAACAGGTCCTCGCCGCCGATCCCGCGCAGCACCCGCAGCCCGGCGACGGTGTCGGACGCCAGCTCGGTCGCCCGCCCCGCCTTCTCCCGCTGGACGTCGGCCCGCCGCGTCGCCCGGGGCAGCAGCGGCAGCACGGCCACCGCCAGCACGGGCAGCCCGACGGCGACGACGACGCCGAGCGCGGGCTGGTAGACGAGCAGGCCCACGCAGACCACGACGACGGAGAGCGCGGCGGCGGTGAACCGGGACACACCCTCCACGAACCACCCGATCTTCTCGACGTCGCCCGTCGACACCGCGACCACTTCACCGGCCGCCACCCGCCGCGTCAGCAGCGACCCCAGCCGCGCCGCCTTGCGGGCCAGCAACTGCTGGATCCGCGCGGCGGCGGTGATCCAGTTGGTGACAGCGGCCCGGTGCAGAAACGTGTCGCCGACCGCCATCGCGATCCCGCACAGCAGCATCAGCGCGCCCGCGAGCGCGAGCCGGCCGCCGGAGCGGTCGACGACGGCCTGGACGGCGTACCCGACGAAGAACGGCTGCGCGGAGACGCTGACGAAGTGCAGCAGCCCCCAGCCGAGGGCCTTGAGCTGCCCGCCCAGTTGCATCCGGCCGAGCCACCACAGGAAGCGGGGCCCCGAGCGGGTGTCCGGCACACCTGGGTCGGCGTACGGAAGGTCTTGGATCTGCATGACGTCCCAGTGACTTGTGGTCGGAGCAGTGGCTTCGGGGCGGGGGGGAAGAGGGCTCGGCGGTGGCCGCAAACCGTGTCAGGTTCGCTGTTCGGCCGGGGCGAACTCAACCGGTTTTCCACGGCGCGGAGCGGGTTTGCGACGATGGGGCGCATGCGAGGAAACGCGATACGGACGGCGGCGAGCGGACTGGCCCTCATCACCCTTGCCGGGTGCGGCGGTTCGGGCGCGGGGACGGACGACGCGGCGCCCCGCCACACCCTGGCCGCGGCCCAGGACCCGACCACGATCCCGGGCGTCGGAGAGCGGCTGCGCAGCGGCATCCCGGGGAACTCGACACAAGTCGTCGCGGTTTATGGCGACGGGCGGAACTCCCCGGACGCGACGGTCGTTCTCTACAACAAGCAGGGCGACACGTGGCACAAGCTCAGCTCCTGGCCGGCGCACAACGCGAGAAAGGGGTGGACCCCGGATCATCAGGAGGACGACGGCCGCAGCCCGGTGGGCGTGTTCACGCTCACGGACGCGGGAGGCGCGCTGAAGAACCCCGGCTCGAAACTGCCGTACACGCAGTCGAGCGCCTTCGAGACGCCGAGCTGGTGGGCGAAGCCTTACCGGCACGACTTCGATTACGTCATCGCCATCGACTACAACCGCGTCAAGGGCACCTCGCCCAGCGACCCGACCCGCCCGCAGGGGCAGAAGAAGGGGGGCGGCATCTGGCTCCACATGGACCACGGCAGCGGTACGTCGGCCTGCGTCAGCCTCTCGGAGGAGGGCATGGCCTACCTGCTGCGGACCCTGGACCCGGCCGACCACCCGGTGGTGGTCATGGGGGACCGGGCCGAACTGAAGGCGTGAACCGCACCGTTGCGGGGTGGGGGAGACTCCCCTAGAACACGGGCATGACCAGACGGCTCATCATGTCCATGCTCACCACAGTGGCCCTGTTGGTGACCGCCCCGCTCGCCCGGGCAGCCGACCCTGTCGCTCGAACCGCCGATGTCCCGGCCGAGTTCGGCACCGACTGGCACGACCCGATCACCGCGGCCCCTCCGGTCCCCAGACCCGCCGGCCCGTCCTGCGAAGTGACGCTCGCCGAGGCCCAGTTCCGCGACTTCACCCCGTACGAGGGCAGCTACGCCCCGCCCGCCGGCTGCGGCGAGCGCTGGAGCAAGGTCGTCCTGCGCCTCGACGGCAAGGTCAAGGGCCGCCAGTACGACCGCCTCGGCTATCTGCGCGTCGGCGGGATCGAGGTCTTGCGCACGTCCACGCCGGAGCCGTCGCCCGACGGCATCGAGTGGTCCGTAGAGAAGGACGTCACCCGCTACTCCGACACCCTGCGCCGCCCGCAGGACGTCGAGATGCTGATCGCCAATGTCGTCGACGACACGTACACGGGCGTCCTGGACGTCAAGGTCACGCTGACGTTCTACAAGGCGGCGGGAGCGGCACTCAAGGGCGCTGCTCCGGCCGAGGCCCCCGCGTCCCCGTACCCGAGCCCCGACAAGGAGGTCCCCGACCAGGTCCGCGCGCTCGCCGCCGACCACACCCTCACCGTGCCCCGCAACACCGAGCGCGTCCTGGCCGAGGTCTACGCGACCGGATCGGGCGGCGGCTGCGAGGAGTTCTGGTACCTCTCGGTCCCGCCGCGGGCGCCGTACTCCTGCCAGGCAGACGACGGGCCCTACCGCGAGGTGCAGATCAAGGTGGACGGTGAACTCGCCGGGATCGCGACCCCGTTCCCGCACGTATGGACCGGAGGCTGGTCCAACCCCTTCCTCTGGTACGTCGTCCCCGGGCCCCGCGCCTTCGACGTCAGGCCGATCGAGTACGACCTGACCCCGTTCGCCGCGGTGCTCAACGACGGCCGCCCGCACCGGATCGAGGTCGGTGTGGTGGGCGTCCCCGCCGGGCAGAGCGGATGGAGCGTGCCCGTCAACGTGCTGCTCTGGCAGGACGCGAAGAAGCAGCAGGTCACGGGCAAGCTGTTCACCCACAAGGAGACGACGCCGGTCAACTCCTCGACGTACACGCCCGGAAGCGAGTACCGGGTGGACACCGAGGCGGGGCACGCGCTGACGGCCGGCGGGTACGTCGACACCTCGCACGGCCGCGTCGTCACCACCGTCACCCGGACCCTCGCCCACACCTCCGCGCACCGCTGGACCGATGGCGAGAACACCGACGGACTCGGCGCGCGGTGGACGGACGACCAGACGGTCACTGTCAACGGCCGCGCGGCGCAGGTTCGCCGGACGTACACGATGGACGGGGAGATCACGCTGGGGGCGGACGGCCGGCTGCGGACGGTGCTGACCCTCGGTGACCGCGCCGAGAGCAGCGGGGCGCCGCACGGGTGGTCGCGGACCGACGACACCTATACGGGAGACGCGAGTTACACGGTCGGTGTGCCGCGTGACCAGCGGCGCGCCGTGGCGACGACGAGCGAGCGGTACCGGATCACCGGCTCGGGCGGCTGCTAAGACCGCGCTCTGACGGCCGTTCAGGGCGTACTCGTGGAGGACCGTAGCCGCTGTTAAACCGTCCGGTGTGTGATCCATCACTCACAGGGTGATTTACAGATCGGCAACACGCAGGTCTTCACAGTGAGCGCCGGGCACTCCAAAGTGTTCCGCACGGAAGCCGCTTTCCGTATCGCAGAAGTCTCGTCCGGCTTCGGCGAGCTACACCGTCCCTCCCAGGAGTGCCCGTGCCACCCTCCTCCCCGTCCCTGCCGCGACGCGTCGCACGCACGCTGCGTACGTCACTCTTCACCCAGGTCGCCGTCGCGCTGGTGCTCGGCATCGCCGTCGGGAAGCTGTGGCCGGGATTCGCCTCGGACCTCCAGCCGCTCGGCGACGGGTTCGTCCGGCTGATCAAGACGATCATCTCCCCGCTCGTCTTCTGCGTGGTCGTCGTCGGTATCGCCAAGGCCGGTGACCTCAAGGCGTTCGGCCGGATCGGGCTCAAGGCGCTGATCTGGTTCGAGGTCGCCAGCACCTTCGCGCTGATCGTCGGCCTGCTCGCCGCCAACCTCGTCCAGCCCGGCTCCGGCATGCACGTCGACCCCTCGACGCTGAACACGGCGGCCGTGGACGCGAAGACGAACGGCGGGTCGCTCCCCTCGACCACCGAGTTCGTGCTGAACGCCCTGCCCACCTCGTTCATCGGCGCCTTCGCCGAGAACTCCCTGCTCCAGGTCCTCATCCTGGCCTGCCTCGTCGGCGCCGCGCTGCTGCACCTCGGGCACACCAAGGTGCCGCAGGTGCTGCCGGCCATCGAGCAGGCCCAGGAGATCATCTTCGCGATCGTCGGCTTCGTCATGCGGCTCGCCCCGCTCGCCGTCTTCGGCGCGATGGCCGTCCTCATCGGCAACTACGGCCTCGGCGTGATCGAGACCTACGGCAAGCTGATCGCGCTGTGCTACGCGGCGGCGGCCCTGTTCGTCGCGCTGCTCGCCGTCGCGCTGCGGCTCGTGACCGGGCTCAGCCTGTGGAAGTTCCTGCGCTACATCCGCGAGGAGATGCTGCTCGCGCTCGGCACCGCGTCCACCGAGTCCGTCATGCCGCGCGTCATGCAGAAGCTGCGCAAGGCGGGCGCCCGCGACGACGCCGTCGGCCTCGTCCTGCCCACCGGCTACTCCTTCAACCTCGACGGCGCCTCCCTCTACCTCTCCATCGGCACCCTCTTCATCGCCCAGGCCGTCGGCGTCGACCTCAGCCTCGGCCAGCAGATCACCGTCGTCCTCGTCCTCATGCTCACCAGCAAGGGCATGGCCGGCATCCCCGGATCAGCCTTCCTCGCCCTCTCCGCCACCGCCTCCTCCCTGGGCGCCATCCCGGCCGGAGCCGTCGCCCTCCTCCTCGGCGTCGACCGCATCATGGACTCGATGCGCGTCGTCACCAACCTGCTCGGCAACTGCGTCGCCGTCTTCGCCGTGTCCCGCTGGGAAGGGGCACTGGACATCGAGCGGGCCAAGCGGGTGCTGGACGGCGACCTCAGTGACGTAACGGACGAGGAGGACAAGGAAGTTCCCGCGGCTCCCGGAAAGAACGCCGAAGTCCCCGCCCCGCGCACGCCCGACCTCGTCAAGGAGCCTGCCCCCGAGGTGGGTTGACGCAGCTAAGCCCCACGACACGGCAGGCCGCGGCCACCGCTCCCGAACCCCGGAGCCGGTGGCCGCGGCCTTTTTCGTCCGCTCGCGGCCCGCGCAGAGTCGATTCGCGGCCCGCGCAGAGTCGATTCAGCAGTGCGGCCCCGCCCAAGGCGTCCCGTCGATCAGCGTCTCCAGCAGCGCCCCCAACGCCTCCCGCTGATCCCCCCGCAGCGGGGCCAGGATCTCCTCCGCCGCCGACCGCCGTGCCTCCCGCAGCTCGCGCAGCGCCTTGCGGCCGTCGTCGGTCATCTCGATCCGGATCACCCGCCGGTTGGCGGGATCGGGCACGCGGCGGACTTTTCCGGCCGCTTCGAGGCCGTCGACGAGGGTGGTGATCGCGCGGGGGACGACTTCGAGGCGGACGGCGAGGTCGGCCATGCGGGGCGGGGACTGGCAGTGCGAGAGGGAGCGCAGCAGCCGGGACTGGGCCGGGGTGACGTCGAGTCCGCGCCGCTCGATGTGCCGTTTCTGGATGCGGTGCACACGGCGCGTGAACCGCAGCAGCTGTTCGGCGAGCAAGCTGTCGGAATCGGGGGTGACCATGCGGGAACAATAACAGGATGCGGTTCATTGTGAGTATAGGTAACAATGAACCACGTCCTGAAAGCCGAGCCCCTCGAAGGAGCCCATGCACCCCGACCGAGAGAAACAGACCTGGACCCCGTCGGTCGACGCCGAACAGCAGCCGCACCAGGTCCGCCGCATCCTCGCCCTCTTCCGCCCCTACCGCGGCCGGCTCGCCGTCGTCGGCCTCCTCGTCGGCGCCGCCTCCCTGGTCTCGGTGGCCACGCCGTTCCTGCTGAAGGAGACGCTCGATGTAGCGATCCCCCAGGGGCGTACGGGTCTGCTGAGCCTCCTCGCGCTCGGCATGATCGTCAGCGCCGTCCTCGGCGGCGTCTTCGGCGTCCTCCAGACCCTGATCTCCACGACGGTCGGCCAGCGCGTCATGCACGATCTGCGCACCGCCGTCTACGGCCGCCTCCAGCGGATGTCCCTGGCGTTCTTCACGCGCACGCGCACGGGAGAGGTCCAGTCCCGGATAGCGAACGACATCGGGGGCATGCAGGCCACGGTCACGTCGACCGCGACCTCCCTGGTCTCCAACTTCACCAGCGTGGTCGCCACGGTCATCGCCATGGTCGCCCTCGACTGGCGGCTCACGCTCGTCTCGCTGCTCCTGCTGCCGCTCTTCGTCTGGATCAGCCGCCGCGTCGGCAACGAGCGCAAGAAGATCACCACCGAGCGGCAGAAGCAGATGGCCGCCATGTCCGCGACGGTGACGGAGTCCCTGTCGGTCAGCGGCATCCTGCTGGGGCGCACGATGGGCCGGGCCGACTCCCTGACCGGCGCGTTCGCCGACGAGTCCGAGCGGCTGGTCGACCTGGAGGTCCGCTCCAACATGGCGGGCCGCTGGCGGATGGCCGTGATCGGCATCGTCATGTCGGCGATGCCCGCCGTCATCTACTGGGCGGCCGGCCTCGCCCTCCAGTTCGGCGGCCCCGACGTCTCGATCGGTACGATCGTCGCCTTCGTCTCCCTCCAGCAGGGCCTCTTCCGCCCGGCCGTCGGCCTGCTGTCGACCGGCGTCCAGATCCAGACCTCCCTCGCGCTCTTCCAGCGCATCTTCGAGTACCTGGACCTCCCCGTCGACATCACCGAACGCGCCGACCCCGTCCACCTGGACCACATCAAGGGCGAACTCCGCTTCGAGGACGTCGAGTTCCGCTACGACGCGGAGGGCCGCCCCGTCCTCGACGGCATCGACGTCACCGTCCCGGCCGGCCGCAGCCTCGCCGTCGTGGGCCCGACCGGCGCGGGCAAGTCCACGCTCGGCCATCTCGTGCCCCGGCTCTACGACGTGACGGGCGGCCGGGTCACGCTCGACGGGGTCGACGTCCGCGACCTCGACTTCGACACCCTCGCCCGCGCGGTCGGCGTCGTCTCCCAGGAGACGTACCTCTTCCACGCGACGGTCGCCGAGAACCTCCGCTTCGCCAAGCCCGACGCGACCGACGAGGAGCTGTACGCGGCCACCCGCGCGGCGCAGATCCACGACCACATCGCCGCCCTGCCCGCCGGTTACGACACGGTCGTCGGCGAACGCGGCCACCGCTTCTCCGGCGGCGAGAAACAGCGGCTCGCCATCGCGCGCACGATCCTGCGCGACCCGCCGGTCCTCGTCCTCGACGAGGCGACCAGCGCGCTGGACACCCGCACCGAACAGGCCGTGCAGGACGCGATCGACGCGCTGTCGGCGAACCGCACGACGCTGACGATCGCCCACCGGCTGTCCACGGTCCGGGGCGCCGACCAGATCGTCGTCCTCGACGAGGGGCGGATCGCGGAGCGGGGCACCCATGAGGAACTGCTCGCGCGGGAGGGGAAGTACGCGGGGCTGGTGCGCAGGGACGTGGCGGCGGCGGTGTCGTGAGCCGGGGTTTTGGCGACGCCGATCGGAGGGGTTTGGTCGGACAAGATGAATATATGCCGGGTTTGTCGTGATATGCGGGTTACCGTCCCCGCATGCAGATGAACACTCCGCCCCGGAGCGCGATCCGACTGACGCGCCGCGGCCGTATCGTCCTCATCGCCACCGGAGCCGTCGCGGCCGGTGTCGCGGTGGCGGTACCGCTGCTGCACGTCGAGCGGGCCGCCGAACCGGCCAAGCCGAAGGTGCTGACCATCCCCGAGGGCTGGCGCTCCGGCCAGATCTACGACGCCGTCGACAAAGCGCTGGCGCTGCCGCCCGGTACGACGAAGAAGACGCTCCCCCAGGTGGGCCTCAAGCTCCCGGGGGACGCCGAGGGCAACCCGGAGGGGTATCTGTTCCCGGCGACGTACCCCTTGCCCGACAAGACCACCCCGCAGTCCCTGCTGACCTTCATGGTCGAGACCGCCAACAAGAAGTTCAACGGCGCCCCCGTCGCGGCCGGCGCCCAGCGCAACGCCATGAACGTCTACCAGGCGGTCACCATCGCCAGCATCATCCAGGCCGAGGCCGCGACCAAGGCGGACATGGGGAAGGTCGCCCGCGTCGTCTTCAACCGCCTGGAGCGCGGGATGCCCCTCCAGATGGACTCCACCATCAACTACGCGCTGAACCGCTCGACGCTGAACACCTCGGAGTCCGACACGAAGATCGACAGCCCCTACAACTCGTACCAGCGCATGGGTCTGCCGCCGACCCCCATCGACAACCCCGGCGAGGAAGCGATGCGCGCCGCGATCAGCCCGACCCCCGGCGACTGGCTCTACTTCGTCACCGTCAAGCCCGGGGACACGCGCTTCACCGCGAACTATCAGGAACATCAGCGGAATGTGGCCGAGTTCAACCACTTCCAGCAGCAGAAGCCGAAGCCCAAGGCGAGCTGAGGACAGGGAAGGCGGCGCCTTTCGGGGGCGCCGCCTTGGCGTACGTACGACAGAGCGGCGCCGGCCCAGACGTAGAGCGACCGTCGGGTACGGCCCGGGACGTCAAGCCGCCCCCCCCGCACATCAGGCCGCCACCCCCACCCCCGAATCCAGCAGCCGCCCGATCTCCCGTACCGCCGCCCGCCCCGCCCGGTTCGCGCCGATCGTGCTGGCCGACGGGCCGTAGCCGACCAGGTGGACGCGGGGGTCCTTGGTCGCGCGGGTGCCGGTGAGGCGGATGCCGCCGCCGGGTTCGCGCAGGGCGAGCGGGGTGAGGTGGGCGGTCGCGGGGCGGAAACCGGTGGCCCAGAGGATGACGTCCGCCGCCACCTCGCCGCCGTCGGACCAGGCGACGCCGGTCGGGGTGAGCCGGGTGAACATCGGCCGGCGGTCGAGGACCCCGTTCGCGAGCCCCGCGCGGATCGCGTCGTTCAGGGGCAGCCCCGTCACCGACACCACGCTCCTCGGCGGCAGCCCCGCACGGACCCGCTCCTCCACCAGCGCGACGGCCGCGCGCCCCTGTTCCTCGCCGAACGGCCCCTCGCGGAAGACCGGCGGGCGGCGGGTGACCCAGGTGGTGGAGGCGGCGTGCGGGGCGAGTTCGAGGAGGTGCTGGGTGCCGGAGGCGCCCCCGCCCACGACGACGACCCGCTGCCCGGCGAACGCTTCCGGCCCCGGATACCGCGCGGTGTGCAACTGCCGCCCCAGGAACGTCTCCTGCCCGGGGTAGCGCGGCCAGAACGGCCGGTCCCAGGTGCCGGTCGCGCTGATCAGGGCCCGCGCCGACCAGTCACCGGCCGACGTCTCGACCAGCAGCCGCCCGCCCCCGCCCTCGCGGACCGCGCGGACGTCCACAGGACGCCGTACCCGCAGGTCGAAGGCCTCCTCGTAGCGCGCGAAGTACGCGCCGATCACCTCGGACGACGGCCGCGCGGGATCGGCGCCGGTCAGTTCCATGCCCGGCAGCGCGTGCATCCCGTGCACCTTGCCGTACGTCAGCGACGGCCACCGGAACTGCCAGGCGCCGCCGGGGGCGGGGGAGTGGTCGAGGGTGACGAAGTCGCGGTCCGGTACGAGGCCGGTGCGGCGCAGGTGGTAGGCGCTGGACAGACCGGCCTGACCTGCGCCTATGACGATCACGTCGACCTCGTGCGCGTTGTTCATGGTTCTACTAACAGGGGAGGGGGCCGGGATCTTCCGCGGGCTGGGGAGCCGGGTGACGGGGAGCCGGCTCGCCTCGGCGGCCTCGCTCCAGGAACCCGCCCCCGCTTCAGACCCCCGAGCCCCGCGCAGGAGTCGTAGAAACGGGCAACCCCCCATTGAACCGCTCATCCACGAACGCCGAGAAGTCCACCTTCTTCGGGATCAGCTTCAGCGCGGTGAACGTATCGGCGATCTTCTGCTCGGAGTCGATCAGCGGCTGATCGACGGCGACCGCGACGCGTGAGGAGTGGGTACGTTTCACCGAGGCGAGCGCGACGTCGTACGGCAGCCCCGTGTCCTTCGCCCAGACCTTCGCCCACTCGGCCTGATGCCCGTGCACCCAGTCCTGCGCGCGCCGCAGCCGGGCGAGGAAGTCCTTGATCGCGGCGGCCTTTTTGGTGTCCTGGAGCGCGCTGGGGGCGGCGACCTGGAAGCTGAGCCCGTTGACGACACCCTGACCGGTGGTGAGGACGCGCCCCTGTCTGGCCTCCAGAACCTGCGAGGTGTACGGGTCCCAGACGGCCCACGCGTCGACCTTGCCGGAGGTGAACGCCGCGAGCGCGTCGGCCGGTTGGAGATATTTGATCTGCACGTCGGCGGGGCCGAGCCCGGCGGCCTCCAGCGAGGCGATCAACTGGTAGTGCGCGGAGGAACCTTGGGCGACGGCGATCGACTTGCCCCTCAGCTCGGCCGTCCTCGTCAGCTTGGAGCCGTTCGGTACGAGGACGGCCTCCCCCTCGGAGGAGCCGTGCCACGCGGCCACCACCGTGATCTTCGAGCCCGCGCCCGCCGCGAAGACCGGCGGGGTGTTGCCGACGGCGCCGATGTCGACGGCCTTCGCGTTGACGGCCTCCAGCAGCGGCGGGCCGGAGGTGAAGGTGGACCACTTGATCCGGTAGCCGAGATCCTTCAACTCCCCGGCGGCACGCAGCACCGCTTCCGAACCCCCTTTCTGGTCACCGACGTTGAGCGTGAGGGACCCGGAGCCGTCGGTACCGGTGGCGGCGGAGGAGGCGCCGCCGCAGGCGGTGAGGAGGAGGGCGAGAGGGAGGAGAGCGGCGGTGAGGGCGCGGCGGCGTCGCATCAAGTGGTCCTGTCCGAGGGGCGGTTGTGGGGGATTCAGTGGGCGTCGACGCCGAGCCGGGCGAGCAGCTGCGCGCGCAGTTCCGCGAACCTCGGGTCGGTGACATCGCGCGGCCGGTCGAGGCCGATGTGCTGCTCGTGCGCGATGACACCGTCGTCCATCACCAGCACCCGGTCGGCGAGGAGTACGGCCTCCTCGACGTCATGCGTGACGAGCAGCACCGCGCAGCCGCGCCGCCGCCACAACTCCCCTACCAGACGCTGGGCGTTGATCCGGGTGAGCGCGTCGAGGGCGCCGAACGGCTCGTCCAGCAGCAGGAGATCGGGCTCACGGACCAACGCCCGTGCCAGAGAGGCACGTTGGGCCTCGCCGCCGGAGAGGGTCTTGGGCCAGGCGTCGGCGCGATGACCGAGCCCGACCTCCTCAAGTGCCCTGTCGGCGACGGCCCGTTCGGGCTTCCCGGGCAGTCCCAGCAGGACGTTGCGCCACACCTTCTTCCACGGCATCAGCCGGGGCGCCTGGAACGCGACGGCCTTGCGGCGCGGTACGAGTACGGTCCCCTCGATGTCGCGGTCGAGCCCGGCGAGGATGCGCAGCAGGGTCGACTTGCCGCAGCCGCTGCGGCCCAGGAGAGCCACGAACTCCCCTGGACGGACGTCGAGTTGAAGGTCGTCGAGGACGGCGCGGCCGTCGAAGGAGCGGGTCAGCCCCGCGACGCGGACCGCCTGTGCGGTCACCGGCCGGTGAACGTCGGTCGCCATTGCAGCAGCAGCCTTTCGAGGGAACGGACGACGAAGTCGGCCAGCAGGCCGAGGAAGGCGTACACGATGAGGCAGACCACGATGACGTCCGTGCGCAGGAAGTCCCGCGCCTGCACCATCAGGAACCCGATCCCCGAGTCCGCGTTGACCTGCTCCGCGAAGACCAGCGCCAGCCAGGAGACGCCGAGCGAGTACCGCAGCCCCGTCAGCGCGCCGGGCAGCGCTCCCGGCAGCACGACATGCCGTACCAGTCCCCGCCGCGACAGCCCCAACGACTCGCCCGCTTCGATGAGTTGGGAGTCGACGCCCCGGATTCCCGCGTACACGTTCAGATAGAGCGGGAACGTCACGCCGAGGGTGATGATCGCGACCTTCGGGGTCTCGCCGATGCCGAACCAGATGATGAACAGCGGGATCAGGCCCACGAACGGCACCGTCCGCAGCATCTGCACCGGCGCGTCCACCAGGTCCTCGCCGACCCTGAACAGCCCTGAGAACAGGGCGAGTCCGGTTCCGATGAGCGTTCCGAACAGCAGGCCTAGGGCTACTCGCCGAAGCGACGTACCCATTGCCGACGTCAGCGAGCCGTCCGCGATCAGGTCCCAGGCGACCTGTCCGATGCGTTCCGGTGAGGCGAGGGTGTCTGCTGTCAACAGGCCTGTGGTGCTGAGGAGTTGCCATAGGGCGAGCAGGAGCAGGGGGCCGGTGGTGCGGCGTAGCCAGCGGGGGATGCGGGGGTGGGGGGAGGTGTGGGGGTGGAGGTGCTGGAGGTCCTGGAGGTCGGGTTCGGCGTGATCATCCGATATTGCGGATATGTCAGACTCGGGTGGGGTGTGCGGGGGTGGGGCATGGCTGATGCTCATGTGGGCTCCACGGGCGGTGGGGGATGCGCCGGGGCGCCGTCATGTCAGAGGTGGGTCATGACATGGCGGTGCGTGGGGAAGCGGACGTGCGGGGTGGGGCGTACGAAGTTGTCAGCAGCCGCGGCGACACGCGGCGGAGGCCACCCGCAGCAGGTCGATGTGACCGCGCGTGGTGAGCAGGGCTGAACGCAACATGGCGCTGAAGGTAGCTAGTTGGTGGGGGTGGGTCAATGGGTGTCTTGCGGAGTGGACGGGGTGGGGAGATCGGGGCGGACCGGCGCGTGGGGAGGTCGTACGGGGAGGGGGGGATGGGCCGTTGCGTCGGGAGGTCGTATGGGGAGGTCGTATCGGGAGGGGGCGGGCCGGGGTGCGTCGGGGTGTGTCGGGGACGTCAGGGAGTCGTCGGAGAATGGGGGCATGTCCTTCAGCACCCGTGTCCTGCACATCACCTCCGGATCCCGTGAGCGGGTCGTCGATCTCACCCGGGAGTGTGAGGCGTTCCTCCGCGAGGTGACCCAGGGGCGCGACGGCCTCCTGAACGTCTTCGTCCCGCACGCCACCGCGGGCGTCGCGATCATCGAGACCGGCGCGGGCAGCGACGACGACCTCCTCGCGGCCCTCCGCACCCTCCTCCCCGCCGACGACCGCTGGCAGCACCGCCATGGCTCCCCGGGGCACGGCCGAGACCACGTCCTCCCGGCGATCGTGCCTCCGCATGCGACTCTGCCGGTGATCGGGGGGCGGCTGGAGCTGGGGACTTGGCAGTCGGTGTGCCTGGTGGACACGAACAGGGACAACGCGGACCGGCAGGTTCGGCTGAGTTTTCTGGGGTGAGGTTCTGGGCGCGGGCAACGGGACCTCTTGGCCGGCCGGTAACGTCCGAGGACATGCACCCGGCCGCTCGTTCCAGCGCCCGCCTTGCCCTGCGCCCGGACAAGTGGGGCATGGGGTACGGGGTGGAGACCGTACGGCTGCTGCTCGGCGTCGGTTTCGGTGACCTGGGTCTCCACCGCGTCTGGGGAGCGCGGTCTCCTCTCAACGCGGCTTTCGCGAAGACCATGGCCGGCATGGTTGAGGCGGGTGTCATTCGGGAGCACGTACTGAAAGCCGGGAGGTGGCGGGACTCAGTGGTCCACGCGATCCTTGACCGAGAGTGGCGTCCCGTGTGAGGACTTCCCTGGCTTGAGTTCCCGGTCAGCGCAGCGGCATGAACACGGCGGCGGCCAGCAGCGTGCCGAGTACGGTCCCGGCAACCACCTGGGCCGGAGTATGGTCGCGCAGCCGGATGCGGGACCAGCCCACGAGTGCGACCAGGGCGAAGCCGAGGAGTGCCCACGGACCGTACGCCACCGTGATCATGGTGACGCTGCCGGCGGAGACCGCCTGATGGACGCTGATCTTCCAGACGAAAGTGATCGCGATGAGGGCGATCAGAGTCACCAGCATGGTGACGACCAGCGCGACCGTCTCCCGGGGCGCCCCGCCCGCGGCCATCACGCCGAGGCCGGCGGCGACGGACAGCAGGATCAGCGGCAGCACGACGAAACGCTGCTTGCGGGAGCCGACGTGGCGGTCGGTGTACTTGCCCTTCCGTACGCCCCGCTTGATGAACACCATCGGGAGGACCGCGCAGAACAGCGCGGCGAAGACGCCCCACGCGACGCCGGCCAGGCGGTCGCTGTGCCAGCCGATGACGAGGGTGCTCAGGACGATCCAGGTCCGGGGTTCGAGGAGGTCGGTGACGCGTCGCGCGAGCATGGAGGGTTCCGTTTCGGGGTGGCCGCCTGGCAAAACATCACTTACGGTACCGAACCCGAGCCGCACTCCTTACGGCCGAGCCGGCCCCCTTCATCCCAGGCCGACGACCACAGCCCGCGACCTCTGGCCAAAAGAGGACGCTGTGCCCGCGCCCCTGACAGAGAATGCGACCCGACCACAGGGAAGAGGACGTGATGACAGCGCAGCACCCCTTTGTCCGGCGGTGGGGTGGGGCCATGGCGGGCCTCTTCTGGATCACCCCCGAGACCGTTTATCTGGGTGCCCCGCCCAGTACGACCCCCTCGGCTGTCAGCCTCGACGTCGGCGGACTCACGGCAGTCGGCCCGCAGGCCGGCTCCTGGCCCTGGCAGGATGTCACCGCGGTGACGGTCGAGGGCATTCCCGCGAGTACCACCACGGGCCGGTCGTTCCTCAGGTTCTTCGAAGTCGTCCTCGGCCCGCAGAGCCCGACCGAGATGACCGTCCGAGTGGAGACCGCGGACGGGGTGAGCTTCGAGATCCCCGTCCATTCGGCCGCCGCATCCGCGTACACCGTCCGTGAGGCGGAGCTGTCGCAACTCCTTCTCGGACACTTCGTCCGACAGAAAGCGTCTCCCGCCAAGCTCACCGACTGGCTGATGAGCTCCTCCCGGTCGCGCCCCCTGCGCCCGGCCGAACGCGAGGCCCTGTTGCAGCGCTGGACGGAGGACCGATGACCGGCCCAGTTCCTGTCCTCGCCTACGACGGCGACTGCGGCTTCTGCCAGACAGCCGTGGACCGCATCCGCGCCCTGGCCTCCCCCCAACTCGAAGCGGTGCCATGGCAGTTCCTGTCCGCCGACGTGACGGCGCCGTACCTTGAGCGGCTGCACCGCGAGGTCCTGCTGCTGTGCGGCGGCACGGTTCTGGCGGGCGGGGCGGACGCGCTGGCGCGTTACGTGGCGACCTCGCCGTCGTCCGTCTGGCGCACGCTCGCGGCGGTGCTCCGGCTCCCGGGCGTCCGCGCCTGCGCCCGCGCGGTCTACCGCGGGGTGTCAGGCAACCGTCACCGTCTGCCCGGCGGCACACCGGCGTGCGCGGTGCCGCAGCGGGGCGTGTGATGCCCGCCGTGCGCCCCGTCCTCACCTGCGCCCTGAGCTCCGCCGCCCCGCCGCTCCTCGGCGGCGGTCACGCCGTCGACCGCTTCGTCCAGATCGGTTCGTTCACCAAGGTCCTCACCGGCACGGCCCTGACCCGTATGGCGGCTTGCGGCGTGCTGGCCCTCGACGACCCCGTCGAACGGTGGCTGCCCGCGGCGCCCGGCACCGGCATCACCCTCCTGCACCTGGCGCGGCACACCTCCGGCCTCCCCCGGCTGCCCCCGGGCCGGCTGCCCCGGCGGGACCCGTACGCCGCGTTCGACCGCCCCGCGCTGGACAGGCTGCTGCCCCGGCTCGACACCCTCGCCACCCGGCCGCCCGGCGAGGAGGAGTACTCCAACCTCGGCTACGCGCTGCTCGGAGCGGCACTGACCGCAGCGGCCGGGACGACGTACGAGGAACTGGTCGCCGAACACGTCCTGCGCCCCTTGGACGTCACCGAGGTGACCGCGGCCCCCGATCCCGCCCGGCGGCTGCCGGCGCCCGGTCTGTTCGGCCGTCCCCGCAGGCCGTGGACGATGGACGGCGCGATCCTCCCGGCCGGAGGCCTGTGGGCCACCCCGCGCGCGGCGGCCGACCTGCTGGTGCGGCTCCTGGTGGAACGCAGACTCGGCACCCCCGCCCCGAGCTGGCAGACGGCCGGCCCGCTGCTCTGGCACAACGGGGCGACACGCCATGACTCCCTCTTCGCGGGGGCGATGGACGACGGCCGGTGGGTACTGGTCCATCGCCTCAACGGGACGCCTGAGGAGACCGATCGGAGAGGGATCGAGATCCTTAGGGAGGCGGGGAAAGGCGCTGAGGGATGACGGCCGCCCCGGCGCGTGATCGGCGTGTCGGTAGGTCGTTAAGGGTCCCGAGAGGCCGCCGTCGGTGGCGGTCGTCGAAGGGGAGGTCGGCGCGTGATGGATGAAGAGGCCGAGGTCAGGGACTCGTACGAGTTGTGCGAAGCCCAAGTCCGGCGGAAACTGCCGACGTTGTGGGCGGCCAGCAACGTACTGCCCACACCTGTACGGCCGTTCCTGCACGCGATCCACGGGTGGACGGTGGAGACGGACCGGATCGCCGACGAAGGGCCGCCGGACGGGCGGGTGGAGCGGCTGGCGCGGTGGCGGGGCGACACGCTCGCCGAGGTGCGGGAGGGGTGCAGTGCACATCCCCTGCGGCGGGCGTTCGTGGACACCGTCTGCCGGTGGGGTCTCCAACTGGCCTTGATCGAGGAGCACTTGGACGCCGTCGCCGCCGACTGCGCGGCGCCCCCGGAGTTCGCGACGCTCGCCGGCCAGCGGCGCTTTCTGCGCGGAATCACCGGTGCCGTGGGCGAGTTGTGGGCCCCGCTGCTCCAGGCCCGCGGCGAACTGCGTCCGATCTCCGCGCTGTTCGAGGCGTGCAAGACCGCCGACCTGTTCGAGGACCTGCCGGCCGACCTCGCGCAGGGGAGGTTCTACTGGCCCAGAGAGGATCTGCGGCGCTGCGGACTGACGGCCGGCGAGGTGCTGTCCGGCGGCGGTGCGACGCAGGCCCGCGACGCGTTCGTCGACCTCCAACTCGCCCACTGGAAAGAGCTGTTGGACGAGGCCGTCCCCGCGACCTGGTCGGTGGGTGAGGTGTACCGGCCGTTCCTGCACACCCTGCTGCTCGGGGCCCAACTGCACTACGACGAGGCGGCTTTGCTGCGTTCGCGGGTGCTGGCGGACGGCGTCGAACCGCTCACCCTGGACGGCGCCGTCCGGCCCCGCCCGCCGGTGCCGGGGGCCCCGCCCAGACATGTCGCCGTCATCATGGACGGCAACCGGCGCTGGGCGCAGGCGCGCGGGGTGTCCGCGTACGAGGGGCACTACGCGGGGTGGCGGGCGGCGATGCGGCTGGTCAACTCCGCGCTGCGGCTGGGGATCCGGCACCTGAGCGTGTACGCGTTCTCCACCGAGAACTGGAACCGCTCGAAGGAGGAGACGGCCGCGCTCTTCGACGTCCTCGCCGACGGGCTGTCCTGGGGGGTGCAGTGGCTGCACGGGCTCGGGGTGCAGGTGCGCTGGTGCGGGCGGCGCGACCGGCTCGACGCCTCGCTGGCGTCCTCGATCGCGCTCGTGGAGAACATGACGTCGGGCAACGACCGCCTCATGCTCAACCTCTGCGTCGACTACGGCGGCCGCGAGGAACTCGCCTTCGCGGCACGGGCGTTGGCCGCCGAAGCGGTGGCCGGGACCATCCGGCCCGAGGACATCCGGACGGCCGACCTCGCCCGCCATCTGTACGTCCCCGAACTCCCCGACGTGGACCTGCTGATCCGCACCTCCGGGGAGCAGCGGATCAGCAACTTCCTTCCCTGGCAGCTCTCTTACGCCGAGCTGGTCTTCGATCCGGCCTCCTGGCCGGAGTACGACCTGGCCCGGCTGCGCGGCGCCGTCACGGCGTACGGGAGCCGTGAACGCCGGTTCGGCGGGCGGCTCCCGATCCAAGAGCCGGCTCACCAAGAGTCGCCCTTCCAGGCCCCGCCTCTCCAGGCTCCGCCGCTTCAGCGGACCAACCCCGCCTGAGAACCGCTCACTTCTTCTTCGGCGGCGTGTACACCCCCTCCGCGGTCGCGTGCGCCAGCACCGTCTCCGTCGTGAACTTCGCGTCCGCGCCGAAGGTGCCGGCGAACGTGTCCACCAGCTCCTGCGAGGGCCGGAGCGGCACCTCGGCGACCCGGAGTTTCATCGGCTTGCCCAGCGGCACGTTCTCGGCCTGGAGCAGGCCTTTGTCCAGATTCGGCCGGGCCATCGCGCGGTGGCCCACGTCGACGCCGTTGACCTTGCACGTCCCCGACGCCACCCCCTCCTGGAGCAGCCCCTGCAACTCCGCGACTTTCAGGGTCCCTTCGGGCGTACGGACCTGAATGGCGCCGTCCAGCCGCCCGTTGCCGTGGGCCTTCGGCGGGTTCGGCAGCGACGGGTCGCCCTGCCCGGTCGCCAGCGGGAACCGCACCCCCGTGCCCTGGGCGTCCTTCAGCAACTGGGCCGGGGCCACCGCCTCGACGGTCGCCTGGAACCGGTCGAGGAGCGCCTGCCCCTCCGCCGTCCAGCGGACCTCCAGCCAGCCGTTGGAGACCGTGCCCAGCGAGTCGTCCGCGGCGGCGGCCGACGGCGCCCCGGTGAACTGCGCCAGCAACGGGGCCGCCATGGCCGCCCCCAGGATCGAACGCCGTGGTGTGTCCATATCCGTATCTGTCCTTTCGGGGCCGCAGCGTGCGGCCCGCAGCGGATCATCGGTCCCCGCAGGGGCGGTCGGCGGACGACGTGGCGGTCAAACCACCCGAAAGTAGGATCCGGTGAGGGGTCGCCCTGACGGTGAACGGCCTTTCAGGGGCCGTCAGTTGTCGAGGGCCGGGGCCAGGACGGCGAACGCGGCGGCGGTCAGCGCGGCCGGGTCCTCGGCGCCGTCGCTGTCGCTCCACCGCTGGAGCACGGTACGGAACGCCGTGAGCGCCATCCCCGCCGCGAGGGCCGGGTACAGGTCCGTGCGCGGGTCGAGGCCGAGCCGGGCGCCCAGTTCGGCCGCCAGCGCGTCGCCCCACTGCTCCTGCCGCTCCAGGAAACGGGCGAGCAGGGCGGGCGTCCGCAGGATCAACTGGACGACGGGCAGGGCGCGTTCGGTGTGTCCCGCGCAGGTGTCGACGGACCGCCAGACGGTGTGCCGCAGCGCCTGCGACGGGCTCTCCCCGGCGGGGCGGGCCGCCAGCTCCGCGCGCATCGAGGCGCCCAGTCCGCCGAGGAACTGGACGACGACGTCCTCCTTGGACGCGAAGTAGCGGAAGAACGTCCGCTTGGACACGCCGGCCGCGGCGGCGATCTGGTCCACCGTGACCGCGTCGAACCCCTCACCGGCCAGCAGCGTCAGCGCCGACCGCGTCAGCTCGTCGGCGACCAGCTGGCGTTTGCGCTGGGCGAGGGTCTCTGCGGGGCGGGACGTCATGCCTCCCATCGTAGGCGCCCATGGCGTTTTCGCTCCATGGTGACGGCCTTGACACTTGGTGACACCTTGGGCATCGTGAGCCGCATGACGAGTGAGAAGAACTGGACCGCCGACCGGATACCGGACCAGGACGGGCGGGTGTACGTCGTCACCGGGGCCAACAGCGGACTCGGCCTCGCGACCTGCCGGGCACTCGTCCGCAAAGGCGCCCGGGTGATCCTCGCCGTGCGCGACGAGGCGAAGGGCCGCCGCGCGATCGCCGAACTCACCGCGCCGGGCGCCGAGTTAGAGGCGCGCGAGCTGGACCTGTCGGTCCCGGAGTCCGTCCGCGCCTTCGCGGAGAAACTGCGCGCCGACGGCGTACGGCCCGACGTCCTCGTCAACAACGCCGGTGTCATGGGACCGCCCCGCACGCTCACCGCGCAGGGCCAGGAGCTCCAGTTCGCCGCCAACCACCTCGGCCACTTCGCCCTCACCGGCCTCCTCCTCGACCTGCTCGCGCAGGGCGAGGACCCCCGGGTCGTGACGGTCACCTCCGCCAACCACCGGCAGGCGAAGCTGCACTTCGACGACCTCACCGGCGCGCGCGGCTACGCGCCCATGGGTTACTACAACCAGTCCAAGCTGGCCAACGCCTTGTTCGGCTGGGAGCTCGACCGCCGGCTCACCGCCGCCGGCAGCCCCGTCCGCAGCGTGCTCGCGCACCCCGGCTACACCTCCACCAACCTCCAGACCGCCGCCACCTCCGGCGTCGTCAAGTTCCTCCTCGGCAGCCTCCTGCTGCCGCTCGCCCAGACCCCGGACCAGGGCGCCCTGCCCCAGCTGTACGCGGCCACCGCGCCCGAGGTGCGGGGCGGCGGGCTCTACGGCCCGGACGGCATCGGCGAGCTGCGCGGCGCCCCCAAGCTGACGAGGCTCGCCGCGCGGGCGACCGACGCGGAGGCGGCGCGGCAGCTGTGGGAGCTGTCGGAGGAACTGACCGGGGTGAGCTTCGCGTTGCCGGCGGTGGTCTAGGGCCTGTCCGGCGGATCAGGCTGGAGGAAATAGACGGTATCTGCCCAGCTCACGCGAGCGGGGTCTGGTGCGTGCAGCTGCAAGGCGGAGGAGGGCGTCGACGCGGAGCGTCGGCAACCGACGACAACGCCGCAGATGCGCGTGCCAGGGCCCGCGACCCCAGCAAGATCCGCCGGACAGGCCCTAGGGGGCAGGCCGGGCGGACGCGGCCTCAGGCCGAGCGGGCGTTGCGGCTCGGCTCGCGTGGGCGGCGCCGCGGCCCCGGCCTGGCCCGCTCCCCGCCGCCTCACCGCGCGACCACCGGCTCCGGCGAAGGCTTCACCGAAGGCTCCTCCCCGTCGGCCAGCCTCTTCTCCGGCAGGATCACCGCCAGGACCAGCCCGACGGCGAACAGCGGGACCATGTAGCGGAAGACCGGCGTCAGCGCGTGCTGGTACGACTGGACGACCGCCTCCCGCAGCTGCGGCGGCAGGCTGTGCACGGCGGCCGGCGTCAGGGAGTCCGTGCGGCCCACCTCCCGCGC
The DNA here is from genome assembly GCF_055597585.1 of Streptomyces sp. AMJ-169. NCBI lineage: Bacteria > Bacillati > Actinomycetota > Actinomycetes > Kitasatosporales > Streptomycetaceae > Streptomyces > Streptomyces sp. AMJ-169. The sequence goes on from NZ_JBVLTJ010000009.1 coordinate 217,801, forward strand.
GGCCCCCGCCGGGACCCGCGCCGCCAGCTGGTCCGTCAGCCGGTGGGTGAAGACCGCGCCCACACCGGCTGTGCCCAGGGTCGCGCCGATCTCCCGGAAGAAGTTGTTCGCCGAGGTCGCCGTACCGACGTCCGAGCCGGGGAAGTCGTTCTGCACCGCGAGGACGAGGGTCTGCATCATCATGCCGATGCCCGCGCCGAGCAGCAGGAAGTAACCGCAGACCGTGTATATGGAGGTGCTGGTGTCCAGCGTCGACATCAGCACCGCCGTCAGCCCGACGAGGACGGTGCCGGCGACGGGCCACACCTTGTAGCGGCCGGTCCTGCTGATGAACTGGCCCGAGGGGATCGCCGTCGCCAGGATGCCGACCACCATGGGGAGCAGCAGCAGACCGGACTCGGTGGCGCTCTTGCCGTACACCATCTGGAGATACGTCGGCATGTAGCCGACGATCGCGAACATACCGACGCCGATCACGATCATGCCGATCAGGGTCGAGATGTTGAAGATGCGGCTGCGGAAGATGCGCGGCGGGAGCACCGGCTCCGGGACGCGTGCCTCGACGAGGAAGAACGCGAGCCAGGCGGCGACGGCGCCGGCGGCGAGGCCGAGGATGACCGGGTCGGACCAGCCGTACTCGGTGCCGCCCCAGCTGGCGAAGAGGACCGTGCAGGTCACGGCGGTGGACATCAGGGCGATACCGGCGTAGTCGATCACCGGCCGCTGCGCCTTGCGGGGCAGCTTCAGGGCGACGGCGCACACGCCGAGGGCGATCGCGCCGAGCGGCAGGTTGATCCAGAACGCCCAGCGCCAGTCGGCGTGGTCGGTGAACCAGCCGCCGAGCAGCGGGCCCGCGACCGAGGCGAGACCGAAGACCGCGCCGATCGGCGCCATGTAGCGGGCGCGCCGCCGGGCCGGGACGAGGTCGGCGATGATCGCCTGCGAGATGATCATCAGCCCGCCGCCGCCCAGGCCCTGTACCGCGCGGCCCGCGATCAGCAGCGTCATGGACTGCGCGGCGCCGGCTGTGGCCGAGCCCGCGATGAAGATCGCTATCGCGCCGAGGAAGAGGTTCTTGCGCCCGATGAGGTCGCCGAGCCGCCCGTAGACGGGCATCCCGATGGTCGCGGCCAGGATGTACGCGGTGGTCACCCAGGCCATGTGCCGTACGCCGTCCAGCTCGCCGACGATCGTCGGCAGGGCGGTGCTGACGATCGTCTGGTCCAGGGCGGACAGCAGCATCGCGGTCATCAGGCCGGCGAAGATCAGGCCGAAGTGTGCCGGAAGGGCCGGGGAGTCCTGCTCCCCGGGCGCCTCGGCGGGTGGTGCGGTGTCGGTCAAGGGAGGCTCCAGGGGGCAGCGGCGGTCAGGGGCGGTCGGGGGCGGCCGGGGTGGTGAACAGGCTGTGCAGCAGCGCGGCGGAGCGCTCCATGTACGGCACCGGGGAGACGTCGTCCTCGCCCATCGCCCAGCGCTCCATGCCCGTGCGCAGCGCGGACATCGCGACCGTCGCGATCAGGTCGGGGATCTCGGGGTCCGCCTCGGGGCCGAGGCGTTCGGCCACCGCCGTGACGATGGACTGGCGGAACGCGTCGAACCGGGCCATCAGCGCGGCCAGTACGGAGGGCGCGCCGTACGCCAGGTCGAAGACCTCGCGCACCTCGCGGCGCTGCGGGGGGTCCTCGGCGACGTGCTCCACCAGCGCGCGGGTCAGCTCCTCCAGCACCGTGCGGGGATGGGCCGGGCCGCCCGAGATGAAGCGGCGGACCAGCTCCGGGGGGAGCTCGATCGGGGCGTGGCCGACCGCCGCGGCCTCTTTGCCCGGGTAGTAGTTGAAGAACGTCCGCGCCGAGACGCCCGCCTCGGCGCTGATCATGTCGACGGTCACTTTGTCGAAGCCGTGCTCCTGAGCCAGCCGGATGACCGCTTCATGGATCTCCTGGCTGGTCTGGCGCCGCCTGCGGTCGCGCAGGTCTTTCCCCAGTGGTGTCACGCGTTCATGATTGCATACTCTGCAACCATGGCGTCAATGCAATCAATGCAGACTCTGCAAGAAGTTCACCCGGCTGGTCCAGTCCCATGCTGCCGCCCCGCGGACGGCGTCGTACGGTGACGGGACCGGTGATCTCCAGCGAAGGAAGTCATGTCATGAGCAGGATCGTCGTCTTCGGAGCCGCCGGGAAAGCCGGGTCGCGCATCGCTAACGAGGCCGCCGCACGCGGGCACGAGGTCATCGGGGTCGCCAGGAACACCGCACACGTACCCCGCGCGGCCCGCCCCTTCGCCGGGGACGTCACCGACCCCGAGTCGGTCACCGCCGCCGCCCAGGGCGCCGACGCCCTCGTCCTGACCGTCGGCGGCCCCGACGCCCGCCTCTACACCGATGCCGTCGCCACCGCGGCGGCCGCCGTCCGCGTCCTCGCCCCCGGCGCCCCGCGCATCCTGCACATGGGCGGCGGCGCGAGCCTCCTCGACGACAGCGGCGTACGGTTCTACGACCGCCCCGACTTCCCCGCGGAGTTCAAGCCGTACGCCGTCGGCCAGCTCCGCGCCCTCGACGCCTACCGGGCGCTCGGCCCCGAGGTCACCTGGACCTACCTCTCGCCGCCCCCGGTCCACTTCGCGCCCGGCGAGCGCACCGGGCGCTACCGCACCGGCCTGGACCGGCCCGTCATCGGCGCGGACGGCACCGCGCGGATCTCGTACGAGGACTTCGCCGTGGCCGTCGTCGACGAGATCGAGCACCCGCAGCACCTCAACCAGCGCTTCACGGTGGGCTATTGAGCACCGCCGGCGGCGTGATTATGCGGGCGCCCAGGTGGCTGGTTGTCATACCTGAGGAGTAGGCGCGGCGCTCCTCCTGGTGCCGTTGCACCACCGGCAGGTGCACGCACCGGCACGACGCGCGCGCGGGGCGCTCCAGGCGAGCCTTACAGGGTCCCCACCCCTGTGATCTGGAGAACCCTTTCCCGTGGCTACCTTTCTCTCTTCACTGGGCCGCACGGCCTTCCGGCGGCGCTGGCTGGTCGTGCTGCTGTGGGCCGTCCTGCTCGGCGCCCTCGGCGCCGCCGCGGCCAAGGCGCCCGCCGGGGACGACGGCGGCACGTCGTTCATGCCCGGCATCGAGGCGCAGAAGGCCAACGACCTGATAGGCGAGCGCTTCCCGGGAGGGGACTCCAACGGCGCCTACGCGCGCGTGGTGTTCGTCGCCCCCAAGGGCGAGAAGGTCACCGCGCCCGGACACCGCGCGGCCATCGACAAACTCGTCGCCGAGGCCGCCGGTGAACCCAAGGTGGCCGCCGCGACCAGCCCCTTCACCGCCCACGCGGTCAGCAAGGACGCCACCACGGCCTACGCGTCGGTCACCTACAAGGTCGCCTCCGCCGACCTCACGGCCGCCGACAAGACCGCCCTGGAGAAGATCGTCGACGAGGCCCGCGACTCCGGGCTGACCGTCGAGACCGCGGGCAGCGCGCTCTCCTCCACCCCCGCCGCCGGGGGCGCCTCCGAGGGCATCGGCATCCTCATCGCCGCCGTCGTCCTGCTGATCACCTTCGGCTCGCTGGCCGCCGCCGGACTGCCGCTGCTCACCGCGCTCATCGGCGTCGGCGTCAGCATGACCGCGATCACGGCCGTCGGCAGCCTCCTCGGACTCACCGCGACCACCGGCACCCTCGCCGCCATGCTCGGCCTCGCCGTCGGCATCGACTACGCCCTGTTCGTCGTCTCCCGCTACCGCGAGGAACGCGCGCACGGACGCGCGCCCGCCGAGGCCGCCGCCCGCGCCACCGGCACCGCCGGATCGGCCGTCGTCTTCGCCGGACTCACCGTCGTCATCGCCCTGGCAGGCCTCTCCGTCGTCGGCGTGCCCATGCTCACCAAGATGGGCCTGTGCGCCGCCGGAGCCGTCGTCGTCGCCGTCCTGGTCGCCCTCACCCTGGTGCCCGCCCTGCTCGGCATGTGGCCGAACGCCACGCTGTCCAGGAAGACCCGCAAGCGCGGCCAGGAGCGCGTCTCCGGGGACAGCATGGGCACCCGCTGGGCCCGGTTCGTGCTGCGCCGCCCGGTGCCCGTCCTGCTCGCCTGCGTCGCCGGCCTCGGCGCCCTCGCCGTACCCGCCGCCCACCTCGAACTCGGCATGCCCGGCGACGAGTCCAAGCCCACCTCGACGACCGAACGCCGCGCCTACGACGACCTCGCCCAGGGCTTCGGCGCCGGCTTCAACGGGCCGCTGACCGTCGTCGTGGACGCCAGGAAGGCCACCGACGCCAAGGAGGCCGCCGCGACGGTCGCCGAGAAGATCAAGGACACCAAGGGCGTCGTCTCCGTCTCCGCCCCGCGGTTCAACCAGGCCGGCGACACCGCCCTGTTCTCCGCCGTCCCCTCGACCGGACCCAACGCCGAGGCCACCAAGAGCCTCGTGCAGAAGATCCGCGCGGAGCGCCCCGCGACCGAGTCCGCGACCGGCGCGACCTTCGAGGTCACCGGCAGCACCGCGATGAACATCGACATCGCCCAGTCCCTCCAGGACGCCCTGGTGCCCTACCTGGTCGTCATCATCGGCCTCGCCCTGATCCTCCTGCTGCTGGTCTTCCGCTCGGTCATGGTCCCCGTCAAGGCCGCGTTCGGGTTCCTGCTGTCCGTCCTCGCCTCCCTGGGCGCCGTCGTCGCCGTCTTCCAGTGGGGCTGGGGCGCCTCCCTCATCGGGGTCGAGCAGACCGGTCCGATCATGAGCCTGATGCCGATCTTCCTGGTGGGCATCGTCTTCGGCCTCGCCATGGACTACGAGGTGTTCCTCGTCGCCCGTATGCGCGAGGCGTACGTCCACGGGGACAGCGCCCCGGCCGCCGTCGTCAGCGGCTTCCGGCACAGCGCGCGCGTGGTCGTCGCCGCCGCCGTCATCATGATCGCCGTGTTCTCCGGGTTCATCGGCGCCGGCGAGTCCATGGTCAAGACCATCGGCTTCGGCCTCGCGATCGCCGTCCTCTTCGACGCGTTCGTCGTCCGCATGGCCCTCGTACCGGCGGTGCTGGCGCTGCTCGGGGACCGGGCGTGGTGGCTGCCCAAGTGGCTCGACCGGGTGCTGCCCCACGTGGACGTCGAAGGCGCGGGACTCGAGGCGGACGAGGAGGCCGTCCCGCCCCCGTTGTCAGACCCGTCTGTCACGATGAGTCTCCGTTCCTGACCGTTCTGTCCACACCCTCGCGGAAGAGACCCTTGGAGAAACCCCTATGAGCATGCACCGGTGGCGGTCCTCAGGACTTCACACGCCGGTGCATGACGTCTGGGTGATGGCGTCGGCGATCGGCGCGAGCGTCGGCGGCAGCGCCCTGAGCGCGGGATGGTCGTTCGGAGCGGGGCATCTGCTGCCCGCCGCGATCCTGGCGACCGTCGCCGGGGCCGTCCTGCCCTGGCGCCACCACCGCCCGCGCGAGGTGGCGGCGGTGACCACGCTGTGCACGATGGGACAGGGCGCCCTCGGCATGCTGCTCACCCCGCTGCTGACCGTGCCGATGATCGTCGCGCTGTACTCCGTGGGCGTCCGCGAGGACCTCAGGACCCGCCGGCTGTGCGCCCTGTTCGCGTGCGCCGGGATGACCGTGATCGGACTCGTGGCCGCCCTGCGCCGCGACGAGTTCCTGCTGACCGTCGTCAACCCGGTCGCCTGGACCCTCCTCCCGGTCGCCTTCGGCGGCTACGTCCAGATGCGCCGCGCCTACCACGCCGCCCGCGCCGAGCAGGCCGAGCACGCGAAGGAGGAGGAGGCGAGCCGCCGCGTCATCCAGGAGCGCATGCGCATCGCGCGGGAGCTGCACGACGTGGTCGCCCACCACCTCGCCCTCGCCAACGCCCAGGCCTCCACCGCAGCCCACCTCGCCCGCACCAACCCCGCCCAGGCCTTCGAGATCCTCGACAACCTCTCCGGTACGACGGCCTCGGCGCTGCGCGAGCTGAAAGCGACCGTCGGCGTCCTGCGCCAGGACCCCGACGACGGCGGCCTCGCGCCCGCGCCCGGCCTCGCCCTGCTGCCCGAGCTGACGGCGGCCTGCGCCACGGCGGGCGTCACCGTCACCGTCGTCACCGAGGGCCCCGAGCAGCCGCTGCCGCCCGCCGTCGACCTCACCGCCTACCGCATCGTCCAGGAAGCCCTCACCAACGCCACCAAGTACGCCGCGACCCCCGCCGCCCGCGTCCGGCTCGCCTACACCCCGCACCACCTGACCCTGACCGTCCGCAACGAAGCGGGCCACACCGCGCCCGCGGGCCGGGGCTTCGGCCTCACCGGCATGCGCGAGCGGGCCCTCTCCGTCGGCGGCGCGTTCCACGCGGGCCGCCGGCCCGACGGCGGCTTCGAGGTCGCCTGCACCCTCCCGCTGCACCACCGCGAACCAGACGAAGGCCACGCCCCATGACCACGCGCGTCCTCCTCGCCGACGACCAGGCCCTCCTGCGGGCCACCTTCCGCATCCTCATCGACTCCGACCCCGGCATGACGGTCGTCGCCGAGGCCGCCGACGGCCGCGAGGCGGTCGACCTCACCCGCGAGCACACCCCCGACGTCGTCGTCATGGACATCCGCATGCCCGGCACCGACGGCCTCGCCGCCACCGCCGAGATCTGCGCCGACCCCGCCCTGGCGTCAACCCACGTCCTCATCCTCACCACGTTCGAAGACGACGAGAACGTCGCCCGTGCTCTGCGCGCGGGCGCGGGCGGATTCCTCGGCAAGGACGTCGGCGCCGAAGTCCTCCTCGCCGGCATCCGCACGGTCGCGGCCGGCGACTCCCTGCTGTCCCCGACCGCCACCCGCACCCTCATCACCCGTTTCCTCGCCGCCCCGGACCCCGAGGAGGAACTGGCCCCGCCCGCCCTCCTCAAGACCCTCACCGACCGCGAACGCGAGGTCATGTCCCTCGCCGCGCTGGGCCGCTCCAACACGGAGATCGCCGAGAAGCTGGTCCTCAGCCATCTCACCGTCCGCAGCCACATCCAGCGCGCGATGACGAAGCTGCACGCGCGCGACCGGGCCCAACTGGTCGTCATCGCCTACCAGTCGGGGCTGGTGGAGGCGAGACCCCGCTGAGAGGGGGCGCTCCCAGAGAGCGCCCGCCCCGCCGACCGACGCCTACAGCGCCCCCAGATCCGCCGCATACCTCCGGATCAGCTCCACCGACAGCCGAGGCACCTCCCGCCCCCCGCGCACCCCCCGCTCCCGCACGGCCTCCCGGAACCGCTCCGACGGAATCGCCGAACCGGACACCACCGCCTCCGGCTCACGGAAGCCGTGCAGCAGCGGCAGCACCGAAAGCCGCCGCCGCTCCTCGGGCAGCGCGCGCAGCCCCGCCTCCAGCCGGACCAGCCAGTCCGCGTAGGACCCGATCCGCTCGACCGGATGCCCGTCCGCGATCAGCCAGGACACGAACGTGTCCAGCGAGATGCCGTCGTCGTGCGGATTGACCAGGCTGTACGTCCGGTACCCGGCGAGCGCGGGCCCGAGGGCGACGACCGCGTCCGCCGTGAAGTCGACCGGGAGCCCGTCGTAGTGCGCGCGCCCCCCGTCGCCCTGGTAGAAGGACTCCGGCGCCACCCCGGTCGCCAGCACGCTGTACAGCAGCCGGCTGAACATGTCCGGCACGTTCAGCTGCCCCGCGTACTCCCGGTGCGCCAGGATCATGTTCGAGCGGAACACCGTCACCGGCACCCCGCACAGGTCGTGCGCCTCCCGCAGCAGCACCTCACCGGCCCACTTGCTGACGGCGTACCCACCCGCGTACCCGCCGTCCACCGGCAGCGAGGGCAGCGCCTCGCGGACGTCGGAGTCCTCGTCCAGCGGCGCCCCGGCCCGCGAGTTGGCGACGGCCACGCTGGAGATGTACGTCACCGGCTTCAGCCGCGTCGTCAGCGCCAGCCGGATCACCTCGGCGGTGCCGACCACGTTCGCCTCGAACAGGTGCGGGTACGGCAGGACGTGGTTGACCAGCGCGCCCGCGTGGACGATCAGGTCGCTCTCCCCGGCCAGCCGGTCCCAGTCCGCCGGGGCCAGCCCGAGCGAGGGTTCGGCGATGTCCCCGGCGAGGACCTCCAGCCGGCCCCCGTCCGCCTCGGCGAGCAGCCGGGCGGGCTCCGAGTCCGCGCCGAACGCGTCGGTCAGCCGCCGCCGGGCCGCCGCCGCGTCCTTGCCGCGCACGACCACCGTCAGCTTCCCGCCGGAGGGCTCCAGCCGCCGCAGCCACTCCAGCGTCAGGAACCGCCCGAGGTAACCGCTCGCCCCGGTCAGCAGCACATGCCGCGGCTCCCCGGCGGGTGACGGCAACTCCCGTGCTGCTGACAGGAGTTCGGCGTCCAGGAACCGGTCCAGGGTCAGGTCCTTGGCGTGCGCCTCGGCGGCGTCCTCCCCGTGCACCGACGCGAACGTCGGCCGCGTCCCCGCGCTCGCCCGCTTCGCCTCGATGTACGCGGCCAGCTGCCGCAGATCGTGGGCGGGGCTGATGATGACGTCGACCGGCACCGCCACCCCGAACGTGTCCCGCAGCAGCTCCGACAGCGACACCGCCGACAGCGAGTCCCCGCCCAGCTCCCGGAACCGCGCCTCAGGGTCCACCGCCCCCGACAGCAGCGCCCCCGCCGCCCGCAGCACCGTCTCCAGGACGGGCCGCTCCCCGCCCGCCCGGCGCAGTTCCACCAGCTCCCGCCGCTCCCGCTCCTCGATCGCCTCGTACAGCCCCCGCAGCCGGGCGCCGTAGCGCTCCAGGAGCTTCGGCCACAGCAGCTTGCGGTGGTCGGACAGCAGCCCGTTGGCCTGGCTGAAGGGATCGGTCTCCAGCAGCAGTCCGCGCGGTATCTCGTACGAGTTCAGCCCCCGCTCCTGGGCGATGCGCCGGAACGACTCGGCCAACAGGCCCTCCAGACGGGCCGGTTCGGCGCCGTACCGGGTCAGCGCGTCCTCGGTGGGGACCACCACGGCCAGCAGGTACGAGCGTTCGCCGCTGCCGTGCACGAAGATCTGCCGGACCAGCGGCGCGGCGGCGAAGACCGCCTCCAGCCGGGCGGTGGCCACGAACTCGCCCTGGGACAGCTTCAGTACGCTCTTGCGGCGGTCCACGACCGCGATCCGGTCCGGGCCGAGTTCGGCGACGATGTCCCCGGTCCGGTAGTAGCCGTCCGCGTCGAACAACTCGGCCGTCAGCTCGGGCTGCCGGTAGTAGCCGGGTACCACCACGTCGGTGCGCAGCAGGAGTTCACCGCGCGGATGCGGCGAGTCGGTGCGGAAATAGCCGAGTTCGGGGACGTCCACCAGCTTGTAGTCGAGGACCGGCGGACGCAGCAGCACCCCGTCCACGGCGACCCCGCCCGCCTCCGTCGAGCCGTACACGATGTGCAGCGGCAGGCCCAGCAACTCCTCGGTGAACTCCGTCAGTTCGGTCGACAAGGGGGCCGATCCGCAGCTGGCCCAGGTGACTTTGCCGCCCAGGACCTCCCCGCGCAGGAACTCCCGTACCCCGGCGGCGGCTTGAGCGGGGTCCGTGCCCTCGTCGAGGCGGCGGTGCAGCTCGCTCTGGTAGCGCTGGTGCAGCAGTTCGCACACCCGGGGGACCAGCGACAGCTCGGTCGGCCGGATCAGGGCGATGTCCTCGAAGAACGTCGACAGGTCGCTGCTCGCTGTGAAAAAGGTCGAACCGCCGCGCACCAGCGCGTTCTTGAGCGAGGAGTGCCCGGCGACATGGCTCATCGGCATGTAGTTGACGGTCACGACGTCCGTGCCCGCGAACAGCTTCGACCAGGCCCCGCCCCACATCGCGCGGGCCAGCCGCTCGGTGTACATGGCGCCCTTGGGGGTGCCGGTGCTGCCGGAGGTGTAGATCAGCATCGCGAGGGGGTCCTCGCCGTCGTTCGGCCGGTGCAGCGGGGCGGCGGGCAACTCCCGGCCCCGGTCGAGGAGTTCGGCGACGGTGACGATCTCGACGTCCGCCCGCCCGGCCTCGGCGAGCTGCCCGCGCACACCGGTGAGCCGGTCCGCCTGGTCGTCGTCCAGGGGATGGTGGTCGAACACCACCAGCTGCCGGACCGACGGGGTGTCCCGGACGAACTCGGCCGCCGCGGGCAGGCGTTCGGTGCTCGCCGCGACGACCGTCGGGCGGGTCTCGGTCACGATCTCCGCCAGCTGACCGGCCGGCGCCGATGTCTGCAACGGGACGCTCACCGCGCCGAGATGGATACAGGCCAGGTCCAGGACCGCGTAGTCGCGGCTGGTGAAGCCGAGCAGCGCGATCCGGTCGCCCGCGTGCACCGGCCGCTCGCCGTGGTGCCACGCGCCGGCCAACGCCCGTATCCGCTCCCACAGTTCGCGGTAGCTGGTGGTCTCGTAGCGGGGCAGCAGCCGCGCCGTCGTCCGCCCGGTGCGCGGGTCGCGCACGAACTCCCGTGTCCGCTCTCCCGTCGCCGTCCGGTCCGCATGCCGTTCAAAGACATTTCCCATGAGTTCGGCGAGTCGCACTGTAGGTCTCCGCGTCGCGTAGTGGGGTGGGAATCCGGCCAGAGCGTAGCCAGCGGGACGCGGGGGAGCGGGAAAGAAAACCGGAATCCATCAGGGCGCGCGGAATCCGTCAAGTACGCGGAATCCGTCAAGTCGGCGGCGCGGGAATGCCGTTCACCGGCCCGACAGCTGCTCCCCCTTCACCTGCCGCTCGAACCCGTCCAGCAGCACTTCGAGCCCCACGAAGAAATCTTCCTCGGTCGGCCGGATCGGTGACTGCTCCGGCTCCTCGTCCCCGGGCAGCAGCTGCTGCGCGACCCGCTGGATCGAGGCGCCCTGGGTGTATGACCAGACGGTCAGCGTGAGCGTGCGGGCCAGTTCGGGGCTGTCGGTCAGCCCGCTGAGGGCGTCCGCCATCCAGTCCAGGCAGCTGGTGTCCTTGAAGTGGCGCGCGGAGGCCTGCGTGACGAGCGTCCAGGGGTGCTTGCGGTAGACCTCCCAGTCGAGTTCGACCGCGAGCCGCACCGCGTCCCGCCAGTGCGCCGGCGCCGGGGTGGGGTAGGGGTGCTCGTCGCAGACCGCGCGGGTGATCGCGGTGAGCAGTTCGTCCTTGTTCGCGATATGCCGGTACAGCGACATGACACCCGAGTCGAGGTCGTTCGCCAGCCGGCGCATGGAGAGCGCCGCGATGCCTTCGGCGTCGGCGATGCGGACGGCGGCTCCGACGATGGCGCGCCGCGTCAGCCCGGGTGAACTCGGCTGCCTGCCTTGCGTCTTGATGGCCATGCTGTAGTCTAACCAGCGCCGTGCGTACACCGTACGCATGAAATTATGCGTACGGCGTACGCGTGATCTTTACCTGTTTCCGTACACGCTTTTCGAGTACGGCGTACGCGCGATATTCCGCGCCCTCTTCTGAAAGGTTGCCCGTGACCTCCCTCGACTTAGTCGCGGAACGGGCCGGCCGGCGTGCCTGGCTCGGCCTCCTCGTCGTGCTCGGCCCGGTCGCGCTCGTCGCGATGGACGGCTCCGTCCTCTATCTGGCGATGCCGTCCATCACGTCCGCGATCACCCCCTCCACGGACCAGGCGCTGTGGATCCTCGACAGCTACGGCTTCGTCGTCGCGTCGCTGCTCATCGCCTTCGGCAACCTCGGTGACCGCTACGGCCGGCGCAAGTTCCTGCTCGCCGGGGCGCTGGTGTTCGGCGCGGGATCGGTGGGCGCGGCCCTCTCGTCCAGCCCCGAGGTCCTCATCCTCTGCCGGGCCGTGATGGGCCTCGGCGGCGCGACCCTGCTGCCGTCCTCGCTCGCGGTCATCAGCAGCCTCTTCGCCGACGCGAAGCAGCGCGCCCAGGCCATCGGCATCTTCGCGGCCACCTTCGCGGCCGGGTTCGCCGTCGGGCCCATCGTCGGCGGGCTGCTGCTCAACCACTTCGCCTGGGGCTCGGTCTTCCTGATCAACATCCCGGTCGTCGTGCTGTTCCTCGCCCTCGCGCCCGCCCTGCTGAAGGAGGTGCGCGAGTCCAGCCCCGGCCGGGTGGACGCGCTGAGCGTGCTGCTCTCGGCGGCCGGCATCCTGCTGACGGTGTACTCCGTCAAGTCGGCGGCGGCGCACGGGATTTCAGCGGTGCAGATGATCGTGGGCGTCGTAGGCGTCGCGATCGTCGTGCTGTTCATCCGGCGTCAGTTCACCCTGGAACACCCGCTGTTGGAGCTGCGGCTGTTCAAGGACCGGGTGTTCACCGTCGCGATCCTCACCGGGCTGCTCTCGCTGGTCGCCTGGGCGGCGGCCGGGTATCTCAGCGGGATCTACCTCCAGTCGGTGCTGGGGCACGCGGTGCTGACGTCGGCGCTGCTGGCGGTGCCGGGCGCGGTCGTGCTGACCGTCGTCTGCATCGGGACGAGCGCCGTCGTGGACCGGATCGGCAAGCGGGCCGCGCTCATCCTGTCCCACTTCACCATGGGCGTCGGGCTGTTGCTGATGCTGCTGACCCAAGTGGTGGGCGGGGTACCGGCGTTCGTCGCCTCGACGATGGTCGCGGGGATCGGGTACGGGCTCTCCTTCAGCCTCGTCGCGGAGACGGCCGTGGCCGCCGTGCCCGCCGAGCGGGCCGGGTCGGCCGCCTCGATCGCCGAGATGAGCAACGAACTCGGCAACGCCCTCGGCATCTCCCTGCTCGGCTCGCTCGCCGCCGTCTGCTTCCGGCTGCTCGGGCCCGACGTCGCCGGGACGCTGGACGAGACTCTCGACACCCCGGGCATCTCGGCGGCCGTCGCGCAGGAGGCCAAGGACGCGTTCGTCTCCGGTCTGCACGTCGCCGTCGGCGTCGCGAGCGCGCTGTGCCTGCTGCTCGGGTGGCTGGCGGTGCGGTGGGTGCCCCGGGAGGGGGCTGTGGAGGCGCACTCCTGACAGGCGTGTCCCTGAGGTGACCGGCGGGGGCGCTCGTGCCCGCACACGCGCCCCCGCACACCCGAAACGCGCCTCCGCCTACCCGAAGCACCCCTCCATAGACGCCCCTTCCTTTCGGAACGCACACAGCAAACCCACAGATTCTTCGCCGCTTTGGCCCGAGATTTACATATTCCCGACTTGACACTCTCTCTGTGTATGGTGGTCATCACGGTCAGTGGCCATTACTGTCGGGGCTGATCATCAGCGGGCGGCACCAAGGAGACTCATGACCTACGTCGACCTGCGCCCCGACACCGTGGCGCGCATGGCTTTTCCGGCGGGTTCGCGTGATGTGGCGCTCGCCGACCTCTCGGCCCAGCTGTTCGCCTGTCTGACCCGGAGCGACCAGTACCGGAAGGGCATCTACTACTTACGCGGTCTGCTGGAGGCCGAGGGCCGCAAGTCCATCCGCGCCATCGCCGCCCTCTTCGACGAACACGTCTCCGAACAGAACCTGCATCACTTCATCACCTCCTCCACCTGGGACTGGGTCCCCGTGCGGCAGGCGCTCGCCGAACACCTGGTGGCCGCCCGGCCGCCGCAGGCCTGGGTCGCCCGGCTCATGGTCATCCCGAAGTCCGGCCACCACTCGGTGGGCGTCGACAAACACTTCTTCCCCGACCTCGGCCAGGTCCTCAACGCCCAGCGCGCGATAGGCATTTGGGCCGCCTCCGAAGAGTCGGCCGTGCCGTTCAACTGGCGGCTGCACCTGCCCAAGAACTGGCTGAAGGACGACCGAAGACGCAGCCAGAGCGCGATACCCGACGACGTCGGCCCGGAGAACCTCACCGAATGCGTGATCGGCGCCTGTGCCGAAACGATTCTGGACTGGGGTCTGCCCGTCCGCCCCCTCATCGTCGACACCGACGAGGCACACGCCGCCGCCGTCTTCCACGGCTTCGCCGGCTCCGGCGTCCCCCTCCTCGTCCGCACCGGACACGACGTACGGCTCACCGTCACCGACCCCCAACTCCCCGCCAGCGTAGGCCGCGTGCTCCCGGCCGGCCGGATCATGGACGTCGCCCGGGACCTGCGCCGCCCCGTGAACTGGCCCGGTTCCCGCAGCGCCCCGCTCGCCGCGACCGTACGCGTCTCCCTCCCGGCCGGCGCCGCGCCGCTCGGCGAGGACGAGGTCACCCTGCTCGGCGTCACCGAGGGCCACCGCCGCCCCCAGCTGTGGCTGACCAACATGACCTCCTGCCAGCCCGCCCCCCTCGTGCGCCTCACCCGCCTCACCGAACACACCGACCGGGCCTTCGCCGAGATCTCCGACCGGGTCGGCATCCGCGACTTCACCGGCCGCTCCTTCGGCGGCTGGCACCGGCACGTCACCCTGGCCTCGGCCGCCCACGCCGTCGTGGACCTCGCCCGCTGAAGCCGCTCCCCTGCCGAATCCCCTGCGGACACCCCCGCCGCAGGGGATTCTTCTGTTTCCCGCCAAGGGACTTGACGGACTTCCGGCCACCTGACACATCACCGCGCGCCTGACGGATCGCACCGCAAATCATTGGCAGCGCTTTTGCCCCCGCCCCATGCTCTGTGAGTGCCGCCCGGACCGGGCCGGCACTCGGACGGGGGACTGCACGACGGCATCGCGGCGGCCGGATTCGCGCCGCCGTTCCTTCATGTCTCCCGCCCGCGGCCCACGACGCCCGCGCGCGGTTTTCCCCCGCGGGCCGGGCCGTTTCCCAGCGCTGCCCGAGAACCACGCCGCTCGCCGACGACGCCCCGAGACGGCGCTTTCCCGCCTCGCCTTCCCCCGATCGGAGAACCAGTGGACGCCGTGCTGCTCGACCTCGGCCACGAAACCGCCCGCCAGCAACCGCCCTGGCCGGACCCCGCCCGCCTCACCGAGGTCCGCGCCGCCCTCGCCGGCCGCCCCGCCCTCGCCCGGCCGCACGACATCGACGCCCTGCACGCCCAACTGGCCCGCGTCGCCGCAGGCGAGGCCCATGTCCTCCAGGCCGGCGACTGCGCCGAGGACCCCGCCGAGGCCACCGCCGCCCAGGTCGCCCGCAAGGCCGGACTGCTCACCATGCTCGCCGGCGCCCTGGAACTGGAGAGCGGCCGTCCCGTCGTACGCGTCGGCCGGATCGCCGGGCAGTACGCCAAGCCGCGCTCGCAGAACTTCGAGCGGGTCGGCGGGGTCGAACTCCCCTCCTACCGGGGGCACATGGTCAACAGCCCCGAACCCGACCCGGCCGCCCGCGTCCCCGACCCCGAGCGGCTGCTGTCCTGCCACGACGCGGCCCACGCGATCATGGGCCACCTCGGCTGGCACGGCCCGCACCCCGCGACGACCGTCGGCGGACCCGTCTGGACCAGCCACGAAGCGCTGCTCCTCGACTACGAGATCCCCCAACTGCGCCGCGACGCACGGGGACGGCTGCTGCTCACCTCCACCCACTGGCCCTGGATCGGCGAACGCACCCGCGACCCCGAAGGCGCCCACGTCGCCCTCCTCGCCCGCGTCGCCAACCCCGTCGCCTGCAAGGTCGGACCGGGCATGGAACCCGGCGAACTCCTGCGTCTGTGCGCCGCGTTGGACCCCGACCGCACCCCCGGCCGGCTCACCCTCATCGCCCGCATGGGCGCCGACGCCGTCGCCGCGCGGCTGCCCGCGCTCGTCGCCGCCGTCCGCGCCGCCGGACACCCCGTCAGCTGGCTCAGCGACCCGATGCACGGCAACACCGTCACCGCAGCCGACGGCCGCAAGACCCGTCAACTCGACACTGTCACACGGGAGATCGACCACTTCAGGGGCGCGGTCGCCGAAGCCGGCGGCACCGCCGGCGGACTGCACCTGGAGACCACCCCGGACGACGTCACCGAGTGCGTCACCGACGCCTCCGAGACACCCGGCGCCGCCTACACCAGCTTCTGCGACCCCCGCCTCAACCCCGCCCAGGCGCTCGCCGCCGTCGG
This sequence comes from Streptomyces sp. AMJ-169, assembly GCF_055597585.1. Lineage (NCBI taxonomy): Bacteria > Bacillati > Actinomycetota > Actinomycetes > Kitasatosporales > Streptomycetaceae > Streptomyces > Streptomyces sp. AMJ-169. Next base: position 233,653 of record NZ_JBVLTJ010000009.1, read on the forward strand.
CGCCTGGCGGGTCAGCCGCCAGCCCGTCGCCGCCTGAGCCGTCGTACCCCAACTCACCTGCTACGTAAGGAATTCCATGGCGGGCATACCCCCCATCGAGCCCTACGCGCTGCCCGGCGCCGCGGACCTGCCGTCCAACACCGCGCCCTGGAAGGTCGATCCGGACCGCGCCGCGCTGCTCGTCCACGACATGCAGCGCTACTTCCTGCGCCCGCTCCCCGAGTTGGTGCGCACACCTCTGGTCGCGAACGCCGCCCGGCTGCGCGACGCCGCCGCCGCGCACGGCGTACCCGTCGGCTACACCGCCCAGCCCGGCGGCATGAGCGAGAGTGAGCGCGGGCTGCTCAAGGACTTCTGGGGGCCCGGGATGCGCGTCGACCCCGCCGACCGCGAGGTCGCCGAACCCCTCGCGCCCGCGCCCCAGGACGCCGTCTTCACCAAGTGGCGCTACAGCGCCTTCCACCGCTCGGCGCTCCAGGACTGGCTCCGCGACAACGGCCGTGACCAGCTGATCCTGTGCGGGGTGTACGCGCACGTCGGCGTGCTGATGACCGCCGTCGACGCCTTCACCCGCGACATCGAGACCTTCCTCGTGGCCGACGCCGTCGCCGACTTCTCCGCCGCCCACCACCGCCAGGCCCTCGACTACGCCGCCCAGCGCTGCGCCGTCGTCACCACCACCGACACGGCCGCCGCCGCGCTGACGTCCACCGAACGGGAGTTGACCGCATGAGCGCCGCAAGTCTGCCGGGGAATACGGAAGTCGAGCGCGCGGACGCCACAAGTCTCCTGGATCCAGAGGGAGCCGACCTGCTGGCCCGCGTCCTAGCCGACCACCCGCCCGCCTTCGCCCTCCTGCACAGACCCGAGGCCACCGGCCCCGCCACCCTCGACCTCCTCACCGGCGACCTCACCACCCCCGCCCGCCTCGCCGACCTCCCCGCCCCGCCGCCGCAGCCCGGCCGCGCCCGCCACGACGTCCTCGCGATCATCCCCTACCGCCAGCTCACCGAACGCGGCTACGACTGCGCCGACGACGGCGCCCCGCTGCTCGCGCTGACGGTGACCGCACAGGCCCGCCTCCCCGTCGCCGGCGTCCTCGACCGCCTCCCCGCCGACCCGACCGCCCTGACCGGCGAGCACTTCGACGTCGACGACGAGGAGTACGCCCGCCTCGTCCGCGACGTCATCCGCGAGGAGATCGGCACCGGCGCGGGCGCCAACTTCGTCCTCAAACGCTCGTTCGTCGCCGACATCACCGGCTACACCCACCGCAGCGCCCTCGCCCTCTTCGGCCGGCTGCTGCGCCAAGAGGCGGGCGCCTACTGGACGTTCGTCGTGCACACCGGCGAGCGCACCTTCGTCGGCGCCAGCCCCGAACGGCACGTCAGCCTCAGCGGCGCCACCGCCGTCATGAACCCGATCAGCGGCACCTACCGCTACCCGGCCGGCGGCCCCACCCTCGACGGCGTCCTCGGCTTCCTCGCCGACCGCAAAGAGGCCGACGAGCTGTACATGGTCGTCGACGAAGAACTCAAGATGATGGCCCGGATCTGCGAGAGCGGCGGCCGGGTCACCGGACCGCACCTCAAGGAGATGGCCCGCCTCGCCCACACCGAGTACTTCGTCGAGGGCCACAGCACCCTCGACCCCCGGCTCGTGCTGCGCGAGTCCCTGTTCGCGCCGACCGTCACCGGCAGCCCCCTGGAGAGCGCCTGCCGCGTCATCAAGCGGTACGAGCCGCAGGGCCGCGGCTACTACAGCGGCGCCCTCGCCCTCATCGGCCACGACCCCGACGGCGCCCCCGCCCTCGACTCCGCGATCCTCATCCGCACCGCCGACATCGATGCCACGGGCCGCCTCGCGATCGGCGTCGGCGCCACCGTCGTACGCCACTCCGACCCCGCCTCCGAGGTCGCCGAGACCCGCGCCAAGGCGGCCGGCCTCCTCGCGGCCCTGCGTGCGGACGCCGCCCCCGGCGCCCGCACCGCCCCCTCCCTGGCCGCGCACCCCGAGGTCCGCGCGGCCCTGGAGCAGCGCAACGCGCACCTCGCCGGCTTCTGGCTCACGAAGGACCCCGCGAGGGAGACCGAGCTGACCGGCCGCACCGCCCTGGTGATCGACGCGGAGGACACCTTCACCGCGATGCTCGACCACCAACTCCGTTCGCTGGGGCTGGAAGTGACGGTCCGTCGGTTCGACGAGGCGTACGACACCGACGGCCACGACCTCGTCGTCATGGGCCCCGGACCCGGCGACCCCCGCGACACCGCCGACCCCAAGATCGCGCATCTGCACGGCACGCTCGCCGCCCTCCTGCGCGAGCGCCGCCCCTTCCTCGCGGTCTGCCTCAGCCACCAGGTCCTCAGCTCCCGCCTCGGCCTCCCCCTGGTCCGCCGGGACACCCCCAACCAGGGCGTCCAGAAGGAGATCGACTTCTTCGGCGCCCCGGCCCGCGTCGGCTTCTACAACACCTTCGCCGCCCGCGCCGCCGCCGACCGCCTCGACCACCCCGACCACGGCACCCTCCACCTCAGCCGCGACCCCGCGACCGGCGAGGTGCACGCGCTGCGCGGGCCGCACTTCGCGTCCATGCAGTTCCACGCGGAGTCGCTGCTCAGCCAGGACGGCCTGCGGATCGTCGAAGGGCTGACGACAGGCCTGGTCACAGGGCTCGCCGCCGCCCTGGTCTAGGGCCGGCTCTCGTCAACAGCGCGTTCGGCCGTTCGTCGGCACGTGTGATCCCCCGCCACCCGCCGTACCCGTATGCCGTTGAGCTAGTCGTGACGCTGGTGCAGTGACGATTCTGCAATCGGGGCGGCGGTGGGTCGGGGCCCCGGGACCATGGCGTCGCCCTGCGGACACGCAGGTCACGGCTATGGAGAGTGCCGAACGTGTGGACATGTGCCGACGGCCCGGACACCCTGCCCCGGCGCCGGAAGGCGGGGGCCGGCGGGCCGGCGGGCGACGGGGTCCTGGTCGGCCGGTCCGCCGAGACGGCGGCGCTGCGGACGGCGCTGCGGGGGCACCGGCTGGTGACGGTCACCGGGGCGGTGGGGGTCGGGAAGAGCCGGCTGGCGCGGGAGGTGGCCGGGGGGCGGGCCGTGTGGGTGTGGGGGCCTGAACGGTGGGGCGGGGGAAGGGTGTTGGGGGAGGGGGTGGTGCGGGTGCTGAGGGGTGGCGCGGGTACGGAGTCGGGGGCGCGGTTGATTTCCGCGGATCCGGTGGCCGCCCTGCGCGCGGTGACCGGCTCACGGCTTCTCCTCGTGCTGGACGACGTCGACGCCGCGCACGCCGAGTGTGTGGGCCTGGTGCAGCGGGCGTTGATGGCGGTGCCGGGGCTGCGGGTGCTGGTGACGGCGCGGCGGGCGCTCGGGCTGGGGGACGAACGGGTGCTGCGGCTGGGGGCGTTGGGGGACGAGGACGCCGTGGAGCTGCTGCTGGGGCGGAGCGAACTGCCGTGCAAGGAGGTCGACTTGGCGGCGGCACGGCAGGTCTGCCGGATCCTGGAAGGAGTCCCGCTCGCCCTCGAACTGGCCGCCGGACAGCTCACCCGGCACCCGGTGCACACCCTCGCCGCCCGGCTCGAACGCGACCAGTGCTGGCTCGCGGGCCCCAACTCCGGCCCGCGCAGGCACCGTTCGCTGCGCAAAGCGATGGGCGCCGAATACGCGCTGTGCGCGAAGGACTTGCGGTCCGTCTGGTCGCGGGCGAGCGTCTTCGCGGGCGCGTTCACCGAGGCGACGGCGGTCTACCTCTGCACCGGCTCCGGCGTGCAGCCGTACCAAGTCCCGTCCCTGCTCGCCCGGTTGGCGGCGGCCGGAGTGCTGGAGGCGGTGGGGGAGAGCGGCGGGGTACGTCCGCCGCGCTACCGGATGGCCCGCGCCGCCCGCGACTTCGGCACCGAACGGCTGCGTGAGACAGGGGAGTTGCCGGTGGCGGAGGAACGGCACGCGCTGCACTACCGCCGCGTGGCCGCCGTCGCCGAGAACCTCTGGACCGACGGCCACCAGCGCCAGGCCGTCCAGCTGGTTCGCGACGAGTACGACGACCTCACCGCCTTCGTCCGCCAAGTACCCGGCCGCACCGGGCAGGTTGAGGCAGCACTGGAGACGGTCGTGAACCTCTGGTTCTGGTGGGCGGTGCACGGGTACGCCGCGCAGGGCCGCGACCATCTGCGCCGGCTGCTCCCGCTCACGGACCCGGCGGGCCCGTTGACTCCCCGCGCCCTCTGGCTGGCGGCCTGGCTGAGCGCCGCCGGCGATCCGGCCGGGTCCCGCGAACTCCTCGGCCGGGCCTGGACCGGCGCGGTCCTCGCGGGCGACGACGCGACCGTCGGCCGTGTCGCCCACGTCGAGGGCGTACTGGCCTGGCGTGAACGGCAGTCGGAGGCGGCGGCGGAGTGCTTCGCGCAGGCCGCCGACACGATCCCGCCCGGCGCCCCGGGCGGCCCCGGACCTGCGGTCAGCCTCGCGGCCCTGGCAGTCCTCCAGTCCGGCCGCACCCCCACGACGGCCCGCCGCACCGCCCACCGGGCCCTGGCCCAGCCCGGCGTCCCCGCCGACGCCTGGGCGACCCTCCTGGCCCGCTACGCCCTGGCGGTCGCCGACCACCACGACGGCCACCCCGGCCGGGCATGGCAACGCGCCCACCGCACCCTGGCGACCCACGACGTCCACCTCGACGCACCGGACGGCGGAGCGGCCCTGCGGGGGCTGATCGCGGACATCGAGGAGGGGAGGACGGGGTGGGGGGAGGGGGTGTTTGTGCCGGTGGGGGTGTGAGGGGGGGGCTTCCTCCGGAGCAGCAATGGAGGGGGGAGCGGAGGTGCGGGGACGATTCGCTCCGGAGCGGCGATGGAGGGGCGCGGAGGTGCGGGGCGCGGGGGGCGGCTCCCTCCGGAGCGGCGGCGGAGGGGGCGTGCGGGCGGCTCCCCCCCCGGGGGAGCGGAGGGGGCGCGGGAGCGTGGGGGCGCGGAAGCGTGTGGGCGGCTCCCTCTGGAGCGGGCGCGGGGACGCGGGGCGCGGGGACGCGGGGCGTGGGGACGCGGGGCGTGGGGCGGCTCCCTTGCCTCACCCCGGACTCGCCGCACCCCCAACTCGCCTCCCCCGAACTCACCTAGGCGTCCCCGCCCCCGGCACGAACGCTCCCCCGTGCCCCGGCACGATCAGCGCCGGACCCATCGCCAGCACCTTCTCCCGGTGGATGTGCAGCATCTCCGGATCGTGGGCGTAAGGGTCCTCCACCGGTCCCTCGGCGCTCCACCACAGGTGGGTGAAGACGACCAGCCCCTCCTCGGTGTCGGCCAGGGTGCTGATGTCCTCGGCGGTGTGGCCGGGGGTCGACGCGAGGCGTATCGACGGGGAGAGGTGGTGGCCGTCGGCCGGGCGGTCGGTCCAGATGTCGTTCTGGTAGACCGCCCAGTGGTCGTGGAAACGGGCCAGGGGGAACAGCGCGGCGTTGAGCGTGTGGTCGGGGTGATGGTGGCTGAAGACCACGTCGGTGACCTGATTCGGCGCGATTCCCTCGGCGGCGAGCGGGTCGAGGATCAGCCCGCGGTCGGCGACCATGCCGGGATCCACCACGACCACGGCGGCCCCGTCGCGTACGACGCTCACCGTGCTCGCGGTGCGCGGACCGACATAACCGGACGTCAGGACACGGAAGGTGGCGGTCATCCCGGAACCCTAACGCCACGGCGGGGTCAGGCACAGGGGTGAACCCGGTGGCCGGAAGGACTTCCCGGGCGGGGCGGGGACGGCGGTCCGAAAGTGAACCCCCGTAACTGTCGATGTTGTGCAGAAGATTGACGGCGATCTGAAAACAGCCCTAGATTCCGAGCCGCTTCCGCACCCCCTCCTGGCATCCGCCCCTTCGGACCCCCCAACCCCCCTGACACAGGAGCCGCATCCCATGCGCACCCGCCCCCGGCTCGCCCTGACGGCCCTGGCCCTCACCCTGTCCGCCGCCCTAGTCGCCCCCCAGGCCCACGCCCAGGACACCGCCCCCGAACACCTCACCGGCACCCTTGAGGACGGCGCCACCTGGATAGCCGACGTCCCCGCCGACTGGAACGGCACCCTGATCGTCTTCAGCCACGGATTCGGCGCCCTCAAGGCCCTCAACGCCCCCACCGAGGCGGTCCGCCAGGAACTCCTGCGCCAGGGATACGCGTTGACGGGATCGTCCTACGATCCCAACGGCTCGATCTGGGCGCTGGAGAGCGCGGAACGCGACCAGTTCCAGACCATTGACGCGGTCACGGCGAAAATCGGCGAACCCGCGCGCGTACTGAGTCTCGGCTCCTCCATGGGCGGCCTCGTCAACGCGCGCATGGCCCGCGACGCGGCCGGCCGCATCGACGGCGCGGTCGGCCTGTGCGGCCTGGTCGCCGGCGCCACGGACCTCGACAACTACCAACTGGACGCCGAATACACGCTCGCGCGCCTGCTGCTGCCCGGCGAGGACGTGAAACTCGTCCGCTTCGGCTCCGCCGCCGAGGCCGCCGCGACCGCCCAGAAGCTCACCGACGCCGTCACGGCCGCCCAGACGACCCCTGAGGGCCGCGCCCGCGTCGCCCTGGCCGCCGCCTTCCTGAACCTCCCCGCGTGGTCGTCGGGCGCCCGCCCCGCCGCCGGCGACTGGGCCGCCCAGCAGAAACAGCAGTACGCCTGGTTCGCGCAAGGCATCCTCGCCTTCGTCGAGGGCGGCCGGTACGCCGTCGAGCAGTCCGTCGGCGGCAACAACTCCTGGAACAAGGGCGTCAAGTACGACCGGCTGCTCGCCGGCTCCGTCCACGCGCCGCAGGTGCGCGCGCTGTACCGGGCCGCCGGACTCGACCTGCGCGCCGACCTCGCGCGCCTCACGGCCGGCGCCACGGTCACCGCGGACCCGGCCGCCGTCCGCACCGCCGAGCGCACCTCCTCGGCCGGACAGGGCCTCGACGTGCCCCTCCTGGACGTGCACACGACCGCCGACAACCTCGTCCCGGCCGAGCAGGAGACCCGGTTCGCCGAGCGGGTGCGGGCCGCCGGGGACGCGGCGCTGCTGCGGCAGGCGTACGTCGAGCGGCCCGGGCACTGCGCGTTCACGACCGCCGAGACGGTCGCCGCGCTGCACGCGCTGGAGCACCGCGTGGAGACCGGCCACTGGGACGCCGTCGCGACCGCCGCCGCCCTCCAGAGCTCGGCGAGCGCGCTCGGGCTCGACGGGGCCGCGTACATCCAGCACCGGCCCGCGCGGCTCACCGTCGGCCGCGAACGGCCTTGAGGCAAGCCGTTTAAAGCGCTTTAAACGCCGCCCGAAAAGGCGCTCCCCCTGCGGCACACGGCCACAGGGGGAGCATCGGTTCATCGAACCGCAGATTCAGTCAGCCGGCTAGGTCAGCCCTCGACCCAGCCGTGGTGCTTGGCGAACTGCGCCAGGCCCTGCCGGACCTGGAGAATCTGCTCACCCGTGAGCGAAGGGGCCGAAGACAGCAGCGCCTCCGTCACCTCCCGGGTGAACTCCTCCGTGTTCAGGACGTCGCACAGCACGTCGTCGTCCGGCGTGAGCGGCTTGCCGTCGGCACCGCGTGCGAGCCGCACGTCGGACGCCTTCGGACCGCGCTCGCCGTCCTCGATCTCGAACTCCACGGCCACGCCCCTGCGCACCTGCGACTCCGGCATCAACATGTCGTTGACATGGAGAAAGACATCTTCCCCGCCGTCGTCGGGCGCGATGAATCCATAACCCCGCGCGCTGTCGAAGCGCACCACACGACCGGCAACCATCCCGACCCCCAACAGCCTCGAAACACCCACTCCGGTGAACTTGTGGCAGATCGTAACCAAGGCTGGGCCCCGAGGGCGACCTCCGGGCGTTCACTGACCGCGATACACGGCCGTGAGCAGCTCGATCACGTTCTGCGTGGCGGGATGCGGATCGCCCCGCCACCACACCAAGCGTACGGCCACCGGCTCCGCGTCCCGTACCGGACGGTAGACGATGCCCGGCCGAGGGTACTGGTGCGCGGTCGATTCGGCGGTCAGACCGACGCACCGGCCGGTCGCGATCACCGTCAGCCAGTCGTCGACGTCATGCGTCTCCTCGACCGCCGGACGCGCCTCCGGCGGCCACAGCTCCGGTGTCGTCGTCCCCGTCCGCCGGTCGATCAGCAGCGTCCGCGTCGCGAGGTCCGCGAGCCGCACCGCGCGCCGCCGGGCCAGCGGGTCGTCGGCCGGCAGCGCGCACAGCCGCCGTTCGAGTCCGACGATCGCGCTGTCGAACCGCCGGTCCTCCAACACCCGCCGTACGACCGCCAGTTCACACGTCCCCTCGGCCAGCCCGGCGCTCGGCGAGTTCATCCGGACGAGATGCAGATCCGTCTCCGGACGCCGCTCCGCCCACCGCCGCTGGAAGGCCACCGTGTGCCGCCCGAGCGCCGCCCACGCGTAGCCGATCCGCAGCTTGCCGTGGCCCGACGCGGCCTCCTCGACCAGCGCCGACACCTCCCCGAGCACCCGCCGCGCCTGCGCCGCCACCCGCGTCCCCACGGCCGTCGGCACCACGACCCGGGACGTCCGCCGCACCAGCCGCACCCCCAGCGCCTTCTCCAGCGAGGCCAGCGTCCGCGACATAGCGGCCTGCGAGAGGCCCAGGACGGCGGCGGCGTCCGTGAAACTCCCCTCGTCGAGGATCGCCACGAGACAGCGCAGCTGACGCAGCTCGACGGCGCCGACGGCACGTGCGGTATCGATGTGACTGTCCATGACTGAAGCGTATAGATGATCCAGTGCATGCATTTTGCGCAACACCGATCCGGCGGGACGATCCACTCATGAATGCCGCCATACGCGCGCGTACGACCACGCCGACCGCCACCCCGGGCACCCCCGCCGGACGCACCCGCCTCGCCGGTGTCGCGACCATGGCCGGCAGCGGCCTGTCCAACCAGTGCGGCGCCGCCGTCGGCTCCCTCGCCTTCCCGGTGCTGGGCCCGGCCGGCGTCGTCGCCGTCCGCCAGTACGTCGCCGCGGCCGTCCTCCTCGCGGTCGCCCGCCCCCGCCTGCGCTCCTTCACCCGCCGGCAGTGGACGCCCGTCCTCGCCCTCGCGGCCGTCTTCGGGACGATGAACCTGTCGCTGTACACCGCGATCGACCGCGTCGGCCTCGGCCTCGCCGTCACCCTGGAGTTCCTCGGCCCCCTGACGCTGGCCCTCGCCGCCGCCCGGCGCCGCGTGGACGCCGGCTGCGCGCTCATGGCCGCGGCCGGCGCCGTCACGCTGATGCGCCCCCAGCCCTCGACCGACTACCTGGGCCTCGGCCTCGGCCTGCTCGCCGCCTGCTGCTGGGCCGCGTACATCCTGCTCAACCGCACCGTCGGCCGCCGCATCCCGGGCGCCCAGGGCTCCGCTGCCGCCGCCGCGGTCTCCGCGCTGGCCTTCCTGCCCGTGGGCGCCCTGGTCGCCGTCCACCACCCCCCGACGGCCGCCGCGCTCGCCTGCGCCACGACGGCAGGGGTCCTCTCCTCGGCCGTGCCCTACCTCGCCGACCTCTTCACCCTCCGCCACGTCCCCCCGGCCGCCTTCGGCCTCTTCATGAGCGTCAACCCCGTCCTCGCCGCTTTCGTCGGCTGGATCGGCCTCGGCCAGCGGCTCGGCGCGGTCGACTGGGCGGCGATCGGCTGCGTGGTCCTCGCCAACGCGGTCAGCATCGGCGTCCCCGTACGGCCGAAGAGGTGACGCGACCGCGCCGCTGACGGCCACCGCGCGGCCTGTTCCGTATAGACGTGCCATGCGGAACAGACGCCCGGCACGCACCCGCCGGCCCCTCCTCGCCGCCCTCCTCCTGGGCCCCCTCCTCGCCTCCTGCGCCACCGCCGACCCCGCCCGCCCGCTCACCGGGGAGGACGCCCAGCGGCTCGCCCTGGCCCGCTTCCGGACGTACCAGAGCGGCACCACCGAGGTCGTCGTCCGTGCCACCGCACAAGGCACGACCACCGAAGTACGCGCAGCCGTCGACCACCGCACACACCGCGCGGTCGGCTGGTACCAGACCAACGGCAGCTCAGGACTGCTGAGTTGGGGCCCGGAGGGAGTGGCGGTGGCCCGCCCCGGCACGACGGGCATGGCACCGGCCGCCGGTCCGGGCGCGCGCACCGCTCAGTCGGCGCTGACCAAAGCCGCTTCCCTGAAGCCCAGTTCATGGACCCGCCGCGCGTACGGCGCCGCCCCGCTGGACCTGTCCCTCCAACTCGCCCTCTCCCTCGGCAACGACCGGCCGGACAACGCGCAACTCCTCGCCCAGTCGGGGGCGTTGCACTTGAGGGACGAGGAGGTCGACGGCGAGACGTACGGCGTCTATACGGGCCCGCGACCGCGCCCGGCGGCGAGCAGACAGGCGTCGAGTCCGAGCCCGGAAGGCGCCTCCCCGCTCACCTACTGGGTGAACGAGGAAGGCCAACTCCGGCGCGTCGTGGCGAAGTTGGGAGAGGGGAAGACGGCGACGCTCGACCTCACGGGGGAGAAGGTCGAGGGGAGCGTGCGGCCCTGACCGAGAGCAACGGGCCCTGGATCAGGGGCAGCTGGCCCGCGCCAAGGGCAACCTGCCCTGAACCAAGGGCAACTGCCTCCGCACCGCCGACAACCGCCCCCGCATCAAAAGAAGTCCGGCCGGCCCGGCACCCCGTACCCCTCCACCGTCACCTTCCCCGGCAGCCCCACCGCCGCCCGCGCCGGCGCCGTACCCGCGTCCGGCATCTCCGGCTGTGCGGGCGGTACGGGCGCGTCCTGGAAGGAGACGCCCGGGGGTGCCTGGACCGCCGCCGACTTGCCCAGCGGCGGTGTCGACAGGCCCGCGGCGTCGGGGACTTCGCGGGGTGAACCCCCGCAGGTCCGCGGGAGTTCGGACGGGCTGCGGCGCGTCTCCGCGTTGCGCAGGAAGCAGTTGCCGGCCGGTGTCGCCGTCGACAGGACCAGGTCGGCGCCGTTGCCGGTGACGCGGTTGTCGCGGACGGTGTTGTCGCGCGCCGGATAGCCCTGGACGTCGCTGAGGACGACCCCGGCGGCCCTGTTGCCGCTGATCAGATTGCGCTCCAGCGTGTTCCCGCGCCCGCCGCCGGAGCCGACCCCGATGCCGAAACCGCCGTCGGCCTGCTCGGGACTGCGGCCGTCGTTGTTGTCGGTGATCGCGTTCCCCACGACGATGGCGCCGTGCTGCGGCCCCAGCGCCTCCAGGTCATTGGAGTTGAGGGTCAGCCCGACCCGGTTGCGCGAGACGCGGTTGCCCAGCAGATACAGCCGCTCGGACGCGTTCGTGACCTCCAGGCCGACCGCGTTGTGCTCCATGACGTTGCCGCGCACGACCGTGTCACAGGGCCGGCACTGACCGACGTAGATCCCCGAATCGGCCTGCCCGGAGGCGTACGACCGCTCGATCACGCCGGAGCGCGCGTCGAAGGCGTAGATGCCGTACAGGGCGTTGTTGTACGCCGTCACGTACGACGCCCGGAACCCTTGCAGCGGGGGGAACTTGACGGTGTCCAGCGGGTCGTAGGCCGAGCCGCCCGCGCGGCCGGACTGGAGCTTGGTGTCGGTGACGCCGGTGAACAGGACGCCGTTGGCGAGGTGATTGCGCACGGTCAGGTTCTCGACGGCCGAGCCCGCGCCGGTGACGGTGATCCCGTTGGGCCGCCGGAACTCCCCGTCGATCACCACCGAGCCCCGCGAGGTCCCGCGCAGCACGACCCGGGGCGTCGCCACCGTCACGGCCTCCCGGTACACCCCCGGCGACACCAGCACCAGCCCGCCGGCCCGCACCCGCTCGACGGCCTTCTGCACGGAGGGGGTGTCCTGGGGGACGCGGACGACGGCGGCCGTACCGCCGCCGCCCGGGGCGGGCGAGCCGGGGTCGCGGGCGGCGCACCCGGCGGCACCCAGCGTGACGGCCGCCGCCAGAAAGGCCCGGGCGAGAGTCTGGACAAAGGGAAGATTTCGCACGGGGGCAGATGTACCGCCCCCGGCGGCCGGACAACGGCATCCGCGGGCCGCGACACGCGCCGGACGTCAAGGGCGAGGGCGGTCGACAGGGGCGCTGGTCAGATGATCAGCCCGGCGCCCGCGACGCGCCTGCGCCGTCAGTCCTCCTGCTGCGCCGCCCGCTCGTCGTTGCGCTTCTTGATGCGGGCCGCCTCCTTGCGGACCTCCGCCTGGGTGGCGCGCTCCTTCTCCAGCCACTCGGGCGCCTCGTCGCGCAGGGCGTCGATCTCGGCGCTGGTGAGGGCGTCGGTGACGCCGCCGCGGGCGAGACCGGCGATGGAGACACCGAGGCGGGCGGCGACGACGGGGCGCGGGTGGGGGCCGTTCAGTCGCAGTTCCTGGAGCCAGGCGGGCGGGTTCGCCTGCAACTCGCTCAGCTCGGAGCGGGAGACGACACCCTCCTGGAACTCGGCGGGGGTGGCGGGGAGGTACACGCCCAGCTTCTTCGCCGCGGTGGCGGGCTTCATCGTCTGGGCGGTCGCTTGCGACTTCATGGGGTCCAGACTAAACGCCGCCGGGCAGACCTCCGACCACAGCCGGTAACCTGGCGGCGTGACTGACTCGGCCGACACCCCTTCCTTCCGGCTCGCCTACGTCCCGGGCGCGACCCCCGCGAAGTGGGTGCGGATCTGGACGGAGCGCTACCCGGACGTCCCCCTGACCCTCGTCCAGGTCACCTCGGCCGAGGCCTCCGACGTCTTGCGCGAGGGCACCGCCGACGCCGGCCTCGTACGGCTCCCCGTCGACCGTACGGAGTTCAGCGCGATCCCCCTCTACACCGAGACGACCGTCGCCGTCGTCCCCAAGGACCACCTGATCACGGCCGCCGAGGAGATCACCCTCGCCGACCTGGCCGAAGAGACGGTCCTGCACCCCCAGGACGACGTCTTCGAGTGGGAGCGCCCCCCGGGCGAGCCCGCCTTCGAGCGCCCCGAGACGACGGCCGACGCGATCGAGCTCGTCGCCGCGAACATCGGCGTCCTGATCGTCCCGCAGTCCCTGGCCCGCCTCCACCACCGCCGCGACCTGACCTACCGCACGATCACCGACGCCCCCGGGTCCACCATCGCCCTCTCCTGGCCGGAGGAGGCGACGACGGACCTGGTGGACGACTTCATCGGCGTGGTCCGGGGGCGGACGGCCAACAGCACCCGGGGCCGGCAGAAGGAGCAGCAGCCGCCGGCGCCGAAGAAGAAGCCGGCCGCGAAGAAGCCGGCGCCGAAGAAGACGGCCGCCCGCCGCACGACGGCGGGACCGAAGCCCCGCCGCCGCAAGTAACACCGGTCACGGCACGTACGACGCCCGCTGGGCCGTGGCCACAACGGCCGCCCCGTCGGCGGCAGTCAGCGCCCCCGCACCCACCCACGCGTCCACGACCGCCCGCACCTTCGCCACCAACGCCTCCTTCGACGCGAACGGCGCCCCCGCCCACACCTCGTCCAGCAGCGAACTCCCGCCCGCCGTCACGGGATTGGCCACCCCGGACGCCTGGTTCCCGAACACCACCCGCGGCTCGCTCCGCCGTACATACACATGCGACGGATCAGCGGTCCCCTCGAAGAACGGGGCGAACTCCACACCCCCCAGCGTGAGATGGAGCGGCTTCCCGGCGACCGGCGCGAAGGAGGGCAGCAAGTCCCCGGAGAGCGCGGCGTTCTGATACAGCGACACCGGCAGATACGACGTCGAGGCGCTGCGCGCCACCAAGTTGAGGGGCCCGTAGCACACCGACTGCACCGAGGAGTCGTCCAGCGCCTTCTCCACCCGCACCCGGAACGGCATCTCCACGCGTACGACGTCCCCGTCCCGCCAGCTCCGCGACACCGTGAAGTAGCCGCCCGGCGCCGGACTCCCGCTCACCGCCTGCCCGTTGACGGTGACCCGGAACCCGGCGACCGCCCAGGACGGCACCCGCAGCCGCAGCGCGAAAGCCGCCTCCCTGCCGCGCACGGTGAGCGTCGTGCCCTGCTCCCGGGGGAAGGCGGTGGTCTGCGTGACAGTGACCCCCTGCTCCGCCCAGGTCAGCGTGGAGGCGCTGTAGAGGTTGACGTACAGCGAACTCCCGTCCGGAGCAACGAAGTACACCGAGTCCTGGTACTTGGTCGCGCTCTCCATCCCTGTGCCCTCGCAGCACGTCGTCCCCTGCTTCGGCGTGTAGTCGCGCACCTGCCCCGGCGTGAGCCCGATGAAGTACGTGACCAGCGGCTTCTCCGCGTCGGCGAGGTCCCGCTTGGAGCCGAGGACCTGGTTGAACAGGGTCCGCTCGTAGTAGTCCATGTACTTCGGCTCCTGCGCGTGCAGGAACAGCGCCCGGCTCAGCTTCAGCAGGTTGTACGCGCAGCACGTCTCGGCGGTCGCGTCGCTCAGCGTCCCCGCGATGACGTCCCGCGCCTTCCAGAACTCGCCCGTGCTGGTCCCGCCGATCGCGTACATGCGGTGCGGTACGACCATGTCCCAGAAGTTGCGCGCGGCGTCGAGGTAGCGCCGCTCGCCCGTCGCGTCGTACAGGCGCAGGCAGCCGGTGAAGATCGGGATGTGCTGGTTGGCGTGGAGTCCGTCGAGGACGTCGGTGTTCGCGGCGCACGCGTCGAGGAGCCGGTCGAGGTCGAACAGCCGGGCCAGCGCGAGGTGTTCGGGCTTTCCGGTGAGGTCGTACAGGTCGACGAGCGCCTCGGCGATCCCGCCGAACTCGCCGCTGGAGAACAGCCCCCACATCCGCTGCAAGGTCGCCGCCGGAAGCTTCGACAGCCGCGCGTGCATCCAGTCGGCCATCCCCGAGGCGAGGTCGAGCGCGCGGGCGTCCCCGGTCGCGAGATACGCGTCGAGCAGCCCGCGCAGGATCTTGTGCGCGGTGTAGTAGGGCGCCCACACCTTGGTGTAGTCGCTCGAAGTCATCGTCTCCAGCTGGATGAACTGCGTCTCAGGGTAGGCCGCGAGGAACCCGGGATGGCTCGGCGCACCCCAGGTCCGGCGCAGCGTCCCGGCGAGCCCCCGCCCGGAGGAGTCGGCGAAACTCCCGCCTGACGTCTCGTCAAACGCGTACGAGGCGAGGTCTCCTGAACCCTTGGCGGTCTGAAGTCCCGTGATCTCGGCGGCGGTCAGCGCTCTCGACCACACGTCGAACCCGTCGTAGGCCCCCGCGAACACCGGGTCGCCCGAGTAGTTCGACCGGCCCAGCCAGTTGTTGGCGAGCGTGCCGAGCGCGGCCGGGGTCAGCGTCATCGCCGAATTGCGGCCCACCGCCTGCCCGTTGACGTACAGCGTGCCTGTGCCGCCGCCGATCGTGACCGCCAGGTGGCTCCACTGGTCCGGCGGCAGCGCGGCCGTGCCGTCGATGCCCTGTTCGCCGCCCGCCCCGCCGGTCGTGATCGCGAACCGGGGGACGCCGTTCGCGTTGCGGGCGGCCAGGTACAGGTAACGGGTGGTGTCGTTGCCGAAGTCGAAGACCCGGGCCCAGGTGTCGGCGTGCGCCGGCTTGACCCACGCGGCCAGGGTGATCGCGGAGGCGCCGCCGAGGACCGCCGCCGGCAGGTCGACGTACTGATAAGAGCCGCGCACGTTCTCGGCGGCCGTGCCGAACTTGCCTGCCACGCTGAGGACTTGGGGGTCTCGGCGCAGCGCCGCGCGGGCCTCGGTCAGCGCGCCGACCATGACGCTCATCTTGTCCGCGAAGACCTGGTCATTCGTGCTCGCGAAGCCTTGCGCCAGCATTGTCAGGAAGTGGCCGGTGTAGTGGCCCCGCAGATTGCCGTTGGCCTCCCCGTCCAGGCCCTCCCAGCCGCCGGGCGCGACCGCGCCGAGCGTCGACAGGCCCGCGTTCGCGCGGAAGACCTGGAGGAGTCTGTTCACGTCGTAGCTGCGCGCGTGGTCGAGCATCAACTGCCGTTTCGTGGCGAAGACTCCGGGCGTCAGCGCCACCTTGTCGAGCGGGAAGGGGTGCAGGGACCAGGCGGCGGGGAGCGCGAGCGGGGCGGCCGCCCGCCCGGCCGCGGACGCCGGTCCGGAGCCGGCCGTGCTGGTGACGCCGGACGCGGCGGCGGCGATCATCGCGCTCCTGAGGAGGGTGCGGCGGGAGAGGGGCGGGACCATGTGCTCCTCGATTCTGGGCGGACGCCCGGGCGGGCCCGGTGCGGGGGCCTGCGCGTATGGGGGGATTTTGTTCGGTATTTCGACTTCCGTTCGGTAAATCGTCCAGACGATAGGCAGGGCGCGGCAGCGCGTCAACGGAACGGACGAACAAAGGAACAGAGAGTCCAGTACGGCTACCTGGCCGCCGCTATGTGGCCGCCGCCCGCCCCATCGACTCCACCAGCGGCAGCAGCCGGTACGGCACCCGCTCCCGCAGCGCGACCTCCGTACGGGTGCGCACCACCCCCGGCAGGCTGATCAGCGTCTGGATCACGTCCTCCAGGTGGAGGTTGTCGCGCGCCACGACCCGGGTGAGCAGATCCCCGCCGCCGGTGATCGAGAACGCCTCCACGATCTCCGGTACGGCCGCCAGCGCGTCCCCGACGTCGTCGAGATGGCCCTGGGTGACCTCGATGTGCACGAACGCCAGCACCGGGTGGCCGAGGGCGGCCGGGGACAGTGAAGGGCCGGTGCCAGTGATCACGCCGTCCCGTTCGAGCCGGTCGAGCCGGGCCTGGAGGGTGCCCCGGGCGACGCCCAGGAGGCGGGCGTACTCGCGGACGCTGGTGCGCGGCTGCTCCAGGAGCAGCCGCAGGATACGGGTGTCGAGCTCGTCCACGGACATGCCGCCGACTGTACCAATGGCCCCGCCGATGGCGCACCGGAACGCCGTTCTGCTGGGCCAATGGCACAGCTGTAGAGAGGCCTGTTGAGCCATCGGCGCCCGAGATGGTGTCATGGTCCGGTCGATGGCGCTGCGGAGACCCGCGGCGCCTTTCTCATGTCTTCAAGCGCTCGAAGTTCTTAAAGCGCTTTAAGACGTCTTAAAGCGCTTTAAAAGCGGTGAAGGGGTGGACAGTGCTGAGGAAGGCGTTCACGGCTCCGGACCCGGGGCGTGCGCGGCTGCGGGCCGCGACCCGGGCCGTGCTCGGGATCGGGCTCGCCGTCGCGGCCTGCGCGGCCGCAGGCCACTCGCTGACCGCGGCCGTCGTCGGCGGGCTCGCCGCCCTGCTCGCGCTGTTCACCGTCACCGACGCGACCGTACGCGGCCAGGCCGTCACGACCGCGCTGCTGCCGCTCGCCGGGCTGCCCGT
The DNA here is from genome assembly GCF_055597585.1 of Streptomyces sp. AMJ-169. Classification (NCBI taxonomy): domain Bacteria; kingdom Bacillati; phylum Actinomycetota; class Actinomycetes; order Kitasatosporales; family Streptomycetaceae; genus Streptomyces; species Streptomyces sp. AMJ-169. Next base: position 250,891 of record NZ_JBVLTJ010000009.1, read on the forward strand.
CCTCGCCCTGGCGGCCTGGACCCACGACCGGCCGCTGCTCCGGGACCTCGCGTTCCTCGCGGTCATCGGGGCCGGGGTGTACGCCCGCCGCCGGGGTCCGCGCGGGCACGCGCTCGGCGTCTTCGCGTTCATGGCGTTCTTCGTGACCCTCGTCCTCGGCACGACCCCCGCCCACCTCCCCGAGCTGTACGCCGCCGTCCTGCTCGCCCTCGCCGTCACCGCCGCCGTCCGCTTCGGGCTGTGGTGCTACGAGCGGGGCCCCGCCGCGGCGCAGCCCCCGGCGTTCCCCGGGCTCGCCCAGGTGGCCGCCCGGCAGGCCGCGCAGGTCACCGCCGGCGCCGCGTTCGCCCTGGTCGTCGGGCAAGTGCTGTCCCCGGAGCGCTGGTACTGGGCCGTCGGCGCCACCTGGTGGATCTTCGTCAACACCACCTCGCGCGGCGAGACCCTGGTGCGCGGTTTCCGGAGGGTCGCCGGGACCGTCGTAGGCATCGCCCTGGGGCTGCTCATCGCCGTCCCCCTGAACGGCGCGCCCGTGCCGACGGGCGTGGGGCTCGCGGTCGCCGTCTTCGGGATCTTCTATACGGCCGCCGTGTCCTACACCTGGATGATGCTCTGGGTGACCCTCCTGGCGGAGCTGCTGTACGGCCTCCTGGGGGTGCTCACCCCGCAGCTGCTGGCCCTGCGGCTGGCCGAGACCGGGATCGGCGCCCTGGGGGCCGTCCTGGCGGTCCTGTTCGTGCTGCCGGTCACCACCCACACCGTCACCGACGCCTGGATCCGGCGCGCGCTGCGCTGCGTGCACGCCTGCACCGCCGAGTCCGCCGCGCGGCTCGCGGGCGACGAACGGGCCGACCCGGCGGGCCGCGCGGCGGAACTGGAGACGCTGCTGGGCCGGGTACGGCTCGCGGTCGCGCCCCTGGTCCACCCGCTGAACCCGATGCGGGCCCGCAAGGAACGCGCGCGGCGGGTGCTGGCGCTGCTGGACGTGTGCGCGGGGGAGATCCGCGGGCTGACGGCCGGCGGCACACCGAGAGACGCCCACCTCCACGGCCTGGACCGGGCCCTGGCCGAACTGACGCAGTCGCTGCGGACGCCTTCGGGGTCACCGCTGGGGGCGTGAACCCCGGGCACGGCGAAGGGCCCGCCTCCCATGCCGGGGAGGCGGGCCCTTTCGTGTCGTACGGCGTCCTTGCGAAACTCTGTGTCAGCGGACCTGGGCCGGCGACTGCTGGGGCGTGATGCCCAGGGCCGTCGTGTACTTGGCCAGCGCCAGCTTGCCGATCGCCGGGTAGGGGCCGAGGGCCTCGGCGGCGGCGCAGCCGACCTCCTTGGCGGCCTCCTCGACGAGCACGGCGTCGATCTCCGGGCCGATCAGGTACGGCGCGAGCGCCAGGTGCTGGGAGCCGGAGCCGCGCAGCTGCTCGGCGACGGAGGCGATGGAGCCCTCCTGATCGAGCGCGGCGGCCATCACCGGCACCGCGAGCCGCGCGGCCAGCAGCATGCCGGTGATCCCGGCGGCCTGCACCGCCTCGTCGCCGCCGACGGAGGCGAGGATGATGCCGTCCGCGGCGGTCGCCACGGTGAACAGCCGCGCCCGGTCCGCGCGCGCGAGCCCCGCCTCGGACAGCCGCACGTGCAGCGCCTCCGCGAGCAGCGGGTGCGGCCCGAGGACGTCCGTCAGCTCGGCGGCGACCTTGCTCTCCATCACGGCCTGCCGGACCTGCCGCAGCAGCGAGTTGTCAGGCCCGGCCAGCAGCGGTACGACGACGGCGGCCGGGCCGTCGGGCGCCTTGACGTCGAGACCGGCGGCCACGGCCTGCTCGTAGCGGGCGGTGCGCTGGTCGGCGACGTAGGCGAGGACCGCCTGGAGGGTCGGGTACTCGGTGTCGTCCCCGTCCAGGTAACCGATGTGCGCGTCCAGACCGGGGAGTTCGGAGCGGGCGATGCTCACGATCTCCTCGGCGAGACCCCGGGTGGCATCGCTGGGCGTGCCCGGCACCGCGAGGACGAGCGCGGGCGCGCCCTCGGGAGCCGCCAGGGGCTCGGGTCGGCGGTGCCGCCCGGGCTGGCGGGGGCGCGGCATTCGTACTGGCAGGCCGGACGCGGGCCCAGTGGGGGAGCTCATGGCGCCGCATGTTACTTGCTCGGGGGGCGCCTCTGTTCGGGGAGGGGCTAGGTGAACGGTTCCGTCCGGTTTTGTCCGCGGAGTTACGTACGGATCGGGAGTGATCGGTGTGTTTTCAGGGCCACTTGTCCCAGGCATACCCGATACGTCCCTTGCGGCACGGGAGTTGTACCCGCCCCGTGCCGCCCCTTCTACGGCAGCCGCCAGTCGACCGGCTGACCGCCCTGCCCCACCAGCAGCTCGTTGGCCCGGCTGAACGGGCGGGAGCCGAAGAAGCCGCGGTCGGCGGACATGGGGGAGGGGTGGGCGGACTCGATGGCCGGGAGCTGGCCCAGCAGGGGGCGGAGGTTACGGGCGTCACGGCCCCAAAGGATCGACACCAGCGGCTTGTCGCGGGCCGCCAGCGCGCGTATGGCCTGTTCGGTGACTTCCTCCCAGCCCTGGCCCCGGTGCGCGGCCGGCTTGCGCGGGGCCGTCGTCAGCGCCCTGTTCAGCAGCAGGACGCCCTGCTGGGTCCAGGGGGTCAGGTCGCCGTTGGAGGGCTGGGGCAGGCCCAGGTCCGTGTTCAGCTCGCGGTAGATGTTGATGAGGCTGCCCGGCAGCGGGCGCACCTCCGGCGCGACCGAGAAGGACAGCCCGACCGCGTGCCCCGGCGTCGGATAGGGGTCCTGGCCGACGATGAGGACGCGGACGTCGTCGAAGGGCTGCTGGAAGGCCCGCAGGACGTTCGCCCCGGCCGGCAGGTACGTCCGCCCGGCGCCGATCTCCGCGCGCAGGAAGTCCCCCATCGCGGAGATCCGGCCGGCCACGGGTTCGAGGGCCTTCGCCCAGCCCGCTTCTACGATTTCATGCAAGGGTCGTGGTGCCACGGCGTCACCCTACTGCCGTACACAGGAAGCTGATCAACCGGTGGCCAACACCCGTACGGCCGCTGCTTGTCATGGGCTCCCTTGAGGTTCGTAGGAGTCCTGGCTCATCCGGTCACCGCCGCCCGTACGCACAGCACGTCCGGCAGGTGCGAGGCCAGCTGCCGCCACGTGTCCCCGTCGTCCGCCGAGCCGTACACCTCCCCGTTGCGGTTGCCGAAGTACACGCCCGCCGGGTCCGCGTCGTCCGTGCACAGCGCGTCGCGCAGGACCGTCCCGTAGTGATCGCCCTGGGGCAGCCCCTCCGACAGGGGCTCCCAGGTCTCGCCCGCGTCCGTCGTACGGAAGACCCGGCAGCGGTGTCCGGCGGGGACGCGGTCGGCGTCGGCGTTGATCGGGAAGACGTACGCCGTCCCGCCCCGGTGCGGATGCGCGGCCACCGCGAAGCCGAACGTGGAGGGGAGGCCGGCGCCGATGTCCTTCCAGTGCGCCCCCGCGTCGTCGCTGCGGTACACCCCCCAGTGGTTCTGGAGGTACAGCCGGTCCGGGTCCTGCGCGTCGCGCGTCACCTTGTGCACGCACTGCCCGAACTCCGGGTCCGGGTCGGGCAGGAACACTGCGGAGACACCGGAGTTGGAGGGCGCCCAGCTCGCGCCGCCGTCCGTCGTGCGGAACACGCCCGCCGTCGACACCGCGACCGTCACCGCGCGCGGGTCCCGCGCGTCCGTCAGCACCGTGTGCAGCCCCTCCCCGCCGCCGCCCGGGACCCACTTCGCGCGCGTGGGGTGCTCCCACAGCGGCCGGACCAGCTCGAAGCTCTCGCCGCGGTCCTCCGAGCGGTACAGCGCCGCCGGTTCCGTGCCCGCGTAGACCACGCCCGGCTCGGCCGCCGCCGGGTGCAGCTGCCAGACGCGTTCCAGGGAGGCCTCGGTGTCCTGGGGGAACTTCACGGCCGGTTTCGCGGGCTCCGTCCACGTCCGGCCCAGGTCGTCGGAGTGGAACACCGACGGCCCCCAGTGCGCGCTGTCGCCGCCGGCCAGCAGGCGCGGGACAGGGCCGCGGGTGTCGATGGCGACCGAATAAATGGCCTGCGCGTTGAAGTACGGACTGTCGTCGAACGTCCAATTGCCGCCCCCCTTCCCCCGCCCGATGAACAGCCCCTTGCGGGTCCCTACCGCCAGCAGTACCTCGGTCATCTCCGACACCTCCGCGACGCCTTTGTCCCAGCACCGCCCAGTCTGCACCCCACCACTGACAGTCTCCCTCCACGTGGGTGTCACCGCAGGTCACACCCGGTCGGGCGGAGTTCGGGGGTGCGGTGTCGGCCACATTCCGCAGGACGCCCTGCACGGGTGGCGGCGGCGTGGGACCGTCGTGACGGAGGACTCACTCTGAGCATCCGGGCCTCCGCGTTCGTATGGGAGGTCGCCCTGATGTTCACGCGCTCATGAGGAGGAAGCCTTCGATGGCGTTCCGTGGTCCGGGGACGAGGAGGTGGCGCCGGCGGCGCGACCGGGGTCCGAGGGTGTTGCTGTGGCGCTGGCGGCGCAATCCGCTCAAGCGCCGCTCCGACACGGTCGAGGCGTGGGTGCTGCTGGCCGCCTGGGCGGTCACCGTCGTGACCGGCGTCCTGGGCGGCTGGAGCGCCGCCCACGCCATGGAGAAGGGCCTCGCGCGCGAGCGCGCGGAGTGGCACACCGTCGAGGGGACCCTGCCGGAACACGCACCGGGGACGAGCACCGACGCGACCGGCGCCACCCGATCGGACCAGGTCTGGGCGAAGGTCACCTGGACGGGCCCCGACGGCACCCCGCGCACCGGCCAGGTCCGCGTCGCCGCCGGCAGCCCCCGGGGCACCCACGTGGACGTCTGGACGGACGCCAGAGGCCGCCTCGTGACCGAGCCCACCACCCCCACCCAGGCCCGCCTGCGCTCCGCCTTGGTGGGCACCCTCGCCGGGCTCGTCGCCGCCGTGTTCCCCTTCATCACCGGCCGCCTCACCCGCTCCCGCCTGGAACGGCACCGGGTGGAGCAGTGGGGGGCGGAGTGGGCGCGGTTCGATCCGCTGTGGGGGCGGCGGCAGACGGGGTGACGCGGGTGCCCTTGAGGCCGACGTGCGTTGCCTTGCGGCCGTAGTCCTGGTGGCCGCTCAGACCCCCTCCGCCAGCGCCCGCCCCAAGATCCCCTCGATGTCCGCCCCCTCGGCCAGCGTCCCGAAAGAGTGGCCCCAGTCCCCGTCCAGCCGGCTCGCGCAGAACGCGTCCGCCACGGCGGGCGGGGCGTGGCGGACCAGGAGGGACGCCTGGAGGGTGAGCGCCATGGACTCCACCACCCGGCGGGCCGTCAGCGGGGACGCCGTCGCCAAGGCACGCTCCACGCGCGCGTGGGCCGCGTCCAGGCGGGCGTCCACCCCGCGCGTGTGCGCGAGTTCCGCGAAGTACGCCTCCCGGGTGGCCGGGTCGCGGCTCAGCGCGCGCAGGACGTCCAGGGCGTTGACGTTCCCGGAGCCCTCCCAGATCGACAGCAAGGGCGCCTCCCGGTAGTGCCGGGGCATCCCCGACTCCTCGACGTACCCGTTGCCGCCCAGGCACTCCAGGGCCTCCGCCGTGAAAGCGGGCCCCCTCTTGGTGACCCAGTACTTGCCGACGGCCGTGGCGATCCGCCGGAAGGCCTGCTCGGCGGTGTCCCCGCGCGCGGAGCGATCGGCGGCCCCGGCGAGCCGCAGCGTCAGGGTCGTCGCGGCCTCCGACTCCAGGGCGAGGTCGGCGAGCACATTGCGCATGAGCGGCTGGTCGTAGAGCAGGGCGCCGAACGCGCTGCGGTGCCGTGCGTGGTGGCCGGCCTCGACGAGGGTCTTGCGCATGAGGGCGGCCGAACCCATCACGCAGTCCAGGCGCGTGCAGTTGACCATCTCGATGATGGTCTTCACCCCCTGCCCGGCGGGCCCGACCAGCCAGGCCAGCGTCCCGTCGAACTCCGGCTCGCAGGACGCGTTGGAGCGGTTGCCGAGCTTGTCCTTCAGCCGCTGGATGCGGAACGGGTTGCGGGTGCCGTCGGGCAGCACGCGCGGCACGAGGAAGCAGGACAGCCCCTCGGGCGCCTGGGCGAGGACCAGGAACACGTCGCACATCGGCGCCGACGTGAACCACTTGTGCCCGCGCAGCGTGTACACGCCCGGCTCGGCGGCCGGCGCCGCCGCCGTCGTATTGGTCCGGACGTCCGACCCGCCCTGCTTCTCGGTCATCCCCATGCCCGCCAGCAGCCCGCGCTTGCCGGCGGGCACCCGCAGCCCCGGGTCGTACGCGCGGCTCGTCAGCAGCGGCTCGTAGAGCTTCGCGAGGTCCGGCTGGCGGCGCAGCGCGGGGACGGCCGCGTACGTCATCGACACGGGGCAGCCGTGCCCGGCCTCGGTGTGGTTCCAGACCAGGCCGCCCGCCGTGCGCGCGACATGGGCGCCCGGACGGTCGTCCGCCCAGGCCGAACCGGCGAGCCCGGCCCCGACGGCGGTCTCCATCAGCGCGTGCCAGCCCGGGTGGAAGTCGACCTCGTCGACCCGGTGCCCGTACCGGTCGTGCGTGCGCAGCACCGGTGCGTTGCGGTCGGCCAGCTCGGCCCACTCCTGCGCCTCGGCGCCGCCCGCCAGCCGCCCCAGCGCGCGGATCTCCTCCTCCGCCCACCCGGCGCCCTCCCGCCGCACCCCCTCCAGCAGGGCCGCGTCGGCGGCGGCGTCGTAGGGCACGAGGGGCGGCGGCTGGTTCGTGACGTCGTGCGTGGTGTACGACGGCTGCGGAGCGGGGAGCGGGGTCATCCCTCCATGTTGCGCTTCACTTACGGTTGTCGCAATGCTGCAACACGAGGGAAGAGGAGCCGATGGAGTCAGGAGAGCTGCGCCCGCTGTCCGCGCGGTCGGTGGTGCTGAGTCTGCTGCTCGGCGCGGAGCCCCCCGAGCTGCCGGTGCGCGAGCTGGTCCGGCTCGTCGAGCCGTTCGGCATCGGCGGCTCCACGCTGCGGGCCGCGCTCAGCCGGATGACGGCGGCCGGCGACCTGCGCTGCGCGGACGCCGTCTACGGCATCGGCGAACGGCTCCTGGACCGCCGCGCCCGCCAGGACGCCGCGCTGCACCCGAAGACCCGCCCCTGGACCGGCGACTGGGAGCTCGCGGTGATCACCGCCACCGGCCGCCCCCCGGCCGAACGCACCGGACTGCGCACCGAGTTGACCCGCCTGCGGCTCGCCGAACTCCGCGAGGGCGTCTGGCTGCGCCCCGACACCCTCGACCGCCCCTGGCCCCCGGGCGTCACCGGCGCCACCACCCGCCTGACGGCCCGCCCCGACGACGACCCCGCCCAACTGGCCGCAGCCCTCTGGCCGTTGACGCAGTGGTCGGCCACCGGCCACACCCTCCTCGCCCGCACCACGGGCGCCGCGACCCCCGCCGCCCGCTTCACCGCCTTCGCGGCCGTCGTACGGCACCTGCTCGCCGACCCCGTCCTGCCGCCCGAACTCCTGCCCGGCGACTGGCCCGGCGCGCGGCTGCGGGAGCGATACGCCGAGTACCGGCGGGAGTTCACAGAGCGCGGATGAACCCCCGCCGGCCGTACGCAGCGCTGTGCGGGTGTGCTGCGGCCGGCCGGCGAGGGCGACTCGGGGGATTTCAAAGGGCGTTCAGGGGATGGGCGTCACTTGTAGGTGATGTCCGAGGACGCGTATTTACAGTAAGTCCCGTCCGCCCCGGACCCGTTGGTCGTCGGCTCCTTGCCCGTGCTGTTGCCGATGTACTTCTGGCACGGCACGATCTTCTTGCCGCTGTCCCCGACGATCGTGATCCTCTTCAGGCTCGCGCTGTCGCCGTAGTTGGTGTTGATGCCGACGAGCTTGTTGCCCGAGTACGTCGCCTCGATGGTGTCGAGGTTGACCGTCCGCTTGTACTGCGTCGAGCAGTTGCCGCAGGAGCGCACGAACGTACCGAAGCCCTGCACCGCGAAGTTGGCGACGTTCAGTGTGCCCGCGCCGTTGAACTGGAACACCTTGTCGCTGGCCGAGCGGGCGCCGCCGCCGGAGACGGTGTAGACGTTCGAGGACGACGAGCCGCGGAACGTCGCCGCGTCCTCGCCGACGTCCTCCCACCAGACGTTCTGGAGCGTGCAGCTGCCCGCGCAGTGGATGCCGTCGGCGGCGGGCGCGCCGATGATGACGTTCTTCAGGACCGTCCCGGCGGCCAGGTTCAGGATCGGCCCCTGGTCCTCGTCCTGGCTGTCGGTGCCCAGCGCGCCCGTGCCGTACAGGCGCAGCATCCCGTAGTCCTTGGTGCCCGACAGCGAGATGGTCGCGGAGACGGCCTGGCTTCCGCTGGCGGAGGGCCAAGTGGCGGCGTTCGCGGGGGAGTTGGCGCCACTTAGCGTGATCATGCCAAGTGAGAGTCCGAGTGCGGCGAGCCCGCCGCCTAATCTGCGTGGGGTCATGTGCCTTGTGCCTTCCATCAGTTGGGGGGAGTGGGGGGGGATGCGTGGGGGGAATCAGAGCTTTCCGGCGCCGGCCCCCGCCGTGACCGACGCGACGACGGACGACGCGGGCTCGGCGGTGTAGCCGTACGGCGGCGCGGTGAACGTGCCGGTCTGCGACACCTCGGTCGCGGCCCCGCCGAGGTCGTTGCCGCGCAGGTTGGCGTAGCCGTCGACGTCGCTGTCCCGGCTGGTCGTGACGGCGACCTTCGTGTCGCGGAAGACGTTGTTCTCGACGAGCATCTGCGCGCCCATCCGCGAGTGCACGGCCGTCTCCGCGCCGGTGACGTAGTTGTCGTAGAAGTGCCCGGTCCCGAACCGCAGGCTCGGGAGGCGCGAGTACACGTCGCTGAACAGGTTGTGGTGGTAGCTCACCCTCAAGTGCCCGGTGTCCTCGGCCGAGTTCTTGTCGCTGTGGCCGACGAGCGAGCCCTTGTAGTGGTCCTTGAAGGTGTTCCAGGAGACCGTGACGTAGTCCGACCCGTGATTGATGTCGAGCAGTCCGTCGTAGTAGTCCTTGTCGTGATCCCGGTCCGCCGAGAAGGAGTTGTGGTCGATCCACACCTTCGTCGAGCGCTGCACCTCGATGCCGTCGGCCGGCGCCAGCGGCTTGCTGAGGTTGAGATTGCGCAGCACGACATTGGTGACGTTCTTCAGCCGCAGCCCGCCCCCGGTGAACCCGGAGGCCGAACCGACGCCCAGAACAGTGGTGTTGGACCCGACGTCGACCTGACCGCTCAGCGTGATCAGGCCGTTGACCCGTACGACCTTCGAAGTCGCCCCGGTCACGGCCGACTTGAAGGCGTCCAGGGTGGAGACGGTGACCGCCGAGGCGCTGCCGCCGCCGGTCGTGCCGGCCCCGAACCCGACCGGCGAGGTGTCGGCGGCGACCGCCGGCCCGGGGAGCGCGAGCGCCGCGAGGGCGAGCAGGGCCACGAGGGCCGGTGCGGATCTCTGTGGGGGATGTGCGCGCATGCGGATGTGTCCCTCCGTGAGGGCAGGATGTGCATATGCATGAACGATGTGCGTGGCACTGAACCAAAGATCGGGCGGAGTGTGACCTTGTGGGGCGAACAGTCGGCGGCTCGGTCACATCGCTGAACGGACCGTAGAGGGAAAGCGCTTTCCGGTCAACGGCTCGCGCACGACGTTCCGGGCCGGCCCCGAAAGAGTGTGGGAGCGCTTCCATGGACGGCATGGGCATGCCACCATGCGAACCGAGACCCCCTATCGACCCGCCCCGTCCCGAGCCGCAGACCAGAAGGGACCCGACTCGTGGCCACTCCCAACTCCCCGCGCACGGCGCCGCGTTCACTGCTCGCCGCGCTGGCCGTGCTGCTCGCGGCCATGTTCCTGAACGCCCCGCCGGCAGTCAGCGCGCCGGCTTCGGCAGCCCCCGTCCCGCCCGCCACCCTCACCGAGGTCACCGGCTTCGGCGCCAACCCGAGCAATCTGCGCATGTACGTCTACGCCCCGGCGAACGTCACCGCGCACCCGGCGATCCTGGTCGCCGTGCACTGGTGCACCGGCTCCGGGCCCGACATGTACAACGGCACCGAGTACAAGACCCTCGCCGACCAGTACGGCTTCGTCATCGTCTACCCCTCGGTCACCCGCGCCAGCAAGTGCTTCGACGTGTCCTCCCCGCAGGCCCTGGTCCGGGGCGGCGCGAGCGACCCCACCGGCATCAAGTCGATGGTCGACTGGACGGTCGCCGCCTACGCGGCCGACACCGGCCGGATCTTCGCCACCGGCATCTCCTCCGGCGGCATGACGACCAACGTCCTGCTCGCCGAGTACCCCGACGTCTTCGCCGCGGGCGCCGCCTTCGCCGGAGTGCCCTACACCTGCTTCGCCACCACCGACGGCGCCGAGTGGAACAGCGCCTGTTCGGGCGGCGGCATCACCCGCACCGCGCAGACCTGGGGCGACGCCGTCCGCGCCGCGTACCCCGGCTACACCGGACCGCGCCCGCGCCCGCGCATGCAGCTGTGGCACGGCACCGAGGACGCCGCGCTGAACTACGTCAACTTCGGCGAGGAGATCAAGCAGTGGACGAACGTCCACGGCCTGACCCAGACCCCGGCCGCCACCGACACCCCCGACTCCGGCTGGACCCGCACCCGTTACGGCGGCGCCGGCGACCAGGCCCCGGTCGAGGCGGTCAGCCTCCAGGGCGTCGGCCACAACCTCTACGCCTGGGGCATGGGCGCCCGGGTCCTGCACTTCTTCGGCCTCGACACCGGCACCGGCAGCCCCCAGCCGCCGCAGACCGGCCCCTGCAAGGTGACGTCCAGCGTCAGCGCCTGGAACACCGGCCTGACCAACTCCGTCACCCTCACCAACACCGGCGCCACCGCCCTGAACGGCTGGCAGCTCGGCTTCACCCTGCCCGCGGGCCAGACCATCACCAACGGCTGGGGCGCCACGTTCAGCCCGGCCGCCGGAGCGGTGACGGCGGCCAGCGTGTCGTACAACGCTGCTCTCGCCGCCGGGGCCGGCGTGACCATCGGCTATCAGGCCGACCACACCGGGAACGCCGCCGCGCCGGGCGCGTTCACTCTCAACGGGAGTGTGTGCAGCTGAAGTTGATTGATCGTCAGGGCCGGGTGCCGTCCGTGGCGCGGGGGGTGTCCGGCTCCGTCTCGCCGCATACAAACCGACCGTGTGACCAATGATCCGTACGCGTGCCGGGGATTATCGGTGCGCGTGTCCGTTCGTATGGAATGTGATCATGCGGTTACGTTGCGTATGTGCTAGAAGCATCGTTTCTTAATCTTTCTGATCGCTTTGCCGAGGACGCGGCGGTGTCCGTGCGGCCCGCGTGGGAGGTGCGGGAGGACGGGGGCGCGACCTCCTGGTACACCGTCCGGCTCGACTTCCCCGACCTCGCCTGGATCGAGGTGCTCGCCGTCGTCACCGAGGCGGGCGTGTCCGTCGAGGACGTCCGCGCCCAGCCGGCGCTCTCCCTCGTCGACCTCACCGTCGTCGCCGACTGGATCGAGGGCCCGCTGTGCGAGGTGTGCGGGGTCGAGGAGCCCGGGAGGAGTTCGCGGCGGGCCCGTTCCGCCTGGCCGCGCGGCGCGGAGGGGTGCCGGCTGGTCGCCCAGGAGTACCGCGCCGCCCAGGAGGGGGGCACCGATCCTGTCGTCGCGGTGATGGCGGCCACCGGGCACAGTCGGCGCCGGTCGCTGGGGCTCATCGCGCAGGCGCGGAACCTGGGGTTCCTGACGGCGCGTCATGTGCGGGGCTGAGTAGGGCACTTGGAGGGGGCTGGCCTCCCTCGCGTCAGCCGGCCCGCTTTCCCCCGCCTCACCCGTCCAGCATCCCCCGCATCCGCGAGATCTCACTGGTCTGCTGCGCCACCACGTCGTCCGCCATCTCCTCGACGCGGATGTTGTTCCCCTGCGCCTTCACCTCGCCGGCCATGGTGATCGCCCCCTGGTGATGCGTGATCATCAGGGTGAGGAAGAGCTGGTCGAACGCCTTGCCGCGCGCGGCGCGCAGCTGCTTCAGCTGGGCCTCGGTGGCCATTCCGGCCATGGTCGTGTGCCCCGCGTGCCCGCCCGCCCCGGTGGGCTCGCCGTACGACTTCAGCCACGCCTCCATCGCCTCGATCTCCGGCCGCTGGGCCGCCGCGATCCGCGCGGAGAGTCCCTTCACGGACGCCGACTCGGCCTGGTCCGGGGCGAGTTCGGTCATGGTCAGGGCCTGGGCGTGATGGACGATCATCATCTGCGCGTAGGTCACGTCCGCCGAGTTGGGGGTGTCGTCCTCGGCGCGCTGCCGGGCCGCCTCCTGCGGTGAGAGCGTCTTGTTCTCCTCGCCCGGTTTCCCCGGCACGATCACCGCCGGGCCGCCGCTCGCCACGCCCCTCGGCCCGTCGTCGCCCGGCCCCGAGCAGCCCGCGCCGGCGACCGCCAGCAGCACGGCGGCGGTGACCAGGTACGTACGGCGAGAGGGCACAACTTCCTCCTGTGGCTGACGAGTTGAGAGCTGCTTGAGACCGTCCTAGCACGAATCTGTGCCCCGCCGATCGAAAAGTTATGTGACGAGCTTGTTGCCATCTGTTGGTGTGGGCATGACTAAGACCATACTTCGGGAAGCGTTGACCCGTTCCTGATCGAACGGCGACGAGGGAGGACGCAGTGACCCTGCTTCACGGAAAGACCGCACCCCGCACGCGGCGCAGACGCCTGGGAGCCGTCGTGGCCGCCGCCGGGCTCTTCACCGCGCTGCTCACCGCGGGCCCGGCCGTCGCGACCCCCGACCCCGGGGACGCGCCCGCCGCGGAGCGCGGGGTGTCACAGAAGGCACAGAACGAGGCCGCCGCGGCGATCGCCGCCGGCGAGATACCCGGCAAGGACGAGATCGTCCACTCGGCGAACATCGAGCACGTCGCCAACGTCCCCAAGAACGCGCTCCAGGGCACCAATTCGGACCTGGCCTTCCAGGGCAAGTACGCGTTCGCCGGGAACTACGACGGCTTCCGGATCTACGACATCAGCAACCCGAAGGCGCCCAAGTCGGTCGTCGAGGTGCTCTGTCCCGGCTCGCAGAACGACGTCTCCGTCTCCGGGAACCTGCTGTTCCTGTCCACCGACTCCTCGCGCAGCGACAGCAGTTGCAACAGCACCACCCAGCCGGCGACCGAGAAGTCCTCCTGGGAGGGCATGAAGGTCTTCGACATCACCGACAAGAAGAACCCCCGGTACGTGGCCGCCGTGGAGACCGCCTGCGGCTCGCACACCCACACACTGGTGCCCGAGCGCAAGAACGTCTACATCTACGTCTCCTCGTACTCACCGAACGCCGCCTACCCCGACTGCCAGCCCCCGCACGACGGCATCTCCATCGTCAAGGTGCCACGCAACGCCCCTGAAAAAGCGGCCCTGTTGAACTTCACCGTGCTCTTCCCCGGTGAGGGCCCCGACGGCGGCGGCAACCCCGGCGCGCCCACCAACCCGGGCGTCTCCAAGACCACCGGCTGCCACGACATCACCGCCCTGCCCGAGCTGGACCTCGCGGCCGGCGCCTGCATGGGCGACGGCATCCTGATGTCCATCAAGGACCCTGAGCGTCCGAAGGTCATCGACCAGGTACAGGACAACGTCAACTTCGCGTTCTGGCACTCGGCGACCTTCAACCAGAAGGCCAACAAGGTCGTCTTCACCGATGAGTTGGGCGGCGGTGGCGGCGCCACCTGCAACGCGGCGACCGGACCGAACCGGGGCGCCGACGGCATCTACGACATCGTCGGCAAGGGCGACAAGCGCAAGCTCGTCTTCCGCAGCTACTTCAAGATCCCGCGCCTCCAGGCCGACACCGAGAACTGCGTCGCCCACAACGGCTCGCTGATCCCGGTCAAGGGCCGCGACATCATGGTCCAGGCCTGGTACCAAGGCGGCGTCTCCGTCTGGGAGTTCACCGACTCCGCGCACCCCAGGGAGATCGCCTACTTCGAGCGCGGCCCGCTCTCGACCGACGCGCTCTCGTTCGGCGGCACGTGGTCGGCGTACTACTACAACGGCCACATCTACTCCAACGACATCACCAAGGGCCTCGACGTCCTGAAGATCAGCGACCCGCGCACGGACCCGGCGAAGCGGATCCGCATGAACGAGCTGAACGTCCAGACGCAGCCTGATTACTTCGGCTGAGCCGGCGGGCGACTCGGGCCGGGCGACGGCGACTTGAGACAGGCGCCGCCAACTCGGGCCGGTCAAGGATGACTTGAGCCGGACGACGGCAACCCGGTCCAGGCCGAGGCGACTTCCCCTGAACGCCGGCTACTCGGACCGGGCCCCGGCCTCCGCCCCCGTCTCGAAGAAGCGCGACAGATCCGGGTCGCACGTCCCGCCGGGCACCTCGGTGTCCGGCGGGACACCCTGCTCCCAGTCCAGCCCGTACCGCGCGAACAGCTCCGCCCGCAGCGTCACCAGCGGCATCGGCACCCCGGGCAGCACCATCGCGTACACGGCCCCCATCAACTGCGTGCGCAGCAACGGGTAATCGGCCTCCACGTCCCGCGAACCGTGCCCGGCGACCGTCTCCCGCAGCAGCTCCGCGAGCCGCCGCTGCTCGGGACACTGCACGAACCCCTCCGCGTCCAGCAGTCCCGCCATGTGCTGGCGCATCAGCACCGTACGGTCCCGGGCGAGCCCCAGCAGCGCGTCGACGGCCCGCGCCATCCGCTCCCGCCCGTCCGCCGTGAACGGCTCCCGCTCCAGCGCCTCTTGGAGCGTCCGGTGCATGAGCCGGTGCACGGCCGACTGCACGAGCTGCCGCTTGCCGGGAAAGTAGTACGACACCAGACCCCGCGCCGAGCCCGCCCGGTCCGCGATGTCCCCGAGCGTCGTCGCGTCGTACCCCCGCTCGCCCACCAGCTCCAGCGCCGCCCTCAGCAGCCGCTCCCGGGAACGCCGCCGCAATTCCTCATTGACCGATGCGCTGCGCGGGGACATCCTGTAACTCCTGCGTTGACTGGCTGGCAGCCAACTATAATCGACGCAGGCGGTCCCGCCCTCGTGGCCGGGGCCTGGCAGGCCGTCCGTCTCGGGCGAAACGGGGGATCGTCCGAGACGGCCGGCTTTTTATTTGACGAAGTGTCAACTCCCTGGTTCAGGGCACCAGTTGCAGCACCGGCCGCAGTCCCGCGGGCCGTTCGTCGACCGGCAGATGGTCCACGAAGTGCACCTGGCAGCCCAGCGCCGCCGCCCCGCCGTCCGCCGTGCGGTCGTCACCGACCATGACCGTCTCGGCCGGCTCGGCCCCGACCGCGTCGCACGCGATCCGGAACAGCTTCACGTCGGGTTTCTGGATGCCGTACTCGTACGACAGGACGTACGCGTTGATCAGCGGATCGAGCCCGTGGGTACGGAACACCGGCCGCAGGTCCCAGCCGATGTTGCTCACCACGCCGATCCTGATCCCCCGGTCGCGCAGCGCCCGCAGCACCTCGGCGGCGTCCGGGTACGGCGCCCAGGCGGCCGGGGTCATGTGGCGGAGGTAGAGCGCGTCATGGAGGCCCGGAGCGGGCAGCGGGACCTGGCGGGAGACGCCGGTGTACGCGGCCCGGTGCGCCTCGGAGCTGGAGTCGCGCACCTCCCACGCCCCGGTCAGCTCCGCGGGCAGCCGCGCCGGGAAGGTCCCGCCGGGCTGTGCGCCGACCTCCTCCAACGCACGTGCGTGAGCGGTCAGTTCGGGCTCGGGCAGAGTGATTCCGGCCTCGTGGAGCACCGCGCGCAGCCAGTCGCCGGCGGGCTCGATACGGAAGAGGGTCCCGGAGAAATCGAAGAGTACGGCAGCCATGCGCTGGACTCTACCGGCCTATTTGTCCAGCACAGGGCGCTTTGGCGGGAGTGCGATCGCAGGGGAGTGCCGCGTACGGCAAGGGAGTTCCGGCCACACCGCCAGACGGTCGCGCGATCTCCTTACGGCGGCGGTCAGTTGGGGATGATCGGGGGTCAGCGCCGTACGGCCGGGTCGCCCAGCCACTTGCGGTGCGCGCCGATCGCCAGGGCGACGAGGGCCGCTCCGAGCAGCCAGCCGCCCAGGACGTCCGTCGGCCAGTGGACGCCGAGCCAGACGCGGGTCAGGCCGACGCCCAGGACCGAGACGACGGCTGCCGCCAGCGCCGTACGCCATATGAGGGAGGAGGGGGCGTGCACGTGCAGGAGCCGGAGCAGGAGGCCCAGGGCGACGGTCGCGGTGAGGGCGTGGCCGGAGGGCCAGGCCGCGTAGTGGGCGGAGTCGAGCGGGTCCGGCCAGACCGGGCGGTCGCGGCCGACGGCGCTCTTGAGGCCCTGCTGGACCAGCGTCCCCACCGCCGAGGCCGCCGCCAGCCACAGCGCCGTCCACCACGCCTGATGCCGCCACACCAGCCATATCGCCGCCGCCCCCAGCAGCAGCCGCATCGTCAGCGGGTCCCACACCCAGTCCGTCAGCACCCGGCTCGCCCGCGTGAGGGCCGGCGAGTCCACCGCCCAGCGGTGCGCGGCGCGCGCGATCTCGCCGTCCGCGTCCAGCAGGGGTGGCCACTTAGCGGCGACCAGGGCCATCAGCAGCGCGGACAGGGCGGCCAGGGTGAGGGCCAGGCGGAGGGGGGTTCGGGAGTGGGGTGGGGTGGCGAGGGGTGGAGCCGTGTGGGGTGGGGGGCGCATGCGGGTCCTGGGGGCGGAGGGGCGCTGGTCGTCGTAGGGGCCGGTTGTCACTTCTACGTCCGGCGGGGGCGGAAGGTTCCCGTCTGGTGCGGTCGTTTCGCCCCGGGTCCTACGGCGGCCGGCGTGCCTCCGCCTCCCCTCAGCCCAGCGCGTGCAGTGCCGGGACCAGGGTGACCAGGACCGGGACGACCGGGACCAGGGTCGCGACCGCCGTCAGGCGCAGGCGGTGGGCCGCGGTGAGGCGGTCCGGGGGTGTGAGGAGGCGGTGGACGCGCTGCCTGAGGTGGGTGTGCGGGGTCGGGGCGGGGCCGAACACCCCGCGGTCCTCGTTGAGTTCGACCAGCGCGAGGGCCGTGGTCAGCCGGCCGAAGCGGCGCGAGGCCATGTCGTCGGCGGAGAGTTCGACGAGCCGGTGCATCTCCGCGCGGAACGCCGCGAACACCGGCACCTGCGGGAAACCTCCGGCGAGCGCCCCGGACGCGTGCAGCAGCCAGTCGTGCCGCGCCAGCGCGTGCCCGCGCTCGTGCGCGAGGACGGCGTCCAGCTGACGCCCCTTCAAGCGGCGCAACGCGGCCGTCGTCACGACGAGTTGGGGCGTCGCCCCCGCCAGCCACCAGGCGTCGGCCCGCTCGCCCTCCAGGACGACCATCCGGTCGGGCCGCTCGCCCGGCAACAGCGGTGCCCGCAGCCGGAGTTCGGCCCGCCGCAGCTGCCGGCGCCTACGCGCGCGGGAGACCTCGCGGACCAGCATCGCGCCGGTCCACAGCCCGCCGCACGCCAGCGACACCGCGAGCGCAGCCGCCCAAGGGCCGCTCGCACTCAGGGCGTACGCCTCGACGACCGCGCGCGGCGCCGGGGCGAAGACGTGCCCGCGCACCGCCTGCCAGGCCGCCGCCGCGCTCAGCGTCATCGACAGCGCGCAGCACAGCAGCACCGCCGCGATCGCGCACTGCCACGCCCACAGCGCGACCACCGGTTCACGGTCCGGCCAGTCGGCCCGCGCCAGCAGGCGCGGCGCCAGGACGGCGGTCAGGGAGCCGAGCAGGAGCAGGACCGCGGGGACCATCATGCCGAGCACCTTATGAGCGGGGCCGCGCTCGGCGGGCACCCCCGTACGGCAATGTGACGCAGGACACGATTGGGATCGCTTCTCACATGGTGAGCAGCATCGCCAGCATCCCGATGCCCATCGACAGGCGGCACGCGCGCGTGAGTTCAGGCCGGTCGGTCCAGCCCGTGCTTCTCGCGCCGGCCCCCGTGACCGGTACCAGCCGTACGCCCGACACCAGCACGTACGCCGTGAAGTACAGCAGCAGTGCGCCCGTGAGCAGCGGCACGCCCGCCGGGCCGTGCAGGTGCGCGTGCGGGGGAGCGGTCGCCATCACGAGCGCCATGTAGACCATCGCCGCCGAGCCGACGAGGTGGTGCAGGTGGTGCGGGTCGCGCCGGGCCGCCCACAGGGCGGGCAGCGCCGCCGCCCCGAAGACGGCCGCGTACCCGGGCCAGGCCCAGGCCGGCGGGGTGAACGCGGCGGGCGGCACCGCCATCGCGGCCATCCCGAACCCCATCAGCGCCTCACCGCCCGCCGACCGCCGCCGCCCGGTGTCGGCGGTGCGCATCCGCAGCACGCAGTAGGCGCCGGTCGCCGCGCACAGCGCCACCAGCAGCCAGCCGGGAGAAGCCGGTCCGTGCACGTGCACCTCCGGGCGTTTCTCTTGCGTCCCGTCGCAGGAATTTCTACCGGGGGAAGCTGCCCGAGCCAGGCGGCGCGCACGCGAGCGCAAAAGCGCACAAGGGGGCAGACGGGGGGGCGTGAAGGAACCTTCGGTGCCCAAGGCGGACATCCGGAGGTGATATTTCACGAGTAAAACACCTGCTAACTTGATAGCCATGTCCGTCCGTCGCCTCCCCCTCTCCGGTGTGCTCCGCCTGGGCCGCCCCTCCGACATCTGGTTCAAGCCCGCGCTCAGCGTGGTCGTCGCGACGGCCCCGCCGAACCTCACGCTGCTCGCCCTGGGCCGCCTCGACCTCGCGCTCTACACGATGGCCGGCTCCCTGTGCGCGCTCTACGCCCACAACCGCCCCTACGCCTCCCGCGCGCGGGCGCTCGCCGGGGTGATCCTCGGGATGACGGCCGGCCTCGGGGTCGCGCTCCTCGCGGCGTCCCTCACCACGGACGCCGTCGTCCTGGTGACGGTCGGCGCGCTCCTGGCGGCCGTACAGAAGACCCTGTGCGACGCCGGCCGCATCGGACCGCCCGGGCACATCGTCCTCACCTTCATCAGCTCCGGCGCGCTGTTCCTGCCGCAGACGCCCGTGCGGATACCCGGGCACCTGGGGCTGACGCTCGCGGCGGGGGCCTGGGCGTGGCTGGTGTGCATGGCGCCGGGGCTCACGCGCCCGCGCGGACCCGAACGGCGGTCCGTGGCACAGGCGTTGCGGGTGGCGGCGCGGACGACGGGCGCGGACCCGGCGGCACGGGCGCGCGCCGCCGCCGCGATCCAGACCGCCTGGCAGGCCCTGCTCTCGACGCCCCGCCCCGACCCGGCCCTGGAACACCTCCTGATCCGCGCGGAGGTCGCCCTGGCCGCCCCGACGGAGACCGACCCCGCCCAACTCATGTCCTGGGCAGCCGAGTTGCGTACGACGGGCCCGGTGCTGCAACCGCCCGCGCCGGCGTCGGACGACGCGGAACTCCTCGGCGTGACAGCCGAACTGGCCTCCCCTGTACGACGGTTGAGCCACCGCCTGAGCCAACTCGCGCCCCTCGCCGCCCGGACGGCACTGGGCTGCGCCCTCGCCGGATACGCCTCCCTCGCCCTCGGGATCGGCCGCCCCTACTGGGCGCTGGTGACCGCGGCCTCCCTGTACCAGGCGAACGTCACCCTCACCTGGAGCCGGGCCGTGCAGCGGGTCGTCGGAAACCTGGCCGGGGTCGCCGCCTTCGCCGTCCTCGCGCCGCTGACCCATCTCCACCCGGCGGTCATGGTGCTGTGCTGTCTCGCGCTGAGCTTCGGCGCCGAGGCGCTGATCAGCCGCAACTACTGGCTCGGCAGCGTCTGCGTGACCCCGATGGCCCTGCTGATCACCGAGTTCGCGCGCGTCCAGGACTCCGGGCAGCTGATCACCGAGCGGGTGGTGGACACGCTGGTCGGCGTGCTGGTCGGCTTCGCGGCGGCCGTGACCGTCACCAACCGCCGCGCGGGAACGGGCCTGGAGCGGGCCCTGACCCACACCGAACAGGCCCAGGCGCACGCGGCCCGCCTCCTGTCCGAACGCCGACCCCCGTCCGCCGCACTGGAGTCGGCGCGCCGCACCCTCGCCGCCGCCCTCGCGGACCTCCGCACCGCCGCCGACGCGGCGACCGGCGAGTGGTGGCAGCGCGCCCTCCCCCAGGAGCGGGTCGTCGCGGCCGAGCGAACCGGACACCGTACGCTCGCGACCACGGCCCGCCGCCAGGGACTCCTGCCGGGCCGGGACATGGACGTGGAGAGGGAGGACGCGGGCGGATGAGGGTGACGCGGGGACAGGGATGGGATGGGGACGGTGGATGGGGGGCGGGCGGGGGGCGGTCCGGGGTCGAGGGTGAGGGGAGTTGGGGCCGGGTGGCGGGCGGGGGGCTGTCTGAGGTCGGCGTCGAGGGTTGGGGCCGGGGGCTGGGCGGGGAGCGGTCTGGGGCTGGTGTCGAGGGTGACGGGAGCTGGGGCCGGGTGGCGGGCGGGCGTCGGCCTGAGGTGGGCGGGCGTCGGTCCGGGACCGCCGCCGCGAGCCGCGCAGCCGTCGATCCTGGCGCCGAGGGGCTTTCGTCGGCCTCTGGTGTCGAGCCGGCCGTCCGCCCCGAGGGTGCCGAGCCGTCCGTTCGCCCTGGCGCCGAGGGGATTTCGCCGGTCTCCGGTGTCGAGCCGGCTGCCCGTCCTGAGCGTGCCGAGCCGTCCGTTCGCCCCGGTGCCGAGGGGATTTCGCCGGTCTCCGGTGTCGAGTTGCCCGCCAGCCCCGAGGGTGCCGAGCCGTCCGTTCGCCCCGGTGCCGAGGGGATTCCGCCGACCTCCGGCGCCGAGTCGCCCACCAGCCCCGAGCGTGCCGAGCCGCCCGTCCGCCCCGAGCGTCCCGAGCCGCCCACCCGCCCCGGCGCCGCCGATCTCCCACCCCCCGCCCCCCGCGACACCGTCGCCTCCGTCGTCCGCCAATGGCAGTCCGTGCACCCCGAGTTGGACACCGGCCCCATGGAGATCATCGGCCGCGTCAACCGCTGCGCGGCCCTCCTCCAGCAGGCCGAGGACGCGCCGCTGCGGCGGGCGGGGCTCAGCCGGCCGGAGTTCGATCTGCTGGGGGCGCTGCGGCGGACCGGGCGCGAGCTGACCCCCGGTGAACTGGCCCGGGAGACCTTCTCGTCCGGGGCGGCCGTCACCAAACGCCTCAAGCAGCTCACCGAACGCGGACTCGTCCAGCGGCGCGGCGACGCGCGGGACCGGCGGGTCGCCCACGTCCGGCTCACCGACGCCGGCCGCGACCTCGTCGACGGCATCCTCCCCGACCAGCTCGCCTACGAACGCGCGGTCCTCTCCGCCCTCGACGGCGACCGCCAGGGCGAACTCGCCGGGCTGCTGGGGGAGTTGCTGGGGCGGCTGGAGGGGCATCTGCAAGGGGTACGGGTCTGAGGGCACCCGGAGTCCGGCCGGGGCCGCGGCCCCCGGAACGCTCGGGGTCGCCCAGGGCTGCCGTCCGGGGTTCGCCCAGGGCCCCCGTCCGGACCCCTCCCCAGGAACCCCACCCTTTTCTTCAGCCCCCGCACACCCGTTGACGTGACCCGCCACCCCTCCTTACGTTCGACCAGGCCGATTCGACGAACCGACCGATGTTCGACATGCCGGACAGTAATGCCCCCTCTGGAGGACCCCGTGGCACCCGAGACCCTGACCGTCGACCTCGGCGCCGACACCGGCCCCTTCCACGGCGGCGCGAGCGGCACGCTGTACGGCGTGTACGGCGACGGCGTCCCGAGCCGGAACCTGATCGAGGGGATCGCGCTGCGCACGGTCTCGACGAAGGCGCAGGACGGGGTCCAGCACCCGGGCGCCGACGCGCTGGAGATCCTGCCGTCGTTCGTCGCGGCGGGCGGCAAGGAGATCTACGTCTATGTCCCGGACATCTACCGGGGGTTCCCCTACGAGTGGCCCGGCGACACGGGCCCGGAGCGGCTGGCCGACCTCAAGGAGCGCGTCCGCCGCCAGGTCGAACTCGCCCTGACCGCAGGCCCGTTGCGCTCCCACCTCGTCTACGTCCCCTTCAACGAGCCCGAAGGGAACATGTTCGGCGACGGCGAGTTCAGCCACGATGGAGTCTCCTGGCGCACCCAGCCGGACGCCTTCTTCGCCGCCTGGCGCGAAGTCCACCACCTCATCAAGGAGTTGGACCCCGAGGCCCGCATCGCCGGACCCAACACCTGCCTCCTCTACGACGAGGTGAAGGACTTCCTGGAGTTCGCCGAGGCGCACGACGTGCTGCCCGACGTCGTCACCTGGCACGAGCTGTCCTCCCCCGGCGAGGTGCGCGGCGCGGTCGCCAAGTACCGCGCACTGGAACGGGAGTTGGGGATCGGCCCGCTGCCGGTCAACATCAACGAGTACGCCCACAACTACCACCTCTCCGTCCCCGGCCAGATGATCCAGTGGATCGCGGCGATCGAGGAGTCCAAGGTCGACGCCGACATGGCGTACTGGAACATCGCGGGCAACCTCAACGACTCGGCGGTGGGCGCCAACCGGGCCAACGGCCAATGGTGGCTCCTGCACGCCTACGGCACCCTCACCGGCGACACCGTCCAGGTCACCGCCCCGCACCCGGACGTCCAGTACACCCTCCAGGGCGTCGCCGTCCTGGACCGCGCACAGCGCCAGGCCCGCGTCCTGTTCGGCGGCTCGGGCGGCGCCGCCGAGATCGCCGTCACGAACGTCGACCCCGCCCTCTTCGGCGCGACGCTGCACGCCCGCCTGGAGGAGATCCCCTGGACCGGCCAACTGGGCCCGAGCGCACAGCCGTTGCGGCTCAAGGACTTCGAACTCCCGGTGACGGACGGCCAGGTGAGCGTCCCGCTGGCTGATCTCGACGAGATGTCCGCCTACCGGCTCACCCTCTCGCCCGGCGGCAACGGCGCCAACCTGCTGCCCCCGAGCGTCGGTTGGCGGAAGTCGTACGAGGCCGAGGACGCGGTCTACACCGGCGGCGGCTACGCGAAGAACGGGCCCGAAGGGTCGCCCGAGGACGTGGGGAAGTTCGCCACCTCCGGCGGCTACCACGTGGGCGGGCTGCGCACCGGCTCCGACGGGGTGCTCGCCTTCGACGTGGAGGTCCCGCGCGACGGCACGTACGAGGTGCGGATCTTCGCGAACTCGTACAACAAGGCCGACCTCGTCCGCGAACTCGGCCCCACCAACGTCTTCTTGAGGGCCGACGGCGGACAGGCGCGCGAGCTGCTGCTGCCCGTCGGCTACCAGTGGGCCGTCTGGGGCCACACCACCACCCGCGTCGAACTGACCGCCGGCCACCACACCCTCACCCTCGCCGCCCACGACCCCGAACTCGGCACCACCCGAGGCGACGCGGTGATCGACCGCCTCGATCTGGCCCTGAGTGAAGGGGAGTTCACCGCCGTCTACGACGCCGAGTACGCCGCCCTCGGCCCCGGCGCCCGCGTCGACTGCACCCGCCCCGGCGCCTCGGGACCCGGCGCGGCCGTGCTCGACGAGGGCGCGACCGCCACCTTCTGGGTGCACGCCGAGGAAGCGGGCGAGGTCGGCCTGAAGGTGGAGCAACTCGACGCCGGACACGGCACGTTGACCGTCAACGGCGAAGCAGTCGGCGACCTCGCTACCACCGCCGTCCACCTCTCCGCCGGCGTCAACCGCCTCACCGTCACGGCGACTTCGGACCGCCTCACCCTGGACCGCCTCCACATATCGTCAGCACAAGGCCAGTTGCCCACCACGACCTACCCCGCCGAGGACGGCACCCTCACCGGCACCGCCCGCGTGACCGGCGCCCACCCCTACGCCACCGGCGGCAAAGCGGTCGACGGCGTGGGCGGCGGACCCGGCAACTCCCTCACGCTCACCGTCACCGCCGACCGGGCCGGCCGGCACGCCCTGACCCTGCGCTACTCCAACGGCGAACAGGCGCCGTCCACCCACTACAACCCGGACCCCCTCTGCCGCCACGCCGACCTCTCGGTCAACGGCGAGACACCTCAGCGAATCCTCTTCCCGACCACCTTCCACTTCAACAACTTCGACGACCTGACCGTCCCGGTCACCCTGAACCGGGGCACCAACACCCTCACCTTCACGGCCGCCGAACTCCCCGACTACGACGGGCGGTCGTATAACACGTATGGCCAACGCTCGGCGTACGCACCCGTGTTGGACAACGTCACGGTGACACCGCTGTTCTGACGGACCGTCACCTCAGGTCCTGGTACACCCCGAACACGGCTCCCTGCGGGTCGCGCAGGATCGCGGTCGTACGCGGGGCCTCCTTCGGCACCCGCGCGGGCGGTGTCACGACGGTGCCGCCCGCGCCCGCCGTGGTGGCCGCCGCGTCGTCGGCGCCGGCCACCGCGAAGTACGGCCGCCAGTGCGCGGGGACGTCCGGCGGGTGGGAGTCGTCCATCGCGAACATGCCGCCGAAGTCCTCGCCGCCGACGCCCCACTGCGTGTAGTGCGCGGAGGGGCGTACGGTCCAGCCGAAGACGGTCGTGTAGAAGCGTTCGGCGCGGGCCGTGTCCCGGGTCAGCAGTTCGGCCCAGCCGAGCGAGCCGGGCGCGTTGAACACCCCGGCGCCCGGGAAGCCGCGCGCCTGCCACAGCTGGAAGACGGCGCCGCCCGGGTCGGCGACGACCGCGAACCGGCCGGCGTCGAGCACGTCCATCGGCCCGAGCAGCACCCTCCCGCCCGCCTCGCCGGCCAGCCGCGCGGTGACGTCCGCGTCCGACACCGCGAACGACACGCTCCAGGCGACCGGCTGCCCCGGCTGGTACAGCGACGTCAGCGCGGCCACGGGCACCTCGCCGAGGTACGCCGTCGTGTAACCGCCCGCCTCGGCGCGGGGATCCGTCTCGGTCCGCCACCCGAACAGGGCGCCGTAGAACCCCCTGGCCGCCTCAAGATCGCTGGTCCCCAGCTCGACCCAGCAGGGGCCACCGGGAACGGGCATGTCGAGCTTCATGACGCCGCCTTCCGTGGGGCCCCTTTCCGCGGGCCTTCGCAGCGCCGGGGTCTCGGGACTTCCGGGCCGTCGGAGCCGTCGGGCCCGGGAGCGGCGTGGATCCGGCGACACGGCGTTCACCTGCCAGGGGCCCTCCCCGCCACGCTAAGCCAGCCCCCGGGGCCCGGCCATCGGAGCCCGCTCCGGGCGCTCGGCGCCGGTTGTCCGAGCCCAGCCCCGGCGCCCACCCGTCCCGGCTCGTCGGCGCCCGGCCCCGCCCCTCAGATCCCCGGCCGGTACCGGATCGGATGATCCGCAGGCACCTCCACCAGCACGATCGGCGTCCCGTCCGGATCGGTGATCCACATCTCGATCAGCCCCCACGGCTCCCGCACCGGCTCCCGGGCGATCTCCACACCCTTCGCCGCCAGCTCCTCCCGGGCCGCCGCCGCGTCCGGGACCTGGAGCCACAGGCGGGTCTCCGGGTCGCGCGGGCTCTGGGCGCGGCCGGAGATCTCCAGGAAGCCGCCGCCGAGGAAGTAGACCGTGCCGCGCTCGGGTCCTGCGCCGAACTCGCGGTAGACGGCGAGGCCGAGCTGCTCGCCGTAGAAGGCGCGGGCCCGCTCGGGGTCGGCGGGGTGGAGGAGGATCCGGCTGCTCAATACATGCACCATGCGTCCGGAGCCTAGCGGGAGCGTTACCCTCGACGACGCGCCGGTCCCGCGAGCGGCCTCCGGCCCCACCAGCACCAGGGAACACAAGGAGCACCCTATGGAGACCGCCTCGACGGCCCCGACCGCCGTGACCGGCTTTGTATACCGCGCCGCCGCCGACGCCGACGTGGACGCGCTGGTCGCGCTCGTGGAGTCGGCGTACCGAGGGGACGCGAGCCGGGCCGGCTGGACCACCGAGGCGGACATCCTGGACGGCCGCCGCACGGACGCGGAGGCGGTGCGGGAGATCATGAAGTCGCCCGACGGCCGGGTCCTCGTCGCCGAGCGGGACGGCCGCGTCGTCGCCTGCTGCCAGCTCGAACACCGCGGCGACCACGCCTACTTCGGGATGTTCGCGGTGAGCCCGGCGCTCCAGGGCGAGGGCCTCGGCAAGCAGGTCATCGCCCGGGCCGAGCAGCACGCCCGCGAGACCTGGGGCGCCGCGGAGATGCGCATGACCGTGATCTCCGTACGCGAGGAACTGATCGCCTGGTACGAGCGGCGCGGCTACTCCCGTACCGGCGAGACGAGCCCCTTCCCGTACGGCGACGAGCGCTTCGGCGTGCCCCGCCGGGACGACCTGCGCTTCGAGGTGCTGGTAAAGCGCTTTAAGTAAGGGGCACAAGCCAGGGCGGGCGCCCCTTACCTCAACGCCCCTTACCGCAACGCCGCCACCCTGATCTCCGGATAGTCCGTCGTCACCCCGTCCAGCTCGAACGTCCGCGCCAGCCGCAGCTGATCCTGGGTGTTCACCACCCACGCGAACACCCGCAGATCATGCTTGCGGGCGTGCTCGACGGTCTCCAGGGTCAGCCGCCGGATGTTGAGGCACAGGGCCTGCGCGCCGACGTCCACCGCGCGGTCGGCGATGTCGGCGCCGTAGCGCCCGCCGATGAGGGCGGTGCGCACGCCGGGCACGAGCCGGGTGACCTCGGCGAGCGCCTGGTCGTGGAACGACGACACCTCGACCCGCTCCACGAGGTCCCGCGCCACCAGGAGGTCCGCCAGCGCCTGCGCCGCGTGGACGTCCTTGATCTCGGCCTGGAGCGGCGCGGAGACGGCGTCCAGGACCTCCTCGAAGGTCGGCACGCGCTCCCCGCGCCCGGCGTCCAGCGCGCGCAGCTCGGCGAGGGTGAGCTCGCCGATCGGCCCGGAGCCGTCCGTGGTGCGGTCCACGTCGGCGTCGTGCATCACCACCAGCGTCCCGTCGGCGCTCAGGTGCAGGTCCAGCTCGATCGCGTCGAAACCGGCCTCCTGCGCCGCGACGAAGGACCGCAGCGTGTTCTCGGGCTCGACCCCCATGATCCCGCGGTGCCCGATGGTCAGGAACTCCAAGGCGGCTCTCGCTTCCGTCGGCTCTCCGCAAAAGTGCGCTACCAGTGCGCTCCGCAGCCTAGCCCTCTTCACGCTCCGCTAGCGGAACTCTCCGCGCTTGGCATGTACGGCAGGAAAAAATTCGGTGACCATGGAGGCGCACAGGATAATTTCCCGAGGTAACCCTTGCTGGCGGAAACGCTGTATGCATACGGTGTCCTTACGCGAGGTTCTCCCGGGAAGGCTGGGGCATGACGGAAATTCTTGTGCGGGCGATGCCGGGAGAAAAGGATTCTCCTGAGGTCAGCGTGGTGGGCCACCCCGCCTGGCCGGTGCTGAAGGCGGCCGTGGAGCGGATCAGGCCGTGGCAGTCGGCCGACGGCTCGATCGACTTCGAGACGCCCGGCGCCCCGGCGCACGGCGCGGCCGAGGAGGCCGTACGGCAGGTGATCGCGGCGGTCGGCGAACTGTCGCCGCTGCTGCCGCACGACGCGGCCTACCACCGGGCCCTCGTCGAGGACCTGCGCGCCTGGGCCGAGGGCGGCTTCCCGGTGCCGGACTTCCTGGACTCGCTGCTGGCCTTCCAGCCCGCCGCCGACCGCCGCGACGGCCTCCAGCACCTCGTCGTGTTCCCCATGTACACGCAGAACGGCAACCCGGACCGCAACCTCGAAGCGGTCGTCCTGCGCATGGTCTGGCCCGACTGGCTCGCCGAACTGGAGCGCACGCGGTACGACAACCCGCTCTTCTGCGGCATCACGTTCGAGGACTTCACCCCCGGCTACGACACCAACTCGGCCGTCCTCTTCCCCGAGACCATCGCCGTCCGCGAGGCACCGGAACGTTTCTCCTGGGGCGGGATCTTCTGCGACCGCGAGGCCGCCCGCTTCCGCCGGGTGACCGAGGCCGCCGTCGCCGTCCTGGGCCTCCAGCTGCCCGAGGACATCGCCGCGATGATCCACGACCAGAAGCGCTGTGAGGAGGCCTTCGTCCTGTGGGACATGGTCCACGACCGCACCCACAGCCACGGCGACCTCCCCTTCGACCCGTTCATGATCAAGCAGCGCCAGCCGTTCTGGATGTACGGCCTGGAGGAGCTGCGCTGCGACCTCACCGCCTTCAAAGAGGCCGTGAAGCTCGACCGGGACGGCGTCCCGCAGGCCCGTGACGTCCAGTACGCGGTCCTCTTCGACCGCATGTTCCGCTTCCCCGTCACCGGCGAGCGCGTGCGCAACTACGACGGCCTCGGCGGCCAGCTCCTGTTCGCCTACCTCCACCAGCACGACGTCGTCCGCTGGACCGACAACAAGCTGCACATCGACTGGGACCGCGCCCCCCAGGTCACCAACCAGCTGTGCGCCGAGATCGAGAAGCTCTACAAGGACGGCATCGACCGCCCCAAGCTCGTCCACTGGTTCGCCGGGTACGACCTGGTCGCCCGGTATCTTTCCCCGCACCCGGGCTCCAAGTGGGCGAAGGGGCCCGGCGCCCTGGACCTCACGCAGCCGCCGCGCAAACTGGTGGACGACGTGCTCGCGGACGAGTTTCCGCTGAGCATGTTCTACGAGGCACTGTCGAAGAAGCTGAAGAACGTGATCGCCGAGACACGCGGCATCACGGCGGACGGCACGGAGCGAACGGCCGCGTGAGCGGTTCGATGCGGGAGGCGAAGACTATGGGCAACGGCGCTCTTGAGGGGGCCGTGATCGCGGTCGCCGGGGCGGGCGGTCCCGCGGGGCGGGCGGCGCTGGCCCGGCTGGCCGAGGCGGGCGCGGTCGTGGTCGGCGCGGACAACGACCCCGAGCGGCTGGCGGCGGCCGTCGACGCGGCGAAGTACGCGGCCGGCGGCGCGAGCGTCACCGGCGAGCCGGTGGACCTGCTGGACCTGGGCTCCACGCGCGCGTGGGCCGACCGGATCGAGAAGGAGTACGGCCGCGTCGACGGCCTGGTCCACCTCGTCGGCGGCTGGCGCGGCAGCGAGACGTTCACCAAGACCAGCCTGGACGACTGGGACTTCCTGGAGCTGCTGCTCGTCAAGACCGTCCAGCACACCTCCCTGGCCTTCCATGAGGCCCTCCAGCGCAGCGACCGTGGCCGCTACGTCCTGATCAGCGCGGCCGGCGCGACCGTACCGACCGCCGGGAACGCCGCCTACGCCGCGGGCAAGGCCGCGGCCGAGGCCTGGACGCTGGCGCTCGCCGACTACTTCCGCAAGGCCGGGGGCGAGGGCGGCCCGACGTCCGCGGCGGCCATCCTGGTGGTGAAGGCGTTGGTGCACGACGCGATGCGCGCCGAGCGCCCCAACGCGAAGTTCGCGGGCTTCACCGACGTACGGGACCTCGCCGAGGCGATCGCCGGAGTCTGGGACAAGTCCGCCGCAGAAGTGAACGGACAGCGCCTGTGGCTCACCGAGCAGCCGTGAA
Organism: Streptomyces sp. AMJ-169; assembly: GCF_055597585.1. NCBI lineage: Bacteria > Bacillati > Actinomycetota > Actinomycetes > Kitasatosporales > Streptomycetaceae > Streptomyces > Streptomyces sp. AMJ-169. The sequence goes on from NZ_JBVLTJ010000009.1 coordinate 280,194, forward strand.
CCCGCCGAAGACCGACGCACGCCGCCGTCACGACCCGAGGATCCGGGGCTTCGCCAGCGACAACTACGCGGGCGCCCACCCCGAGGTGATGGCCGCCCTGGCGCTCGCCAACGACGGCCACCAGGTCGCCTACGGGGAGGACGACTACACCGAGCACCTCCAGACGATCGTCCGCAGCCACTTCGGGCCCACCGCAGAGGCCTTCCCGGTGTTCAACGGGACCGGGGCGAACGTCCTCGCGCTCCAGGCGGTCACCGACCGCTGGGGCGCGGTGATCTGCGCGGAGAGCGCGCACATTAACGTCGACGAGGGCGGCGCCCCCGAGCGCATGGGCGGCCTCAAGCTGCTCACCGTCCCCACGCCCGACGGCAAGCTCACCCCTGAGCTGATCGACCGCCAGGCGTACGGCTGGGACGACGAGCACCGGGCGATGCCCCAGGTCGTCTCGATCACCCAGAGCACCGAACTCGGCACCGTCTACACCCCCGACGAGATCCGCGCGGTCTGCGACCACGCACACGCGCGCGGGATGCGCGTCCACCTGGACGGCTCGCGCATAGCCAACGCGGCGGCCTCCCTGGACGTCCCCATGCGGACGTTCACCAATGCCGTCGGCGTCGACATCCTCTCCCTGGGCGGCACGAAGAACGGCGCCCTCTTCGGGGAGGCGGTCGTGGTCATCGACCAGGACGCCGTCCGGCACATGAAGCACCTGCGGAAGCTGTCCATGCAGCTCGCCTCCAAGATGCGCTTCGTGTCGGTGCAGTTGGAGGCCCTGCTCGCCAAGGACCTGTGGCTGCGCAACGCCCGGCACGCCAACGAGATGGCCCAGCGGCTCGCCGAGGGTGTCCGCGCGGTGCACGGCGTCGAGGTCTTCCAGCCCGTCCAGGCGAACGGCGTCTTCGCCCGCCTGCCGCACGACGTGAGCGTCCGCCTCCAGAAGCGGTTCCGCTTCTACTTCTGGGACGAGGCGGCCGAGGAGGTGCGCTGGATGTGCTCCTTCGACACGACCGAGGACGACGTGGACGCGTTCGTGGCGGCACTGAAGGAAGAGATGGCACGCTGAGACGTGTCTGCATAAATATACGGCCACCCGGAAATTAATTGACCAATGGGTGGCCGTCTTCCTATGCTCTGCGCCCATGGAGCTGATCCAGGACACCCCCGACCTCTCCGCCTACCTGGCGTCCGACGAGGTGATCGACCATGACCACCCCGTGGTGCTGGGAACGGCGGCCCGCCTGGCCGAGGACGTGGCGGACTCGTATGCCTATGCACAGGCCGCCTACGAGTACGTCCGCGACCGGATCCCGCACTCCCAGGACGCCCAGGACCCCCGCGTCACCTGGCGTGCCTCCGACGTCCTCACCCAGGGCACCGGCATCTGCTACGCCAAGGCCCACGCCCTGGCCGCCCTCCTGCGCGCCGAGGACATCCCCACGGCCCTGTGCTACCAGCGCCTCCTGGACGACGACGGCACCACCCACGCCGTCCACGGCCTGGTCGCCGTCCGCTTCCACGGCGCCTGGCACCGCCAAGATCCCCGCGGCAACAAACCCGGGGTGGACGCCCAGTTCTCCCTGACCGGCGAACGGCTCGCCTGGCGGTCCGACGAGGAGGCGGGGGAGCTGGACTACCCGACGCTCCACACCCAGCCGCATCCGGCGGTGCTGAAGGCCCTCCAGGGGGCCGTGGACCGGCCGCACCTGTGGGAGACGCTGCCGACGGCCCTGTGAGCGTCAGCGGGCCGCACAGGCGCGCGTACGGTGCCCGGGGAGGCGGGGCGGGATCAGGCCTCCGCCGCGCGCACCTGCTCCGGCGTCGGTGCCGTGCCGCCGAGGTGGGCCGGCATCCACCAGGTGTCCGTCGCGTCCTTCGGGCGGACCGGGTAGGCGCGCTGGGCGGCCTCCAGGAGCTCCTGGACGCGCTCGCGCAGCTGGCGGGTGAGGGCGCCCGCGTACTTGTCGCGGGAGGCCTCGATGGCCTCGCCCACGCGGATCGTGATCGGGATGTGGCTGCGCTTGAAGTTGCGGGGGTGGCCCTTGGTCCACAGGCGCTGGGTGCCCCAGACGGCCATGGGGATCAGGGGGACGTTCGCCTCCTGGGCGAGACGGGCGGCGCCGGACTTGAAGCTCTTCAGGGTGAAGGACGGGGAGATCGTCGCCTCGGGGAAGACGCCGACGACCTCACCGGAGCGCAGCGACTCCAGGGCGTGCTGGTAGGCGATCTCGCCCTGCTTGCGGTCCACGGGGATGTGCTTCATGTTGCGCATCAGCGGGCCGGAGACCTTGTGCCGGAACACGGACTCCTTCGCCATGAAACGTACGAGACGTTTCTGCGGGAGCGCCGCCAGGCCGTCGAAGATGAAGTCGAGATAGCTGATGTGATTGCTCACCAGCACCGCCCCGCCCGCGCGCGGAATGTTCTCCGAGCCCCGACAGTCGATCTTGAGGTCCCAGACCTTGAACAAGGTCTTCGCGAGACCGACGGCGGGACGGTACACAAGCTCTGCCATGGGTGAGGCGGGCCCTTCCTTCTGCCGGCCGGGGAAAGCCAAGGAAAGGGACTCCCGACGGGCAAGTTACGCAGCCGTAGGTTTACGGCTTTCGCAGATCGTGCCCCAAGAACGAGCCATGGGCCAGTCCTCGTGCCCGGCGGCGGCGAGATCCTCGTCACGTCCGCGCAATGAACCACCTCGGGTTTTGGCCCGTGCTTTACCCGGCGCGCACCGTCGCCCGCCTGACCAGCAGGTACAGCTCGCAGCCCAGGCAGTACCCGAAGGCGGCGTTCAGAAAAGCGGCGGCGAGTGCGAGTCCCGTCGCCGTGAGCCCCAGCCACTGCACCCCGAGTCCATAACCGGCCAGCCCCACCCCCGCGAACAGCAGCCCCACGACCTGAGCGAACCGCGGCGGCTCCGGCGCCTCGAACGAGGTGGGCGGCCCGAGCCGGGGCCGCACCACGCGCGCGTAGAGCACGCCATAGGGCGAGCGGGCCACACCCCCGGCCGCGCCCAGCGTGAACGCCAGGGTCTGCCAGGCGAGCACCCAAGGGCTGCCGGTGATCAGTACGACCGCCAGGACGGCGGTCGTGACGGCCGCGCCGAACCGCGGCCCACGTGCGTCGATGTCCATGAATCCAGCATTCCGCAAAGGAACTTCCCAGGGGAGGCGGGAATCTTTGCGGTCTCGTGAACGCTTGGACCGAGGATGACCGGACTCATGGTGTGCGTGGCGGTGCTCGCGGCGGCGAGCGCCTTCGGAGTGCTGCAACGGCGGCGGAGCGGGAGGGTACGCGTGCGCGTGCGGGATGACGCAAAACGGCTCGACGCGGATCGGCTGGGCGGCGAGCTCGGCGAACGGGCCACCCTGGTGCAGTTCTCCAGCGCCTTCTGCGCCCCCTGCCGGGCGACCAGGCGCGTCCTCGGCGAGGTCGCCGAGATGGTGCCCGGCGTCACCCACGTCGAGATAGACGCCGAACAGCACCTGGACCTCGTCCGCGAACTGGACATCCTCAAGACGCCGACGGTCCTGGTCCTCGACGCCGCCGGCCAGGTCGTACGGCGGGCCGTCGGCCAGCCGCGCAAGGCGGACGTCATCGCCGCGCTGGGGGAGGCGGTGTGAGCGGGCGTCGGTTCCTGACCGGGCGGCAGTTTCCAGATCCCGGGACGCTCTTGACTGGACATGCCACCTCTCGTCAGCCTGACGTCATGCCTGAAGATCCCCTTCTCTGCGGGCGCCCCCACGTCGACCTGGCCCGGAGCACCGCGAGCACCCGCTGTCCGGCCCGCTGAGCCCCCCGGACCCGCTCGTCACCCCTCCCCGAAGGACACCCTCCATGACGGCCTCGACCGACCTCGGCAGCGTCCCGTCCACCTCCGTCGACCTCTTCCGCTCCGTCTTCAGGCGGCACGCCGCCGGAGTCGCCGTGATCACCGCGCCCGGCGAGCACGGCCCCGCGGGCTTCACCGCGACCTCCCTGGTCTCCGTCTCCGCCGAGCCCCCGATGCTCTCCTTCGGCATCGGCACCGGCGCCTCCAGCTGGCCCGTCGTCTCCCGCGCGGCGCACGTCGGCGTCCACATACTCGGCGAGCACCAGCAGGAGCTGGCCGCCACCTTCGCGCGCAGCGGCGCCGACCGCTTCGGCGCCCCGACCGCCTGGCACGAGGGCCCGCACGGGGTGCCCGTCCTGGACGACGTGCTCGCCTGGGTGGTGTGCAAGGTCCACGCGCGCGTGCCCGCGGGGGACCACCGGATCGTCCTCGCGGAGGTCGTCGCCGGTGACCCCACGCGCGCGGGGCGTCCGCTGCTGTACCACCAGGGCCGGTTCAACGCGCTGCGCGACTGAAACCTTTCGCCGCGCCGCTGCGGGACGGCAGCGCTCCGGTTACGCTGCGTTGCACAGGTCACAGTCCAAAGCGCTTGCTTAGCCGGGGCCGCCGGGGTGTACTGGTCAGTAATATTTCGGCGGGTGCGCAGGCGGCCCCGGACCGGGAGCAGCCACTGGTGGGCGCCTATGCTGCCTGCTGGAAGGCAGCCGAGAACTGACGATGCAGTAGGAGAGCCGGCGTGAGCTTGAGGATCGTTGTCACTGTGAAGTACGTGCCCGACGCCACTGGCGACCGGCACTTCGCCGATGACCTGACCGTCGACCGGGACGACGTGGACGGTCTGCTCTCCGAACTCGACGAGTACGCGGTGGAACAGGCCCTCCAGATCTCCGAGAACTCCGACGACGACGTGGAGATCACCGTCCTCACCGTCGGCCCCGAGGACGCCAAGGACGCGCTGCGCAAGGCCCTTTCGATGGGCGCCGACAAGGCGATCCACGTCGAGGACGACGACCTGCACGGCACCGACGCCATCGGCACCTCCCTGGTCCTGGCCAAGGCCGTCGAGAAGGCCGGCTACGACCTGGTCATCTCCGGCATGGCCTCCACCGACGGCGGCGCCGGCGTCGTCCCCGCCCTGCTCGCCGAGCGCCTCGGCGTCCCGCAGGTCACGCTGCTCTCCCAGATCGCCGTCGAGGACGGCAAGGTCACCGGCCGCCGGGACGGCGACGCCGCCTCCGAGCAGCTGGAGGCCTCCCTCCCGGCGGTCGTGTCGGTCACCGACCAGTCCGGCGAGGCCCGTTACCCGTCCTTCAAGGGCATCATGGCCGCCAAGAAGAAGCCGGTCACCTCCTGGGACCTGTCCGACCTCGACATCGAGGCGGAGGAGGTCGGCCTGGACGGCGCCTACACGGCCGTCGAGTCCGCGACCGAGCGCCCGGCCCGCACGGCCGGCACGATCGTCAAGGACGAGGGCGAGGGCGGCAAGCAGCTCGCCGAGTTCCTCGCGGGCCAGAAGTTCATCTAGGCCCCGTCTCGCCGACCGCCCCTCAACTTCGTTTCGCAGGAGAGCAATCCCATGGCTGAAGTCCTCGTCTACGTCGACCACGTGGACGGCGCCGTCCGCAAGCCCACCCTCGAACTGCTGACCCTGGCCCGCCGCGTCGGCGAGCCCGTCGCCGTCGCGCTCGGCGCCGGCGCCGCCGACACCGCCGCCGTCCTCGCCGAGCACGGCGCGGTGCGCGTGCTGACGCACGACGCCGCCGAGTACGCCGACTACCTGGTCGTCCCCAAGGTCGACGCCCTCCAGGCCGCCTACGACGCCGTCTCCCCGGCCGCCGTGCTGGTCCCCTCCTCCGCCGAGGGCAAGGAGATCGCCGCCCGCCTGGCGCTGCGCATCGGCTCCGGCATCATCACCGACGCCGTCGACCTGGAGGCCGGCGACGAGGGTCCGGTCGCGACCCAGTCGGTGTTCGCCGCGTCGTACACCACCAAGTCCCGTGCCGCCAAGGGCATCCCGGTCATCACCGTCAAGCCGAACTCCGCCGCCGTCGAGGCCGCCCCGGCCGCCGGTGCGGTCGAGGCCCTCGCGGTGACGTTCTCCGCGCAGGCGACCGGCACGAAGGTCACCGGCCGCACCCCGCGCGAGTCGACGGGCCGCCCGGAGCTGACCGAGGCCGCGATCGTCGTCTCCGGCGGCCGCGGCGTCAACGGCGCCGAGAACTTCGGCATCATCGAGGCCCTGGCCGACAGCCTGGGCGCCGCCGTGGGCGCCTCCCGCGCGGCGGTCGACGCCGGCTGGTACCCGCACACCAACCAGGTCGGCCAGACCGGCAAGTCGGTCTCGCCGCAGCTGTACATCGCCAACGGCATCTCCGGAGCGATCCAGCACCGCGCGGGCATGCAGACGTCCAAGACGATCGTCGCGGTCAACAAGGACGCCGAGGCCCCGATCTTCGAGCTGGTCGACTACGGCGTCGTCGGCGACCTCTTCGACGTCGTCCCGCAGCTCACCGAGGAGATCAACGCCCGCAAGGGCTGATCGTCCCTCCCAGGGCGTACGAGGCCCCCGCGACCGGCACCGGTCGCGGGGGCCTTCGCCGTCGCTAGACGAACTCCACGCTCGCGCACACCGGCAGATGGTCGCTCGGGAACTGACCCCCGCGCGCATAGGTGTCCACCCACGCCCTGCGCACGCTCACCCCAGGGGTGGCCAGCACCCAGTCGATCCGCGGCCCGCCCCGGACCAGCGGACGGTAGTTGTGGAACGTCCCGTACGCGGGCCCGCGCGCGGGAGCGCTGTCCCAGGTGTCGACGAGCCCCGAGCCCAGGAGCGTGTCGTACACCTCGTTGTCATGCGCGACGACGTTGAAGTCCCCGGTCAGCACGGCGGGCAGCGGCAGCCCGCCCATACGCGCGGCGATCAGCTCGGCGGCCCGCGCGCGGGCGTGCTGGCTGCGGTGGTCCAGGTGCGTGTTGAGGACGTAGAACTCCCGCCGCACGCCCACCCGGTCCCGGAACCGCACCCAGGTCACCATCCGCACGAAGGCGGCGCCCCAGGTGTTCGAGGTGAGGACGTCCGGGGTGTCGGACAGCGCGAACGTGCCGTGCTCCAGCGCGATCAGCCGCCGGGTGTCGTAGTACACCGCCAGCGACTCGTCGCCCGTCCGCCCTTCGAGCCCCGTCCCGATCCACGCGTAGTCCGGCCCCAGGTCCCCCGCGATGTCCAGGACCTGCCGGTAGACGCCCTCCTGGGTGCCTACGACGTCCGGGGCGCCCCGGCGCAGCAGTTCGCGGGTCACCGGGCGGCGGTCGGCCCAGCTGCCGGGCTCCTCGCCGCTCGCGAAACGGAGGTTGAAGGTCATCACGGTCAGGGGGGCGTCCGGCCGGGGACGCGCGCCCGGCCCGAGGCGCGTGAGGCGGTCGCCGTGCGCCTCGGAGGCGGAGACCGTGCCCAGCAGGGGGACCGCCAGGGCCGCCGCGACGGCCGTACGCAGGCTTGCTCGCCGTGTCACCGGCCGGGTGCCCGTCATGCGCCTCCCCCGTCGCCCCGGGCCAGGATGGAGGAGCGGGCCGTCGTGGGGAAGAGGGCGGCGGGGAAGCGGGGGTGAACAGGTGTGAACCGATGCGGGGGCGTGAACCGATGAGGGGGTGAGGGAGGGCGGGACCGGTCTCTGGACCGGGTGTTGACCGGCGGGGCGATCCGTTGTTGGCTGCCAGTTGCGGATCAAGGATTCCGTACAGCGGAAAATGGGAGGTTGCGGTATGGGTGGAGGCCAGCAGGAGCCGGTCGTGACGAGCCTCGCGGGCGCCGTCGGCGAGGAGATCGGCGCCGCTCTCGCCCCGGTCGACGCGGAACTCGCGCGCCGCTACCCGGGCGACCCCGGCACCCGCCAGCCCGTGCACACCGTCTACGTCCCCGGCGACGCCTTCACCGCCGGCACGGTCCGCGAGTGGGGCGACCAGGCGCTCGCCGCCCTCGACGAACACGCCCCGGACGCCGCGTCCTTCGCCGCCGTCCTGGGCCTCGACGGCGACCTGGCGGAGGCGGTCCACGCGCGCGTGCGGGCCAAGCTGGAGCGCGAGCCGATCGAAGACCTCCGCGTCGACTTCGAGGACGGCTACGGCCCCCGCACCCCCGCCGAGGAGGACCAGGACGCCGCCCGCGCCGCGCGGCTGACCGGCGAGGCCTACGCGCGCGGGAGCGCCGCCCCGTACATGGGCATCCGCATGAAGTGCATGGAGGCCGCCGTACGCGACCGGGGCATCCGGACCCTCGACATCTTCCTCAGCGGGCTCATGGAAGGCGGCGGGCTGCCGGACGGGCTGGCGCTGACGCTGCCGAAGGTCACCTATCCCGAGCAGGTCACCGCCATGGTGCGGCTGCTGGAGGCCTTCGAGAAGACCCGGGGGCTCACCCCCGGGCGGATCGGCTTCGAGATCCAGATCGAGACCAGCCAGGCCATCCTCGGCCCCGACGGCACCGCCACGGTCGCCCGGCTCATCGACGCCGCCGAGGGCCGCGCCACGGGGCTGCACTACGGCACCTTCGACTACAGCGCCTCCCTGGGCGTCTCCGCCGCCCACCAGGCCAGCGACCACCCGGCCGCCGACCACGCCAAGGCCGTCATGCAGGTCGCCGCCGCCGGGACCGGCGTACGCGTCTCGGACGGCTCGACGAACGTCCTGCCCGTCGGGCCGTCCGAGAAGGTCCACGCGGCCTGGCGGCTGCACTACGGGCTCACCCGGCGCGCCCTGGCCCGCGCCTACTACCAGGGCTGGGACATGCACCCGGGGCATCTGCCGACCCGGTACGCGGCCGTCTTCGCCTTCTACCGGGAGGGCTTCGAGGCCGCCGCCGACCGGCTCTCCCGCTATGTGAACCGGGCCGGCGGCGACGTCATGGACGAGCCCGCCACCGCCAAGGCGCTCGGCGGCTACCTGCTGCGCGGCCTCGACTGCGGCGCCCTCGACCCGGCCGAGGTCACCGCGGCCACCGGGCTCGGCAGGGCCGATCTGGAGGGGTTCGCGAGGCCTCGGCGGGCCGTCTGACGGGGTGTCCGGCGGGGCGTCTGAGAGGGGCGTCCGGAAGGCCGTCAGGGAGGCCGTCCGGAAGGTTGTCCGGGAGGGGCTTACTCGCCGCTGCCGTAGGGGCGCGTGATGATCTCCATCGCGTGCCCGCCCGGGTCCAGGAAGTACAGGCCCCGGCCGCCGTCGTTGCGGTTGATCCGGTTGGGGTGGGTGAGGGTCGGCGTGTCGTAGTACGTGATCTTCGCGTCCTCGATCTTGGCCAGGGCCGCGTCGAACTCCTCCTCCGAGATGAGGAAGGCGTAGTGCTGGCACACGATGGACTCGGCCGGGACGGTCAGAAAGTCCAGGGTGACGCCGTTCGCCGTGGCCACCGGCACGAACGGACCGAAATCCGCCCCGACTTCGAGACCGAGGATCCCGGCGAGGAACTCCGCCGACTCGTGTTTGTCGGGGGACAGGATGATGGTGTGATTCAACTCGACGGACATGAGGGATGCCTCCCGTAGGGCAATCTCACGGACACCTCCATGCCGCACCGGAACGGTGGCCGACACGCGATGCCGTACTCCCGACCCTATCCCCGCCCCGGCGCTTCCTCCCGCCCCGGGTGATCCCCGGCGAAGCGTTCCAGCCCCGACGCCGTGACCAGGCCCTCCCGGGCGAACAGCCTGGTACCCCGCTCGCACAGGGCCGCGTCCGCCCGCGCGCGGGCACAGAACTCCTCCGGAGTGACCCCGAACAACAGCCGCAACTCGGCCGAATCACGCAGCAGTTCGGACAGGAGAAGGTACTGGCCGGGATGTGTGCGCGGGGCGCCGGTGCCGTCGCGCAGGACACCGTGCCGATTGACATAGAGGTAACTCCCCGCCAGCCTCTCGCCGTTCGGCAGCACAACAGGCACCGCGCTCTCCGGCAGCCATACGCGCGCGTAGTTCCCGTCCGGCACAGGAGCGCCCTCGCTGGCGTCGACCACGGCCAGTTGACGGTCGTCCAGCCAGATCACGAACAACTCCCGTACGGCACCCGGGGCGTCGACCGGGGACGCGGAGACGTACCCCATGCGGCTGACGTGCGCCGAGACGCCGATGTCGAGGCCGGTGACCGTCGCCTTGACCATCGGGACGGGGGAAGTGATCCCCGACTCGGTCATCTTGTGCCGGAGCTGGGCGGGGGAGGCGTTGGAGCCGACGGCGAGGACCGGGGTGCGGCCGGGGTGGGTGAACCGGTCCAGCGGGCGCAGCAGGTCGCCGTCCAGAAGGGCCGAGGCGGGGGGCCAGGCGCCCGGATAGAGGAGGGGGTGGTCCCTGGGGGCCCGGTCGAGGCCCAGGGCCGTGAGAGGGGTTCCTGGCGGCGCCGCCGTCACGCGCGCCTCACCGCGCCGGAGGGAGTTCGCCGGAGCCGCGGGTGATCAGCCGGGTGGGGATCTCGATGCGCTCCGGGGCGAGGGGTGAGCCGTCCAGCTGCTGGAAGAGGCGTTCGGCGGCGGTGCGGCCGATCGCGGCGGGGTCCTGGGCGACGACGGTCACGCCCGGCTTGAGGAGGTCGGCGAGTTCGAGGTCGTCGAAGCCGACGAGGGCGACCGGACGGGGCTGTTCGGACAGGACCCGGATGACGGTGACCATGACCCGGTTGTTGCCCGCGAAGACGGCCGTCACCGGGCTGTCGCCGGTCAGCATCCGCTCGGCCTCGCCGCGCACCCGGTCCGCGCCCGTCGCGCCCAGGGACACCCAGGAGTCCTCGACGTCTGTCCCCGCCCCGGCCATGGCCGCGCGGTAGCCGCGCAGCCGCTCGGCGGCCGTGTGGATGCGCGGCATGTCACCGATGAAGCCGATCCTGCGGTGCCCGTGCGCGATGAGGTGGGCCACGCCCTCGCGGGCGCCCCCGAAGTTGTCCGACAGGACGCAGTCCGCGTCGATCCGGCCGGCCGGACGGTCCACGAAGACCACCGCGACGCCCGCCTTGATCTCCGGCTCCAGATACCGGTGGTCGTCCCCCGCCGGGATCACCACGAGCCCGTCCACGCGCCGCGCGCACAACGCCAGCGCCAGCTCCTGCTCACGGTCGGGGTCCTCGGCGCTGGAGCCGTTGATGAGCAGCGCCCCGTGCGCGCGGGCGACCTCCTCGACCGCGCGGCTGAGGGGGCCGTAGAACGGGTCGGCGAGGTCCTCCAGGACCAGCCCGACGCTCGCCGTGCGGCCCTTGCGCAGCACGCGCGCGCTGTCGTTGCGGCGGAAGCCCAGCGCCTCGATGGCCTCCTGGACGCGCCGCTCGGTCTCCGTCGTCACCCCGGGCTCGCTGTTGACCACGCGGGAGACGGTCTTCAGGCCGACTCCCGCGCGCGCGGCGACGTCCTTCATCGTGGGACGGTTGCCGTACCGCGCGGTGGCGGCCCGGTCGGTGCGGCGATGCGTCTCGGGCACGGTGCGGTGTCCTGTTCAGGTCGGCCATAGGGGCGCGATGTCCTGGTTCGCCTGGCTCGCGCGACCCCTGAGGATGTGGCATCGAGCATAGAGCCTGGACAACGTTGTCAGACTCGGGGGAGACTGTCCGACACCATCTCCCGGCCCGCGCCCCCCACCGCCGGCCGGGCGGCCCGATTCCTGGTTGACGGGGAGAACCGAGACTTTGATGCACACCGACCTCGTGGCCGCGCTCGACATCGGCGGCACCAAGATCGCCGGAGCGCTGGTGGACGGCGACGGCACGATCCTGGTCCGCGCCCAGCGCCCGACCCCCGCGCAGGAGGACGGCGAGTCCGTCATGGGCGCCGTCGAGGCGGTGCTGGGGGAGCTGACCGCGTCCGGACTGTGGCCCCGCGCGCGGCACGTCGGCATCGGCAGCGCGGGCCCCGTGGACGCCTCCGCGGGCACGGTCAGCCCGGTCAACGTGCCCGGCTGGCGCGACTTCCCGCTCGTCGCGCGCGTCCGCGCGGCCACCGGCGACCTGCCCGTCGAGCTGATCGGCGACGGCGTCGCCATCACCGCCGCCGAACACTGGCAGGGGGCGGCGCGCGGCCACGACAACGCGCTGTGCATGGTCGTCTCGACCGGGGTGGGCGGGGGACTGGTCCTCAACGGCCGGCTGCACCCAGGGCCCACCGGCAACGCGGGCCACATCGGGCACATCTCCGTCGACCTCGACGGCGACGAGTGCCCGTGCGGCGCGCGCGGCTGCGTGGAGCGCATCGCCAGCGGGCCCAACATCGCGCGGCGCGCCCTGGAGAACGGCTGGCTGCCCGGGCCCGACGGCGATCTGACCGCCGCCGCGGTGGCCGCCTCCGCGCGCGCGGGTGACCCGGTCGCGCTCGCCTCCTTCGACCGGGCCGCGCGGGCGCTCGCGGCCGGGATCGCCGCGACCGCGACGCTGGTGGAGATAGACATCGCCGTCATCGGCGGGGGCGTCGCCAAGTCGGGTGACGTGCTGTTCGCGCCGCTGCGCAGGCATCTCGGCGCGTACGCCACGCTGTCGTTCGTGCGGCGGCTGTCGGTCGTGCCGGCGCAGATGGGGACGGACGCGGGGCTCGTGGGGGCGGCTGCGGCGGCTCTGGCGGTGGGGGGAGCTGTGGCGGGGGTGTAGGGGGTGTTGGTCCGGCTGGGGGCGCTGTGGGGGCGTGAAGCGTTTCTTGGGTGCGCGGCGGGTTTCTGCGGTGCGCGGCGGCCCGGAGTGCGAGGGGGCGCGCGGGGGGCCGGGTGCGCAGGGGGCGTGCGGCGGTGCCGGGGTGCGGATGCGCGGGCGTCGCCGGGGCGTGCGGCTCGCGGTGCGCTCCTTCTCGCGTGACCTCCGGCGGGTGCCGGGCGTTGAAGCGAGCATGAAGAAGCGCAGCATGCTCGCCATCGCCTCTCTGGCCACCGGGTTCGTCGTCGCCGCGATCACCCCGTCGCACGGGCAGGACCACGACTCTCACCGCGACCTGGGCCTGGGGGACACGCTCAGCGCGCTGGACCACACGGTCGCCGACGACGGCAGCCTCGCCATCGACGACAACGCGCTCGGGCAGAACGGCTGACCCGGCCGGGCGGCGGGGCGGGGCGCCGGTGCCCGAGGGCCGGCGCCCTTTCGCTTTCACCCGACCCTCATCCGGAACTGGTTTCCGTGGCAGGGTGACGGGCAAGCCTCAGGAGGTCAACGGAAGAGGGGGAAACGTGACCGTCGTCTGGATCAACGGCGCGTTCGGTGCGGGGAAGACGACCACCGCACGGGAACTGAACGAACTGATCCCGAACAGCACGCTCTTCGACCCCGAGATCGTCGGCGGGGCGCTGACCCAACTCCTTCCGGCCAAACAGCTCGCCGAAGCCGACGACCTCCAGGACCTGCCGATCTGGCGCCGCCTCGTGATCGACACGGCCGCCGCGCTGCTCGGTGAAGTGGGCGGCACGCTGGTCATCCCCATGACGCTGCTGCGCCAGGAGTACCGCGACGAGATCTTCGGCGGCCTCGCCGCCCGCCGGATCGCCGTACGGCACATCCTCCTCGCCCCGGCTGAAACGATACTGCGAGAGCGCATCGCGTCCCGCCCCGCGCCCCCCGACGGCGAGATGCGCCCCCGGCAGTGGGCGTACGACCAGATCGAGCCCTACCGCGCGGCGCTCGCCTCCTGGCTGACCGCAGACGCCCACCTCATCGACACCGGCGCCCTCAGCCCCTACGAGGCCGCCCTGCGCATCGCCGAGGCCGTCGGGGACGGGGCCGTACCCGTCTGCGACATCGTCCAGACGCCCGAGCCGACCGCCGAGACCCTCGCCTCCGGGGTCCTGCTGTTCGACGAGCACGACCGGGTCCTTCTGGTGGACCCGACGTACAAACCCGGCTGGGAGTTCCCCGGGGGAGTCGTCGAACCCGGCGAGGCACCCGCGCGCGCGGGCGTGCGCGAGGTGGCCGAGGAGACCGGCGTCCTCCTGGACCACCTCCCCCGCCTCCTGGTCGTCGACTGGGAGCCACCCCACCAGCCCCGCTACGGCGGCCTGCGCCTCCTCTTCGACGGCGGGCGCCTCGACGCGGACACCATCGCCCGCGTCTCCCTCCCCGGCCCCGAACTGCGCGCCTGGCGCTTCGTCACGGAACAGGAAGCCGCCGAACTCCTGCCCCCGGTCCGCTACGAACGCCTGAGGTGGGCCCTGCGGGCCCGGGAGCGGGGGGTGGCGCTTTATCTGGAGGCGGGGGTGCCGGTGGGGTGAGAGGGGCGGTTACGGGGCGTACGGCCGCGGGGCACTGAGTATCGCCGGAGCGGGTGCCGTGCGCGGCCGTACGCATGGGAATCAGTTCGCCGCGTACTTCTGGAGGAACAACGCCTCTGCCACCGACAGGCGTTCCAGTTCCTCGGGGGAGACGCTTTCGTCCACCGCGTGGATCTGGGCCTCCGGTTCGCTGAGGCCGATGAGGAGGATCTCCGCGCGCGGGTAGAGGGCGGCGAGGGTGTTGCACAGGGGGATCGAGCCGCCCTGGCCGGCGTACTGCATCTCCTGGCCGGGGTAGGCCTCGGACATGGCGTCGGCCATCGCGGCGTACGCGGGGCTGGTGGTGTCGGCGCTGAACGGCTGGCCCTGGCCGACCTGTTCGACCTCGATGTGCGCGCCCCAGGGGATGTGCGTCTCCAGGTGGGCGCGCAGCAGCTTGGTCGTCTCCGCGGCGTCGGTGCCCGGGGGGACGCGCAGGCTGACCAGGGCGCGGGCGCGGGACTGCACCGACGGGGTGGCGCCCACGACGGGCGGGCAGTCGATGCCGAGGACGGTGACGGCGGGGCGCGCCCAGATGCGGTCGGCGACCGTGCCGGAGCCGATGAGACCGACGCCGTCGAGGACCTTGGCGTCGGAGCGGAACTCCTCCTCGTCGTACTGGAGCCCCTCCCAGCGCGCGTCGGCCGGCAGGCCGTCGACGGACGTCGAGCCGTCCTGCGCGCGCAGGGAGTCCAGGACGCGGATGAGGGCGGCGAGCGCGTCGGGGGCGGCGCCGCCGAACTGGCCGGAGTGCAGATTGCCCTTCAGGGTCTCCACCGTCACCTGGAGCATCGTCATGCCGCGCAGCGTGGAGGTGACCGTCGGCAGGCCCACCCGGAAGTTGCCCGTGTCCCCGATGACGATCGCGTCGGCCGCCAGCAGCTCCGGATGCGCCTCGGCGTACCGCTCCAGACCGCCCGTGCCCTGCTCCTCGGAGCCCTCGGCGATGACCTTCACGTGCACCGGGACGCCGCCGTCGGCCTTGAGGGCGCGCAGCGCGAGGAGGTGCATGATCAGACCGCCCTTGCAATCGGCGGCCCCGCGCGCGTACCAGCGGCCCGCGCGCTCGGTCAGCTCGAACGGCGGACTCGTCCAGGCCGCCTCGTCCAGCGGGGGCTGCACGTCGTAGTGCGCGTACAACAGCACCGTCCGCGCGCCCTCGGGGCCCGGCAGGTAGCCGTACACCGACTGCGTGCCGTCCGGGGTGTCGAGCAGGGCCACGTCCTGGAAGCCCTCGGCCTCCAGCGTGCCCGTGATCCACCGCGCGGCTGCCTCGCTCTCGCTCCGGGGGAACTGGGTGAAGTCGGCCACCGACCGGAAGGCCACCAGCTCGGCCAGCTCCGCCTTCGCCCTCGGCATGAGGGAGGCGACGGTCTCGGCGACCGGATGCGACGACATGGGCACGCTCCTCGTGGGTGCGACGTTGTACGGAGTGAGCCAGGCTTTTCGTACGGCAGGCTCTTTCCGGTGAGCGTACGCGCCCGCACTGACAGCGGGGCCTCGCGGCCTCCCCAGGAGGGGTCAGATGATCTCCGCCGTAGGATGCGGGTGGACAAGAGCGGCAGGCGCCGGGACCGGGAGCAGCAGACCATCGTGAGCAGCGAGAACTCTTCGGCGGACGACATCCGCGAGACCGACGGCGAGGGCCGGGTGTGGGACGTCGTCGTGGTGGGCGCGGGACCCGCGGGCGCCTCGGCGGCTTACGCGGCCGCCGTCACGGGGCGGCGGGTCCTGCTGTTGGAGAAAGCCGAACTGCCCCGCTACAAGACGTGCGGCGGCGGCATCATCGGCCCTTCGCGCGACTCGCTGCCGCCCGGCTTCGAGCTGCCGTTCAAAGACCGGGTGAACGCCGTGACGTTCACGCACAACGGCCGCTTCACGCGCACGCGCAAGTCGCGGCACATGCTGTTCGGGCTGATCAACCGCCCGGAGTTCGACCAGCAGCTGGTCGAGCACGCGCAGAAGGCGGGCGCCGAACTGCGGACGGGCGTGACGGTCTCGCGGGTCGAGCAGCACGGCTCGGCCGTCCCCGACCGGCGCAGCGTGGCCGTCGTCCTCCAGGGCGGTGAGACGCTCCTCGCGCGCGCGGTGGTCGGCGCCGACGGCAGCGCGAGCCGCATAGGGGCGCACGTCGGGGTCAAGCTCGACCAGGTCGACCTCGGCCTGGAGGCGGAGATCCCGGTGCCGGAGACGGTCGCCGAGGACTGGAAGGGCCGCGTCCTGCTCGACTGGGGCCCGATGCCCGGCAGTTACGGCTGGGTGTTCCCCAAGGGCGACACCCTGACGGTCGGCGTGATCTCCGCGCGCGGGGAGGGCGCCGCGACCAAGCGGTACCTGGAGGACTTCATCGGGCGGCTCGGCCTCGCCGGGTTCGAGCCCAGCGTCTCCTCCGGCCATCTGACCCGCTGCCGCGCGGACGACTCGCCGCTCTCGCGCGGGCGCGTGCTGGTGTGCGGCGACGCGGCCGGACTGCTGGAGCCGTGGACCCGGGAGGGCATCTCCTTCGCACTGCGCTCCGGGCGGCTCGCGGGGGAGTGGGCGGTGCGCATCGCGGAGGCGCACGACGCGGTCGACACCCGCCGCCAGGCCCTGAACTACGCGTTCGCCGTCAAGGCGGGCCTGGGAGTCGAGATGAGCGTCGGCAAGCGCCTCCTGGCGGCCTTCGAACGCCGTCCCGGGCTCTTCCACGCGGCCCTGACCGGCTTCCGTCCCGCCTGGCGGGCCTTCGCCGACATCACGCGCGGGAAGACCACCCTCGCGGAGATCGTCCGCACCCGTCCGATCGCCCAGCGCGTCCTCACCGGGATCGCGCCGCGGCCCAAGGCGGCCGAGGACACCGAGAGCCCGGAGAACTCCCGGGACGCCGGGGAGGCCGGGACCTCCGGCAACTCCCGGGACGAGGTCAGCTCCTGACCGTGATCCGGAAGACGGGGTGGTCGCCGGCCGACGCGGCGATCTCCTCGTCCGACGACTTCGCCGACACCCCCTGGAAGAACTGGTCGACCTCCCAGCCCCACTTCTCCAGGTAGGACCGCAGCACGGGCACCTTCTCGGCGTCGGGCACCTCCACGGCCGTGAACTCCCGCACCTTGCGCCCCACACGCAGCTCGCCGCCCTGGGCGACGCGCATGTTGCGCACCCACTGGGAGTGGCCCCGCGCGGAGACGATGTACTGCGCGCCCTCGTACGCGAGCGGGTTGACGGGGATCCGCTGCATCTGCCCGCTCTTGCGGCCCTTCACGGACAGTTCCGCCGACCCCATGAAGCTGATCCCGTGCCGCGCGAGCCAGCCGACCAGGTTGTTGAAGCGGACGTTCATCGCGCTGGCTTTCAGGTAGTACGGCGACGACGACATGGCGGCCTCCAGTTGGCTTGGAGAGCGGTGCTCTCGGTTCGTACTGCTGAGTGTGCGCCGGATCGGTGTGCTGATGCAAGAGCGGTGCTCTCTTTTTTGTGCTCCGATCCTTATCGGGGGCGGCGATCTGTTTTGCGGGCGCCGATCTCTTCTATGGCCGCCGATCCCCAACAAGGTCAACCGATCTCCTCGCAGTTCACCGCTCACGACTGTGTGCACCGCTCCCAACCGGTGCCAGACTGGACCCATGAGCAGGAACGCCACCCAAGGAGCCCGTGCCCGCGCGCGGGCCGAAGTGACCGCCGCCATCAAGGAGGAGGCCCGCCGGCAGCTCGCCGAGTCCGGCGCCGCCCAGCTCTCCCTGCGGGCCGTCGCCCGCGAGCTGGGCATGGTCTCCTCGGCCCTCTACCGCTACTTCCAGAGCCGCGACGACCTGCTGACCGCGCTCATCATCGACGCCTACGACTCCCTCGGCGACGCCGCCGACAAGGCGTACGCGGCCGTCGCCAACGCCGATCCCCTGGGCCGCTGGATCAACACCTGCGAGGCCGCCCGCGCGTGGGCGCTCGCGCATCCCCATGAGTACGCCCTGATCTACGGCTCCCCCGTGCCCGGCTACCACGCCCCCCAGACGACCGTGCCCGCCGCCGCGCGTGTCGCCCTGCACCTCCTCGCCGCCGTTCACGCCGCCCACGAGAACGGGACCCTCGTCCCGCCGCCGCTCCCCGACGGGCTGCGCCCCGAGGCCGAGCGGATCGCGGCGGACCTCGCCCCCGACCTCCCCCCGTCCGTCGCCGCCGCCATGGCCGCCGCCTGGGCCCAGCTCTTCGGGCTGATCAACTTCGAGGTGTACGGCCACTTCCACAACGTCGTCGAGGACCGCGACCCCTTCTTCCGCGAGGCCGTCACCCGCCTCGCCCGGGGCGTGGGCCTCGGCTGACGCGTGCGTCCGGAGCATGTGCGGCCACCTCACCGGGGGCGGGCCCCAGCTCCCGAAGACGCGTACGCCCGCCTGCTCCCCGGGGAGTAGAGGCGGCCACCTCTTCCGGCGGACGTGCGATGTCAGTGGTGCCGTCTAGCGTTGGCGTATGGAGGAGTGGCGAGCCGGCGGACGGTGGCCCGATGGGCCGCCGTGGGCGCGGGCGGGGGAGGACCGGGAGCGGTGGCCGTGGCGGTCGACGGCCGCGATCACGGTGTTCGTGCTGCTCGGCTCGCAGTACGCCGCCCACGCCCAGCACGCCGACCGCGTCCCCCTGGGCGTCGTCGGCCGCCTCCTGCTCCTCGCCGCGTCCGGCCTCCTGCTGTGGCGCCGGCGCAGGCCCGTGGCGGTCGTGTTCGGTACGGCGCTGGCGACGGCCCTGTACTTCGGCGCCGGATATCCGTACGGGCCGGTGTTCCTTCCGGTCGCCGTCGCCTGCTTCGCCGCCGTCGGCGCCGGGCACCGTAGGGCCGCCTGGACGGCCGTCGGTCTGCTCTGGGCGTCGCATGTCCTGATCGCCCAATGGGCGTACCGGTGGCTGCCGCCCGCCGGGGACGGACGCGGGCCGCTCGGCCAGGAGTTCGTCGGCGCCCTCTGGGCCGTGGTCGTCCTCGCCCTCTCCGAGCTGGCCACCGCGCGGCGCGAGCAGTGGGCGCGGGCGCGGGCCGAGCGGGAGCAGGCGGCCAGGCGTCGCGCGGACGAGGAGCGGCTGCGCATCGCGCGCGAGCTGCACGACGTCCTCGCGCACAGCCTCTCCGTCATCAACGTCCAGGCCGGCGTCGGCCTCGCCCTCCTCGACGCCGATCCGCAGCAGGCGCGTACGGCGCTGACGACCATCAAGGCGGCCAGCAAAGAAGCGCTCGGGGAGGTGCGGCAGGTGCTGGACAGCCTGCGGGCGCCCGGGGACGCCCCGCGCGCGCCCGCGCCGGGTCTCGACCGGCTCCCGGAACTCGTCGAGCAGGCCGCCCGCGCGGGGCTCACGGTCGCTGTCCAAGGGACCCCGCCCCGGCTCGCCCCCCACACCGACCTCGCCGCCTTCCGGATCGTCCAAGAGGCGCTCACCAACGTCGTACGCCACTCCGGCTCACGGCACGCGCGCGTGCGGCTCGACTCGGCGGGCGGGGAGCTGCGGCTCACCGTCGACGACGACGGTCCGGCCACCGGGGCCGACGCGGGCGGCAGCGGGAACGGGCTCGCCGGGATGCGGGAGCGGGCCGCCGCGCTGGGCGGTGCCATCGAGGCGGGGGTCAGGGAGGACGGGGGGTTCCGGGTGTCGGCGGTGCTGCCGCTGCGGGGGGCGGTTTCTCAGGCGCCAGCCTCGCCGATGCCGGCATCAGAGATGCCCGTCGCTCCGGAGACGCCCGCTTCACGAGAGACGCCCGCCTTGTCGACGCCGACCTCAGGAACGCCCGTCTCCCCAGAGGCGCCCGCCGCTCCAGAGGTGCCCGTCTCCCCAGAGACACCTGCCTCGCCAGAGACGCCCGCCTCCCCACCCCCAACTCCCGCCCCGCCCAAGGAGGAACAGTGATCCGAGTGCTGCTCGCCGACGACCAGTCACTCGTCCGGGCCGGCTTCCGCGCTCTGCTCGACGCGCAGGACGACATCGAGGTGACCGGAGAGGCCGCGGACGGGGAGGAGGCGGTGCGGGCCGTCGGGGAGGCGGCGCCGGACGTCGTCCTCATGGACATCCGGATGCCGCGCATGGACGGGCTGGCCGCGACCCGTCGTATCACCGGGGATCCCGCGCTCCAGGGCGTCAAGGTGGTCGTGCTGACGACCTTCGAGCTCGACGAGTACGTCTTCGAGGCGATCCGCTCCGGGGCCTCCGGGTTTCTCGTCAAGGACACCGAACCTGATGAACTCCTGCGTGCCGTACGGGCGGTGGTCGCCGGGGACGCGTTGCTGTCGCCCGGGGTGACGCGGCGGCTCATCGCGGAGTTCGCCGCCCGCTCCAAGGAACCTGCCGCGGCGGACGCGCTGGAGCGGCTGACCGAGCGGGAGCGGGAGGTGATGGCGCTGGTCGGGATCGGGCTGTCGAACGAGGAGATCGCGCGGCGGCTGGTCGTCAGCCCGCTCACCGCGAAGACGCACGTCAGCCGGACGATGGTGAAGCTCGGGGTGCGGGACCGGGCTCAACTCGTCGTGCTGGCCTACGAGTCGGGGCTGGTGCGGCCGGGGTGGCTGGGGTGAGGCGGCCGGTCGGGGCAGGGTGGCCGACCAGGGCGAGCCGGGCGGCGAAAGCGATGCGCCGCACCGGGGTGAAGCCGACCGAGGTGAAGCCGGCTGGGGTGAAGCCGGCCGAAGTGAAGCTGGACGGGGTGAAGTCGGCCGGAGTGAGGCCAGCCAGAGTGAAGTCGGCCGGGGCGAAGCCGACCGAAGCGCGGCCGGCTGAGGCGCGGCCGGCTGAGGCGCGGCCCGCCAGGGTAAGGCTCGCCCGACTGCCCGACTGCCCGACTGCCCGACTGCCCGACTGCCCGACTGCCCGACTGCCCGGCCGACCCGGCCCGACCCGCTCACCCGGCCCGACCCGCTCACCCGGCCCGACCCGCTCACCCGGCCCGACCCGCTCACCTGGTCGGGCCGCTCACCCGGTCGAGCCGGTCAACCCGCCCGATCCCCCTTGCCGAACCGCAGCAGCACACTCGCCACCCGCGCCAGAAACACCGCCGGTGCCAGACACACCCCCACCCCCATCAGCAACGACTCGGCGAGCCGCGGCAGTTCGAAGGCCAGGGCCGGTCCGGCGACCGCCCCGAACACCACCGCCGCGGCGAACGCCGCACTGCACAGCGCGTACCCGATCTCGACCGTCATCGCGTCCCGTTCGGCCTGCGAACGGCGCCCCCCGTACTCCGTCGTCATGCGCCGAAGTCTCCCACAGGGCCTGTCAGATGGCGGATCTTTCCCGCCACAGCGCGGCCAGCGAGCGGTCGCCTCCGACCTCGGGGAACGGTGCCCGGTTCCACAGCGCCAGGTACAACTCGGCGGCGGTGCCGGACAGTTTGCATTCGGCGGGCCCGGCGCCGGTGCGCTCGGTCACGGGCGGCGCGGGGGACAGCCGTACGGTCCATACGGCGTCGTCGGCGTCGGTCGCGCGCACGCGCAGGACGCGGGGGCGGTCGGTGCGGACCTTGCTGCGGTCGCGGGTGTGGAAGCCGCACAGGATCTCGTCGATGCCGTCCGCGGCGAAGGCGGGCGTGAACGGGGTCAGGGGGCGGCCCGCGGCCGTCTCGGCGTCCACGCGGTGGACGGCCGTCTCGTGGGCCTGGCGGCGGGCCCAGAAGGCCAGCGGGGAGGGCGCGGGGAGGAAGGCGAAGCAGTCGGTGTCGGCGGGGGCGGCCGTGAGGGCGTCGACCAGGAGGGCGTGCCCCTCGCGCAGCCAGTCCAGCAGCTCGGGTCCGGGCAGCTCCGGCACCGCGGCGAACGGCCGCCACGAGGGGTGCCCCTCGGCGACGAACGCCCGCGCCCACCGGTGCACGGCCCCCATGTGCTCCACCAGCTCCCGCACCCGCCACTGCGGACAGGTCGGCACGCCCGCGTCGACCCCGGCCGCCTCCGCCGCGTCGGCCAGCGCGCGCCCCTCGGCGTCGAGGATGTGGATGAACTCGTCGGTTTTCATGAAGGCGAGTGTGCAACGCGGCCCTTGCGAACGACTGTCCGCGCGGCCGGAGTTCACCCCCCGATGCGTACGGCTTTCCGCACGTCCAGGGGCACGCCCGCGCACACGCCCCGCGCCGCCCCGCGTACGGCCGCCCGCGCGCCCCACCGTCGCCTTCGCCGCCCTGGCACCCGCGAGCCCGCAGGGCACCCCGCCCCACCCCCGAACCCCCGCCCCCTACACCCCCCGGTCCACCCGCCCCGCCCCCACCCCTATCAGCCCCGCGAACCCCGCCAGCACCGCCACACTCACCAGCGCCGTGGGCAGCGAGAACCAGTCCGCCATGAAACCGATCGCCGGCGGCCCGAGGAGCATCCCCCCGTACCCCAGCATCGACGCGACCGCCACCCCGCGCGGCCCCGCCACCGCCCCCGCGCGCTCCACCGCGATCGGGAACAGGTTCGCCAGCCCCAGGCCCGCGACCGCGAAGCCCAGCAGGGCCGCCCACAGCTGCGGTGCCAGCGCGCCCAGCAGCATCCCGGCCGCCGCGACCGTCCCGCCGGTGACGACCGTAGGGGTGCGGCCCAGCCGCTCCAGGAGGGTCGTTCCGGAGAGGCGCCCCAGGGTCATCGCCAGGGCGAAGCAGGAATAGCCGACGGCGGCGGCCCCGGCGGACGCGCCCAGGTCCTCGCGCAGGTGCAGCGCCCCCCAGTCGGCGAGCGCGCCCTCGCCGTACGCCGTGCACAGGGCGATCAGGCCGAAGACGATCACCAGGCGGCGGTGCCGGGGGGCCGGGCGGGACTGGGGTGTCGTAGGGCGCTCCACGTGCGGTGGTTCCAGGCGGAGGAGGGCGCGGCCCGCGACGGCTGTGGTCAGCAGGCCGATCGCGCCCAGGAGGAGCAGGTGCCGGGTGGGGGACAGGTGGCTCGCGACCAGTGCGCCCAGGCCCGCGCCCAGCATGCCGCCCAGGCTGAACGCCGCGTGGAAACTGGGCATGATCGGGCGGCGCAGGGCGGTCACCAGATCGACGGCGGCGCTGTTGAACGCGACGTTTATGCCGCCGTAGGCCGCGCCGAACAGCAGCAGGACCGCGCCCAGGGCCGCCACCGAGTGCGTCAGCGGCGGGAGAGTGATCGACAGGGACAGCAGGACCGCGCAGGCGACGGTCACCGGGTGGCTGCCGTAGCGCTGGCAGAGGCGGCCGATGAAGGACATGGTCACGACCGCGCCCGCCGAGACGCCCAGCAGGGCGAGGCCCAGGGCGGAGGGTGAGGCGGCGGTCTGTTCCTTGATGTCCGGGATGCGGACGACCCAGCCGGCGAACAGGAAGCCGTCCATGGCGAAGAACGCGGTGATCACGACCCGCAGGCGGGCGAGGTCACCGCTCGGCGCGACGCTGCGCGAGCGTAGTTTGTTCAGTAGCGGCACAAACTCAGGCTAGGGGCGTTCCGGGGGCCCGGGCAAGGGGTCGGCGGCGCAGATGTGCGTGATCGCGCTCAAGCGTGGCCCAAGAGCTGCTCCACCGCCCCGACTTGGTGTTTTAAAGTTGCTGTCGTTTCTGACCACCGGACACTGCGGCACCTGTGAGGGATACGCGAGACATGGCGACCGAAACGTTTGAGTTCCAGGTAGAGGCCCGCCAGCTTCTCCAGTTGATGATTCACTCGGTCTACTCGAACAAGGACGTCTTCCTCAGGGAACTCGTCTCGAACGCCTCCGACGCGCTCGACAAACTGCGCCTGGAGAAGCTGCGGGACGACACCCTCGACGCGGACGTATCCGACCTGAACGTCAGGATCGAGACCGACCAGGAGGCCCGTACGCTCACCGTGCGGGACAACGGCATCGGGATGTCGTACGAAGAAGTCGGGAAACTGATCGGCACGATCGCCAATTCGGGAACCGCCGCCTTCCTCCAGGAGTTGAAGGAGCAGCAGGAGGAAGCCGAGGGGCTCATCGGGCAGTTCGGTGTCGGCTTCTACTCGGGCTTCATGGTGGCAGACGAGATGACGCTGGTCACCCGCCGGGCCGGGGAGACCGAGGGCACACGCTGGTCGTCGCGGGGGGAGGGGACGTACACGCTGGAGAAAGTCGCCGACGCGCCGCAGGGCACCGCCGTCACGCTGCACCTGAAGCCGGCCGACCCCGAGAACCAGCTGCATGACTACACGGCGGCGTGGCAGCTCAAGCAGATCGTCAAGAAGTACTCCGACTTCATCACCTGGCCGGTCCGCCTCGACGACGAGGAGGCCCCGCTCAACTCGATGAAGGCGCTGTGGGCCCGCCCGCGCGACGAGGTCTCCGACGACGAGTACCACGAGCTGTACAAGCACGTCAGCCATGACTGGCGCGACCCGCTGGAGACCATCCGGCTCCAGGCCGAGGGCACTTTCGAGTACCAGGCGCTGCTGTTCCTGCCCGAGCACGCGCCGCACGACCTGTTCACCCGCGACTTCCGCCGCGGCCTCCAGCTGTACGTCCGGCGCGTGCTCATCATGGACGACTGCGAGGCGCTGCTCCCGCCGTACCTGCGCTTCGTCAAGGGCGTCGTCGACGCGGCGGACCTCTCGCTGAACGTCTCGCGCGAGATCCTCCAGCAGGACCGGCACATCCTGATGATCCAGCGCCGGCTCACCAAGAAGGTGCTCTCCTCCGTCAAGGAGATGCGCGCCAAGGAGCCGGAGAAGTACGCCGGTTTCTGGCGGGAGTTCGGCGCCGTCCTCAAGGAAGGGCTGCTGAGCGACGCCGACAACAAGGACGCGATCCTCGCCGTCTCCTCCTTCGCCAGCACGCACTCCGCGGAGGAGCAGACGACGCTCCAGGCGTACGTCGAGCGCATGAAGGACGGCCAGGAGGACATCTACTACCTGACCGGCGAGTCCCGCGAGAGCGTCGAGAACTCGCCCCAGATGGAGGCGTTCCGCGCGCGGGGCCTCGAAGTCCTCCTCCTCACCGACCCGGTCGACGAGGTCTGGGCCGACGCCGTCGGCGAGTTCGAGGGCAAGCCGCTGCGGTCCGTCGCCAAGGGCGAGATCGACCTCGGCCCGGTCGACGGCGAACAGGCCGAGGAGGAGCGCGAGAAGCAGGCCGAGGAGTACGCGGGCCTGCTGGGCTGGTTCAAGGAGCAGCTCACCGAGGAGGTCAAGGACGTACGGCTGTCCTCCCGCCTCACCGTCTCGCCGGCCTGTGTCGTCTCCGACGCGGGCGACCTCACGCCCGCGCTCGAAGCGATGTACCGGGCGATGGGCCAGGAGATCCCCGCCGCCAAGCGCATCCTCGAACTCAACGCCGGGCACGCGCTGGTGCGGGGCATGAACCAGGCCTACCAGGAGGAGCGGCGCGAAGGGCTCGCCGAGGGCGCCGAGTTGCTGTACGGCCTCGCGGTGCTCGCCGAGGGCGGCCGGCCCAAGGAGCCCGCGCGGTTCGTGAAGCTGGTGGCGCAGCGGCTGGAGCGCACGCTGTAGTTGGGGCCCCCGGGACAAGGGCTCACCCTAGGGGCACACCTGGCGGACGCTCACCCGCGTCCGCCAGGTGTCCGCCGATCGGCCACGGAATCTCCGTAGTTGTTTAAGTAAATTAAGCGACTTACATTCGTGCCTGTCGTACCGGCCCGGTCACCCCCCGCAGGAAAGGCCCGCCCATGTCCCAAGCGCACACCGGCCGAGGGGAGGCGGCGGCCCGGCCGAACGTCGTCGTCGCCGTGCTGGCCTTCGGCGGGATCGTCGTCTCGCTCATGCAGACGCTCGTGATCCCGATCGTGCCGGAGCTGCCGAAACTGCTCGGCGCGCCCGCCTCGGACGCCGCCTGGGCGGTCACCGCGACCCTGCTCGCGGCGGCCGTCGCCACGCCCGTGATGGGCCGCCTCGGCGACATGTACGGCAAACGCCGGCTCCTGCTGGCCAGCCTCGTCCTGCTGATCGCCGGCTCGGTCGTGGCCGCCCTCAGCGACTCGCTCGTGCCGATGATCGTCGGCCGCGCCCTCCAGGGCCTCGCCTCCGGCGTCATCCCGCTCGGCATCAGCATCATGCGCGACGAACTCCCCGCCGAACGGCTGGGCTCCGCAACGGCGTTGATGAGCGCCTCGCTCGGCGTCGGCGGCGCTCTCGGCCTGCCCGCCGCCGCGCTCATAGCCGACCACTTCGACTGGCACGCCCTGTTCTGGACCTCCGGCGCGCTCGGCGCGGTCGCGCTGGTGCTCGTGCCGCTGCTCGTGCCGGAGTCGAAGGTGCGCACCGGTGGCCGCTTCGACTTCGTCGGCGCCGCCGGCATGGCGGTCGGCCTGATCTGTCTGCTGCTCGGCATCTCCAAGGGCGCCGACTGGGGCTGGACCAGCGGTACGACCCTCGGCCTCTTCGCCGCCGCGGCCGTCGTCCTCGTCCTGTGGGGATTCTTCGAACTCCGCGTCCACGAGCCCCTGGTGGACCTGCGCACCACCGCCCGCCGCCAGGTCCTCGTGACCAACCTCGCCTCCATGGCCTTCGGGTTCGCCATGTTCGCGATGTCCCTGGTCTTCCCCCAGCTGCTCCAGATGCCCGCCGCGACCGGCTACGGCCTCGGCAGGTCGCTGCTCGACGCCGGTCTGGTGATGGCCCCGACCGGCCTCGTCATGATGGCGACGGCACCGGTCTCCGCGATCGTCTCGCGCACCTGGGGGCCCAAGGTCACGCTGATGAGCGGCGCGGTGATCGTCGCCGCCGGGTACGGGCTGAGCATCGGCATGATGTCCGAGGTCTGGCAGCTCGTCGTCGTGTCCTGCGTGGTCGGCGCGGGCATCGGCTTCGCCTACGGCGCGATGCCCGCGCTCATCATGGGCGCCGTCGAACCGTCCGAGACGGCCGCCGCGAACAGCCTCAACACCCTGATGCGGTCCATCGGTACATCGACGGCGAGCGCCGTCGCCGGGGTGGTCCTGGCGCAGCTGACGACGCCGTTCGGCGGGGTGGCGCTGCCGTCCGAGAACGGGTTCAAGACGGTCATGGCGGTCGGGGCGGGGGCGGCTGTACTGGCGTTCCTGGTCGCGGCGTTCATACCTCGGCGGAAGGTGGAAGGGGCGGGGCTGGGGGAGCCGGCGGCGAGGTCGGCGCCGGGCTCTGCGGAGGTGCCGGTGGCGGGTTCCGCGGAGGTGTCGGCGGGGTGTTCTGCGGGCGTGGCCGCACCCGCACCGGAAGCCGCACTCGCACTGGCGTCCGCATCTGCACCTGCATCCGCCCCCGCACCGGCATGGGCCCGCACCCTGGAAGAAGCCCGCGTTCCAGAAGAAGCCCTCACCCCGGAAGCGCCCCCCGCCCCCACCGACCCCCACACCATCGGCGCCGCCCTCGCCGTCCCCCTCTCCCGAGCCGTCGCCGAACTCGTCGCGGCCGTACCGGGGTTGGCCTCCGCCGCCGGCGGTCATCCGATCCGCGGCCAGGTCCGCGGCGCCGACGGCGCCCCCGTCCCCGCCGCCGCGATCACGCTGATCTCCCTGGACGGACGGCAGTTGGGCCGCGCGGTCGCCGGGGACGACGGCGCGTACGAGGTGGCCGCGCCCGCCGAGGGCACGTACGTCCTGCTGGCCGCCGCCGACGGCTGCCGTCCGCAGGCGACCACCGTCGTCGTGGGGGCGGCCCCGCTGGCGTACGACGTCCTGCTCGGCGGGGCCAGCGGGCTCGCCGGGGTGGTGCGCGGCGCCGACGGGGGCGCGCCGGTCGCGGGGGCCGTGGTGATCGTCACCGATGTACGCGGGGACGTGCTGGCCACCACCCGTACCGACGGGCTCGGCGAGTTCGCGTTCGCCGAGCTGGTGCCGGGTCCGGTGACCGTCGCCGTCAGCTCGCCCAAGCACCGCCCGCTCGCGCTGCCCGTCGAGGTCGCCGGCAGCGGAATCACGCGTCTCGACGTGGAGTTGAGCCCCGGCGCCCAGGTGCGCGGCACCGTGCGCGGGGCCGGTGTCCCGCTCGGCGACGCCCGGGTGACCCTCGTCGACGCGGCCGGCAACGTCGTCGCGACCGCGACCACCGGCGCCGACGGCGCGTACGCCTTCGCCGATCTGGACAGCGGGCAGTACACGGTCATCGCGACGGGGTATCCGCCGCGGGCGACCGGGGTGCGGCTCGCGGGTGACGTCGACGACCACGACATCGAACTGGCGCACGCGGAATAGGAGTTCGTCAACTGTCCGGGAAGCGGCTCCACTTGGCGTAAGTAAGAGCACAACCTTCCGCCGCCCCCTGCGGTCTGACCCCACGTCACATCGACCGCACAGCATCCGCACAGGGGGAACGACCGAATGAAGCGCACCGCAGCCTTACTGGCGGCCCTGACCCTCGCCGTCACGGGTGTCGGCGTCGCCGCGACCACCGCGACGGCGGCACCCGGCCAGGTCACCGCCTGCCCCACCGGCTGGGGCAGCCTCGACAAGACCGGCGACTCCACTGGCTTCGCCCCGCTGACCGGCGCGAGGACCGGGCAGCACGACTGCTACGACCGGCTCGTGTTCGACATCCCGGGCGGCCGGAACACCGGCTACATCGTCCGCTACGTCAATGAGATCCGGCAGGACCCGACCGGCGACCTCATCCCGGTCAAGGGCGGCGCGATCCTGGAGGTCATCGTCATGGCGCCGAGCTACGACCCGGACACCGGCAAGGTGACCTGGCCCGGCATCCGCGCCGGCCGGCCGCTGCCCGGCACCGACCTCGCCGGCTACTCGGCGTTCCGCGACACCCGGTTCGCGAGCACGTTCGAGGGCCAGACCCAGATCGGCCTCGGCGTACGGGCCCGACTCCCGTTCCGCGTCCAGCAGTTGGCGGACAAGGTCGTCGTGGACGTCGCGCACAACTGGTGACTTAGGGCCCCCGTAACCCGGGGGCGCCGTACCGGACTCCCGGCGGGGAGGCGATAGTTGGAGGTCAGCGACCGATCCGCACGACCCGCCGGGAGAGCCATGCCCACCCTCCAGACCAACGGAGTCCGCCTCCAGTACGACGACCAGGGCGCCGGCGACCCGGTCGTCCTGGTGATGGGCCGGGGCGCGAACGGCCGCGTCTGGCAGCTGCATCAGGTGCCCGCGCTGACCGGGGCCGGCCACCGCGTCGTCACGTTCTCCAACCGGGGCATCGCGCCCAGCGAGCCGTGCGCGCCCGGGTTCACCATCGACGACATGGTCGCCGACACCGCGAGCCTCATCGAGGAGCTGGGACTCGGCCCGTGCCGGGTCGTCGGCACCTCCCTCGGCGCCTACGTCGTCCAGGAACTCATGCTCGCCCGACCGGAGTTGGTGCGCCAAGGCGTGCTGATGGCGACCCAGGGCCGCACCGACGCCTACCGCACGGCCGCGATCGCCGCCGACCGCGCCCTGTACGACAGCGGGCTCGCGCTGCCCCCGGAGAGCGCCGCCTGGACCCGCGCCCTGCGCAACCTCTCCCCGGCCACCCTGGACGACGAACAGCGCCTCCAGGACTGGCTCGACCTCTTCGAGTTCTCCCGCGAGGACATGGGGCCCACCAGCCGTACGCAGATCGAACTGTCGCCGCCGGAAGGGAGGTTGGCGGCCTACAAGGGGATCAGTACGCCCTGTCTGGTGATCGGGTTCGCCGACGACCGGGCCCTGCCGCCGCGCCTCGCCCGCGAGGTGGCCGAGGCGATCCCGACGGCCCGCTACACGGAGATCGCCGACTGTGGGCACTACGGGTATCTGGAGCGGCCGGACGAGGTGAACCGGGTGCTGCTGGAGTTCTTCGCGGAAGCGAGCTAACAGAGAAGGCGGCCGGCCGAGAGACCGGCTGGCCAAGAGGCCGCCCAACTGGAGGGCTCCGCAAGGCCGTTCAGCCCCAGGAGCCCTCAAGCAACCCTCACCCCGCCCTCAACTCCGCCTCTCCGCCCGCAACACCACGAACTTCGGGTCGCTCGCGACGAGTTCGCACCCCCCGAACAGCTTCCGCAGCGTCACGTGATAGCCGAGATGCCGGTTCCCGATCACCCACAGCTCCCCGCCCGGCCGCAGCACCCGCCGCGCGTCGGCGAACATGCGCCGCGCGGTCGCGTCGGTCGTGGCCTGGTGGGAGTGGAAGGGCGGGTTGTTGAGGACGACGTCGACGCTGGCGTCCGGCACCCCGGTCAGACCGTCGCCGACGCGGAACTCCGCATGCCCGGGTACCCCGTTGGCCTTGTAGGTGGCCTCCGCCGAGGCGACCGCCTGGAACGACTCGTCGGTGAACAGCACTTCCGCCGCCGGGTTGGCGAGCGCCACCGCCGTCCCGACGACGCCGTTGCCGCAGCCGAGGTCGACCACGCGCTGTTCGCCGTGCGTGGCGGGGAGGTGGGCGAGGAAGAAGCGGGTGCCGATGTCGAGGCGGTCGGCGCAGAAGACGCCCGCGTGGCCGACGACCGGGCGGCCGGAGAGGGCGCCGATGCCGTCGGGGAGGTCGTAGCCGTGCGGCCAGGGGTTCGCGGGGCGCTTCAGGTCCGGGTCTGGGGTGGTGAGGATCAGCCGGGCCTTCTGGCGGGCCAGGGAGGTGCGGGTCGGGCCGAGGACGCGCTCGAAGAGGCGCAGGGTCGAGGTGTGGATGTCCTTGACCATGCCGGCGCCGACGACGACCGTGTCCGCGTGCACGGCCGGCGCGAGCCGCAGCAACTGGTCCTCCAGCAGGGCGAGGCTCTTGGGCACGCGCACCAGGAGGACGTCGATCCGCGCGGGCGGCGGGTCCTGCGTCGTCAGCAGCCGCACCGCGCCGGTCTCCACCCCGGCCCGCGCGAGGTTGGCCCGGGTCGCCTCCTGACCCAGCCAGGAGTCGGTGATCTGCGTCGGCCGGTGCCGCGCGAGCGCGGTGGCCAGGGCGCCCCACCGGTCGCCGAGCACGACGACCGCGCCGGCCAGCGGCACCGCCTGCTCGTGCAGAGCGTTCAGCAGATATGCGTCGGAGGCGTCCCAGGCACGCAGCCTGTCACGCGGGTCCTCGGGGAAACGGGCCAGCTCCAGCTCGCCCCACGGCGTCGTCATCGGGTTCATCGTCAGCCAGGCTAAGCGACCGGCGCCGCCCGCCCAACCGCAGCTCAGACCCGGTGCGGCAGGATGGGGTGATGGAAGGCGAGCTGTTTCCCCGGGAGCGCGCACAGGTCGCGCCGGGCGCCGTGCACGTGCCGGACTGGCTGGAGCCGCCCCGCCAGCGCGAGCTGCTGGACGCCTGCCGCGCGTGGGCGCGTCCCCCGGCCGGCCTGCGCACCGTCCGCACACCCGGGGGCGGCACGATGACCGCGCGGCAGGTCTGTCTGGGCTGGCACTGGCACCCGTACGCCTACGCCCGCACCGCCGTCGACGGCGACGGCAGCCCCGTCAAACCCTTCCCGCCCTGGCTCGGCGACCTCGCCTACCGCGCGGTCGCCGACGCGCTGGGGCAACAGGCGCTGCCCGCGCAGCCGTACGACGTCGCGCTCGTCAACTTCTATGCCGGGGACGCCCGGATGGGGATGCACCGGGACGCGGAGGAGGTGAGCGAGGCGCCGGTGGTGTCGCTCAGCCTGGGGGACACGTGCGTGTTCCGGTTCGGCAACTCCCGTACACGGACGCGGCCTTACACCGACGTCGAGCTGCGCAGCGGGGACCTGTTCGTGTTCGGGGGGCCCGCGCGGCGGGCGTTCCACGGGGTGCCGAAGGTGTACGGCGGGACCGCGCCGGGCCGGCTGGGGCTGGCCGGGCGGCTCAACGTCACGCTGCGCGTCAGCGGTTTCGCGCACGGCCACAGCGGTGAGCGGATCATGGGAGACTCACCCTCATGAGTGGCAAGGCGGACCCCCGGACGGCGGGGGAAGGGACCACGTCAAGGGCGCGGCTGGACCGGGGGCGCGGCGCGCTCGGACCCGCGCTGGAGCTCGTGCACACCGGCCGGGCGCCGACCCGCGCGGTCCTCACCGCCGAGCTGGGCGTCACCCGCGCCACCGCCGGAGCCGTCGCCGCCGAGCTGGAGGCGCTCGGCCTGATCCGCGTCGACGCCCACCCCACGGCCGCCGCCGGCTCCCAGGGCCGCCCCTCGCACCGGCTCGAACTCGCCGAGGACGGGCCGGTGGTGCTCGCCGCGCAGATCCACGCGGACGGCTTCCGCGCCGCGCTGGTCGGCCTCGGCGGCCGGATCGTCGCCACCACGCCCGGCTGCGAGGCCGTCGACGCCGACCCCGGGAAGATCATCGGCGCGGCCGTGGCGGCGGGCGCCGACCTGCTGCGCGCCACCGGCCGCCGCTGCGTCGGCGCGGGCCTCTCGGTCCCGTCGGCCGTCGCCGAACCCGAGGGCCTGGCCCTCAACCCCGTGCACGTCGCCTGGCCGGTGGGCGCGCCGGTGCGGGAGATCTTCGCCGAACGCGTCCGCGCGGCCGGCGTCCCGGGCCAGGCGTTCGCCGCGAACGACGTCAACCTGGTCGCGCTGGCGGAACACCGGCACGGCGCAGGCCGCGGCGCCCGCGACCTCCTGTGCGTGGCCACCGGGCACCGGGGCGTCGGCGGCGCGCTGGTCCTCGACGGCCGTCTGCACACCGGGAGTTCGGGCCTCGCGCTGGAGGTCGGCCACCTGATCGTCACCCCCGAGGGCCGCCCCTGCTACTGCGGCGGACGCGGCTGCCTCGACGTAGAGGCCGACCCCTTGGCCCTGTTGACCACCGCGGGCCGCCAACCCGGCCCGGAAGGCTCCCTGTTGCACCAGGCGATCCGCCTGCTGCGCGAGGAGTACGCCGACCCGGCCGTCCGCACCGCCGCCGAAACCCTCATCGACCGCCTGGGGTTGGGCCTCGCGGGCCTCGTCAACATCCTCAACCCCGACCGCATCATCCTCGGCGGCCTCCACCGCCCCCTCCTCGAATCCGACCCGGAACGCCTCAGAGCCGTCGTCGCCGACCGCAGCCTGTGGGGCAGAAGCGGCGTCGTCCCGATCCTCCCGTGCTCCCTGGACCACAACAGCCTTGTCGGTGCCGCTGAGTTGGCGTGGCAGCCGGTGCTGGACGACCCGCTGGGCGTGCTGAGCGGCGAACAGCCCGGCTGAGAAAGCCGTACGGACCACCCGCCGCGCCCCTCTGGTCGGCCCGGAGGAAGATGGTCCCCATGACGACCGACAAGCTGACCGTGACCGTCCTGGGCACCGGCATCATGGGTGCCGCCATGGCCCGCAGCCTCGCCCGCGCCGGCCACACCGTACGCGCCTGGAACCGCACCCCCGCCAAGGCGCAGCCGCTGGCCGCCGACGGCGTGACGGTGACCGAGGCCGCCGCCGAGGCGGTCCGCGGCGCCGACGCGGTCGTGACCATGCTGTACGACGGCGACGCCGTGCTGGAGGTCATGCGGGAGGCCGCGCCGGGGCTCGCCGAGGGGGCGCTGTGGGTGCAGTCGACCACCGTCGGCCTCGGGTCCGTCGACGGGCTCGCGCAGTTCGCGCGGGATCACGCGCTGGTCTTCTTCGACGCGCCCGTCCTCGGCACCCGACAGCCCGCCGAGGCAGGGCAGTTGACGGTACTCGCGGCCGGTCCCGACGACCGCCGGGACGCCGTCGCGCCCGTCTTCGACGCCGTCGGCGCGCGGACCGTGTGGACCGGCGCGGAGGCCGGCGGGGCCACGCGGCTGAAGCTGGTCGCCAACAACTGGGTGCTGGCCGTGACCGGCGCGACCGGGGAGGTCCTCGCCCTCGCCCAGGGGCTCGGCGTCGACCCGGAGACGTTCTTCGGGCTCATCGCCGGCGGGCCGCTCGACCTGGGGTACCTGCGGGCCAAGGCCGCGCTGATCCTCGAAGACCGGCTCACCCCGGCGCAGTTCGCCGTCACGACCGCCGAGAAGGACGCCCGGATCATCGTCGAGGCGGGGCGCGCGCACGGGGTCCGGCTCGACGTCACGGAGGCCGCGGCGGAGCGGTTCGCGCGGGCGGCGGGGCAGGGGCATGGGGATGAGGACATGGCGGCGGCTTATTTCGCCAGCTTCGAGTAGGGCGGGGCTGGGGGCGCCGGGTTCGGGCAGGTTTGCTGGGAGCGGCGAGGCCTTTTGAGGAGGGCCGCCGGAGCTTGCGGCGAGGCCGATGGAGAGCAGGCGGCGACCGTGCACGTACTCCCCGGGGCGTACGCCCGGTGCCGCCGCCCGTGCGACGACCCGGACCCCCTCCCGGAGGGAGCCTCGGTGGTGTCAAGGAAGGCACTGCCGAAGGAGATGACCGGTGATGGAGACGTTCGCGAGCTGGAACGGCGGGCCCGGGCCCTGGATCCTGTTCCTGCCCCTGATCTGGGCGGCCGTCGTCTTCGGGGTGGTCACCGTGGCCCGCCGCGCGGGCTGGCGCCGGCACGGCTGGCCGCGTGACCCGCGCGAGCAGCGGCTCGCCGGGGACGCGCCGATCGCCGTCCTCGGCCGCAGGTTCGCGGCCGGGGAGATCGACGAGGACGAGTACTGGCGGCGGCTGTCGGTGCTGGAGGAGCACTTCGGGCGGAAGGGCGCTGCGGGGTGACGCCGGGGGCCTGCGGCGGGGCGCGGCGGTAGGAGGCGAGGCGCACGCAGGTGTGGGCGCAGGTGTGGGCACCTGAAGTGTGACGATCACACCACCGCGAGCCTCGGCAGGCTCACCACCGCCTCCCGCACCCCCTCCACCGCCGGCAGCGTGAACCAGACGACCTTGCCCGACTCGCCGTCGGCCCGAGCCCCCCAGCTCTCGCTCACGGCGGCGACGAGGGCGAGGCCGCGTCCGCAGGTCGCGAGGTCGTCCGCGGCGCCGAGGACCGGCAGCCGGGGATCTCGGTCGGCCACCGAGACGGTGAGCCGGCCGAGCAGCACCTCCAGCTCGACCACGCAGGTCTTGTCCTGCCGCGCATGCCGGTGGACGTTGGCCA
Source organism: Streptomyces sp. AMJ-169 (assembly GCF_055597585.1). Lineage (NCBI taxonomy): Bacteria > Bacillati > Actinomycetota > Actinomycetes > Kitasatosporales > Streptomycetaceae > Streptomyces > Streptomyces sp. AMJ-169. Next base: position 315,024 of record NZ_JBVLTJ010000009.1, read on the forward strand.
GCAGCTCCGTCACACCGAGCGCGGCGCGGTCTATGAGCGGGTCCAGCTGCCAGTAGCGCAATTGTGCGGTAACGATTCTGCGGACCTGTCCGATCCGCGCCGGCAGGGCTTGCAGCTCCACCGTGCAGTGCCTTGGGTTGATCACGGCTGCGACTCCCCGACGTGAGGTCCGGAAGAACCGATGAGTTCGGATCGATCGAGCAGCGCGTCCCGTGCGGCGGCCGGCTGCTGACATGGCCGGCGGGCTGGTTCACAGCGTTGTCGCCGGTACACCCAGAGTGACGTGAGATCAGCGTGACTCAGGGCACCGGCCGCCGCAACTCGCGCCCGTCGCGGGGGCGGGGCGCCCGGGTTCCAGGGGGCGCGGCGAGAGCGTGAGCGCCCGTGCGGGCGCCGTGCGCGCTGCCCGTCGTAGGGGTGAGAGCGCTGCCCGTCGTAGGGCTGGAGGCGTGTGTGAGCCCTCAGCGTTCGCCCCGCGCAGCCCGGCGTACCGCCTCTATGAAGCGGCCGGCCGTGGGTGGGGGCGGGCCGCCCGGGGCGGGGTCGTCGGCGGCCAGGGTCAGCTGGTAGCGGGTGCCGTTCAGGTCCGCCAGCGCCCGGTCGTCGGGGCCGAAGCGCGGTTTGGTCGCGCGGACCGCCGAGGCCGGCGCGCTGTCGATCTCGCTGCCCTGGCTGTTGAGCAGTTCCACCCTGCCGTCGCCGACGCGGACCCGTCCGGCCCGGGTCAGCGACCTGAGTCTGCTGTCGATCCGCACGCCCGTCGCCGTGAACTCCGGCTCCGCCATGCTCTCCCGCCCCCTTGCGTCCTGTACGGCCCCCGGTTCGATGCAGGTGCAGTCTGCCGCTCCAAAGGCTCGCGCACCAGTGCGGGCCGCAAGTATGCGCCGCGCACCCGGAGCACTCGCGCGAATGCGCCCCCCTGGGTTGCCTTTGGGGCGCCCAAAGATGCGTTTATGCAGGTGGGAAGGGTGTGGCGGATGTCTATCATCGTGCTGACGGCTGCCGGTACGACCCTGTGAGGAGCCCCGCCGTGACCACCCCCCACCTGTCCGCGACGCTCGACGTCGACCGCGGTGACGACGCCTACCGCGGCTGGCTGAAGGAAGCCGTCCGCAAGGTCCAGGCCGACGCCAACCGCTCCGCCGACACCCACCTCCTGCGCTTCCCGCTGCCCGAGCACTGGGGCATCGACCTCTACCTCAAGGACGAGTCGACCCACCCCACCGGAAGTCTCAAACACCGCCTCGCCCGCTCGCTGTTCCTGTACGGCCTGTGCAACGGCTGGATCCGCCCCGGCCGCCCGGTAGTTGAGGCGTCCAGCGGCTCAACTGCCGTCTCCGAGGCCTATTTCGCCGCCCTGATCGGCGTCCCCTTCATCGCCGTCATGCCGCGCACCACCAGCGCCGAGAAGTGCCGGCTCATCGAATTCCACGGCGGGCGCTGCCACTTCGTCGACGATCCGCGCACGGTGTACGACGAGTCCGCCCGGCTCGCGGCGGAGACCGGCGGCCACTACATGGACCAGTTCACCTACGCGGAACGCGCCACCGACTGGCGCGGCAACAACAACATCGCCGAATCCATCTTCCGCCAGCTGGAGTTGGAGCGCTTCCCGGAACCCGCGTGGATCGTCGCGACCGCCGGGACCGGCGGCACCTCGGCGACCCTCGCGCGCTACGTCCACTACATGCAGTACGACACCCGGATCTGCGTCGCCGACCCCGACAACTCCTGTTTCTTCGAGGGCTGGACGAGCGGCGACCCGGACGTCACCTGCGACTGCGGCTCCCGGATCGAGGGCATCGGCCGGCCGCGCATGGAGCCGAGCTTCGTGCCCGGCGCGATCGACCGCATGATGAAGGTCCCCGACGCCGCGAGCATCGCCGCCGTCCGCGCCCTGGAGGGGGCCATCGGGCGCAAGGCGGGCGGGTCGACGGGGACCGGGCTGTGGAGCGCGCTGCGGATCGTCGCGGAGATGGTCGCGGCCGGGCGGGAGGGGAGCGTGGTGACGCTGCTGTGCGATCCCGGGGAGCGGTATCTCGACAAGTACTACTCGGACGAGTGGCTGGCCGGGCATGGGTTGGAGATCGGGGGGTACAGCGCGGTGATCGAGGGGTTGCTGGGGAGTGGGAAGTGGGTTGAGCCGGGGGTGTGAGGGGCGTGCCGGGGCGGGAAGTGGGTGGGCCGGGGGTCTGAGGGAAGCGCCGGAGGGCGGGGAGTGTGCGGGGCCGGGGGCCTGAGGTAGGCCGAGGGCGCCTGTCAACTCGCTGGATCTCAGGAGGTGTTGGTGCTTCTACGAGGCCGTCGGTCCGGAGCTCTCAGGAGGTCGGCCGCTGCTTCTTCAGGAGGTCCCTCGGGGAGGCCAGCCGTCGGTCCAGCTTCCGTACCGCCTCCCGGAACGCCCACCCCAGCACCGGCCCCGCCCCCTTCAGCGCGAGCCGCACCGGCAGTACCCCGTCCGCCGTGAACGTCCAGCGCACCCGCGTCCCGCCGCCCGCCGGGATCAGCCGCCACTCCTCGACCAGGGCCGACAGGCCGGGCGCGTTGACGGTGTCGACACGGTAGGCGTACAGCTCGGGCGCCTTCGCCGCGAGGATCGTCTCCTGGAAGCGGGCGCCGCCCTGGAGCGCGATCGACCGCCGGGCGCCGCCGTCGAGGGGCTGGGCCAGCGTCACCTGGCGGAACCACTCGGCCCAGCCGGGTACGTCGTCGGCGAGGGCGGGGAACACCGTCTCGGGGGGCGCGGAGATCTCCTGGGCGAACACCATCCGGAGAGGGGCGCGGTCGATGAAGTCGAGCCCTTCCGGGCGCAGCTGACGCTCCATCAATAGTCTCCCCGTGCTGGGATTCCGCTGAACGGTCAAGGGGTTCAGGGTAGTTGAGGGGGTTCGGGAAGTCGCCCCTTCTGTAAGGGGATTGACGCACCGTCAGAAGAGCGCCGCAGGCTCGGAGTTCGCCGTGCACCCGGAGTCTCAGAGATCCACAGCCTGCTCCGGCTCCCCCGCCACGACCAGCCGCAGATGCTCGGCGATCTCCGCCCGCGCCGCCGCCGACAGCCCCGCGTCGGTGACCAGCGAGTCGATCTGGTCCAGCGACGCGAACGAACTCAGGCCCACGACACCCCACTTGGTGTGGTCGGCGACGACCACGACCCGCCGCGCGGACTGCACGAGCCGCCGGTTGGTCTCCGCCTCCGCGAGGTTCGGCGTCGACAGCCCGGCCTCCGCCGATATGCCGTGCACGCCGAGGAAGAGCACGTCGAAGTGGAGGGCGGCGATGGCCTGGTCGGCGACCGGGCCGACGAGGGAGTCGGAGGGGGTGCGCACCCCGCCGGTCAGGACGACGGTCGCGGCGCCCTGCCGGGGCCCGGAGACCCGCTGCGCGGAATGGAAGACGTCCGCGACGCGCACGGAGTTGGTGACGACGGTCAGATCGGGGACGTCCACGAGCTGCTGGGCGAGCGCGTAGGTCGTCGTACCGCCGGAGAGGGCGATCGCGCTGCCGGGCGGGACCAGGCGGGCGGCGGCGCGCGCGATGTCCTCCTTGGCGGTCAGCTCCAGACCGGACTTGGCCTCGAACCCCGGCTCGTGCGTGCTCGCCTCGACGACCGGTACGGCGCCGCCGTGCACCTTCTCGACGGCGCCCTGGCGGGCCAGCGCGTCGAGGTCGCGGCGGACCGTCATGTCGGACACCCCGAGCCTGCGCGTCAGTTCGTTGACCCGCACGCCGCCCCGGCGTCTGACTTCGTCCAGGATCAGGGCGCGGCGCTGCTCGGCGAGGAGGTTCTGATTCTCGCTCACGTCCGCTTCCGGTCCTTCCGCCGCCTGCCCGCCCGGGACCGGGTCGGGCGTCCCATCCTCGCACGTCGGAGGGGGCGGCGCGGGCGGCTTCGGGGGCGTGCGCATGCCACAAGCGCTTGCTGCCGGGCCCGGTTCGGTCACGTTTGCCGCACGTGCGGGGGAGATTCCGTGACAACAGGTGTACGTGGGCCGGACGGGGGCCATCCTGTTCACCGCGTCAAGGATGCCGACGGCGCCGTAACAGGGGGACACAGAAGCCGTGGAAGGCCGTACCAACGGGACACCGGGGCCTGCCGGGCACCCGCTCGCCCTGGAGCTTCTCGTCCACGGGGTGGGCGGGGCGACACCCGAGAAAATGTTGAACGATCCTCGCACGGTACGGATCACCGGTGACGACACGGCCGCCGTCTACCGGCGTGTGGACGACGTCGACGCGGAGACCCGCGCGGGCGCGCGCCTGGACCGGCCCATCCCTGAGGCGTACGTCTGGTCCAACCTGACGTCCGGCAACGGCACGCGCGCGTTGTGGCTGTTGCTGCTGCCGTTCATGGTCGTCAACCTCGCGCACTGGATGCGCCCCGCCGCCCGGTCGGGCACCCGCGCGGTACGCGGCTACGGGCTGCTGGTGCGGCTGACCGCGCTGTCACTGACCGTCCTGCTGACCGCCGCCGCCTGCGAGGTCGCGCTCGACCTGACGGCCTGGCAGTGCGCGGGCACCCGCGCGTGCGCGCAGCGGCACAGCTGGCTGGCGTTCCTCTCCGAGGGCTGGTGGAGCCTGCCCGGCCGCCGCCTCGCCCTCGCGGCGCTCGTCCCGACGGCCCTGGTCGCCCTGCTGTGGTACCTGTCGCACCGGACCTGGCGCGCGTACGAGTCGCGGGAGCCGGTCGAGCGCGAGGGGGCCGTTGCGCAGGGCGCTGCTGCGGAGGGTGCTGTTGCGGAGGGGTCCGCCGTCGAGGGGACCACCCTCAGCCGCCCCGGGTTCTGGTACGGCCGCCGCCTGGTCGCCCGTCTGCGCGCCGCCCACACCGCCGCGGGCCTCCTGACGGTCGCCACGAGCGTCGCGACGGCCGCCGCCCGCCACGACCACCGCACGGGCGGCCCGGCCCTCCTGGGCGCCCTGGGAAGCCTCCTGGAGGCCGCCCTGGCCGTCGGCGCCGGCTGCGTGATCTGGGTCGTCTGCCGGCGGGGCCGCACCGAGAACGTCCTCGACCACGCCGTCGACCGCCACCTCGTACGCCGCCTCCCGCTCGCCTCGCTCACCCTGCTCGGCCTGAGCCTGCTCTACGCGGGCTGGGGGCGCCCCGGCTGGTACGCGGAGGGCCGGCTGCCGGGCGACCTCACCTTCGGGGTGATCGCGGTCGCCCAGGGAGCGCTGGTGATCGTCCTGGGGGCGGTCGCGTGGCGGCTGTACCGGGGGCAGCGCGTGGACGGCGGTCACGACCGGCGGGCCGTCCTGAAGGGGCTCGGCGGGCCCGTCGTCGCGACGCTCGCCTGCGCGCTGGGCGGGGTCATGTCCGGCGGGGTCGCGCAACGGGTCGCCGACTGGCTGGACGGCACCCAGGGCGCCCTTCCCGGCCCGCCCGTCCTGCTGACCTGGCAGGCCTCCGTCATCCCGGCCGTCCTCCTCGTCGTCCTCGCCCACGGCGCCCTCCTCGCCCGGCGCGCCCTGGCGGTGGCCAAGGCGGGGGAGCGCGAGGTCGAGAAGGAGTACGGCGTCGAGCACGGGGACCCGGCCCGTACCCGCACCATCGCGCGCGCCCGCGCGCTGGCCGCCCTCACCGACAAGGCGCCCCCCTTGGTCGCGGTCGCCTCCGGTACGACGCTGCTGCTGGGCGCCGGGGCCGTCGTCGCCGCGCTCACCACGGGGGAAGCGCCCGTAGGGGCGTGCGCCGGGCTGTCCCCGTTCGTCGAGGGCACCGCGCGGGTCGCGCAGGCGCTCGGGTCCTGGCTGATCGGCCTGGTCTTCCTGACGTTCGTCACCTGGGGCAGACGCGCCTACAAGGACGCGGGCGCGCGCCGCACGATCGGCATCCTCTGGGACGTCGGCACCTTCTGGCCGCGCGCGGCCCACCCCTTCGCGCCCCCCTGCTACGCCGAGCGCGCCGTCCCCGACCTGACCTGGCGCATGACCACCTGGACCGGCGCCACCGGCGGCCGGCTCGTCGTCTCCGGCCACTCCCAGGGCAGCGTCCTCGCGGCAGCCGCCGCCTGGCAGCTGGAACCGGCGGCCCGCGGACGCGTGGCCCTGCTGACCTACGGCTCCCCGGTGGAACGCCTCTACGGCCGCTGGTTCCCGGCCCACTTCGGCCCCGCCGCCGTCCGCGCGCTGCACGACGACATCGACTGTTGGCGCAACCTCTACCGCCGCACCGACCCCATAGGCGGTCCGGTCCGCATCCCGGACGTCGACGGCGCCCCCTTGAAGGACCCCCTGGAATACGGCCGTACGACCCTCCACCCGCTCCCTGCGCCCCTCCTGGGCCACTCCGACTACCAGGCCGACCCGGAGTTCGACGAGGAGCGCACACGGCTGCTGGCGCGGTTGGGGCTGGGCGGGAGCGCGGTGGTGCCCCGGCCGACGGTGGGGGCGTGAGCGGACCGGAATCTGTAAGGGAGTTACGGAAGATCCGGCAGATCCTCCTGGTACAGCAGCGTCAGCTCGTCCTTGTTCGGGTTCGGGATCTGGGCGACGCGGCTGGCGTGGCGTTCGACCATGGCCTCGAACGTCTGCCGCGCGGTACGGCCGTTGCCGAAGGCGGGCCCCTTGGGGATGGCGGCGAAGTACTTCAGCAGGGCCTCAGGGGCGCCGTCCGTCAGGTTGTACTCGTGCTCCTCCGCCTGCTGCTCGACGATCCTGAGGAGCTCTTCGGGGCCGTAGTCACCGAAGGTGATGGTGCGTGAGAAACGGGACGCCACACCGGGGTTGACGGCGAGGAAGCGCTCCATCTCGGCGGTGTAGCCGGCGACGATGACGACGACCGCGTCACGGTGGTCCTCCATCAGCTTCACCAGGGTGTCGATGGCCTCCTTGCCGAAGTCGCGGCCCGCGTCCTCCGGCGACAGCGCGTACGCCTCGTCGATGAACAGGACGCCGCCACGGGCCCGTTCGAAGGCCTCCTGGGTGCGGATCGCGGTGGAGCCGATGTGCTCGCCGACGAGGTCGACCCGGGACACCTCGACCAAGTGGCCCTTCTCCAGGACGTCCAGGGAGGCGAGGATCTCGCCGTACAGGCGCGCGACGGTCGTCTTGCCGGTGCCGGGGGAGCCGGTGAAGACCAAGTGCCGTTTGACGGAAGCCGCCTTGAGCCCCGCCCGCCGGCGGCGCCGGCCGACCTCGATCATGTCGATCAGCGCGCGCACCTCACGCTTGACGCTGTCGAGCCCGACCAGCGCGTCGAGCTCGGCGAGGACGTCCTTGGGCGCCTTCATCTCCATCGTCCGCTCGGAGACGGACAGTTCGGGTACGACGGGACGCTGCTCCGGGACCGCGCCGAGCAGCCCGGGGGTGTGGGTGACCGTCTGGAGGGACGTCTCGCGCGCGGGCACGGCCGGCGCCGCCGGGGTGCGCAGACCCGCGCTCTCGTCGCTGGTGCAGTCCTCGACGAGCGGCCCCGAACCGGGCGCGGAGTCCGGTGCCTCGGCGAACTCGTACCCCCCGCGCGCGCAGCGCTCGGTGCGGCACTTCTTGAGGGTCGTACGGCTGCCGTCTATCACGTGGAAGCCGTAGCCGCCGCTGCCGGTGACCTTGCAGTCGACGAAGGTGCCCCGGCCGCCCGCGGAGACGTAGAAGCCGGCCTCGGCGGCGGAGTCGACCGTGCAGCGCTCCACGGTCGGGTCGGCGCCCTTGGTGACGATGACGCCGGTCTGGGTGCCGTCCACGGCACAGTTGTTGAGGGTGCCGCCGCTGCCGTGGTCGCGGAACCAGGCGCCCGTCGCCGCGTCGCGGATACGGCAGTCGTCGAGCTGCGCGGTCGCGCCGTCGCTCACCGACACGGCGGTGTTGCGGACCTGGAAGAGGTCGCTGTCGACGACGTCCGCGCGGGAGCCGCGGTCCAGGACGAACAAGGCGTCCGGCACGTCATGGACCCGACAGGAGTCGAGCACGGCGGTCGCGCCGTCGCTGACCCACACGGCCGGGTAGTCGCCGGTGCTGTCGAAGATCTCGCACTGGTTGGCGTCCACGCGGGTGCCCGGGTCCCACACGGACAGCCCGTTGCGCCCGAACTGCCGCACCGACGTGCGCGTCAGCGTCAGGACGCTGCGCGAGCGCAGGTCCACGGCGTTCTCCGGGATGTCGTGGATGCGGCAGTCCGCGAGGGTGAGGACCGCGTCGGTGTCCAGGGTGACGCCGTCGGCGGTGGTGCGGTGGACGTCGCAGTCCGTGAGGTGGGCCGTGGCCCGCGCGGTGACCTGGACGCCGCTGCCGCGCACCTCGTAGACCTCGCAGCCCACGGCCTCCAGCGCGGAGCCCTCGCCGGTCGCGCTCAGCCCCGCCCCGGACGTGTGGTGCACCCGGCACCGCTCCAGCCGCGGATGCCCGCCCCCGCGTACGGCGATCCCGGCCTGCCCGGCGGCCATGACCTCGCACTCCTCGAAGACACCGCCCCCGCCGTCGACGACGGCGATCCCGATGCCGGCCGGGTTGTCGACCGTGCATCTGCGCACCGTCGGCCGGGCGCCGGAGCGCACCTCGATGCCGGCCGCGGAGCGCGTGACGATCCGCACGTCCAGCAGCTCCGGAGTGCCCTCCTCGACGAGCAGCGCGGGCGAGGTGGCGTCCTGGCCCTCCACATGGAGGTCCTGGACGACGGCGGCGGCACGCACGGTCAGCGGCACGCCGTCGGCGGGCGCGATGCGCACCGAGCCGGGGGCGCCCTCGGGGCCGCGCAGGGTGACGGCCCGGTCGAGGACCAGGTTCTCCCGGTAGGTGCCCGGGGCGACGGTGAGCACGTCCCCGTCGGCCGCGGCCTCCAGGGCGGCGGCGAGCGAAGCGTACTCACCCGTGCGGCGCCGCCACCTCGATGTGCCGGTGTGCGTCACCTGGACCGTGCCCTGTGCCATGGCGTTGCCTTGCCCCCACCTCGTGTTACGCGGGTCGATGCCGGAAGTCGGCTGGTCCACCGTAGCGTGCGCGCGGGTGGTGGGTTGACCAGTGCGAGAGGCCGTCAACTGCCCGCGCCGGTACGGCCCCAGTCCGGACCCGCGCGGTCCCATGCCTGGTCCCAGCGGGCGTAACGGCGGCGGTTCTGACGCCAGACGACCAGCCGCCGGGCCGCCTCGACCAGCCCTCCCGCGGCCAGTGCGGCGCCGAATCCGGCCAGCACCGCGTGGGTCGTCGCCGTCGCCGCGTCCAGCGGACGGGTCGTCACCCGGCCCTCCGGGTCGGTCCATATCCGGAAGTGGTCGCCCGGATGCGGGGTGTCCACCGACGCCGTCACCGTGCCGTGCCGCGAACCGCCGTCAGGGGCCGTCCAGTCGGCCTCCACGCGGGACTGCGCGGCGCGGCCCGTCGCCGTGTCCGGGTCGGCGGCGAACAAGGAGCCCTTGAGCGCCCGCACCACCGTCGCCGTCGTCTCGAATCTGCTGGACTGCTGGTCGCGCGCCGCCCGTTGCAGGGCGCCGTCGACCAAGGAGCCGGTGAGGACGCCCGCCACGGGCGCGGCGGACAGGATCAGCAGCAGGGCGGCGACCGCCACCCACGCCTCGACCAGGTCCGTCGTACGGCGCAGCGGGTTGTGCCGCCAGCGCCAGATTCCGCCGATCGCTCGCACTGTGTCGCAACCCCCTTCCCGCTCCGTGATAACCCCGCCCGCCGCCTTCCAGCCGCCGATGCGGCCGAAGAGAGAGCGAAATCACCCGCCGTCACAACCTCTCACGCACTTCTCATACGGCGTCAACGCCCGAGGTCAGGCGGGAAGTTCCCGGCCCGGGGAAGGAGATCCGCGGCGGGTTCAGGCCAGGACGCGGACCGGGTCGCCCACCCTGATCAGGGCGGGTGCGAGCGGGACCAGGTTCTGGCCGAAGACGAGCTTGCCGTCCCTGCGGCGGTAGCGGCCGAGGGTGTGCAAGGGCTCCTTGCCGCGCCCGGCGGTGGCCTGGTCGGTGGTCGTCACCACGCACCGGCCGCAGGGCTTGGCGACCCGGAAGACGGCCTCGCCGATCGCGAGCCGCGACCAGCCGTCCTCCGCCCACGGCTCGGTGCCCCCGATGACGGCGTTCGCCCGGAACCGGTTCATCGGCAACGGCCCCTCGGCCGCGTACGGGCCCTGCGCGATCAGGGAGTTGAGGGCGTCCAGGGACACCGTCTCGCCGGGCAGCGCGTACGCGGGATCGACCGGGCGGCGCACCGCCGGGTCGTCGAGATGCGCGAGCCGCACCGGCATGTCCAGGAAGGCGCTGCACCACGCGTGCGCGCGGGGCGCGGCCAAGGTGACCTCCACCTTGTCCCGGAAGATCTCCATGGAGACCGTCTCCCCGCCCTCGGGCACGGCCACCTCCAGTGGCGCGCGCCCCGGCGCGGACAGCAGCACACCGCCGCCGGGCAGCGGCTCGGCGGTGCCCAGCGCGAGCCGCGGCACCTGACGCTGGGTGACGACCTTTCCCCCGTCGTCGAGCAGGGCCCACCGCCGGTCCCCGGCCGGCCCCCAGGGCTCCACGACGGCCTCCTGGGGACTCACCCCCTGGAACGCCTTGACCGGACGGACATGGACCGACAGCAGGCGCGCGTTCACCATGGGGTCATCCTGCCAGGCGGCGGCGGTGACCCCGGGAGACCTCAGTAACCGCGGTACTGCTGGTTGTTGTACGGGTCCTGGTAGGGCGCCGGGGCCGGGCGCGGGGCCGCCGGACGCATCGCCTCGTACCCCATGCCCCCCGGCATGCCGCCGCCCATCGTGCCCGCCCCGGGGTTCATCCCGCCGGCCATAGGGGCACCGCCCATGGGACCGCCACCCATAGGACCGCTTCCCATCGGGCCGCCTCCCATGGGGCCCATGCCGCCGGGCGCGGCCTGCATCGGTGCCTGCGGCATCGGCGCCGGGTAGGCCGCGCGCTGCATCCCGCCCTGCGGCGGCACGTACGCGGCGGGGGCCTGCTGGAGCGGCGCGTGCTGCTGCGCCTGCTGGTAGCCGTACATCGGCTGCGAGGGGCCCGCAGGGAGGGCGGGCAGCGCCGACGGCAGCGCGGGCAGGTTGCTGCTCGGCATGTCGTAGGCGGCGGGGACCCGGATCGGGGCGATCTGCGGGGTGCCCCGTTCGGCCACGAGGGAGTCGTAGATCGGAGTGTCCGGGAAGGAGGCGGAGTAGTAGCCGCCGCCATAGGTGGAGCGGGGGGAGGTCATGACCCTAAGTTAAGCCCACCATGTGGCGGTTGGGGAGACGGATTGGCGGGTTGTTTTCCGTGTATTGAGAGGCCTGGGATCCCCAATGCGAGCGAACATGTGAAAAAGGGGCAGCGCCACGCGTTGACATCGTGTAAAGGGTCGGTTTCCAGTTGCCGAACGCGCTGTTTTCCGTGCCCCTCATAGGCGTTGAACAGGTGTGCCCATAGGTTGGCCTTGTACACCGGAAAGGGGCCGCCGGGTGAGCTGACCTGGTGCGCCGCACAGTGAGGGGGCTGCCATGCCGATGCCCAAGGGCGCCAACGTGCCGGTGCCGACCACCGCACTGCGGATCGAGTGCGGCTGGCGTTCGGGCCCCGGGGTGCCCGACGCCGACGCCTCCGCCCTGCTGCTGGCGGGCGGAAAGGTGCGCTCCGACGCCGACTTCGTCTTCTACAACCAGCCACATCACCCCTCCAGTGCGGTCCGCCACGAGGGCAAGAGGAGCGACGGGGACCGGGTCACCGACACCCTTGTCGTCGACCTCGCGCGCGTGGAGCCCGGTATCGAGACGGTCGTCCTCGCCGCCTCCGCCGACGGCGGCCCCTTCGGCCGTGTCCCCGGCCTGTACATCGAGGTCCGCGACGCCGACCGGGGCACCCTGGTCGCCCGCTTCGACAGCACCGGCGCCACCGTGGAGACCGCCTTCGTCCTGGGCGAGCTCTACCGCAGACAGGGCGCCTGGAAGTTCCGCGCGATCGGCCAGGGCTACGACACCGGGCTCGCCGGCCTCGCCACCGACTACGGCATCACCGTGGACGAACCCCAGCGCCCGCAGCCGGCGCCGACCCCGGCGCCCGCCCCGGCACCCGTACGGCTGGCGAAAGTCACCCTCACGAAGACGGCCCCCTCCGTCTCATTGACGAAACAGGGCGGCACGTCCGGAGCCCTGCGCGTCAACCTCAACTGGGCGGTGCGGCAGCAGGCGTCGCGCTGGGGCGGCACCCTCCCCGGCGGCCTCGACCTCGACCTGTGCGCCCTGTACGAGCTCGCCGACGGCCGCAAAGGCGTCGTCCAGGCCCTCGGCGGCGCCTTCGGGGCCCTGCACCGGCCGCCGTACATCCACCTCGACGGCGACGACCGCACGGGCGACGTCAGCGCGGGCGAGAACCTCACCGTCAACCTCGACCACATCCGCGACTTCCGCCGCATCCTGGTCTTCGTGACCATCTACGAGGGCGCCCGCTCTTTCGCCGACCTGCACGCCACGGTCACCCTCCAGCCCCAGTACGGCGCCCCCGTCGAGTTCTCCCTGGACGAGTGCACGGTCCCCTCGACGGTGTGCGCCCTCGCGCTGATCACCAACACCGGGGGCGATCTCGTCGTCCAGCGCGAGGCGCGCTATCTCGTGCCCGAACGAGGGGTGAGTCCGCAGCGCACCGTCGACCGCGCGTACGGGTGGGGCATGAACTGGACGCCGGGCCGTAAATAAGAAACGTTCTTTACTTATTCGACATTAAGCAGAGGTCTTGCTTGATGAATAAAGTATTTCCGGGAGTGAAGCATGAGGGCGGGGTGAACACCAAGGGCCGTCACCCTTCTTCGGGAACAGCCTCCGGGCGCGCGTATGTCCGCCCTTTCCACGCCGCCCCGCGCCCCCGGTAGTGCCGCACCGCCGAGTCGACCGTCATCAGTACATACAGCGCCGCCGTGAACGGCAACAGCGGTGCCAGCCAAAGGGGTTGACCGTAGTAGCGCAGCATCGGCACGTACGTCCCCGTCATCACCGCCCACGCGAGAGCGCCGCACACCGCCGCCGCCGTACCGCCCAGCGCGAGCCCCAGCAGCAGGGCCAACGGCGGCACCAGGTACACCAGAACGAGCCCCAGGACCGTCCCGGCGAGCAGCAGAGGGCTGTGCCGCAACTGTGCGTAGGCACTGCGGGAGACCATGCGCCACAGGTCGTGCAGCCGCGGATACGGCCGCACGCTGTCCACCCGGTCCGCGAGCCCCAGCCAGATGTGCCCGCCGCCCCTCTTCACGGCCCGCGCGAGCGCCACGTCGTCGATCACCGCCTGCCGGATCACGTCCGGCACCCGCGCGCGGACGGCCGTCTCCATGCGCAGCAGCACACACCCGCCCGCCGCGGCCGCCGTACGGCCGCCTTGGCGGCGGATCCGGCGGAACGGGTAGAGCTGGGCGAAGAAGTACACGAAAGCGGGGACCACCAGCCGCTCCCACAGGCTCGCCACCCGCAGCCGCGCCATCAGGGACACCAGGTCGTAGCCGCCGGTGAGAGCCGCCGCGACCAACTGCCGCAGGCTGTCCGGGGCGTGGGCGATGTCGGCGTCCGTGAGGAGGAGGAAGTCGGGCTCCCGCGCGGGGGGTCGGCCGGTGACCTCGGGCTCCCGCGCGCGGGAGGGTCCTTGCGCCGGTTCGGAATCGTCCCGCGCGCGGGAGTGGCTCTCCGCCGGCTCCGGCTCCTCCCACGCGCGCGCCCGCGCGATGCCGTGCCGTACCGCCCACAGCTTGCCCGTCCAGCCGGAGGGCGGCTCGCCAGGGGAGGACACCGTCAAGGGGAGGCCGCCCTGGCGTTCGGCCAGGGTGCGGGCCAGGGTGGCGGTGCCGTCGGTGCTGCCGTCGTCGACCAGGAAGACCTCCGCGCGGCCGGGGTAGTCCTGGGCCAGCAGCGAGGGCAGGCTCGCGGGGAGCACGGCGGCCTCGTCGCGCGCGGGGACGACGATCGCGACGGACGGCCAGGAGGCGGGCTCCTGCGCGCGCGGGAGGCGGACGTCCGTGCGCCAGAAGAAGCCTTGGCCGAGCAGCAGCCACAACCAGGCGGCGAGAGACAGGGCGGCGATCCACACGATGGCGCTCACCAGCGCAGTGTGCCCCACCCCGGCGGCCCGGACCCGCCCATCGTCTATCGTGACCGGGTGAAGATCGCGCTCATGGACTCCGGAATCGGACTGCTGGCGGCCACCGCCGCCGTACGGCGCCTGCGCCCCGACGCCGATCTCGTGCTCTCCCTCGACCCCGACGGCATGCCCTGGGGTCCGCGCACCCCCGAGGACCTCACCTCGCGCGCCCTGGCCGTCGCCGAGGCCGCCGCCGCGCACCGCCCCGAGGCGCTGATCGTCGGCTGCAACACCGCCTCCGTGCACGCGCTGCCAGCCCTGCGCGCCCTCCTCGAACCGGACGTCCCCGTCGTCGGCACCGTCCCCGCGATCAAACCGGCCGCGTCCGGCGGCGGCCACGTCGCGATCTGGGCCACCCCCGCCACCACCGGCAGCCCCTACCAGCGCGGCCTCATCAAGGAGTTCGCGGACGGCGTCGCCGTCACCGAGGTGCCCTGCTGGGGTCTCGCCGAGGCCGTCGAGCACGCCGACGCCGCCGCGATCGACGCCGCCGTCACGGCCGCCGCGACCCTCACCCCGGATGACGTGACGACCGTCGTCCTGGGCTGCACCCATTACGAACTCCTCGCCGACCGCATCCGCGCGGCCCTCCAGCGCCCCGGCCGCCCCCCGCTCGCCCTCTACGGCTCGGCCGACGCCGTCGCCGCCCAGGCGCTGCGCCGCATCGGCGCCGAGCCCGCGCCTGGCGCCCCGGCGACCGGATCACTGACCGTGATCCTCAGTGGCCGCGAAGGCGCCCTGCCGGCCGCCGCCCTGGCGTACGCCGAGGGGCGGCTGCTCCAGGAGGCGACGGCGCCGGCGTCCTGAACGGGCCGCCATCTTGTGGACCGTCGTCTTGTGACCGGGCCGCCACCTTGTGGACCGCCACCTTGCGACCGGGCCGCCGCCCCCGCGCGGAACCAGTCACCCTCCGCGACGCACTCCCCGCGCGGCGAAACCTGAGTAACCTCATAACCATGAGGGACCCCTTCCGCGACAAGACGGCCCCGCACCCCGACGTGTGGACGGGCCGCGCCACCAACCGCTTCCAGTGGCTGCCCGCGCTCGCGGGCGCCGCCTGCCTGGCGCTCGGCATCGAGCTGGCCGTGGACTCCGCGTGGACGTCCGGAGTCGCCCCCCTCGTGATGTCCGTGGTGGGCTGCATCGCCGCCGGCCTCCTCATCCTCTTCGGCACCCTGGCCTTCCTGCACGTGGCCCTCAAGGTCGACCTGGAGACCCTCGAAGTGCGCTGCGGCCACATGGGCCTGCCGCGCCGCCGCATCCCCCTCGCCCAGGTCGCCGACGCCGTCGTCGACCCCCACGTCACCCCCCGCCACTGGGGCGGCTTCGGCTACCGCTGGCGGCCCGAGATGGGCACCGCCGTCGTCGTACGCCGCGGCGAGGGGGTCGTGCTGCGGCTGTGGGACGGGCACACCTTCACCATCACCGTGGACGACGCCGAGGCGGCCGTACGCGTCATTCGGGACCGGCTGCGGCCCGGAACGCCGGGAACGCCCGGAACGGTCCACTGAGGGGCGTACAGGCACCTTTACGGGGCTTTCCTGCCGAGACCTCCGGTCATGACCGGCTCTCGCTGTCGGCCAAAAGGTCACCCGCCGTACACTCCCCGAGTGACCGTCACCGCACCCCCCGTGGGCCCCTCCGACCAGCTGGGACCCGAGACCGCGCCCGCGTCACGCGGCCGACGTCTCCTGCTGCGGCTCCTCCCCGCCGCCGTCGCCGCGCTCGCCGGAGTGCTGCTCTACGTCAGCTTCCCGCCCCGCCCCCTGTGGTGGCTGTCCCTCCCCGCGTTCGCCCTCTTCGGGTGGGTGCTGCGCGGCCGGAGCTGGAAGGCGGGCCTCGGGCTCGGCTACCTCTTCGGGCTCGGGTTCCTGCTGCCGCTGCTGGTGTGGACCGGCGTCGAGGTCGGCCCGCTGCCGTGGATCGCGCTCGTCGCCGTCGAGGCGGTCTTCGTCGCCCTGGTCGGCGCCGGCGTGACCGCCGTCTCCAAGCTGCCGGCCTGGCCCGTCTGGGCGGCGGCCCTGTGGATCGCCGGCGAGGCCGTCCGCGCCCGGGCGCCGTTCAGCGGCTTCCCCTGGGGCAAGGTCGCCTTCGGCCAGGCCGACGGGGTCTTCCTCCCGCTCGCCGCGGTCGGCGGCACCCCCGTCCTCGGCTTCGCCGTCGTCCTGTGCGGCTTCGGCCTCTACGAGGCCGTCCGCCTCGGCCTCGACCGCCGGCGCGCGCGCGAGGTGCGCCGCTCCGCCGCCGCTGTCGCGCTGCTGAGCGTCGCCGTGCCCGTCGTGGGGGCGCTCGCCGCGCGTCCGCTCGTCAGCGACAAGGCCGAGGACGGGAGCGTCACCGTCGCCGCGATCCAGGGCAACGTGCCCCGGCTCGGGCTCGACTTCAACGCCCAGCGCCGGGCCGTGCTGGACTACCACGCGCGCGAGACGGAGCGGCTGGCCGCCGAGGTCAAGGCGGGTAAGACGGCCCGGCCGGACTTCGTGCTGTGGCCGGAGAACTCCTCCGACGTCGACCCCTTCACCAACCCCGACGCCGCCCTGGTCATCGACGAGGCGGTGCGCGCCATCGGCGTGCCCATCTCCGTCGGCGGCGTCGTCGAACGCGACGGCAAGTTCTACAACGAGCAGATCCTCTGGGACCCCGCCAAGGGACCCACCCAGACCTACGACAAACGGCAGATCCAGCCCTTCGGCGAGTACCTCCCGCTGCGCTCCCTGGTCGGGGCGATCAACAAGAACTGGACCGAACTCGCCCACCAGGACTTCACCCGGGGCACCAAGCCGGGCGTGTTCACCATCGACGGCACCAAGGTCGGCCTCGCCACCTGCTACGAGGCCGCCTTCGACTGGGCCGTGCGCGACACCGTCACCCATGGCGCCCAGCTGATCTCCGTGCCCAGCAACAACGCCACCTTCGACCGCAGCGAGATGACCTACCAGCAGCTCGCGATGTCCCGCGTGCGCGCGGTGGAGCACAGCCGCACGGTCGTCGTCCCCGTCACCAGCGGCGTCAGCGCGATCATCATGCCGGACGGGCGGATCACCCAGAAGACCGGCATGTTCGTCGCCGGACACCTCGTCCAGAAGATCCCGCTGCGCTCCTCCGAGACGCCCGCGACGAAGATGGGCATCCTCCCGGAGATGCTCCTGTGCCTCGTCGCGGCCGGCGGCCTCGGCTGGGCGGTCGGATCGGGCATCCGCGCGCGGAAGACGGCCCGCGGCGACGCCTAGGGAGGTCACCTCGTGGCACGCAGCACCAGGCACACGAACCCGAAACAGTCCCTATAGGTGCGCAGCCACCCCGCGCGGTGCACGGCCGCCGCCTCCAGCGCGGCGGCGCTGCCCGGGTCGTCCAGGTGGTCCAGCGCCCAGGACGACAAGGAGCCCGTCCAGGCCCACTCGTAGGCGTCCAGCTCACGGCGGCTGCTGACATGGGCCTGCACGGGCGTCCAGCCGTCCGCCACGACCCGCTCGACGGTCGTCGCGAGGTCCGCGAAGTCGCCCAGCATCTCCACCGCCTCAGGAGGCGCAGGACGCTCCCAGAAGCCGTCGCCGACCAGGACGCGCCCGCCCGGCGCCAGCTGCTCCCGCGCGGCGGCCAGCGCCGGCAGCAGCCCGCCGAACGCGTGCGCCGCCCCGACACTGAGCACCAGGTCGAACCGGTGCGGCGAGGTGAAAGCGGCGGCGTCCGCGCGGTGCAGCGTCAGCCGCTCGTCGACACCCCGCGCGCGGGCCGTCGTCCGCGCATGCTCCAGCGCCCGCGCGGAGAGATCGACACCCTCCGCGCGCGCGTGCGGGAACGCCTCCAGCGCGCGCACGAGCCA
The DNA here is from genome assembly GCF_055597585.1 of Streptomyces sp. AMJ-169. Taxonomy (NCBI): domain Bacteria; kingdom Bacillati; phylum Actinomycetota; class Actinomycetes; order Kitasatosporales; family Streptomycetaceae; genus Streptomyces; species Streptomyces sp. AMJ-169. The sequence continues at coordinate 332,883 of NZ_JBVLTJ010000009.1, forward strand.
CTCCCCGCCGCCGCAGCCGAGGTCCAGCACGCGCGCGTGGTCGTGCGCGACACCCTGGGCGAGCAACCGGCCCACCTCCTCGTCATGGAGGGGCGCCGCGATGGGGTGATCGGCGTGGGCGAGGCGGGAGATCAGGTCACGGTCCATCGCGGGAGCGTGGCACGGGGGCCGAGGGGCGCGCACGTGCTTTTCGCGCACGCCCGCGCGTACGCCGATCCGTACGCCGTCCAGCGCTCCGCCCCGCCCCCGGCATGATCCGCAGGAACCCGCCCCGACCCCGCCCGTTAGGGTCGGAGCATGGCAACTCCTGACTTCATCCGCACGCTCCGGGCCTCCGCCGGCCGTCAACTGCTCTGGATACCCGGCGTCACCGCCGTCGTCTTCGACGGGGACGGCAGGGTGCTGCTGAACCGCCGTACGGACACCGGAGGCTGGTCGGTCCTCGGCGGGATCCCGGACCCGGGCGAGCAGCCCGCGGTGTGCGCGGTGCGGGAGGTCTTCGAGGAGACGGCCGTGCGGTGCGTCGCCGAACAGGTCGTCCTCGTACAGGCGTTGGAGCCCGTCACGTACCCGAACGGCGACGTCTGCCAGTTCATGGACATCACGATCCGCTGCCGGGCCGTCGGCGGCGAGGCGCGGGTCAACGACGACGAGTCGCTGGAGGTCGCCTGGTTCGCCGTCGACGACCTGCCCGACCTGCCGGAGTTCGCGCTCACCCGGATCAAGCAGGCCCTGACCGAGGGCCCCACCTGGTTCGAGGACCCCGCTCAGAGCGCGTAGCCGCCGTCCACGCCGAGCGCCTGCCCGGTGATGAAACCGGCCCGGCCGGACGCCAGGAACACCACGGCCTCCGCGACGTCCCGCGCCGCGCCGAACCGGCGCAGCGGGATGTTGCGCCGGGCCACCGCCAGCGCCGCGCCGTCGAGTTCGCCGCTGCCGATCAGCCGCGCCCCGATCCCGTCGGTGAGCATGCCGGGCGCGACGCAGTTGACGCGGACGCCGTACCGGCCCTCCTCGGCGGCCAGCGCCCGCGCGACCGCCTCCACGGCCCCTTTCACGCCCGACGACAGCCCGTCCCGCACGGGGAAGCGCCGGGTCGCGACGGTCGTCACGGCGACGACGCTGCCCCGGCTCGCCCGCAGCAGCGGCAGCGCGGGGTGCACGAGGTTGTAGAACGCGACGGCGTCCCCTTCGAGTTGGGCCCGGTAACGGGCCGGGGGCACCTTGCTGAGGTGCGTCATCGGCACGTGCGGCCCGGCCGCGTAGACGAGCGTGTGCAGCTCATGTCCGGCCACAGCGCGGGCAGTTGCCTCCTCGTCGGCCAAGTCCAGCCGCACGGCGGTCGCTTGAGTCTCCTGGGCCAGCCGATCGGCCGCCGCCCGGTCGGAGCGGTAGGTGAAGACGACCTCGCTGCCCCGCTCCGCGAGCAGCCGTACGACGGCCGAGCCGACCCCGCCCGTGCCGCCCGCGACGAACGCCACCCCGGCCCGCGCCGCGAAGTCGCCCATCTCCCTCACAGCCCGAGGGACTTGGCGACGATGACCTTCATGACCTCGCTCGTCCCCGCATAGATCCGGGTGATCCGCGCGTCCGCGTACAGCCGCGCGATCGGCTGCTCCAGCATGTAGCCGTAGCCGCCGAAGAGTTGGAGGCAGCGGTCGACGGCGCGGCCCTGGACCTCCGTGCAGAACAGCTTGACCTTCGCCGCGTCGGCGCCGGTGAGACAGCCGTCGACGAGGTCGAGGACGGCCCGGTCGAGCAGCGCCTGAGCCGCCGCCAACTCCGTCGCGACCGAGGCGAGTTCGAACTTGGTGTTCTGGAAAGAGGCGACCGGGCTGCCGAACACCTTGCGCTCCTTGACGTAGGCGACGGTCGTATCGAGCGCCGCCCGCGCCTGCGCGACCGAACCGACCGCGACCGTCATCCGCTCCTGCGGCAGATTGTGGCCCAGATACGAGAACGCCCGCCCCTCCTCGCCGAGTTGGTTGGCGACGGGCACCCGCACCTCGTCGAAGAACAGCTCCACCGTGTCCTGCGCCTTGATGCCCAGCTTGTCCAGGGTCCGGCCGCGCGAGAAGCCCGGCATACCGTCCTCGACGACGAGCAGCGTGAGCCCGGCCCGCCGGTCGCCGGGGACGTCGGCGGTGCGGGCCACGACGATCACCAGATCGGCGAGGAGCCCGCCGGTGATGAACGTCTTGGCCCCGCTGAGGACGTAACTGTCCCCGTCCCGTACGGCGGTTGTCCGGATGCCGGCGAGGTCGGAGCCGGTGCCGGGCTCGGTCATCGCGATGGCCGTCAGCAGCCGCCCGGCGGCCAGACCTGGGAACCAGCGGCGGCGCTGCTCGTCGCCGGCATAGGCGAGGAAGTAGGGGAGGACCACGTCGAGTTGGGTGCGGACCGTGCCCAACGTGACCAGCGCGCGGGCGGCTTCCTCCTGGAGGACGACGTTGTAGCGGTAGTCGGGCTGACCGCCGCCGCCGTACCCCTCCGGTATCGCCATCCCCAACAGGCCCAGACCGCCGAGGAGTTCGAAGAAGGAACGGGGGATGCGGCCGGACTTCTCCCAGTCCGCGTAGTGCGGGACGACCTCCTTGGCGACGACGTCCCGGACCAGTTCCCGGAACGTCTCATGATCGGCGGTGAAGACTTCACGGCGCACAGTGACTCCCCTGGTCAGTCGGCGAGTTCGACGAGAGTGGCGTTCGCGGTGCCGCCGCCCTCGCACATGGTCTGAAGACCGTAACGGATGCCGCGCGTCCGCATGTGGTGGATCATGCGCGTCATCAGGACGGCCCCCGAGGCGCCCAGCGGATGGCCGAGGGCGATGGCGCCGCCCAGCGGATTGACCAGCGCCGGGTCGGCTCCGGTCTCCGCCAGCCACGCCAACGGCACTGGTGCGAAAGCCTCGTTGACCTCGAAGACCCCTACGTCGGACAGGGCGACGCCCGCCTTCCGCAGCACCTTCTCCGTCGCCGGGATCGGTCCCGTCAGCATCAGCACCGGATCGGAGCCGGTGACCGCGCCCGCCCGGTGCCGCACCAGCGGCGCGAGCCCCAACTCCCTTGCTTTCTCAGGGGTGGTGACCAGCAGCGCCGACGCCCCGTCCGAGATCTGCGAGGAGTTGCCCGCGTGGATCACCCCGCCCTCCTGGAACGCCGGCCTGAGCCGCGCGAGCGTCGCGGTATCGGTGCCGCGCCGTGCGCCCTCGTCGGCGGTGACCCCGGCCACCGGCACGAGCTGCCCGCCGAAGGCCCCCGCGTCCTGCGCGGCCGCCGCCCGCTCGTGGGAGAGGGCGGCGAAAGCATCCAACTCGCCCCTGCCGAAACCCCACTTGCGCGCGATCAGCTCGGCGGAGAGCCCCTGGTTGAAGGAGAACTCCCCGTACCGCGCCAGGACTTGCGGCCCGTACGGCGCCCCGCCCGCCTTGGCCGCGCCCAGCGGGACCCGGCTCATCGTCTCCACCCCGCCCGCGACGACCAGGTCGTACTGCCCCGAACGGACCGACTGGACGGCGAACTCCAGCGCCTGCTGGCCCGATCCGCAGGCCCGGCCGACCGTCGTGCCGGGCACGCTCTCCGGCCAGCCCGCCGCGAGCACCGCGTACCGGCCGATGTTGCCCGACTGGTCGCCGACCTGGGCGACACAGCCCCAGATGACGTCGTCCACGGCGGCCGGGTCGATGCCGGTGCGCTCCACGAGGGCGGTGAGGACGGCGGCGGAGAGGTCGACGGGGTGGACGGCGGCGAGCCCGCCGCCCCGTTTGCCGACGGGGGTGCGCAGGGCGGCGACGACGGCTTCGCGGGTCATGGGTTCTCCTTCTCGCTGGACGTCGGGCCCGCCCACCGCCCCGTGAAGTGCGCCGGACGCCCCTCCAAGAACGCGGCGAACGCCTCCGGAGCGTCTGTGGAGGCGAAGTTGACGGCCTGGGCGCGCGCCTCGTGCGCGAGCGATTCACGCAGGGTGCCGCCGGACTCGTGGAGCAGCGCCTTCGTCTGGGCCAGCGCGACGGGCGGCCCGGCGGCCAGCCGCGCGGTGACGTCGGCCGTGAAGGCGTCCACCTTCTCCGCGTCCACCACCCACGTCACCAGCCCCAGCTCCCGCGCCTGCGCCGCGTCGACCGTCTCCGCCAACAGGGCCAGCCGCTTGGCCTGTTGGAGCCCGACGAGCCGCGGCAGCAGCCAGGACCCGCCGAGGTCGAGGGAGAGCCCGCGGCGCGCGAAGATCTGCGCGAACGTCGCCTCAGGGGTCGCGACGACCAAGTCGCAGCCCAGCGCGAGGTTCCAGCCCGCGCCGACGGCAACTCCCGTGACCTTGGCGACCGTTGGCACGGGCAGCTCATGCAGCAGCAGGGCCACGTCGGTCAACGTCCGCATCCGGTACAGGGGATGCTCCGCACTCACGCCCCGCGAGAGGTCGGCGCCGGAGCAGAACGCGCCGCCCGCACCCGTGAGGACCAGCGCCCGCACCGACCGGTCACCGCCCGCGTCGGCCAGCGCCCGCCGCAACTCCCCCCACAACTGCGGGTCGAGGGCGTTGCGGCGGTGCGGCCGGTTGAGCGTGAGGGTGCGCACGCCGTCCGCGTCGTCGATCAGCAACGAGGTCACCGGACGACTCCCCGGTCCCGGAGATCCGCGATCTCCCGTTCCCCGTAACCGAGTTCGGCGAGCACGGCGTCCGTGTGCGCGCCGAGCGCGGGCACCGGGCCCATCGGCGGGTCGTAGCCGGCGAGCACCGGGGGCGGCAGCAGCGCGGGCACCGGTCCGGCCGGGGTGCCGACCTCGCGCCAGCGGTCGCGGGCGGCGAGGTGCGGGTGACCGAGGACGTCCCGGGCCGTGTTGTAACAGGAGTTGCCGATGCCGGCCGCGTCGGCGCGGGCCTGGACGTCCGCCAGCTCGTGCCGGGCGCACCAGCCGGCGATCGCCGCGTCCAGCGGCTCGCGGTGCGCGACACGGCCCGCGTTGGTACGGAAGCGCGCGTCGTCCGCGAGGTCCGGCCGGTCGATCAACTCCCTTGCCAGGCGCTGCCATTCACGGTCGTTGGTGGTGCCGAGGACGACGGTCCGCCCGTCGGCGGTGCGGTAGGCGCCGTACGGCGCGACGGCCGGGGAACTCATGCCGAGCGGCTGCTGTTCGACCCCGGAGTGGCGGGTGTACGTCAGCGGGTAGCCCATCAGTTCGGTCATCGCGTCGAAGAGGCTGACCTGGACGGGCGCGCGGGTGCCGGCGTACAGCTGGGCCAGGATCGACAGGGCCGCGTACAGGCCGCTGGTCAAGTCCGCTACGGGCGGGCCGGGTTTGGCGGGGGAGCCCGGGGTGCCGGTCACCGAGCAGACGCCGGACTCGGCCTGGACGAGGAGGTCGTAGGCGCGCTTGTGGGAGAGGGGCCCGCCGGGACCGTAGCCGTCGATCTCGGCGGCGATCAGATGCGGGTGCCTCTTCGCCAACTCAGCCGGAGAGAAGCCCAGTTGAGTGGTGGCGCCGGGGGTGAGATTCGAGACCAGGGCGTCCGACTTCGCCAGGAGGCGGTGCAACACCTCTTTGCCCTCGGGGGACTTGAGGTCCAGGGCCACCGACTCCTTGCCCCGGTTGGCCCAGACGAAGTGGGCGGCGAGGCCGTTGACGACGTCGTCGTAGTGGCGGGCGAAGTCGCCGCCGCGCGGGTGCTCCACCTTGATCACGCGGGCGCCGAAGTCGCCGAGCGTACGGGTGCACATGGGGGCGGAGACGGCCTGTTCGAGGGCGACGACCGTGACGCCGGTCAGCGGGCCGTCCATGTCAGGCCGTCCCGAAGCGGGCGCGCAGTTCGTGCTTGAGCACCTTCTGGCTCGCGTTGCGCGGGAGTTGGGCAACCACGCGGACATGGCGGGGCACCTTGTAGTTGGCCATGTGCGCGCGGGCCCACGCGACGACCTCCCGCTCGGTGACGCGGGCGCCGGGTCTCGGTACGACGTAGGCGCAGCCGACCTCGCCGAGCCGGGTGTCGGGGACGCCGATGACCGCGACCTGGGCCAAGTCACCGTGTTCCAGCAGCAGTTGCTCGATCTCGGCGGGGTAGGCGTTGAAGCCGCCGACGATGTACATCTCCTTCGCGCGGTCCACGACCGACAGGTTGCCCGCCGTGTCGAAGCGCCCGATGTCGCCGGTGCGCAGCCAGCCGTCGGCGGTGACGGCCTGCGCGGTCGCCTCGGGGTCGTTCCAGTAGCCGCGGGTGACGGTGTAGCCGCGGACCAGTATCTCCCCGCTGTCCGGGGCCAGTTGGACCTCGACGCCGGGGATCGGGCGGCCGGTGGTGCGGGCGGCGGTGTCCTCGCTGTCACCGGGACGGGTGGAGGTGACCAGGGCGCTCGCCTCGGTGAGACCGTAGGCGCTCAGGACGGTGTCGAAGGAGAGGTCCTTCTTCATCGCGTGGATCAGCGACTCGGGGATCATGGTCCCGCCCGTCATCGACACCCGCAGCGACGACAGGTCGCGGCGGGCCCGGTCCGGGTGGTTCAGGAGGTCGTGGAAGACGGTCGGCGGACCCAGCAGGATGCTCACCCGCTCCTGCTCGATGGCCTCCAACGCCCTTGCCGCGTCGAAGACTTGCACGGGGAGCACGGTCACCCCGCGCAGGAAGGACGCCAGCCAGCCCGCCTTGTAGCCGAAGCAGTGGAAGAACGGCGGGACGACCAGAAAGCGGTCGCCGGCGGTGAAGCCGTACTCCGCGCCCATCCAGCCGTAGGCCCGTAGCGACTGCCCGTGGGTGAGGATCACCCCCTTGGGCCGGCCGGTGGTGCCGGAGGTGAACATCAGGTCGGCGATGTCATCAGGGGTGAGCCGGCCGATCGCGGCGTGGGCCTCCGCAGCACTCAAGTCACCGCCCCCGCCCAGGAATTCGGCGACCGGAACGCGCGCACAGCCGTCGAGTGCGCCCAGCTCGGCGAGGTAGTCCCGGCCCAGGAACGGCGCCGCCAGCACGACCTTCGCCCCCGAAGCCTTCAGCACATACGCCAACTCGCCCGCCTTGAAACGGGTGTTGAGCGGTACGACAATCCCTCCCGCGCCCTGGACGCCGAGCGCGGCGAGGATCCACTCCGCCGAGTTCGGCGCGCACAGCCCGACCCGGTCACCGGGCCCGACACCCAGCGCCAGCGCCGCCCGCACGGCACCGAGCATCCGGTCAGCCAACTCCCGGTAGCTCAGCCGGAGTTCACCGTCGACGAGGGCGATCGCGGAACCGTACCTAGCCCCGGCGGCTCGGACCGCGTCGGGGATGCTGCGGGGTTCGACGTCGCGATGCACGCTTCAGGCCCCCTTCGGGCTCGGCAGCCGCAGCAGCCGCTTGGCGATGATGTCGCGCTGGATCTGGGACGTCCCGCCGTACACGGACGCCGCCCGCGCGTAGAGATAGTCGGCGAACAACTCCCCTACAGGGCCGCGCACTTCCTCCGGGAACACCTTCAACGCCGTCGTGTACAGCCGCTGTTCGGCCCGGGTCATCAGCAGCTTGTCGACCGACGACTCAGGACCCACCGGACGTCCGGCGAGCCGTTCGGCGGTCCGCCGCCGGGCGTGCGCGACGAGCACCCCGTAGTCCACGACACACCGCCCGACCTCCGACAACAGCCCCTCGGGGAGCGGCCGTTCACGGATCTCGGCCCGGATACGCTCGATCAGCAGCCGGTACCTGGACAGATGCCCGGTGTCGAGGGCGTTGCGCTCGTACGACACCGTCGTCATCGCCAGCGGCCAGCCGTCGCCCTCCGCGCCCACCCGGTCCGCGTCGGTCAACTCGACGTCGTCCAGGAAGAGTTCGCAGAACTCGTCGTCGCCGTTGGCCGCGCGCAGCGGGCGTACGGTGACGCCCGGGCGGTCCAGGGGCAGGGCGAAGGCCGTGATCGAGGTGTGCCGGGGTGCGGGCGGGCCGGTGCGGGCGAGGAGGAGGCAGTAGGCCGAGTACTGGGCGTAACTCGTCCAGAGTTTCTGGCCGTTGACCGTGTAGCGGCCGTCGGTCCCGCGTTCGGCGCGGGTGGTGAGGCCGGCCAGGTCGGAGCCGGCGCCGGGTTCGCTGAAACCCTGGCACCAGACGTCGGCGCCGGACAGCATACGGGGGAGCAGCCGGCGGCGCTGGTCCTCGGTGCCGAACTCCAGCAGGGCGTGGGCGAGATAGCCGATCCGGGGGACACCCGGGGCGCCGCTCGCCCCCAACTCGTCGCTGATCGACACTTGGTGAAGAGGTGTCAGGCCACGTCCGCCGTACTCCTCGGGGACGTCCAGGCCGACCCAGCCGCCCGAGTGGAGCTGCCGGTGCCAGCGGTGCAGGAAGGCCGGGAGGGGTTCGCCCGGGGTGCGTTCGGGGAGGGGGTGGGCGGCCAGCCAGGTACGGAAGTCCGCGCGGAGCCGTTCCAGGTCGGCCGGGTCGCCGTAGTGCAGGGGCGTGTCGTCGGTCATCGGGGCGGCTCCGGGGCGGCCAGGGCGGTCAGGAGGCCGGGGCCCGAGAAGAGGCCCGCGTCGACGAGGACCCGGCGCAGGTGCAGGTGGGCGGGGTGTTCCCAGGTCTGCGCGATACCGCCGAACACCTGCGCCGCCGCCTGCACCGCTTCCACCGCCGACGAGTCGGCCTCGGCCTTGGCCACTCGGGCGGCGGTCAGGGCAGCGGCCGGGGGTTCGTGGTCCAGGCACCAGGCGGCGTAACGGGTGGCGCTGACGCAGGCCTCGGTGAGGACCGTCGCGTCGGCGAGGAGGTGCTGGACGGCCTGGAACGAGCCGATGGGGCGGCCGTATTGGTGGCGGTCGCGGGCGTAGGCGGTGGCCTGCTCGACCAAGGCGCGGGCCGTGGCGGTGAGTTCGCTCGCCATGATGACCAAGGTGTATGCCTGCCAACGCTGTTGGGCTTCGGGTGAGAGCTTGCCGATGGGGTCTCCGGGGCCGCTGATCTCGTGCGCCGTGCGCAGGAGGTCGGCCGTCCGGGTCGCCGGGCCCAACTCGTGCCGGGTGACCGTCCCTTGGGGGTCGACGTACAGGGCGCTGTCGGCGCCGTCGCAGTCCCAGGCCAGGGACTCCGTGACGGCCACGGTCGGGCGGCCCTCGCCCAAATGGCCGGTCAGGCTCAGGAGTTGGGGAGCGAGGAGAGTCGTCCCGAGGAAGGACGTCGTCAGCAGGGCGCGGGCGTGTTCCTCGGCGAGGAGGGCGCGTTCCTGGACGGTGGCCGCCTGGTGCAGCTCGGCCAAGCCCAGGGAATCCAGGGACAGTTGGGCCTTCTCCCGGGACTCGGGGGTGATCTCGTCGGGCGAGGTCACCGCGTGGCGGGCGGCGAAGGTCCGGAGCAGCTCGCGGACCAGCGTGAACTCCTCGGGCCGCACGCTCAGTTCTCCTTGCGGGCGAGCCGGTCGAGGGCGCGGACGTGGTCGGGGCTGGTCATCGTGGCGCGTTCGGCGTGCAGCGCCGCCTCCATCGCGCCCCGGGAGACCTGCTCGACCAGCACCGCGAGCGCCGCCTTCGTGGCGCGCAGGGCCTCGGGCGGCTGGGCGGCGAGCCGGCGGGCCAGCGCGAGGGCTTCGGGGAGCAGCTCCGGCGCGAGCAATACCCGGTTCGCCAGGCCGAGTTGAACCGCCGTCGCGGCCGGGACGCGGTCGCCGGTGAAGAGGTACTCCTTGACCCGCAGCAGACTCGTCAGCAGCGGCCAGAGGGTGACCCCGCCGTCGCCCGCGACCAGCCCGACCGAGATGTGCGGGTCCGCCAGGTAGGCGTGCTCGGCCATGAGGACCAGGTCGCAGCCCAGGGCCAGGCTGCAACCCAGGCCCACGGCAGGGCCGTTGACGGCCGCGATCACCGGCAGCGGGAAGCGGATCAGCTCCGTCTGGATCGTCCGGTCGAGCCGGATCGACCGCTCCCGCAGCTCCGGGTCGGCGGGGTGGCGGCGCAGATGGTCCAGGTCGCCGCCCGCGCTGAACGCCCGCCCCGCCCCGGTCAGGACGACGGCCCGCGCCCCGCCGTCCGCCGCCAGCTCGCGCCACACCTCCGACAGACGCTGATGCAGCTCCGCCGAGACGCTGTTGAGCCGGTCGGGGCGGTTCAGGGTGACGATGCGTACGTCGCCGTCGGCGTCCACGGTCAGGACGGGGCTCACGTCGGTCATGGGGCGATGATAGGAAAGGTCAGACCGGATGTGTCAATGGCGTTGCGCGGATTAGAGAATGGAATTCTCGCACCGGCGCTGGGCAGCCGGCAACCGGCAACGGCGAGCGGTGTCCGGCAACGGCAAGCGGTGTCCGGCAACAGCGAGCAGCCACCCCCTACAGCGAATGCCGCCCGTCCACCCCCGCCACCGCCCGCGCGAACCCGCACACATGCCGCCTCATCCGCCGCCGCGCCGCCTCCTCGTCCCCCTCCCGGATCGCCTCCGTGATCCGAGAGTGCGCGCGAACCGTCACCGCACGGACATCGGCGTCCAGGAACGACTCAAGATCGGTCGCCGCATGGATCGCCTCCGACAGCGCGCTCATGAACCCGATGAGCAGTTCGTTCCCGCCGGCCCGCGCGACGGCGTTGTGCCAGCGGACGTTGGCCCGCAAAAACCGCTGGATGCCCGCCCCGTCCGCCCCGGCATCGACCAACTCCCGCCCCGCCGCGTCCAGTTCGGCGAGGTCGGCGTCCGTCCGGTGGACGGCGGCCAGCGCCGCGCACGCCGGTTCGATCGCCTCGCGCGTCTCGTGGAGCGCGTCGAGCCGGATGCGCTGCCCCCGGATGACGAGCTGGACGGTGCCCGCGACCGCCTCCCGCCCGGGCCGCCGTACGAAGGCGCCGCCGCCGCGGCCGGGCCGGATCTCCACCAGCCGCTCGACCTCCAGGATGCGCAGCGCCTCGCGCACGGTCGCCCGGCTCAGCCTTGTCTGCTCGACCAGTTGGCGTTCCGGCGGCAGCGCGGTGCCCTCTTCGAACTCCCCGGAGAGGATGCGCTCACGGACCTCCGCCGCGAGGACGTCGGACGCCTTGGGGACGGTGAGCGTCCCGAACGTCGGGACGGACACGGGGGGTTCGGCGCTCGGCACAGGCTCGGCCCTCTCGTCGTACGGCTGGTTCGGCCGGGCCATTGAACACAGCGGGGCGGGGTGCTGTCACATGACCAACCCGCCGTCCACCGGCAGGACTTGGCCGGTCACGAACGATGCCGCGTCCGAGGCGAGGAACACGAACGCCCCTGCTATTTCCTCCGGTTGGGCCCAGCGGCCGAGCGGGATGCGGGCCAGCATGCGGTCGGCGAAGCGCGGGTCGGTGCGGATGGTCTCGGTCATCGGGGTCGCGGCGAGCGGGGCGAGGGCGTTGACGAGGATGCGGCGGCCGGCCAGTTCGCGGGCCAGGGACTTGGTGAGGCCGACGATCCCGGCTTTCGCGATCGAGTAGTTGACCTGCCCGAGCGTGCCGGTCAGCCCCGCCGAGGAGGTGACATTGACGATCCGGCCCGTGCCGTCCGTCGGCAGGAACGGCAGCGCGGCCCGGGCACAGCGGAACGCGCCGAGGACATGGACGTCGACCAGGCGGCGTACGGAGTCCTCGGAGAGTTTCTCGAACATCGCCGGGTCGGTGACCCCGGCGTTGTTGACCAGGATGTGCAGCCGGCCACCGGACAGGGCCGCCGCGCGGGCCACCGCCGCCTCCGCCGCCGCGCGGTCCTGGACGTCGAGTGCTGCCCAACCGGCCTTGTGGCCCGCCGAGTTGAGACGGTCGGCGACGGCGGCGGCCCGTTCGGGGTCGACGTCGGTGACGAGGACCGCCGCCCCGGCGTGCGCGAGCGCCTCGGCGACGGCCGCGCCGATGCCGCCCCCGGCGCCGGTCACGAGGGCGGCGCGGCCGGTGAGTTCGAACAGGGACATCAGCAACTCCTTTGTCTGCAAGGGGAGTTCAGTAACTCCTCGGCAGCCCCAGCACATGCTCGCCGAGGAAGCTGAGGACCATCTCCTGGCTGACCGGCGCGATCCGCGTCAGCCGGGCCTCGCGGAAGTAGCGGGCGACGTCGTACTCCTCGGCGTAGCCCATGCCGCCGTGGGTCTGGAGCGCGCGGTCGGCCGCGGTCCACCCGGCGTCCGCGCACAGGTACTTGGCGGTGTTGGCCTCGCGCGCGCAGGGCCGGCCGTGGTCGTACAGCCACGTCGCCTTGCGCAGGACGAGTTCGGCGGCGTCGAGGCGGGCGAGGGAGTCGGCGAGCGGGAACTGGAGGCCCTGGTTCATGCCGATCGGGCGGCCGAAGACCTCGCGTTCACGGCCGTAGCGCACCGCCTTGGCGAGGGCGATCCGGCCGATGCCGAGCGCTTCGGCGGCGATCAGCATGCGCTCGGGGTTGAGGCCGTCGAGGAGGTGGCGGAAGCCCTGGCCCTCCTCGCCGACGCGGTCCTCGACGGGGACGCGGAGGTCGTCGATGAACAGTTCGTTCGACGTCACGGCGTTGCGGCCCATCTTCGCGATCGGACGGATCTCGATCCGACTCCGGTCGAGATCGGTCAGAAACAGCGTCATTCCGTCCGTCCGCTTCTCGACCTCGTCGCGCCGCGCGGTGCGGGTGAGCAGAAGGATCTTCTCCGACTCGACGGCCTTGGAGATCCACACCTTCCGCCCGCTGACGACGTAATGGCCGCCCTCGCGCCGCGCGTACGTCGTGATCCGCGTCGTGTCGAGCCCCGCGCCCGGCTCGGTCACCCCGAAGCAGACGTGCAGATCACCGCTCGCGATCCGGGGCAGCGTACGGCGTTTCAGCTGGTCGGAGCCGTGTACGACGACCGGGTGCATCCCGAAGACCGACATGTGGACCGAGCTTGCCGCGTTCATGCCGCCGCCCGAGCGGGCCACCTCCTCGAGCAGGAGGGTCGCCTCGGTGATGCCGAGGCCGTGGCCGCCGTACTCGGCCGGGACGGTGATCCCGAGCCAGCCGCCGGCCGCGAGGGCGGCGTAGAACTCGGTCGGGAACGTGTGCTCGCGGTCGTGCACGCGCCAATAGCTGTCGTCGAAAGGGCGCAGCAGACCGGCGACCGCCTTGCGGATCGTCTGCTGGTCCTCGGTGAGTTCGAAGTCCACGGCGGGCCTCTCTGCCGGTGGCCGACGGGGTGAGCACCACTAAAGGTCGGACCGAAAGCGGCGGTCAAGGTGTCGGAGACTCTTACTTGCCAAGAATGAGAATGCTATTCTCGCCTGTCATCGGCAGAGCGGAGGCCTGACGTGGAGTTCGAACTCGACGACGAGCAACGGCTGTTGCGCCGCACCGCCCGCGAGACGGTCGCCAAGCTGCGGGACCGCCCGGCGGGCGACCAGTGGGCGACGTACCGGAGACTCGGCTGGCTCGACGTACCCCCGCTCGAACTCGCCCTCATCCTGGAGGAGTTGGCCTACGCCGCCGACCCCACCCCCTTCCTCGCCACCACCACCTGGTTCGCCCCGCTCACCGGCCGCCTCCCCCATGGCAGCGGTACGGCAGTCTTCGACGGCACCGGGCGCCACGTCCTCGACGCCGACCGGGCCGACGAGATCGCGCTGCTGACCTCGGACGGCGTACGCGTCGTCCCCGGGGCGCGGCTCGCCGCCGAACGCGTCCCCGTCATCGACCCCCGCCTGCACGTGGCCCACGTCGAGGCACCCCAACTCGTGTCAGGCGTACCCGACTTGGCGCTCACCGGACTCGCCGCCACCATCGTCGGCGCCTGCCGGAAAGTCCTCGATCTGGTTCTGGAGCATGTGAAGAACCGCCGCCAGTTCGGCCGGCCCCTCGGCTCCTTCCAGGCCGTCCAGCACAAGGCCGCCGACATGTACGTCGCCCTCGAACGCGCCCGCGCCCTCACCCACTTCGCCGCCCTCACGATCGCCGAGGACGACGAACGCCGCACCGGCGCCGCGCACATGGCGAAGGCGGCGGCCGGCGAGTGCCAGCAGGTGTGCTTCCGCGGCGGCCTCCAGCTCTTCGGCGCGATGGGCTTCACCTGGGAGAACGAACTCCAACTCCACCTGAAACGCGCCCAGTCGTGCGATCTGCTGCTCGGCACCGCGGCCGTGCACCGCAGGGCACTGCTGGCCTCATGAGAGAAGGGCGCTGGCTTCATGAAACTCGCCGACGACCCCCAAGTCACCGAATTCCGCGTCCGCTTCACGGCTTTCCTCGACGCCCGCCTCCCCGCCGAGGCCGAGGCGCGGACCCGCTCCCGCTCCAGTGCCGACGTCCCCGCGTGGTCCCGCCGCTGGCAGCGCACCCTCTTCGACCACGGCTGGCTGCTCCCGGGCCAGCCGCCGCAGTACGGCGGACAGCACGCGACCCTGCCCCAACAGCTCGCGCACCTTGAGGAGTTGGCGCACCGAGGGATCTACCTCAGCTTCAACCCCCAGGGCCTCGGCATCGTCGCCGCCAGCCTCCTCACCCACGGCACCGAGGAACAGAGACGCCGCTGGGCGATCCCCCTCCTGCGCGCCGAGATCACCGCCGCGCTCGGCATGAGCGAACCGGAAGCGGGCTCCGACCTCGCCTCCCTGCGCACCCGCGCCGCCCTCAGGGACGGCCACTTCGTGGTGAACGGCCAGAAGATCTGGACCTCCGGCGCCCATGACGCCGACGTCCTGCTCGCCTTCGTCCGCACCGACCCCGACGCCCCCAAACACCGGGGCATCAGCGCCCTGTTGATCCCGACGGCCACCGAGGGCGTCGTCCGCAGGCCCTTCGGGTCGATCGTGGGCGAGGGGGATCTGGACTTCAACGAGGTGTTCTTCACGGACGTCCGGGTGCCCCGGGAGAATCTGGTCGGGCCGCTCCACGAGGGGTGGAAGGTCGCCAACAACTCCCTTGGCCACGAACGGACGTTGCTCTGGCTGTCGTACGCCGAGCGGCTCGAGGAACTGGTGCGGGACGCGGCCGGGGTGGGGGCGGGGCAGGAGTGGTACGCGACGCTGCTCATGGACCGCACCGCGCTCAGACTGCTCGGGTACCGCCAACTAGGGCCCGACCGGAGCCCGTTCGAGGTCTCCGTGCTCAAACTCCTCGGCTCCGAGGCCGTCCAGAGCGCCTCGCTGCACGCGCTGGAGGCGCACGGCGCCGAGGCACTGCCGCACCCGGCCCGGACCGGGCCGTACCAGCACATGAACAACGAGGCGTTCAGCGCGAGTTGGTTCGAGCGGTACGCCCGCAGCTTCGCCGGGACCATCGCCGGCGGGACCAGTGAGATCCAGCGCACCATCATCGCCGAACGCATTCTCGGCCTGCCGCGACAGGGGACGTGAGCCGCATGGACCAGATCCTGTACGAATCCGGCGCCGACGGGGTCGCCGTCGTCACCCTCAACCGCCCCGAGGCCGCCAACGCGCAGACGATGGCCCTCCTCGACGACCTCGACGCCGCCCTCACCCGCGCGGCCCGCGACGAGCGGGCCAAAGTGGTGGTGCTGCGCGCCAACGGGCGGCATTTCTCGGCCGGTCACGACCTCAAGGACCGCTGGCCGGGGCCCGGTGAGATCACTCTGGAGTGGATCTACGACGCCGAGACGCGCCGCTATCTGGAGTACGCGCTGAAGTGGCGCAACCTGCCGAAGCCGACGATCGCCGCCGTGCAGGGCAAGTGCATCGCCGCCGGGCTGATGCTGTGCTGGCCGTGCGATCTGATCGTCGCCGCCGACAACGCCGAATTCTCCGACCCCGTCGTGCACATGGGCATCGGCGGGGTCGAATACCACGGCCACACCTGGGAGTTGGGGGCGCGCAAGGCGAAGGAGATCCTGTTCACCGGCCGGCCGCTGACCGCCGCCGAGGCGGAGCGGGCGGGGATGGTCAACAAAGTCGTGCCGCTCGCCGAACTCGACTGCGAGGCAAGGAAGTTGGCGGCCCGGATCACGCGTATGCCGGCGTTCGGGCTGCGGCAGGCCAAGCGGGCCGTGAACCAGACGCAGGACGTGCAGGGGTTCTACGCCGCACTCCAGGCCGTGTTCGACATCCACCAGACCGGGCACGGGAACGCGCTGAGTGTGGACGGGTACCCCGTGCTGACCCGGCTGGAGGGGATGAAGGAACGGCTCAAAGAGGGCTGATGGGCGAGCCTTGAAATAGGTATATGGCATGCGTGTTTGGTAACGTCGTGGCGTGCGGTTGACGAAGTTCACTGACCTGGCCCTGCGCGCCGTCATGCGACTGGCGGTCGAGGAGGACGGCTCCTCCCTGACCTCCCGCGAGGTGGCGGACACCATGGGCGTGCCCTACAGCCACATGGCGAAGGCGATCACCCGGCTCCAGCACCTCGGCGTGGTCGAGGCCCGGCGGGGGCGCAGCGGGGGGCTCGCGCTCACCGGCCTCGGCCGGCGGGCCTCCGTGGGATGGCTGGTGCGCGAGCTGGAAGGCGGCGCCGAGGTCGTGACCTGCGACGGCGATCAGCCGTGTCCGCTGCGGGCGGCCTGCCGGCTGCGGCGGGCGCTGCGGGACGCGCAGGAGGCGTTCTTCGCGACGCTCGATCCGCTGGTCGTCGAGGATCTGGTGGGGTCGCCGACGGGGCCAGTGTTGATCGGATTGTCGGTCCAGCGGCCTGCCTGAACCATGGCTGCCTCGTACGGGTTCTGCATGCCCGATAATTGGAATCTAGAAAGAGAATTTGGAGCCCCCTGTGCTCTCTGAACACTCCGCCCCGGTCGTCCGCCGGACGCTCCCCGCCGTCGGCGCGGCGCTCGACAAGATCGCCGGACTCTTCTACGACAAGCTCTTCGCCGCCCAACCCGCCCTGTTACGTGACCTGTTCAACCGGGGCAACCAGGCCAACGGCGAACAGAAGACGGCTCTCGCCGGTTCGATCGTCGCGTTCGCCGCCATGCTCGTCGATCCCCCCGACGCCGGCGCCGATTCCGGCGGAGCCGCTATCCGCACCGACGCGATGCTCTCCCGCATCGCCCACAAACACGCCTCCCTCGGCATCACCGCCGACCAGTACGACGTCGTCCACCAGCACCTTTTCGCCGCGATAGCCGAAGTCCTGGGCGACGCGGTCACCCCCGAGGTCGCCGCCGCGTGGGACGAGGTGTACTGGCTCATGGCCGACACGCTCATCACGGCCGAGGCCCGGCTGACCCGGGAATCCGGCGGCCCGCGCGCGATGACGATCACGGAACGCCGCGAGGAGACCCCGGACACCGTCTCCCTCACCCTCCGCCCCGCCGACGGCACTCCCGCACCGGCGCCCCGCCCCGGGCAGTACGTCAGTGTCCAGGTCCAACTCCCGGACGGCGCACGGCAGATACGCCAGTACAGCCTCTCCTCGACGGGCCCCGACTGGCGTATCACCGTCAAGCGTGTCCATGACGTCGTACGACCGGACGGCGAGGTCTCCACCTGGCTGCACCGCAACGCGAAGGCCGGCGACACCCTCATGGTCTCCGCGCCCTTCGGCGACCTGACGCTCCCGGCCGGGGACGGCCCGCTGCTGCTGGCGTCGGCGGGGATCGGTACGACGCCGATGCTGGCGATGCTCGGGGAGCTGGCGGCGGAGGGGGCACGGCGCCGGGTGATCGTCGCGCACGCGGACCGGAGTCCGGCCGCGCATGCTCATCGGGACGAACTCCTGCGACTGGTGGGGGAGTTGGAGAACGCCGAACTCCACCTCTGGTACCGGGAGTTGGGCGGCGCCGATGCGCGGGCCGGGCGGATGGATCTGACCGGCGTCGCGCTGCCGACGGACGTCACGGCGTGCCTCTGCGGTCCGCCGCCGTTCATGAGGGCCGTGCGGGAAGGGTTGTTGAGGCGGGGGGTGGCGGCGGGGGCGGTGCGGTATGAGGTGTTCAGCCCGGATCACTGGCTGGCGTGAGGCGGGTGCCCCTCAGGAGCGGCCCGCCCTCGGAGTCGTCGGCCTCGGTGTGGCCGTCCCTCGTATGGTCGGCCTCCGTGTGGTCGGCGCCCCCCTCCTCGACCCGCTATAGTTGATCACACGCCGCACACCGAACTTCGGTGATACGGCGACGCGTTGGTGGTCCAAGGAAAGATGCCCCGCTTCCTGCGGGGAGATGCAGGTGCAAGGCCTGCCCGGCGCTCCGATCGAAGGACGGCCCCCCTCGGCAAGAGGGGGGCCGTCCTTTTCGTTCCCCTCCGGCTAGCCTCGCTCCCTATGACGCACACCGAGATCGAAGTCACCGCCGAGCTGGTCAGGGAGCTGGTGCGGGAACAGCACCCTGAATACGCGCATCTGGACGTGGAGTTCGGGGCCAAGGGGTGGGACAACCAACTGTGGCGGCTGGGCGGTGAGTTCGCCGTGCGGCTGCCCTGGGTCGCGCAGGGCGGCGACGGGCAACTGCTCGCCGAACACACCTGGGTGCCCGCGCTGGCGCCGCTGCTGCCGCTGCCCGTTCCCGTGCCGCAGTGTCTCGGTGAGCCTTCGGAACGCTTTCCCCGGCCCTGGACCGTCACCACGTGGGTCGAGGGAACCCCCTGCGACCTCGCGCCCGTCACCGGGTCCGGCTCCGGCGAGTTGCTGGGCGCTTTCCTCAAGGCGCTGCACCATGCCGCCCCCGCCACCGCGCCCGCAGGGCTTTTCGGGCGCGGCGGGCCTTTGGCGGCCTGTGACCCCGGGGTTCGGCAACAGATCGCCTCCGCCGCCGAGTTGGGGCTGATCGACGACCTTGACGCAGTGCTCGCGGTCTGGGCGGACGCCGTCGCCGCACCCTCCTGGGACGGTCCCGCCGTGTGGCTGCACGCCGACCTCCACCCCGCCAACGTCCTTACGGAGAACGGGACTTTGTGCGGGGTGGTCGACTTCGGGGCACTCTGCTCGGGGGACCCGGCGTGCGATCTGGCCGCCGTGTGGCTGCTGTTGCCGGACGAGGGTGAGGTGGCGCGGTGCTATGACGCGTACGGCGGCGTCCCGGACCCCGCCACCCTGCGTCGGGCGCGGGGGTGGGCGGTGATCCGGGCCGTCGTCGGGATGCTCATCGGGGACGCGGGGGACCATGGCCGGCCCGGCGGCAAATCCACTTGGGGGCCGCCTGCCCGGGCCTCGTTGGAGCGGCTGCTGGCGACCGCCCGCTGCTGAAGCGACACGGGCGGGCCGCCGCGCCCGTGCGAGCGCGGCGGCCCGCGAAGGCCAACCAGGCGAGATTCGAGGCCAACTGGCGCCGGACCGAGGTCACTTGGACCTGCCCCGCGCCCTCACGCCCCGTACCTTCACACCCGCACCCTCACACCCCCACCCCCACCGCCTCCCCCCAAGGCGTCCGCGTAGCGATCGCCCGCTGCCAAGGCCGGACACTCTTCGGCGGCATCCCCACCGACACCACCCCCACCAGCCGGTCCCCCTTCCGGTACAGCGCGGTGAACTTCCGTTCCTCCAGGCTCCCTTCGACCACCCGCACCTCCTCGTGCCCGCGCAGATACCCGTACGCCCGGATCTTCATGTCGTACTGGTCGGACCAGAAGTACGGGACGGGGGCGAACATCCGGGCGGCGCCGAGGAGGTTGCGGGCGGCGGCCATGCCCTGTTCGGCGGCGTTGGTGCGGTGTTCGATCCGCATCGTGGTGCCGAAGAGGGGGTTGTGCCAGCGGGCGACGTCGCCGGCGGCGTACACGCCGGGTGCGGCGGCGCAGAACTCGTCGCAGACCACGCCGTCTTCGATGCGCAGCCCGCTGTTCTCCAGCCACCGGGTGTTGGGCTGCGAGCCGACGGCGACCAGGACCGCGTCGGCCTTCACCGGGGTGCCGCCGGCCAGGAGGACGCCGGCGGGGGTGATCGCGCCGACCGTCGTGCCGGTGCGCAGGTCGACGCCGTGGTCGCGGTGGGCCTGGGCCAGGACGTTGCCGACCTCCTCGCCCACCGCGTGGGCGAGCGGCACCGGGGCCGGTTCCAGCAGGATGACTTCGGTGCCCTGGGCCACGGCGACGGCGGCTGCCTCCGCGCCGAGGAAACCGGCGCCGACGACGATCAGCTTTTTGCCGGGGCCGAGTTGGGACTTGAGAGCGAGCGCGTCGTCGAGGGTGCGCAGAGTGTGGCCCTTGATGCCCCGGAGGTGGCGCGGGCGGACGCCGGTGGCGATGATCAGGCCGTCGTAGGGGAGGGACAGGTCGTCGTCCAGGTGGAGCATCCGGCCCGCGAGGTCGAGACCCACCGCCGTTCTGCCGTAGTACGTCTCCAGGCCGAGGGCGTCGAGGTCGGCGGCCGGGCGCAGGGGGAGGCGGTCGGGGTCCCAGAGGCCGGAGAGGATCTCCTTGGACAGGGGTGGGCGGTCGTAGGGGGCCCGGCGCTCGTTGCCGATCAGGGTGATCGGGCCCGTGTGGCCCTCGCGGCGCAGGGTCTCCGCCGCGGCGAGGCCGGCCGCCGAGGCGCCGACGATGACGGCGCGGTTCACTCGCCGGCCAGGTGGATCGCCGCCGCGGGGCACACGATCGCCGATTCCCGTACGGCGTCGTGGAGTTCGGGCGGCGGGCTCTGGTCGAGGAGGACGACCAGGCCGTCCTCCTCGCGCTGGTCGAAGACCTCCGGGGCCAGCATGGCGCACTGGCCGGAAGCCACGCATTTGGGGACGTCTACTTCTACCTGCATGATCGAAGACTCCTGTGGGGGTGATGGGTCACCAGGTGACGGGGAGTTCGCGGACGCCGTAGACGACAGTGTCCTGCTTGAAGGCGATTTCTTCCACGGGTACCGCGATCTTCAAGTCAGGGAGCCTGCGGAAGAGTTCGGGCAGGGCGAGCTGGAGTTCGGCGCGGGCCAGCGGCTGGCCGAGGCACTGGTGGACGCCGTAGCCGAACGCCAAGTGGCGGCGGGCTTCGGCCCGTTCGAGGTCCAGGTCGTCCGGCGCGGTGAAGAACTCCGGGTCGCGGTTGGCGACATGGAGGGGGACGATCACCCCTTCGCCGGCCCGGATCTCCACGCCGCCGACCGTCACGTCCGCCGTGGCCGTACGCCGCAGACCGGTGTGCACGATGCTGAGGTAGCGCAGCAACTCCTCGACCGCGACCGGGGCTTGGGCGCCGAAGAGGCGGGGGATCTGGCCGGGGTGGCGCAGCAGGGTGACCGTGCTGAGCGCGATCATGTTGGCGGTCGTCTCGTGCCCGGCGATCAGCAGGAGGGTGCCGAGATCGGCGGCGTCCTGGTCGGTGATCCGGCCCTCGTCGGCCTGCGCGGCGAGCCGGGTGAACATGTCGTCGCCGGGGGTGCGGCGCTTGGCCCGCACCAATTCGAGCAGGAACGCGGTGAGTTCGGCGCGGGCCCGGTCGGTCTCGGCGGCGCCGACGCTGAGGTCGACCAGGGTCATCGACTTCTCCTGGAAGAAGTCGTGCTCCTCGTACGGCACGCCCAGCAGTTCGCAGATCACCAGGGAGGGCAGCGGCAGCGCGAAGTGCTCCACGAGGTCCGCCGGGGCGGGCAACTCCTGGAGCGCGGTGAGGAGTTCGTCGGTCAGGCGGGCGATGCCGGGGCGCAGCGCCTCGATGCGTTTGACCATGAACTCCCGGGTGATGGTGCGCCGCATCATCGTGTGCACATCGCCGTCGTGGTCGATGAAGAAGCCGCGCGAGGGCTGCGTGCGACCCGGCCAGATGCCGGGGGCGCCGGGGCGGGAGGGGTCCGAGCTGAACGCCGGGCTGCCCAGCACCGTACGGGCGTCCTCCCAGCGGGTCACCAGCCAGGGGCTGAGCTGCCCCTCCCAGAGGCTGACGCGGGTGACGGGGCTGTCCTCGCGTAACCGGGCGTAGAGGGGCGGCGGGTCGAGGGGGGCGTGCGCGGGGCGGTCCAGGGTGTACGAGGGCAGGGACATGCTGCTCCTTCTCGTCGGAGGCGGAGGGCGCATCGGGGTACCCGGCGCCATCGGGATCCGCCTAACACCGTTAGGCGGTCGGCCTGTTGGGAGGCTAACACCGTTAGGTGATCGAGAGGGGGCCACCCGGCCCGCCCGCCGGGATCTGACCGAAAATGGGTGAGCGACGGGACGCGCGGCCGGGCGCGTCGGAGAGGGGACACAGTGGCGCGACGGACCACCAACGCCTGGGGCGAGGGCCGCAGGCTGCGCGAGGAGATCCTCGCCGCCGCCACCCGTATCCTGGAGGACACCGGCCGCGAGAACGCCCTGTCCCTGCGCGGGGTCGCCCGCGAGGTCGGCATCGCGGCGCCCAGCATCTACCTGCACTTCAAGGACAAGACCGACCTCCTGCGGACCGTCCTCGACGCCGCCTACCGGGGCCTGGTCGCCGCCATGGACGGCGCGGGCGAGGCGGCCGGCGCCGCCGACCCCTGGCAGCGCATCCGCGCGACCGTCCTCGCCTACCGCCGCTACGCCGTCGACCAGCCCCTGCGCTACCGGCTCATGTTCGGCCTGGAGTACGAGCCCGCGCGCGCCCCCGTCGCCGACCACCCCCTCGTACGGGTCCGCGCCGCCTGGACCGGCGCCGTCGGCGACTACCTCGCCGCCACCGGCCGCACCCGCGAGGACGCCGAGATCCTGGGCACCCACCTCTGGACGGCTCTGCACGGCCAGCTCGTCCTGTGGCGCAGCCTGCCGCGCGCGAACGCGGCCGGCGAGTCGGTCCTGGCCGAACTCGAACAGTCCCTGCTGCACCGGCTGCTGGAACCCGGCGCGCCGCATCCCGGGCTGCGGCTCGACAAGACGGCCCCCGAGCTGGGGCTCGGAGCAACGGCCCCTGGGCTGGGGCTCGGCAAGGACCACCCTGCCGCCCCCGAGCCGGGGCTCGGCACAACCGCCCCCGAGCTGAGGGCCGGCGCAACCCCCGCCGCACCCCCACCCCCGTCAAGATCCCGTCAAAGTCCCCCCGATCGGCGCGAAGAACCCGCAAGGAAGTCCCGGCGGCCCCCCGAGGCACCCGCACCCTGAGGGCACCCGTGCACACGTCACCCCGGTGCGCGGCCGGAGTGACGAAGGAGCACGTGCCATGTCCGTCCTGACCACCCTGCCGGAAGTCCCCGCCGGCGAGGAGCCGCCCGACCCCGGCGAACGGCACCGGCTGACCGCCGTCACCGGCCTCGCCGCGCTCTCCCTGGACGCCATGGCCTCGGTCGCGTACGGCCCCGAGGCGATCGTCCTCGTCCTCGCCGCCGCCGGCGCGCACGGGCTGGGCTTCACCATGCCGGTCACGCTCGCCATCGCCGCGCTGCTGGCGGTGCTCGTCGCGTCGTACCGGCAGGTCATCGCGGCCTTTCCGGACGGCGGCGGGTCCTACGCCGTCGCCAAGGCGCACCTCGGGGCGCGCACCAGCCTTGCCGCCGCCGCCTCGCTGGTCCTCGACTACGTCCTGAACGTGGCCGTCGCCGTCACGGCCGGGGTCGCCGCGCTCACCTCGGCGTTCCCCTCGCTGTACCCCGAGCGGCTGTGGCTGTGCCTGGCCGTGCTCGTGCT
This sequence comes from Streptomyces sp. AMJ-169, assembly GCF_055597585.1. Lineage (NCBI taxonomy): Bacteria > Bacillati > Actinomycetota > Actinomycetes > Kitasatosporales > Streptomycetaceae > Streptomyces > Streptomyces sp. AMJ-169. The sequence goes on from NZ_JBVLTJ010000009.1 coordinate 356,200, forward strand.
GATCACCGGGGTGAACCTGCGCGGGATCGTGGAGTCCGCGAAGGCGTTCGTCGTGCCGACCGCCGTGTTCGTCGGGTCGATCTTCGTGCTGATCGTTGTCGGGCTCTTCCGGGACGCCCCCGTGAGCACGGCCGCTGCCCAGGGGCACGCCTCCGTGGTCGCCGGCAACGCCACCAGTGTCGGCGCGCTGCTCCTGCTGAAGGCGTTCGCCTCCGGGTGCGCCGCGCTGACCGGCGTCGAGGCCATCGCCAACGCCGTGCCCTCCTTCCGCGTCCCGCGCGTGCGGCGCGCCCAGCGCGCGGAGGTCGCCCTGGGCGCCGTCCTCGGGCTGATGCTCATCGGGCTGTCCGTGCTCATCGGGCGGTTCCATCTCCAGCCGGTCGCGGGCGTCACCGTCCTCGCCCAGCTCGCGGACGCCGCGCTGGGGCACAACTGGGCTTTCTACGTCATCCAGTTCGCGACGATGATCCTGCTGGCGCTCTCCGCGAACACCTCCTTCGGCGGGCTGCCGGTGCTGCTGAAGCTCCTCGCGCGGGACAACTACGCGCCGCACGTCTTCGCGCTCAAGGCCGACCGGCAGGTCCACCGGCACGGCGTCCTCGCCCTCGCCGCCGTCTCCGCGGGCCTGCTGGTCTTCTCCGGCGGCGACACCAACACCCTCGTCCCGCTCTTCGCGATCGGCGTGTTCGTCGGCTTCACCGTCGCCCAGGTCGGCATGGTCCGGCACTGGAGGCTGGAGCGCGGCCCCGGATGGCACGGGAAGGCGCTGCTCAACGGGTTCGGGGCGGTGCTCACCGGGGTCGCGGCCGTCGTCGTCACCGTCAGCAAGTTCGAGGAGGGCGCCTGGCTGATCGTCGTCGCGCTGCCGATCCTGGTCGCCGCCTTCGAGGCCGTGCACCGCGCGTACGGCCGGATCGGTGAGCGGCTCGGGCTCGGCCGCACTCCTGAACATCCGCACCGGGAACGGTCGTTGGTTCTCGTCCCCGTCTCCACCCTGTCCCGGCTGACCTCCGAGGCGCTCACGGCCGCCGGTTCGCTGGGCGACGAGGTCCGCGCGGTCACCGTCTGCCACCCCGACCCCGAGGACCGCGCCGCCCTGCACGCCCTGGAGCGGGCCTGGGCCGACTGGGACCCCGGCGTCCCGCTGGTCACGCTCACCTGGGAGCGCCGTTCCCTGGGCCGGCCGATCGCCGCGTACGTCCGCGACTGCGCCGCCGCCGAACCGGGCACCCAGGTCACCGTCCTGATACCGGAGACCGAACCCGAACACCTCTGGCAGCAGCTGCTCCAGAACCAGCGCGGAGCCGTCGTCGCCCACGCCGTACGACGCGAGACCGGCGCCGTGATCTGCCGGCTGCGTTTCCGCATCCCCCGCCCCTGACCAGCCCGTTCTCCCCAGAGGGACGCCATGGCACGCGGCAAGCTCCGCATCTACCTCGGCGCCGCGCCCGGCGTCGGCAAGACCTACCACATGCTCTCCGAGGCCCACCGCCGCATCGAGCGCGGCACCGACTGCGTGGTCGCCTTCGTGGAGCACCACCACCGGCCGCGCACCGAGGTGATGCTGCACGGCCTGGAGCAGATCGAGCGGCGCTCCCTCACGCACCGGGGCGCCGTCTTCGGCGAGATGGACATCGACGCCGTCCTCGCCCGCCGCCCGCGTGTCGCCCTCGTCGACGAACTCGCGCACAGCAACGTCCCCGGCTCGCGCAACGCCAAACGCTGGCAGGACGTCGAGGAACTGCTGGCGGCCGGCATCGACGTCGTCTCCACCGTCAACATCCAGCACCTCGAATCCCTCGGCGACATCGTCGAGTCCATCACCGGGGTGCGCCAGCGCGAGACCGTCCCCGACGAGGTCGTCCGGCGCGCCGACCAGATCGAGCTGGTCGACATGTCCCCCGAGGCGCTGCGCCGCCGTATGGCGCACGGCAACATCTACCGGCCCGACAAGGTCGACGCGGCCCTCGCCAACTACTTCCGTCCCGGGAACCTCACCGCCCTGCGGGAGCTGGCCCTGCTGTGGGTGGCCGACCGCGTCGACGCCTACCTCACCGAGTACCGCAGCGCACACGAGGTGTCCACGATCTGGGGTTCGCGCGAACGCATCGTCGTGGGCCTCACCGGGGGCCCCGAAGGCCGCACCCTCGTACGCCGCGCCGCGCGGCTCGCCGAGAAGGGCGCCGGGGGTGAAGTCCTCGCCGTGTACATCTCCCGCAGCGACGGCCTCACCGGCGCCTCGCCCCGCGAACTCGCCCTCCAGCGCACGCTGGTCGAGGACCTGGGCGGCACCTTCCACCATGTCGTCGGCGACGACGTCCCCGCCGCGCTCCTCGACTTCGCGCGCGGGGTCAACGCCACGCAGATAGTGCTCGGCGTCTCCCGGCGGCGCAGCTGGAGCCACGTCCTCGGGCCCGGCGTCGGCGCCACCGTCGCCCGCGACTCGGGACCCGACCTCGACGTCCACCTCATCACCCACGGCGAGGCCGGCAAGGGACGCGGACTGCCCGCCGCGCGCGGGGCCCGCCTCGGCCGCTCCCGGGCCCTCGCCGGCTGGGCGACCGGCGTGCTCGGGCCCGCGCTGCTGACGCTGCTGCTCACCCAGGAGGCGTTCGACGTCGGCCTCGCCAACGACATGCTGCTGTACCTCACCCTGACGGTCGCGGCGGCCCTGATCGGCGGCCTCTACCCGGCGCTCGCCTCCTCGGTCGTCGGCTCGCTGCTGCTGAACTGGTACTTCACCCCGCCCGTGCACGCCCTGACGATCGCCGACCCCAGGAACATCGTCGCCATCGCCATATTCGTCGGCGTCGCGGTGTCGGTCGCCTCCGTCGTCGACCTCGCCGCGCGGCGCACCCACCTGGCGGCCCGGCTGCGCGCCGAGTCGGAGATCCTGTCGTTCCTCGCGGGCAACGTCCTGCGCGGCGAGACCGGCCTCGAAGCGCTCCTCGAACGGGTCCGCGAGACCTTCGGGATGGAGTCGGCGGCCCTCCTGGAGCGCTCCGGCGAGAACGAGCCCTGGACGTGCGCCGGCAGCGCGGGACCCCGGCCCGCGGGCATCCCCGAGGACGCCGACGTCGACGTACCCGTCGGCGACCACATGGCGCTCTCCCTGCGCGGGCGCGTGCTGCCCGCCGCCGACCGGCGCGTCCTCGCCGCGTTCGCCGCGCAGGCCGCCGTCGCCCTCGACCGCCAGCGGCTGCGCCGGGAGGCCGGCCGGGCGAAGGAACTCGCCGAGGGCGACCGCATCCGTACGGCGCTCCTGGCCGCCGTCAGTCATGACCTGCGCACCCCGCTCGCCGGCATCAAGGCGGCGGTGACGTCGCTGCGCTCGGACGACGTCGAGTGGTCGGCGCAGGACCAGGCGGAGCTGCTGGAGGCGATCGAGGAGGGCGCCGACCGCCTCGGCAACCTGGTCGGCAACCTGCTGGACATGTCCCGCCTCCAGACCGGCACGGTCACCCCGGTGCTGCGCGAGACCGACCTCGACGAAGTCGTCCCCATGGCGCTCGGCGGCGTCCCCGAGGACAGCGTCGACCTCGACATCCCGGAGACGCTGCCCATGGTCCACGTCGACCGGGGGCTGCTGGAGCGGGCCGTCGCCAACGTCGTCGAGAACGCCGTCAAGCACAGCCCCGCGCGCGCGAAGGTCCTCGTCTCCGCCAGCGCCCTGGGCGACCGCGTGGAGCTGCGCGTCGTCGACCGCGGCCCCGGCGTCCCCGACGACGCCAAGTCCCGCATCTTCGAGCCCTTCCAGCGCTACGGCGACGCCCCGCGCGGAGTGGGCGTCGGCCTCGGCCTCGCCGTCGCGCGCGGGTTCGCCGAGGCCGTCGGCGGGACGCTGCGCGCGGAGGACACGCCGGGCGGCGGACTGACGATGGTCCTGGCGCTGCCCGCGGCCGCGGCGCGAAAACAGACGAATCTTCATATTTAGTCACCTCCCCTCGGAAACTCGCTCTTTGCGGAGATAACGACCCCGCCCGCACATGAGTTCCCGTCAGCGCCGCGTCAAGGTCACCCCAAACATCGTCAGCGTCACGTCAGGGCGGGTCCGCGCCCCCCGGGGAACGGGCATACCGTCAGGAGCGAGCCCCGGAGCGCCTCCCCGCGACCGGGGCCACCAGACCACCTCTCCTGGAGGCAGCGACATGACCGAAGTCCTGTACGGCGACGACTCCGAGCCCTCCGATCGGTTCCCGGCCGGACCCCTGTACGTCCCGGTCCGGCCGGGCCCGTCCGGGTGTGCGGCCCGGCTCTTCCGCACCTCGCTCGGCGCCCGCACGGCCGTCGGCTTCACCTCCGTGGGACGGCTCACCGCCACCCTCGGCAGCGGGCAGGCCTGGATGGAGCTGGCCGAGCCCGCGCTGCGCGAGCTGACCGAGCCGCTCGGCGTCACCGTCGTCACGGTCGACCCGCAGACCACGGTCAACTCCGACGTCTCCGCGCTGCGTTGAGGGAGGAGCCCCGATGACCACGGTCCACGAACCCGTCACGTCCGGCGAGTTGGCCATATGGCCCGCCTCCACGACCGAGCCCGTGTCCGGCGACCTCTCCGTGGGCGGCGTTCAACTCGCCGACCTCGCCGAGCGGTTCGGCACCCCCGTCTACGTCCTCGACGAGGCCGAGGTCCGCGACCGCTGCCGCACCTACCGCGACGCCTTCCCCGCCGCCGAAGTCCTGTACGCGGCCAAGGCGTTCCTGTGCCGGGCGATGGCCCACTGGGTCGAGGAGGAAGGGCTCGGGCTCGACGTCTGCTCCGCCGGCGAACTCGAACTCGCCGTCACCACAGGCTTTCCGGCGGACCGCATCGTCCTGCACGGCAACGCTAAGTCGCCCCGCGACCTGGAGGCGGCGCTGCGCCTCGGCGTCGGCCGCATCGTCATCGACAGCCCCTCCGAGATCGCCCGGCTCGCCGCCGCCGTCGGCCCCGGCGGCCACCAGAGAGTCATGGTCCGCGTCGTGCCCGGCATCAGCGCGGGCGGCCACGAGAAGATCCGCACCGGCACCGACGACCAGAAGTTCGGCCTCTCCATCGCCGACGGCCACGCCCAGCACGCCATCGCCCGCATCCTCGACCAGCCCCAGCTGCAACTCACCGGCCTGCACTGCCACTTGGGCTCCCAGATCACCAGCGTCAAGCCGTACCTCGTCGCCGTACGCCGCATGGTCGGGCTCATGGCCAGGCTGCGCGAGCAGCACGGGCTGCTGCTGCCCGAACTCGACCTCGGCGGCGGGCACGGCATCGCCTACCACCCCGGCGACCCGGCCCTCGACCTGACCGCCCTGGCCCGCAAGGTCCGCGCCGAACTCACCGACGCGTGCGCCGCCGCGGGCCTGCCCGTGCCCCGCCTGCTCGTCGAACCCGGCCGCGCCATAGCGGGCCCGGCCGGCATCGCCCTCTACCGGGTCCTCGCGGTCAAACGGACCGGTACGACCACCTTCGCCGCCGTCGACGGCGGCATGAGCGACAACCCGCGCCCGGCCCTGTACGGCGTCCGCTACGCGCCCCGCCTGGCCGGCCGGCACAGCACGGCCGCCCTCGCCCGCACGACCGTCGTGGGCCGGCACTGCGAGGCGGGCGACATCCTCGCGGCGGACGCCGAACTCCCCGCCGACCTGCGCCCCGGGGACCTCCTCGCCGTGCCCGTCGCGGGCGCCTACCACCTGTCGATGGCCTCCGGGTACAACCTGGTCGGCCGGCCGCCCGTGGCCGCGGTGCGGGACGGGATCGCGCGGCTGCTGGTGCGGCGGGAGTCGCTGGAGGACATCCGGAGCCGGGACGTCGGGCTGTGAGCGGGAACTTCGGGCCGTGAGCCGGGACTTCGGGCGGTAGCCCGTGTGACTCCCGGGCGGGCCGGCCTGCCGACGCCCACACCGGCCGTCCCGCCCGGGCCAACTCGCCTCTATCGGGGCGGTGTTGGAGTGTCCTCAGCCGCGGCGTGCTCTCCGCTCCAAATCCCGCGCACATGCCCGATATGACGTCGCATCAGCTCCTCCGCCCCCGCCGCGTCCCCCGCCTCGATCAGATCGAGCAACTCCGTGTGCTCGTGCGAGGAGTCGAACAGCGCGCCCCCGGCCGGGAGTTGCCGCAGACCATAGATGCGGGAGCTGGTCCGCAGCGCCCGCACGGTCTCCAACAGCCGTGGATTGTCGGCGAGTTCGAGCAGCGCAAGATGGAACTGCATGTCGATGGTGACGTGCGCGATGAAGTCCCGCCGGGCGGCGGCCTTCTCGATCCCGGCCGCGAGGGGCCGCAGCCGCTTGAGCGCCTTCGCGGGCACTCCCCGCTCGGTGATCCGCCGCACGGTCGGCGGCTCGATCAGCGCCCGCAGCTCCGTGACGTCGTCCAACTCCTTCGCGGACAGCACCGTGACGCGGAAACCTTTGTTGCGTACGACCTCGACGAGCCCCTCCTTCGCGAGGTCCAGCAGCGCCTCGCGCACCGGCGTGGGGGAGACCTCGAACCGCTCGGCGAGGCTCGGCGCCGAATAGACGACGCCGGGCTTCATCTCGCCGGAGATCACCGCCCCGTGCAGGGTCTCGGCGATCTCCTCACGGAGGTTGCGGCGGCCACGGAACGAGGGCAGCCGGACGTCCGCGCTCATCTCAGGTCCTTCTCTCACAGCTGGGGCAACTCTCTTGGAACTCAAGGGACTTACTCACAGCTCGAAGCCCTCGGGGAACGGGTCGTCGGGGTCGTACAGGTACTGCGCGGTCCCCGTGATCCACGCGCGCCCTGTTACCGTCGGGACCACCGCCGGTACGCCCGCCACCTCGGTCTCGGCCACCAACTCCCCGGTGAAATGGGTGCCGATGAAGGACTCGTTGCGGAACTCCGTGTGCAGCGGCAGGAGTCCGCGCGCGTGGAACTGGGCCATGCGGGCGCTCGTGCCGGTGCCGCAGGGGGAGCGGTCGAACATGCCGGGGTGGATGGCCATCGCGTGCCGCGAGTGCGCCGGGGTGGAGCCGGGGGCCGCCAGATAGACGTGGTGGACGCCGCCGATCTCGGGGTTCCCGGGGTGCACCGGCCGGTCCTGCTCGTTGACGGCCGCCATGATCGCCAGGCCCGCGTCCATGAGCCGGTTCTTGTGCGCGCGGTCGAACGGCAGCCCCAGATCGTCGAGTTGGACGATGGCGTAGAAGTTGCCGCCGAACGCCATGTCGTAGGGAACCTCGCCCCAGCCCGGCACCTTGGCCGTCCGGTCCAGGGCCAGCGCGAACGACGGGACGTTGCGCAAGGTCACCGACCTGGCCGAGCCGTCCTCGACGCGGACCTGGACGACGACCAGCCCCGCCGGGGTGTCGAGCCGGATCGTCGTGACCGGCTCCTCGACCGTCACCATCCCCGTCTCCACCAGCACCGTCGCCACGCCGATCGTGCCGTGCCCGCACATCGGCAGACACCCCGACGTCTCGATGTACAGCACCCCGAAGTCGGCGTCCGGACGGGTCGGCGGCTGGAGGATCGCCCCGCTCATCGCCGCGTGCCCGCGCGGCTCGTTCATGAGGAACTTGCGTACGTGGTCGAGGTGTTGGACGAAGTGACGGCGGCGGTCGAACATCGTCGCCCCCGGGATCACCCCGACCCCGCCCGTGATCACCCGGGTCGGCATGCCCTCGGTGTGCGAGTCGACGGCGTGGAAGACACGGCTGCTGCGCATCGTCAGACGAGCCCTTCCGCGACGGCCTTCTCCGTCGCCGTACGCACCAACAGCGCCTGTTCCTCGGTGAGTTCGACGCGCGGCGGACGGCAGGGGCCGCCGTAGCGGCCGACCAGGTCCATGCTGAGCTTGATGGCCTGGACGAACTCGGTGCGCGAGTCCCAGCGCAGCAGCGGATGCAGCAGCCGGTACAGCGGCAGCGCGGTCTTCAGGTCGCCCGCCGAGGCCGAGCGCCACAACTCGGCGCAGGCGCGCGGCAATGCGTTGGGGTAGCCGGAGACCCAGCCCGGCGAACCGGCGATCGCCAGCTCCAGCGAGACGTCGTCGCTGCCGGCCAAGATGTCGAGCCCCGGGGCGAGTTCACTGATCTGGTAGTAGCGGCGGACGTCCCCCGAGAACTCCTTGACGCCGACGATCAGTTCCTCCTCGTACAGCTCCGCCAGCAGCTCCGGGACGAGGTCGACCTTCGTGTCGTACGGGTTGTTGTACGCCACCACCGGCAGCCCCGCGCGGGCCACTTCGCGGTAGTGGGCGACGACCGCGCGGCGGTCGGCCCGGTAGGAGTTCGGCGGCAGCAGCATCACGGCCGCCGCGCCCGCCTCGGCGGCCTGTTCGGCCCAGCGCAGGGACTCGCCGGAGCCGTAGGCGGCGACGCCCGGCATCACGGAGAAACCCTCCGGGGCGGCGGCCACGGCCGTCGTCACCACGCGGGCGCGCTCCTCGGGGGTCAGGTTCTGGTACTCGCCGAGCGAGCCGTTCGGGGTGACGCCGTCGCAGCCGTTCGCCGCGAGCCAGGTGACGTGCTCGGCGTAGCCGTCGAAGTCGACGGCCAGGGTGGTGTCTTCGGCCGTCGGGCGCAGGGGGAGGGCGGTGGCGACGAGCACGCCGTGCCAGGGCTTGGGCTGGGTCATGGGCACCTCCGGTGGGGGCAGCGATGGGGGCAGTGGTGAGGGGGCAGTGGTGAGGGGGCAGTGGTGAGGGGGACAGTGATATATCACACTACATAGGGGGGAGTTGGCTGTCATGGGTGTGCGGTCATGGGTCAACTGGGCTTCCCTTACCCCCCGTTGCCAGTGCCCCCAAGGTCAGCGGCTGGGCCACCGGCCGTGCGGACAGCCCGCGCAGCCCGTCGGCGGTCGGCGTGCCGCTCACGAGGCACGCGGTCGCGTACCCGCACACCCGCCCCTGGCACAGCCCCATCCCGGGCCGTACCGCGAGCTTCACCGCGAGCGGCTCACTCGCCCCCAACTCGCGGACGGCCGACCGGACTTCACCGACGCTGACCTCCTCACACCGGCACACGACGGTGTCGTCCCGCAGCCACCCCTGCCAGCCGTCCGGCACCGGGTACGCCGCGTGCAGCGCCGCCGCGAACGCCCGCTGGACGCCCCTTCGGCGCAGCAGCCGCGCGAGCCGCCGCCGCTCCGGTACGGCCCCCGTGGTCACCAACGCCGCGTGCAGACCGGCGAGTTCACCTTCTACGGCGGACAGCTGGGCGCCTCCGACACCGCACGCCTCCCCGGCGACGTACACGCCGGCCGCCGTCGACCGCTGCCGGGTGTCCACGCGCGCGACGAGGCTGCCGTCCGCGTCCAGCCGTGTCTCGCAGCCGAGTTGGAGGGGGAGTTCGGTCTGCGGGGTGAACCCGTAGCCGACGGCCACCGTGTCGCACGCGATCTCGCGCGTGCTGCCGGGGACGATCCGCCAGCGCGCGTCGAGCCGGGCCACGGTGACCCCGGTGACGCCGTCCGTGCCGTGCGCGGCGACGACCGCCGTACGCGTCCGGTACGGCACCCGATGCGTGCGGAGAGTCCTCAAGTAGCCCGCGCCCTCGGTGAGTTTGGGCAGGTTGCGGGCGGTCGTGAGGGGGTGGCGGGCGAAGGCGGTGGGCCGGCCCGCCTCGAAGACGCCCACGACGTCGGCGCCGGCGTCGGCCAGGCCCGCGGCGACCGGGAGGAGGAAGGGGCCCGTGCCGGCGACGGCGACGCGTTGTCCGGCGAGCACGCCCTGGCCTTTGAGGAGGGCCTGGGCAGCGCCGGCCGTGTAGACGCCGGGAAGTGTCCAGCCGGGGAAGGGGAGTTGGCGGTCGTAGGCGCCGGTCGCGACGATCACTGTGCGGCTGTGGAAGGTGCGGGGGTGGTCGTCGGTGGTGGTGTGGGTGGTGAAGCCTGAGGGGGTGCGTTCCACGTGCCAGATGGAGTGGGCGGGGTGGTGGTCGAGTAGTTGATGAGCCGTCAATTCAGCTCGTAGCTCTGTGAATTGGGCCCAGTCGTGGTGCAGGGTGCCGTCGGCTCCTGGGCGGTGGCGCCAGTACTGGCCGCCGGGGCGGGGCGCTGCGTCGATCAGGGCTGTCCGGGCGCCCTGGGAGGCGGCGGCCACGGCGGCGGAGAGGCCGGCCGGGCCCGCGCCGAGCACCGCGACGTCGTAGCGCTCAGCAGGCGAGGTCGTCATGGCCGGCTCCTTCCTGGGTGACGACCACGTCGTCGGGGTGGGCCTCCGTCAGGCAAGCGCGTTGGTTGGGGCGGCCGTTGACGGTGATGAGGCAGTCGAAGCAGACGCCGATGCCGCAGAAGACGCCGCGGGGGCGGGCCTCCACGCGGGTGGTGCGCCAGGAGCGGCGGCCGGAGGCGATGAGGGCGGCGGCGAGGGTCTGGCCGGGGGAGGCGGGGATGGGGGTGTTGTCGAAGGTGAAGGTGAACTGGGCTTCTTCGGGTGGGGAGTTGGGGGTTCCGGGTGGGGGTGTCCCGGCGTTCGGCTGGGTCGTACGGGCTCCGGGCGGGGGCATGCGGGCTTCGCCGGGCGGGGGTGTGCGGGCCTCGGGTGGGGTCATGCGGGCGTCTCCTCGAAGCGGTCCGGGCGGAATGCCGTCAGGGCCGGGGCGGGGTGGCCGGTGGTGAGGTGCCGGGCCAGGAGGTGGCCGGTCGCGGCGGACAGGCCGATGCCGGCGCCCTCGTGGCCGCAGGCGTGCAGCAGGCCGGGGGCGCGCGAGTCGGGGCCGATGACGGGGAGGTGGTCGGGGCAGTACGGGCGGAAGCCGACGTAGCTCCGCAGCAGGGACACGTCCGCGAGGAACGGGAACACGCCGATCGCCTGGGCGGCGAGTCTGCGCAGCACCGGCAGGGACAACCGCCGGTCGAAGCCGACGCGTTCGCGGCTCGCGCCGATCAGGACGGTCCCCGCGCGGGTGCCCTCGACGACCACCGAGGTCTCCAGGCCCGCGTCGCTGCTGGCGACGTTCGCGACGTACTCCGCCGTGTACACCTTGTGCCGCACCACGCGCGGGAGCGGTTCGGTGACCAGGACGAAGCCGCGCCGGGGGAGGACGGGTACGCGCGCGCCCGCGAGGGCGGCGAGTTGCCCGGCCCAGGTGCCGGCGGCGTTGATAACCCACCGCGCGTGGAGCGTCCCGGCCGTCGTCCGCACCCCGGTGACCGCACCGCACGGGTCGCGCACGAACCCGGTGACCTCCGTTCCGGTGCGTACGACGGCCCCCGACTCCCGTGCCCTGCGCAGTAGTTGGGCGGCGGCCAGCATCGGCTGGACCTGGGCGTCCTGGGGGTAGTAGGCGCCGCCGACCGCCTCCCGGGTGACGTTGGGCTCCAGTTCGAAGAGTTCGCCGGCGCTGATGTCGACCGCCTCGACCCCGGCCGCGCGCTGCCCTTCGGTGAGCCCGCGCAGCCCCTCGGCGGTCTGCGGGGACCCCGCTACGACGACGCCGCCCTTCGGCTCGTACTCGATGTCCAGCTCCGCGCCGAGCTCCCGCCACAGCCGGGCCGACAGCAGGGCCAGCTCCAGTTCGGGGCCCGGCTCCTTGTCGGAGACCAGGATGTTGCCCTCGCCGGCACTCGTCGAGCCGCTGCCGATCGACCCTCTCTCGACGACGGTCACGCGCAGGCCGGCGGCGGTGCAGTAGTAGGCGCAGGCCGCGCCGACGACGCCGGCGCCGATGATCACGACGTCCGGGTGGGGGACCGTGAGAGTCATTTCGGCATCGTGTCATATAGCACTGGTGGGGGTGAGGTGGGCGGGGGAGGGCTGCGGATGCGGGTGTTATGCGGGTGTTATGCGGGTGTTATGCGGGCCTTGTGTGGGGGGCGGGGCGGTCGGGGCGGTCGAGGTGGCTGGTCGGGGCCGGCTGGGCGGCTGCGGTGGCCGAGGCGGCTGGTCGGGGTCGGCTGGGGTGGCGGAGGTGGCTGGTCGGGTCGGTTGGGGTGGCGGAGGTGGCTGGGCCGGCCGAGGCGGTTGGGGTGGCTGGGGTGGCTGGCCGAAAGGACGAGCTGTGGCCCTCTGCCCGGCGGGTACTCCGGCCGAACGGCCGAGGTGGCGGGGGCGGTTGCTCCGCGAAGGTTGATCCAGCAAGCCCGCACCGGACAACCGCACCGGACAACCGACTCGCACACACCCCGTCCGCGCACCCCCGTCCGCACACCCCGTCAAGGAGCCCTCATGCGACACCAGCAACGCCTCGCCCTCGCCGCCGGAGTCGGCCTCGCCGTGAGCTTCGCCCTCCCCGCCGTCTCCGCGGAAGCGATCAGCGGAGGCAGGGCGGTGACCTCCGCGCCGTGGGTCGTACAGATCTACAACAACGGCCACTACGCCTGCACGGGCACGATGCTGAGTGACCGTTGGGTCCTCACCGCGAACCACTGTTACCAGGACAACCCCGGCAACAAGATGTCCGTGCGCGTGGGCTCCACCCGCGTCGGTCACGGCACGCAGGTTGCCGTGACGAAGGTCGAACACCTTGATACGGACGACCCGAACGACGTCGCCCTCTTCCGCCTCGCCAAGCCGGTCAGGGCACAGCACGTGAAGCTGGCGCACACCGACCCGGTGAAGGGGGCGGTCGTGAAGATCTACGGGTACGGCAGCGTCGGGCCCCAGCCCAAGAACCTGCGCAGCGCCCTCAACCGCGTGACCGCCGTCGATCACGACGAGCTGATCGGGCGGGCCGTCCGGGTCAAGAAGATCACCGGCGAATCCGAGCCCGGCGACTCCGGCGGCCCCGCGTTCTACAAGGGCAGGCAGGTCGGCGTCAGCTTCGGCCCGGAGGAGTACAGCAGTGTCGCCGCGCATCGGGAGTGGATCAGGAAAGTGACCGGAGTGTGAGCCCCCAGGGCCCCGGCGGTCTCGTTCCGTCCCGTTACCGTTGTGAGACGAAGTGCCATACTGGGCACCCAAAGTCACCATTGCATCAACGACGGGCCAGGTCAGAGTATGGGAGCACAGGCTGATGGCGCGGCGACACGTGCGCGCACGAGGGACATCGCACGGGCCGCCGTACGTGCGGAACTCGCGCCCGTCGCGCTGGAGTTGTTCCTGGACAAAGGGTTCGACAAGGTGACCGTCGATGATCTGGCGGCGGCGACCGGGGTGTCGCGGAGCACGTTCCTGCGGTACTTCGGGACGAAGGAGGACGTCGCCCTCAGCACCTTCGAGGCGAATGGGCGACAGGTCGCGGATGTGGTGCGGGGGCGTCCCGCCGGGGAGGACGACTGGACGGCGCTGCGGCGCGGCCTCGATGTGATCACCCCGATGTACCGCGAGGATCCGCGCCGGGCACTGGCCCTGACCCGGCTGGTGATGGGCACTCCGGCGCTCTGTGCGCGGCAGTTGGAGCAGCATCGGGACTGGCAGCCGCTTCTTGTACAGGCGCTGGTCGATCGGGCGGGTGGGGGTGACCGAGTTGCTGGAGCTGCTGGAGCCGACCGAGCCGTTGGGGCTGCTGGGGCTGCTGGAGCCGACCGAGCTGTCGGAACCGCCGGAGCTGGTCGAGCTGCTGGAGGTGCTGGAGTCGCCGGAGCTGGTCGAGCCGTTGGGACTGCTGGGGCTGCCGGAGCTGCTGGAACCGTTGGAGTTGCTGGATCTGCCGGATCTGCCGAAGCCGTTGGAGTTGCCGGAGCCGCCGGAGCCGGTCGAGCTGCTGGAGATGCCGGAACCGACCGAGCCGCCGGGACTGCTGGAGCTGTCGGAATCGCCGGAGCTGGTCGAGCCGCTGGAGTTGCCGGGGCCGATCGAGTTGCTGGAGTTGCCGGAACCGACCGAGCTGCCGAGGCCGATGGAGTCGTCGCCCCGCCCGCGCCGCTCCCCCTCGCGGTGAAGGCCGCTGCCGCTCTCGACTGCCTTGCCGTCGCCCTCGATCACTGGACCGCCTCCGACGGGGACCGGGACCTGGTCGAGCTGATCGACGAGGCGTTCGCGGTCCTCAGCCCCCGCTAGCCCCGGGCCCCTTCGACCTCCGCCGACCCGGCCCTCGGCCTTCACCAGCCGACCTGCAAGCTCGGCCGACCCGACCCGACCCGACCCGACCCGACCTGACCCGACCTGACTCGGCCAGGCCCGGCCAGCAAGCCCAGCCGCCCCGGCCTGCAAGCCCAGCCGGCCTCGCAAGCTCCCCGACTCGACTAGACCGAGCCCGACTCGACCCGCAAGCTCTGCCACCTCGGCCCGCAAGCTCCGCCGATCAGACTCTGCCTGACCCGACCAGGCCCGACCCACAAGCCCAGCCGGCCCCACAAGCTCCCCCGACTCCACCCGGCCGACCCGGCCCGACCCGCGAGCCCAACCCGACCCGACCCGCGAGCCCAGCCGACCCGACCCCTCACCCCCGCTGCCCCAGCCCCCACCCCCCCGCCGGAACTCACCCCCTTCAGGCCAACCCCGCCCCGCCGTCGACGTTCAGGAAAGCCCCGTACGCGAAGCCGGCGTCGTCGCTCGCGAGGAAGGCGACTGCCTCCGCGATCTCGCGCGGGGACCCGAACCGCCGGGCGGGCACCCCTTCCAGGGCGGCTGCCGCGCGCGGATCGCTCGCGGCGGCCTCCTGGTGCTCCTCGGGCACCACCGGACCCGGTACGACCGAGTTGAAGCGGACGCCGGAGGGGCCGTACTGCTTCGCCCATGCCTTGGTGAGGTTGTCCAGGGCGGCCTTGGAGGAGGAGTAGGCGGCGCGGTCGGGGGAGGGCTTGTCGGCGACGAAGGAGCTGACGTTCACCACCGTGCCCCGGCCCCGCTCGGCCATCTCCGGGACCAGCGCGGCGACGAGGAAGAATGGCGCCTTGACGTTGACGCCGTACACCGCGTCGAAGGTCTCCTCCGTCGTCTCGTCGGTGTGACCGGAGGGGAACAGCCCCGCGTTGTTGACCAGGATGTCGATCCGCCCGGTGACGGCCCGAGCTTCCTGCGCCAACTGCCGGGCGCCGTCGGCTGAGGTCAGGTCGGCCCGTACGAAGTCGGCCTTGCCGCCGGTCGCCCTGATCCCGGCCACGACCTCCTCGCCGCGCTCGGCGTCCCGTCCGGAGACGACGACATGCGCGCCCCGGCCGGCCAGCAGCTCGGCGATGGCCCGGCCGATACCGGTGGTCGACCCGGTGACCAGCGCGGTCTCTTCATGCAAAGAGGACATTCCGCAACTCCTACACAGCTCTGAGAAGGGGACACCGCTCGGCCGGCGCCGAGGGTGAAACTCAGTATCACTATAGGCATGCAATCCCAATCATGCGAATGAGGGTCGATAGAGGGACCTTGGCTCCTGAGCTGGTCCTACAGCGTGACCTGCACCGCCCGGGGTTGTTTACTCCGGCGAACGGGGGGTGATGGACAACTCCCGAACAGCCAGCGTGGGTTCACCATCCCCAACCCCCACACCCCCCACATGCCTGATTGCTTCAACCCCCCGTACGACCCCACCCACTTCACCGGCCTCACCACCACCGTCCTCACCCCCCACCGAACCCTCCCCAGCCTCCTCCCCGGCCTCCTCCACGACATCTCCGCGCGCGTCGTCACTGACCCCGACCGCGTCCCTCCCGACACCGACGTCCTCCTCCTGTACGGCACCGGACTCGCCCCCCACCTGCGTAGACTCTCCGCGCGCCCCGGCGGACCGCCCCCGGCCGTCGTCCTCGCGCCCCGCCTCGACTGGCCGGACGTCACCCTCGCCCTGGAGAGCCGCGCCCGCGGCTACCTCCTGGAAGGCCGCTACGCCGCCCTCCTCCCGCACGCCCTGCTCTGCGCCGTCCACGGTGGTTGCGTCCTCGACCCGGCGATCGCCGCCCGCCAGATCCGCAGCGCCGCCGAGGCCCGGGCGCGCGCCCGCGACCGGTACGGTCTGACCCGCGCCGAACACCGGCTCATGGAACTCCTCTGCGCGGGGCGACCGGTACGCGAAGTGGCCGCCGAGCTGTGGCTGACACCGAAGACGGTCCGCAACCAACTCAGCCGGATCTACCGCAAGATGGACGTCGGCTCCCGCTCCCAGGCGATCCTCCGCTGGCTCGACCAGAGCGGGGGCGACCAGAGCGGGGGCGAGGCAGCCGACCAGCTCACGGACAGAGCAGCCGACCAGCTCACGGACGGGGGCGAGGCCAACTGACCCGAGGGGTCGGCAGGGCGCAGCCCCCAGCGCCCAGCGGGCCCCGCGTCAGCTCACACCCCCACCCGCCGCCACCGCAGCAACGCCTGCGCCCGCGAGTTCACCCCCAACTTCTCGTACACCCGCGTCAGATAGTTCCGCACCGTCTTCTCCGTCAGCGCCAGCGCCCCCGCGACCTCCCGCACGCTGTACCCGCGCGCCAGCAGCTCCATCACCTCGTGCTCACGCCGCGTCAGCCGGCCCGGGGCGGCGGGGGCGGCGGTGGCGGTGGCGCGGCGGGGGACCGTCGTGTCCAGTTGCTCCGCCGCGATCAGCGGGTCGAGGACGCAGCCGCCGAGGACCGCGTAGCGCAGGGCCTCGGCGAGGAGGAAGCCGTAGCGGCCCTCCAGGAGGTAGCCGGCCGCGCCGTGGTCGAAGGCCAGGCAGGCGTCGTCGTGGTCGAGGCGGGGCGCGAGGAAGACGGCGGGCGGTATGCCGTCCCGCGTCCGCCGCAGCCGGGCCAGCTCCGGGGCCAGGCCGGGGCCGTGGAAGAGGATCACATCGCCGAGGGGGCCGGTGGCGGCCGGCTCGCGGACCGGGCGCAGCCGGACGCCGGCGGGTACGTCGGGGGCCGGGCCGCCGCCGCTGATCAGGGTGACCGTGAGCGATTTGTTCGTGATCATCCGTCAAGTGTGCACCGATGACGTTTGCCTCTATTGGAGGAAGATCACGTCCGGAGAAGGTGGGACCTGTCCCACTGTTCCACCTTATGGAAGAGCATCACGATGAACATGCGTACGCGTGCCCGTCACGTCGCGGCGGCGACCGTCGTCGCCGCGGCCTCGGCCGTCGCCCTCGCGGCTTCGCCCGCCTCGGCCGCCACGATCACCCAGATCAACGTCAGCGTCTCGGCGATCCCCAGCGGCGCCAACTGTGTGTACATCAGCGACGAGCCGCCGAGCGGCTCCGGCCGCCAGGGCGGCCCCTACAGCTTCAACGCCGGCGGCAGCTTCGAGATCAGCTCCTTCAGCGTCTCCAGCGGCGACACCGTCCGCTTCGAGTGGCACCGGAACAACTGCGGGCCCAACTCCATCATCCGCGTGAACAGCTACACCGCACCGAACACCAACACCTGGAACATCACCTGATCGTTCCGGGCGCGTGAGCCCCAGGGGGTGACCGGTGGGAGAGCCGGTCACCCCCTGGCCTGCTCCCGGACCCGCCGAAAGGGGCATCACTCCCCGTGAGCAGGAGAGCACTGTCGGGCGGAAATGTGACGCGGGAGTTGTCTGAAGTGACCCGGCGGTGTGCGTAGACAAAGGTTCTTCTTGTCAGGCTCGGCGCATGGGGAACTATGAACCATGTGTACCTGACCACCTGCACGTGCTGGTCAGCCAGGAATCGACCACCCTGTCCGAGACGCTCGTGACGGCGCTGCGCTTCCTCGGCTTCGACGCGCACTCCGTGGCCACGGGAGCCGAGACGATGGGCGAGGTGTGCCGGCGCGCACCCGACGTCGTGCTGCTCGACACCGCCCTGCCCGACGGGAGCGGGGTCGAGGTGTGCCGGCAGCTGAGGGCGGCCGGGATCGACGTACCGATCATGTTCCTCAGTGCGCGGACGGACGTCATGGACAAGTGCCACGCGCTGGCCATGGGCGGTGACGACTACGTGACCGTCCCCTTCGACGTCTCCGAGGTGAGCGCGCGGCTGCGGGCGCTGGTGCGGCGGTGCCGGCGCGGCGGCGGGCGGGTTCCGTTCGCGGAGGAGCGGCGGCTGCGCGCGGGCGGGGTCGAGATGGACGAGGACACCCGGGAGGTGTGGGCGCACGGGCATCCCGTCGCGCTCTCCGCGACCGAGTTCGAGCTGCTGCGGCTGCTCCTGCGCAACGCCGGGAAGGTCGTGTCCAAGGGGGAGATCCTCGACACGGTGTGGAACTACGGGTTCCAGGGGGAGTCGGGGGTCGTGGAGACGTACGTGTACACCCTGCGGCGGAAGCTGGACGACTCCGGGCGGTGTCTGATCCGTACGGTCCGGGGGGCGGGGTATCTGGTGCATGCCGCCTGACCCTTGGAGCAGAGGCCGCCCGGTACGCGGAAGGTCCGCAGGTCCTTTGAAGGAACCTGCGGACCTTCCGCATGGGGGCTTCGAAAAGCGCTGGGCCGGCTTCGGCCTCAGAAACGTCGGCTTCGGCCTCAGAAACGTCGGCTCCGGCCTCAGAGACGCCGGCTTCGGCCTCAGCCGATGACCAGCGTGACCGTCCCGCCGTCGTTGGTGCCGTTGGCCGGCAGGACCCGCTGCTCCCAGCGCCAGCCGGTGCTCGGCTTGCGGTGGTGGAACTCGACCGAGCGGCCGAGGGTCCACCAGTAGTCGCTCGCGGTGGTGCAGCCGTGCGGCGCGACGTCCCAGAAGCGGGAGCCGCCCCAGTCGCCGTGCTGGTTCTCGCCGACGAGGTAGAACCGCACCGGCTCATTGGACTGGCTGCACACCTGGATCTGGCCGTACTTGTCGCCGGCCAGGGCCGTACCGGGCGTCGCCAGGACGCCGAGGGCGGCGGCGCCGGCGAGGGCGGCCACGGTGACCTTCTTACGGAGTTTCATGGGGTACCTGATTTCTGAGTGGGGGAGAAAGGAGAGGGACTCGGGGCCCTTTTTCAGGGCCGTATCCCTTTGGCGTGCAGCCAGGCTCCGGCCGCTTTCGAAGGGCTCTCGCCGGAGTTCACCGCCGCCGCCAGACCCGCCAGCTCCCCGGTCGTCAGCACACCGTTGAGCCGGGCCAGTGCCGCCCGCCCGGCAGGGCGCGCACAGGGCGCGCTGATCAGCGGGAAGACGTGCTCCGGCGGGGCCGCGCCCGCGGGATCGGCGAGCACGACCCGGCCCTCGCGGGCGATCTCCGGGTCCGTGCCGCGCAGGAGCTGCACGTCCGCCGCGTCCGACGTGCCGTCCGGGGTGAGCGTGACGCCGTACGCCCGGCGCAGCGCGGTGGCCGAGGGGGCGTCGGGGTCGCGGGCCGCCGCGCCGCCGACGGTCAGGGCGGCGCCCGCCCGGCCGAGGTCGGCGATACCGCGCAGGCCGTGGCGGCGGGCGGCCGGGCCGCTGACGGTGACAGCGACCCCGCGCTGGGCCGCCGCCGGCGGGAGGGCGTCCACGCCGACGGGCAGGGCCATGCTGAGCGTGGTGTCCATGTCACCGGGCTGGACCTGGGCCGGCGGCAGCGCGCCCAGGGTGGTGCTCTCGTACGCCGGGGCGAGGTCGAGCCGGCCCGCGGCGACGGCGCGGACGGTGTCGGGGGCGGACGCGTACCGGGTGGCCGACATCCGCACCCCTTCCCCGGCCGCCGTGAGGAGGTCTCCGTAGAGCGCCGCCACGGCCCGGCTCTCCGGCGAGGCGTCGGTGCCGATCACGGTCGTACCGGCGCAGTCCGAGTGATCGTCGGGTCTGTCGGTGCCGCCGGCCGCGCAGGCGGTGAGGACGGCGAGCGAGCAGACGGCGAGGGCGGCGGCGCGCACAAGGGTCACGGGGACGGCTCCTTCAGCGGGTCAGCCGCAGTGCTGGCGCTTCTCGTCCGCCGTCATCGGCGCGCTCTTGAGGTTGACGTAGCCGGCCCTCGGGTGCGAGGTGTCGAAGCCGGACTCCTCGTAGTTGTTGATGTACCAGTCGAAGTGGCCGTAGTAGCGGTTCTTGAACTGGATCTCGTACCAGCCGAGGACCTTCTGCTTCGGGGTGCCGCGCTCGATCCAGCCCTTGTCGCCGGGCTCCAGGTGCTTCGTGAACGACTCGCTGTCGGTGTGGCTGCGCTCCCAGGAGTGGCCGTAGCTGGCCTGGAAGCTGACCTCGTAGACCTCCGCGAAACCGGCGGTGGCGGTGATCGCGACGCCGATGGAGTCGCTGGAGCCGGTCGTGTCCTCGCCACCGACGCCGAACTCGCCCTCGCCGTTGCCGCAGTTGTAGGTGGGGGAGCCGACCAGGTGGTTCGGGCCGACGTAGTCCGTGAGCTTCTGCGGGTGGAACTTGCAGTAGCTGCTGGTGGTGTTGCAGGCCTGGAGCAGCTGCGGAATGCTCGGCTTGTCCTCGGCGGACGCCGTCGGGGCCATCAGCAGGCCGGTGCCCATGGCGAGAGCGGTGACCGCTCCGGTGGCGGCGGCGAATCGCTTGACGCGACCAGAATTGCGACGTGCCATAACCATGGCCCTTTCCCTTTCAGCGGGGAATCCGGGGTGAATTCCCTTTCGCTGGACTCAATTACACAGGCGCCGCCGCGCCAGGAAATCAACGTGGGATAAGGAAAAGGCTCAGGGTTTTCTGTGGGTAACATGAGAGCTTTCTGAGGGTTCCTTGTGGATCTGAAACGTGGATCTGAACGTGGATCTGAACCTCAGCAGATCTTCCGGTACGGCACCCCCGGCACGTACACCCGCCACTGCGCCGGACTCAGCCCCGTCCCCCCGGTCCGCGCGCACACCCGCGCCGCGACCCGGTCCGGCTTTATGTCGTAGGTCTGGAGCGGGACATGGTCGCCGGCCGCGTACAGCGTCGTGTCGTCGGGGCCGAACGCGAGGGATCTGATCGCGTCGCCGGACGTCGGCAGGGGGCCGCCGAGGGGCTGCTGGGTCGCGGTGTCCCACAGCTGGAGGGTGCCGGCGTCGCCGCCGACGGCGAGGGTGGTGCCGTCCGGGCTGAAGGCGAGGGCGCTGACCAGCTCGGTGAGCTCGCCGAAGGGGGCCGGGAACAGGTTGCGCAGCACCCCGGCGCGCTGCCGGGCCGCCCCGTCCCACAGGCTCACCCGCCCGCTGTGGTCGCCGGCCGCGAGCCGGGAGCCGTCCGGGGCGAAGGCGAGGACGTCCGTGCCGGAGCCCTGGGCGAGGTCGGGGTTGGCGAGCCGCCCCGAGGGCAGGGCGACCGCGCGGTCGTCGCTCAGCAGCAGCCGCCCGTCGGGGCGCAGCGCGAGGCGGATGCCGTCGGCCGCCGGTATCCCGGTGCGGCGCCCGCGCGCGGTGTCCCACGCCTCGGTGCTCAGCACCCCGAGGGACGGCGAGCGCACCGCGTACAGGGTGCGCGCGCCCGCGTCGACGGCCAGGTCGAGGAGGCCGCCGGCCGCTCCCGTCAGGTCCAGCGTGGTCCGCGCCCGGCCCGCGGCCGTGTCCCACAGGGTGACGTACTGGGTGACACCGCCCTGGCCGGGCGCGGCTGTGCCGTAGGCGAGGGCGGAGCCGTCGGGGCTGAACGCCAGCAGCGGCTGCGTGCCGGTGAGCGGGGCGGGCGACGTCGGCGGGCGCGGGGGCGGCAGGGCGGCGGTGACCTTGCCGTCGCGGGTGGCGCGCAGCTGGAAGCGGTAGCCGGAGCGGGCGCGTTCGGCGGTGGCGAGGGTGGCGCCGTCCGCGCTGAGCCAGGCCCCGTCCAGCGGGCGCGCGGCCCAGGCAGGGGTGGCCGCCGCCGACAGGTCGAGGGTGTGGACGGTGCCGCCCTCGAGGTAGCGCAGCAGGGGGCGGGCGGAGTCCCAGGTGATCCGGTCGTACAGGTACTGGTTGTTGAGGGGGTGGCGGAAGACCGGGGACGTGGGGTCGGACAGCCGCCACACCTTGATCTCGTCGGGGTCGGTCACCGCGACGAAGGCGCCGTCCGCGCTCAGCGCCGCGTCGGACGTGCCGGGCGCCGTCGCCAGGTCGGCGAGCTGCCGGCCCGACGCGGTGTCCCACACCCGCAGATCCGTCGCCGACAGGACCGCGAACCGGCCGCGGCCGAGGGTGAGCTGGGCGTGGGTGTCACCGCAGACCCCGGACGCCTTCTCCCAGCCGCCGGGCAGCGGCCGGCCCCGCGCGGCGTCGTACAGGCGCGGCCCCTTCCCGGCGGGGCACACGGCGACCAGCCGGCCGTCGGCGCCGGCCACCGGGCTCACCGTGGTGGACGACGGGGTGGCGAACCGGATCCGGCCGTCGCCCGCCGAACGCACCCGTACGACGCCGTCGCCGACGTCGTTCTCCACCAGGACCCCGCCCCCGCCGGGCACGTCCACCGTCGTGCCGGTCGGCGCCGGCCCGCCCGTCCACCTCTTGGCCGCCGTGTCCCACAGCCGGGTGGTGCCGTCGGGGCGCTGGACGACGAGGAGCCGGCCCTCGGGGGAGACGGACACGACGTACCCGTCGGGGAAGGTGCCCGCGCCCCGCGCGCGGTCGCTCGCCACGTCCCAGGCGCGCCAGGTCAGTCCGCTCACGCTGACCAGCGTGCGGCCGGAGTCGGTGAGGAAACGCGAGGGGCGGTCGCCGGGCGCCGGGTCGGTGAAGGTGTCCGTCTCCGGCTGCGCCAGCGAGCCCAGCAGGGCCCGGCGGGTCTCCGGCAGCGGGGACAGCCGCCAGGCGGCGACCCCGAGGAGCTGCGCGGTGCGAGGGTCGGTCGTGCGCAGCGCGTCGGCGACGTCCGCGAGCCGGCGGGCCGCGTCGTCCGTGTCCCGGTTCAGGTTGTCCCGGTGCTGCTGCCAGGCGGCGAGCCCCGTGATCAGGGCCACCGCCATCACCGCCGACAGCGTTGTCATGAGGACCCGGGCCCGGCGCGTCACCCGCGCCGCGTCCTTGGCCTCCGCCTCCCGCGCCGCCACCCCGGCGGCCAGGAAGTACCGCTCGGTCACGGTCAGCGCCGGGTCGTCCCTGTAGTGGGGGAACAGCTCCTCGGCGCGCGCCAGCCGGGTGCCCCGGTACAGGGCGCCCGGGTCGTGGTCGTGCTCCAGCCACAGCCGGGCCGCCTCCGTCAGCGCCCGGTGGTGGCGCAGCCGCGCGCGGTCCTCGTCGATCCACGCGTGCAGCCGGGGCCAGCTCGTGATCAGCGACTCGTGCGCCAGATGCAGCCCGTCCTCGTCGCCGGTCAGCAGCCGGGCCCGGGTCAGCGCCTCCACGACCGCCGACACGTGCGTGCAGCTCCACTCCTGGAGTTCCGTGTTGCCCAGCGGGCGCCGGGTGTCCGGGGCGCCCTGGCCCGGCTCGACCATCCGCAGCAGCAACTGCCGCGCGGCGCGCTTCTGCTGGTCCGACAGCTCCCCGTACACCGCCTCCGCGCTCGCCGCGATCGCGCCGCGCACCCCGCCGGCCGACTCGTACGCGGCCAGGCTCAGCATCCGGCCGCGCCGCCGCCGCCAGGTCTCCAGCAGGGCGTGCGACAGCATCGGCAGCCCGCCCGGCTCGTCCAGGACCTCCTCGACGATCCGCGCGGTCAGCTCCCGCTCCACCGTCAGCCCCGCTGCCTGCGCCGGCTTCACCACCACGTCCCGCAGCTCGTCCGCGCTCATCGGCCCCACCAGCAGCCCCGCGCCCCCCAGCGCGGCGGCCAGCCCGGAGTGCTCGGCGCAGCGGGCGTAGAAGTCGGCGCGTACGACGATCAGCACGCGCAGCCGGCTCTCCGGGTCCTGGGCCGCCAGCAGCAGGTCGATGAAACGGGACCGCTCCGCCTTGTCCCGGCAGCGGGTGAAGACCTCCTCGAACTGGTCGACCACCACCCAGCTGTCCGGCTCGTCCGGCGCGGGCGCCAGCAGCTTGCCGTAGGTCTCCGCGGGCCGGGCCCCCGGGGTCAGCACCCGCAGCACGGCCGGCCGCTCGCGGCGCTCGATCTGCTCGCGCAGCCGGGGCACCAGACCGGCTCGCAGCAGCGACGACTTCCCGCTGCCCGACGCCCCGAACAGCACCGCGAACCGCTGCTCGCACACCAGCGTGCGCAGCGCCTCGATCAGCCGGTCCCGCCCGAAGAACACGTCCTGGTCGGCCGGTTCGAACCGCGCGAGCCCCCGGTACGGCGGCGGCGCGTCCTCGTCGGTCCTGGGCGCCCCCGCGACCTCGGCCTCCGCCTCCTTCCAGCGTGTCTCCCACTCCCCGAGGTCCCCGTCGCACGCGCGCACATACCCCTGGAGCACCTCGAGCGACGGCAGCCGCTTGCCGGCCGCCGCCTGGGCCAGCGACGCCGCCGAGAAGTGCGCCCGCTCCGCCATCGCCCGGTACGTCGGCCGGCCGGCCGCCTCCCGCAGCTCCCGCAGTCCGTGCGCGAGCCGCTCCACCGGACCGGCCGCCGGATCGACCGGCCGCTCGGGACGCCCCATGAATCCACCGTCTCTTTCTCGCCCCGGTGCCGCGCCGGGGCGCCGTACACCGTGGTGAGCAAGATATGTTCCGGGCTGGTGCGAAGTCATGTGATCTTCGGGAAATGTGGCTTTCCTGACGTCCGGGAACTGGGGGCGCGGCGACGGCGTCAGGGCCTGCCGCTCCAGGAGGAGGCTCAGGGGGCGCCCTCCCCTCAGGGGGCACCCTCCCCCAGCAGCTCCCGCAACGCCCGCTCCTCGTCCGCGCTGAGGCCGGTGACGAAGTGCTGGAGCGCGGCGATCGGGTCGGGGCCCCGGTCCAGCGCCAGGTGCATGGCGTCGGCGGTCGACTCGGCGGCGCCCCGCACCGGGCGGTAGGAGCCCCGGCGCCCGTCGGCGTCCCGGATCACCAGGCCCTTGTCGTACAGCCGCTTCAGGATGGTGTGCACGGTGTTGTACGCGAGGTCGTCGGTCAGCATGAGCTGGATCTCCGCCGGGGACAGCGGGGCCTCGGTGCCCCAGAGAGCGGCGAGGACTTCGCTCTCCAGGGAACCGGCGGGCCTGCGCGAGGAGGGTGTGTCCGGCATGGGGGGTCCTCATCGGGTCACGGGTTCTTCGGGGACGGATTCTTCGGGGACGGGTCTGTCGGGGACGGGTTTCCCGGGAACGGGTTTCTCGCAGGCGCGGGCGACGAGCCGGATCAGCAGGGGGGCGACCAGGACCATCGTGAACAGCCGCAGGCTCTGCACCCCGGAGATCAGGGGGACGTCGGCATGGGTGGCGACGGCGGTGGCGAGCACGGCGTTGATGCCGCCCGGAGTCGTGGCGAGATAGGCGTCGGCCAGCGGGATGCGCGCAGTCACCGCGAGCAGCCAGGCCAGCCCCGCGCAGGCCGCGCTGACGGCGAGGGTGAGCAGTAGCGCGAGGGGGAGCAGCCGCCGTACGCGGGCGAGGGCGGGGCGGGTGAAGCGCAGGCCGATGTCCAGGCCGACGGCCGTGAAGAGCGCGGCGCGCAGTGAGCCGGTGGGGGCGAATCCGCCGGCCGCGCCGCTGACGGTGAGGGCGCCGCTGAGCAGCATCGGGCCGAGCAGGGCGGGGCTGGGCAGCCGGACGCGGGTCCCGAGCCAGAGCCCGGCGCCGGCGACGGTGACGAGAAGGAGGAGCCCGAGGGACTGGTCGGGTCCGTCGACGAGGAGCCACTGCGGATGGGCGGCGGCGCCCCCGGAGCGGGCGGTGGCGAACCACTGCACGAGGAGCGGGGCCGTCGCCGCGACCAGGGCGACGCGCAGGTACTGGAGGAACGCCACCAGCCGGGGATCGGCGTCCAGTTCCTCCGCCGCGGCCACGACGGCCGCCGAACCGCCCGCGACCATCCCGAGCGTCGCGCTGGCGTGGTCGACCCGCCCCACCCGGGTGAGCACGGCGGCCCCGGCGAGCCCGAGCAGCACCGTCGCCCCCGTGACCCCCGTCAGCGCCAGCGCCCGCCCCGACGCCTGCTGGAGGGCGTGGGCGTCGAGGCAGCCGCCCATGAGCACCCCCAGCGCGGCCTGCGTGCACCGGTTCACCCGCGCCGGCAGCTTCCCGCCCCTGAACCCGGCCCCCGCGACCACCAGCCCCGCCAGCAGCGGCCCCAGCAGATGCGCGGCGGGCAGCACCGGCTCGGCCGCCTCCCCCGCCACACAGGCGAGGAGAACGACGAGGGTCCAGAGGGGCCAGATACGGGGAAGCCGGGGCAAGAGTGGTGAAAGGGTCACGTGAGCGACACTACAGCACGTAGTGTTGCGTGCACAGAGAGTGTCACTCGAAAGGATGGTCGACTCACCCCACCCCCCGCCCCCGCTTGAACCGCGCCAGCCCCTCCGACAGCTCCACGATCGGATCCGGATACTCCCCGATCTCCGCCCGCCCCAGCCCCAGCCGCCACGGCTCATGCACCAACGGCCCCTGTACGGACGCCAGTTCAGGCACCCACCGGCGCACGTACACCCCGTCGGGGTCGTACCGCTTCGCCTGGGTCACCGGATTGAGCACCCGGTTGGGGCGCGAGTCCGTCCCCGTCCCCGCCATCCACTGCCAGTTGAGCTGGTTGTTCGCCACGTCCCCGTCGACCAGCCACTGGAGGAAGTGCGCCGCCCCGACGCGCCAGTCGACGTACAGCGTCTTCGTCAGGAAGCTCGCGGTCAGCAGGCGGGCGCGGCCCGGGAGCCAGCCCTCGTGCCGGAGTTGGCGCATCGCGGCGTCGATGACGGGGTAGCCGGTGCGGCCGTCCCGCCACGCCTCGACGTCCTCCCGCGCGTCCGCGTCCGAGCGCCAACGGTCGTGTTTCGTACGGTAGTCGGCGCTCGCGGCGGCCGGGCGGGCGGCGAGGACCTGGCGGTGGAAGTCACGCCACGCCAGCTGCCGCACGAACGCCTCAGTCCCGCGCGCCCGGTGGATCACCTCGACCGGGGAGAGGGTGCCGAAGTGCAGATGCGGGGAGAGCCGGGAGGTCACGTCGGCGGCGAGATCGTCGTGCCCCTCCTCATACGCGGCGGCCCCGGCCCCGGCGCCCCCACCTCCCGTCCCCCCAGCCCCCCGCAGCCACCCCGCCAACCGAGCCCGCCCCGCCGTCTCACCCCCGGCCGTCAGCCCCGGCGACACCACCCCCGAGACCACCGGCAGCCGCTCCGAGCCGACCCCCTCCGGGACCCGTACGACCCGCGGCGCGGGCAGCGGCGTACGCAACGGCCGCAGCGCCCACCGGCGGTAGTACGGCGTGAACACGGCGAAGTGATCGGACCCGGAGCCCGTCGGGAGCAGTGTCCCCGGGGCGACGGCCGCGTTCACCGTGTCGTGCACCCGCAGCTCCACCCCCTGCGCCGCCAGCGCCCGCCGCAGCCCCTCCTCCCTGCGCCGCGCGAGCCGGCTGACGTCGGCCGCCAGGTGCACCTCGCCCGCGCCCGCCTCGGCGGCCACCCGGCACACCTGGCCGACGACGTCCCCGGTGCGTACGACCAGCCGTCCGCCCCGCGCCCGCAGCCCGGCGTCGAGGTCGCGCAGGCAGTCGGCGAGGAACGCCAGCCGGTTGGGCGCGGCGAAGCCGGCGGCATCCACGGCCGGGTCCCGCACGAACAGCGGGACGACCTCGCGGGCGCCGTCCAGCGCGGCCCGCAGCGGCGGATGGTCGTGCAGCCGCAGGTCGGAGGTGAACAGGACGACCGAGACGTTCATGGGGTGCGCTCCGGGAGGCCGGGGAAGAGTGGTCCGCCCCTACGTTTCCGCCTCGCGGGCCCCATCGGGCGCAACCCGGCACATTCCGCTTGCGCGCCGCCTCCCCGTGCGGTGACGTGGGCCCGTGAAGAACAGCGCGGAGAACGGGCGGACGCTCACCACCGACATCCCCGCCCGGCTGGACCGCCTCCCCTGGTCGCGCTGGCACTGGACGGTCGTCGTCGGCCTGGGCACCGTATGGATCCTCGACGGACTGGAGGTCACGGTCGTCGGGAACATCGCGGGCCGGCTCGCCGAGCCGGGCAGCGGGCTCGCGATCTCCTCGGGGCAGATCACCGGTCTGGGCGCCGCGCTGTACGTCGCCGGGGCCTGTGCGGGTGCCTTGTTCTGGGGGCGGCTGACGGACACGTTCGGCCGCAAGAAGCTTTTCATGGTCACTCTCGCGGTGTATCTCGCGGCCACCGCGTTGACGGCCGTCTCCTGGGAGGCGTGGTGGTTCCTCCTGTTCCGCTTCCTCACCGGGTTCGGCATCGGCGGTGAGTACGCGGCCATCAACTCCGCGATCGACGAACTGATCCCGGCCGACTACCGGGGCCGCGTCGACCTGATCATCAACGGCAGTTTCTGGCTGGGCGCGGTCGGCGGCTCGCTCCTGTCGATCGTCGCGCTCAATACCGATTACCTTCCGGAGGACGTCGGCTGGCGCCTCACCTTCGCCCTGGGCGCCGTACTCGCCCTCGTCATCCTCCTCGTCCGCCGGCACGTCCCCGAGAGCCCCCGCTGGCTGCTGATCCACGGGCGCGAGCGCGAGGCGGAGGAGATCGTCGCCGGGATCGAGCGGAGCGTCGAGGCGGAGAAGGGCGTACGGCTGCCGCCGCCCGCCGGTGAGCTGGTGATCCGGCAGCGCGGCGCGGTGACGTTCGCCGAGATCGCGCACACCGTCTTCGGCCGCTACCGCAGACGGGCCGTCCTCGGCTTCTCCCTCTTCGTCGGCCAGGCGTTCCTCTACAACGCGATCACCTTCGGTTTCGGCGCGATCCTGACCACGTTCTACGACGTCCCCACCGACCGTACGGGCTACTACTTCGCCGTCATCGCGGTCGGGAACTTCTGCGGGCCCCTGCTGCTGGGGCGGCTGTTCGACACCGTCGGCCGGCGGATCATGATCTCCTCGACCTACCTCCTGTCCGGCGTCCTCCTCTTCGGCACGGCCTGGCTCTTCGGCCGGGGCTCCCTGGACGCGGCCGGCCTCACCGCCTGCTGGTGCGCGGTGCTGTTCTTCGCGTCGGCGGGCGCCTCCAGCGCCTATCTCACCGTCTCCGAGATCTTCCCGATGGAGACGCGGGCCATGTCCATCGCCTTCTTCTACGCCCTCGGCACGGCGGCCGGCGGCATCAGCGGGCCGCTGCTGTTCGCCGACCTCACGAACACCGGCCGCACCGGTGACACCGTCCTCGCCTTCTCGATCGGCGCGATCCTGATGTGCGCGGCGGGTCTGGTCGCGGCGGTGCTGGCGGTCGCCGCGGAGCGCCGGTCGCTGGAGGACATCGCGCGTCCGCTGACGGCGGTGCCGGCCGAGGAGACGGCGGTGTCCGCTGAAGGGACCTGAGGGGCGGCTCGGCCGGAGTCCTCCTCCGGTCCCTCCCGCGGTCCCTCTCCCGGTTGACCCGACCCCGCCGACCGGCGGGGGCGGACCGGACATCCGCCGGATGGGCGCGGGCCCGCCGGACAGGGAGGCTGGAGTCATGGAACAGCGCATACAGCGGCCGAACCGCAAGAAGGGCTGGCGGGAAGGGGTCTTCCTGACCGTCGCGGCAGGATTCGTCGTCCTGGCGGTGATCCGGCCCGACCTGTACGGGGGGCTGGTGCAGCACTTCGCGGCGACGGTGTCGCACTGGGTCCACTAGGCTCAGCGAAAGTCTGATTTGCCTATTTAGACCCCGTTTTCCGCCCCCTTTGCCGTCTCGTTTTGTCACCACCCCGCACGAACCGAAAGCCCCAAGTGATCCCCACAGTCCTGGCCGCCGCGGTGATGGCGCTCCTGCGCTCCCTCGCCGCGCTGCGCCTCCAACGCTGGCAGCTCGGCGCCCCGGCGACCATGGTGCTGGCCGGGATCCTGGTCGGGTTCGGGGTCGAGAACTCCTTCGTGGTCATCCTCAACACCGAGGTCGCCCAGCACGTCGCCGAGATCATCCTCGCGTTCCTGCTCTTCGTGGACGCGACGGAGGTGCGCGGCGGGCGGCTCTGGGGGACCTCGCCGCGGCTGGTCGGCCGGGTGCTGCTGGTGGCGATGCCGCTGAGTCTCGGTGCGGCGATGCTGCTCGGGAAGCTGGCGTTCCCCGGGCTGTCCTGGGCGCTGATGCTGGTGATCGCCTGTGTCGTCGTACCCATCGACTTCGCGCCGAGCGAGGGGGTGGTGCGTGATCCGCGGCTGTCGGTGCGGGTGCGCAGTGTGCTGAACGTGGAGAGCGGCTACAACGACGGCATCGTGTCCCCGCTGTTCCTCTTCGCGCTCATCCTCGCGGGGGGCAGCAGTTCGGCCGTCTCGGATCCGGCGGACGCGCTGACGACGGCCGCGGGGCAGGCGGTGAAGGCGATCCTGATGGGGCTGGTCGTGGGGTCCCTGATCGCGTGGCTGCTGCACCGGGCGGCGGGGGCGGGCTGGACGACGGCCCAGTCGCGGCGGGTCGCGGTCCTCCTCACGCCGCTCATCGCCTACACGGCCGGGGTGGAGGCCGGGGGGAACGGGTTCGTCGCCTCCTTCGTCTGCGGTATCGCGTTCCGGTACGTCTATCGGGTGCTCGCCGCGCGGCGGACGCGGGACTCGCGGGGCGCCGATGACTCCGCTGCCCGGTCGCAGGAGGTGAGCCTCCTTGAGGACGTCACCGGTCTCATGACCATGAGCATGTGGTTCGTGGTCGGTATCGCGGCCGTGGTGATCTTCTCGATCGGCGTGACCTGGCAGTCGGTCCTGTTCGCCCTGGCGGCCCTGACGATCGTCCGTGTCCTCCCCGTCCTGCTCTCCCTCCTGGGCTCCCCCCTCCCCTTCCGCGACCGCCTCCTCCTGGGCCTCCTGGGCCCCCGCGGCACCACCACCATCGTCTTCGGCCTCATCGCCTACAACAGCCTGCCGGACGGGGTACGGGCGGACACGGTGCTGGAGACGACGGTGCTGTGTGTGCTGGGGAGTGTGCTGTTGCATGGGATGGGGTCGGAGGGGGTTATCAAGAGGATGGGGGGAGGGGCGGGGCGCCGGTGAGGTGGGCGACTTCGGTTCAGGGTGCCGGCTTCGCCGGGGTGAACAGGAGGCTCAGGCCCTGCCAGAGGGGCATGACCCGGATGGGGGTGGGGGAGTGGCGGGGGGTGGTGCGGGGCTTGGGGGCGGGGGTGGTGGTCGTGTGCGGCATGGCTTGCTCCTGTCCGGAGGGGACTCCGAGACCGTCTCGGAAGTTCGTGGAACAACCATCCCGCCGTGGCGCCTGCCGGACGAGGGTGCTGTCCCCTCAGGTGTGAGTGGAGTCCGCTCCACCATGCGAGGGGGGCTCCATCTTGGACGCCCCGCTTCCGCCCGACCCGCACTTGCCGATCTCCACCGAACCCACAAAAAGATTACTTGACTCAAGTAAATTGAATATGATTGCGTGAGTGAAGTAATTGAGGCATCGGGGAGACACAGTGAAACGCATCCTCATCGTCGGCGCCTCCGCCGCCGGGCTCGCGGCGGCGGAGACTCTTCGCAGGGAGGGGTACGACGGCACGCTGACCCTCGTCGGAGACGAACCGCACACCCCGTACGACCGTCCGCCGCTGTCCAAGCAGGTGCTCGCGGGGGAGTGGGAGCCGGAGCGGGTGGCGCTGCGCGGCGCCGCCGATCTGGAAGGACTCGGCGTCGAGCTGCGGCTGGGCTCGGCGGCGACCGGGCTCGAACTCGAGCCCCGCACCGTGGAGTTGGCGGACGGCTCGCAACTCCCGTACGACGGGCTGGTCATCGCGACCGGCGTACGGGCGCGCCGGCTGCCGGGGGAGGGCGCGCACGTGATGCGCACCCTCGGCGACGCCCTGACCCTGCGCGACCGGCTCGCGCCAGGACGCCGGCTCGTGGTGGTCGGCGCCGGCTTCCTCGGCGCCGAAGTCGCCTCCGTGGCCCGCAAGTTGGGCGCAGAAGTCACACTGCTGGAGCCCGCCGCCGTCCCGCTGGCCCACGCGGTCGGCACGGACGTCGGCCGCGTCCTCGCGCAGGCCCACGTCGACCAGGGCGTCGACCTGCGCTGCGGCGTCATGGTGAGCGAGGTGACCGAGGACGGCGTACAACTCGCCGACGGCGAACGGATCGACGCCGACGAAGTGCTCGTCGCCGTCGGCTCGCAGCCCAACGTCGAGTGGCTGGCCGGCAGCGGCCTGACCGTTCAAGACGGCCTGGTCTGCGACGAGTTCTGCGCCGCCGCACCCGGCGTGTACGCCGCCGGCGACGTCGCCCGCTGGCACAACCCCCTCTTCGGCACCTCCATGCGGATCGAACACCGCACCAACGCCGCCGAACAGGGCATGGCCGCCGCCCGCAACCTCCTGAACCCCGAGGCGCGCAAGCCCTTCGCGCCGGTGCCGTACTTCTGGTCCGACCAGTACGACATGAAGGTCCAGGCCTACGGCTATCTGCGCGGCCACGACGAAGTCGCCGTCGTAGAAGGCGACTTGGACCAGCGGCGATTCGTCGCCGCGTACCGCACCGGTGACCGCGTCAGCGGCGCCCTCGCGGTCGGTATGCCGCCCAAGGCGATACGGCAGTGGCGGCAGGCCATCGCCGTCGGGGCGAGCTGGCGGGATGCCGTCAGCGCCGGTTGATCCGCCCCCCTCTCTCCTATTCCCCCACTGATCCAAGGAGACCCCCCACATGACCAGCGACAACGTACTCGACTACCCCTTCGACCAGCCCAGCGCGCTCGACGTGCCCGCTGAGTGGGCCGAAGCCCGCGCGAAGTGTCCGGTGGCGCACATCCGGATGCCCAGCGGCGACGTCGCCGGTCTCGTCACCGGCTACGACGAGGCCCGCACCCTGCTCTCCGACCCCCGCTTCAACCGGCGCCTGGACAAACAGGGCGCCGCCCGTACCTCGACCACCGAGGACGGCGGGATGTTCAACCGCGAGAACAAGGCCCTCTCCGGGATGATGGGCGACGGGCACCGGCGCTACCGGCGGCTGCTCAGCTCGGCGTTCACCGTGAAGAAGATGGAGGCCTGGCGCCCCCGCATCCAGCGGATGACCGACGACCTGCTCGACGCGATGCTCGCCAAGGGCGGCCCCGTCGACCTGCGCGCCGAGTTCGCGCTCACCCTCCCCGTCCAGGTCATCTGCGCCCTCCTCGGCGCCCCGGCCGAGGACCAGGACCGCTTCGCGCACTGGTCCGAGGTGTACATGACGACGACGAAGTACACCCAGGCCGAAGTCGACGAAGCCCGCCGGGAGTTCGAGACGTACGCCTCCGCGCTGATCGAGGAGAAGCGCGCCAACCCCGGGGAGGACCTGCTCAGCGAGCTGACGCAGATCTCCGACAGCGAGGACGGCCGGCTCAGCCACGAGGAGCTCATCACCAGCGTCGTCGGCATCCTCGTCGCCGGGCACGAGACCACCTCCAACATGATCGCCAAGATGACCGCGATGCTGCTGGCGGACCGGCAGCTCTACGAGGCGATCCTGGAGGAGCCGGCGCTCGTGCCGGGCGCGGTCGAGGAGGCCCTGCGCATGGACCCCGTCGGGGGGCTCGGCATCCCGCGGTTCATCTCCGAGGACATCGAGGTCGGCGGCGAGCCCGTGGCCGCCGGCACGACCCTGTTCGTCAACCTCAGCGCCGCCGACCGCGACGAGCGCAAGTTCCCCGACCCCGACCGCTTCGACCCGCGCCGCGCCAACGCCCAGCAGCACCTCGCGTTCAGCGCGGGGCCGCGGTTCTGCGTCGGGCAGACGCTCGCCCGGGTGGAGCTCCAGGTCGTGCTCGACACGTTCGTCCGGCGGCTGCCGGAACTGCGGCTGCGGGACGCGGCGGACGGCCTGCGGATCCGTACCGGCGTCGTGGCCACCGGGCTCGAGGAGCTGTGGGTCACGTGGTGACCGGCGCCGGCCGGCCGTAGCGATCATCGGAACGTCACAGAAACAGGGAACCCCCATGAAAATCACCATCGACGAAGAGCTGTGCTGTGCGAGCGGGCTGTGCACCATCAAGGCCGGCGAGGTCTTCGACCAGCGGGACGAGGACGGGATCGCCATCCTGCTGACCGAGGTGCCTGAGCCGGACCAGTACGACGACGTGCGGGAGGCCGCGGCCGTCTGCCCCGCAGCGGCGATCCACCTCGCCGACTGAGCCGAGCGCACGCCGCGATGATGTGAACCCCGGGTCATCGGCCCGGGGTTCCCTCATGCCGCCCCACCCCTCCTCGACACCCCCAGCAACTCCCCCGCCGGCCCCGACAACCCCTTCCCCGGCTCCCACACCGCCCGCAGCACCCGATGCAGCCGCACCCCCTCCACCTCGACCGCCACCAGCCGCCGGTCCGCGAGATCGGTCCGCACCGCGAGCTCGCTGAGCACCGCGGGCCCGGTCCCGGCGAGGACCGCGTTGCGTACGGCCGTCGCCGAGCCCAGTTCGAGCAGCGGGCGGGGCGCGCCCGTACCGGCCCGGCGCAGCGCCTGGTCCAGGGTCTCGCGGGTGCCCGAACCCCGCTCGCGCAGGACCAGCGGGGCGGCCGACAGCTCGGCGGGGGTCAGCGGGCGGCGCCGGCGCGTCCAGGGGTGGCCGGGGGCGACGACCACCAGGAGGCGGTCGTCGGCGACCCGGCGGGCGGTGAGACCGGGCGGCGCCTGCGGGGACTCGATGAAACCGAGGTCCGCCGCGCCCTCGCGCAGCAGCTCCGGGACCCGCTCGCTGTTGGTCACCTGAAGCCCCACGTACAGCTCGGGCCGCAGCCGCCGTAGCTCGCCCAGCCAGCCCGGCATCAGGTACTCGGCCACCGTCATGCTCGCCGCCACCCGCAGCTCGGCGTCCCGCTCGGTGCGCAGCGCCCGCGCGCCGGTCAGCAGGCCCTCCAGCTCCTGGAGCACCTGCTGCGCCCAGCCCGCGACGGCCTGGCCCGCGTCGGTCAGCCGCGAACCGCGCCGCGTCCGCTCCACCAGCACCAGACCGAGCCGGCGCTCCAGCGTCGACAGCCGCTTGCTCGCCGACGGCTGCGCGATCCCGAGCCGCTGCGCCGCCGCGCCGAGACTCCCGGTCTCCCCGACGAGGACGAGCAGACGCAACGACTCCGGATCCGGCAACTCACTCATAGCCCCAGGGTATGGCGTCGGTCATTCCCTACAGCTATGACGTGCGCGCCGATCGACGGCTACCGGAGCGCAGGTCGGCAGCCGACGATCAGGGACATGACCGTCATCCCCCGCCCCGCCACGGCCCCGCCCGCCTCAGGACTGGCTCCCGGGCTGCTCACCGCTGCCCTCGGCACGGCTGTCGCGTTCGCCGTCACCACGCTCCTGCCCGCCGTGAGCGCCCTGACGGCGGCGGTCGTCCTCGGGGTCGCCGTCGGCGGTCTGCTCCCCGAGCGGACCCGGGCCGGTATGCGGTGGGTGAGCAGGAAGTCCCTGCGGCTCGGCGTCGTCCTGCTCGGTCTGCAACTCGGGCTCGGCCAGGTCCTCGGGCTCGGCGCGGGCATGGTGGCGGCGGTCGTGGTCACCGTCCTGGTGTCCTTCGGCGGGACGCTGCTGCTCGGCCGGCTGCTCGGGGTGCCGCGCGGGCTGACGCTGATGGTCGCGACCGGGTTCTCCATCTGCGGGGCGTCGGCGATCGCCGCGATGGACAGCGTCACGGACACCGACAAGGAGGAGGTCGCGACCGCCGTCACCCTCGTCACCCTGTACGGCAGCGCCGCGATCGCGTTCGTGCCGTTCCTCGGCGGCGTGCTCGGCATGAGCGACGCGCGCGTCGGCGCCTGGGCCGGGCTCTCCGTGCACGAGGTCGCGCAGGTCGTCGCCGCCGCCTCCCCGGCCGGGCAGGCGGCGGTCGCCCTCGCCGTCGTCGTCAAGCTGACCCGTGTCGTGCTGCTCGCCCCGATGGTCGCGGGCGTCGGTGTCGCGCGCCGCGACCGGAGCCAGGGCGGCGGGCGCCCCGCGCTCGTCCCGCTCTTCGTCGCCGGCTTCCTCGCGACGATGGCCGTACGCAGCACGGGGCTCGTCCCGCAGGCCGTCCTGGCCCCGGCCAAGGACGTCACCACGCTGCTGTTCGCCGCCGCCCTGTTCGCGCTGGGCAGCGGGGTCAGGGTCGGCGCGCTGCTGCGGACCGGGCGGCGGGGGCTGGCGCTGGGCGCGCTGTCGACGGTGCTGGTCGCGACGGTCGGGTACGGGGCGCTCGCGGTGGCGGGGGGTGCGTGAGCGTACGGCGGCGTTCTAGGGCATGGCCGCGCACGCCGCCTGTCTCACCAGGTCACAGGCAGCTCGTACAGCCCGTACACGATGCCGTCCTCCTTGAAGCGGAGCTTCTCCAGGCCGGTCGCGAGGCGCAGGGTGGGGACGCGGCGGAACAGGGTGTTGAAGACGACCTGGAGTTCGAGGCGGGCGAGCGGCTGGCCCAGGCACTGGTGGATGCCGAAGCCGAAGGCCTGGTGGCGGCGGGCTTCGCGGGTGAGGTCGAGGCGGCCGGGGTCGGGGAACATGTCGTCCTGCCAGTTGGCGGTGACGCTGGGCAGGATGATGCCCTCGCCGGCGCGGATCGTCGTACCGGCGACCTCGATGTCCTCCAGGGCGATCCGGCGGTTGCCGATGTGGATGATCGTCAGGTAGCGCAGGAGTTCGTCCACCGCGCGGGCGAGGACCCGCGGGTCGTCGGTGTCGCGGACGATCGCCAGCTGGTCGGGGTGCTCCAGCAGCGCCGCCACCCCCAGCGAGATCATGTTCGCGGACGTCTCGTGCCCCGCGCCGAGCAGCAACAGGCCCATGGCGGCGGCCTGTTGATGGGTGAGGTCGCCGGTGCGGACCCGGTCGGCCAGCTCGGACAGGAGGTCGTCGGCCGGGTCGGCGAGCTTCTTGTCGATCTGCCCCGCGACGTACTCCAGCAGCGCCCCGCTCGCCGCCCGCGACTCCTCCGGCGACACGTCGTGCCGCAGCCCCACCTCGCTCTGGTGCTGGAAGAACTCGTGGTCCTCGTACGGGACTCCGAGCATCTCGCAGATGACCAGCGAGGGCAGCGGGAGCGACAACGCCTGTACCAGGTCGGCGGGTTTGGGGCCGGCCAGCATCGCGTCGATGAACTCGTCCGTCATCCGCCGCACCGCCGGACGCAGCGCCTCGATCCGCCGGAGCGTGAAGGAACCGGTCAGCATCCGGCGGGTGCGGGCGTGCTCGGGGTCGTCCAGGTTGAGGAACGACGGCTGCGTGCCGCGCTCCCCGATCTCCTTGAACGCCTCGTTGAGGTAAGGGAATCCGCTCTTCCTGACGTCCACGCTGACCCGCTGGTCGGCGAGGACGGCCCGCTGGTCCTCGTGCCGGGTCACCAGCCACGGGGTGCTGCCGTCCCAGATGCGGACCTTGGAGACCGGGTGCTCGGCGTGCGCGCGGCGCAGCGCGGGCGGGGGCGCGAAGGGGCAGGCGGGGTCCCGGGGCGGGGGGAAGTCGGGGACGGCGGAGGCGGTCGTGGAGGTGGAGGCGGGGGCGCTCACGGCGGTCCTAATCCGTGTGTAGGAATCCCAGCCGGGCCCCGGCGGGGTGGCTGGTCTTGCTGATGGACGGGTTC
>NZ_JBVLTJ010000010.1:0-175601 GCF_055597585.1 Streptomyces sp. AMJ-169
GCCTTCAAGACCACAACCGGGTCTTGAAGGCCGACGTCACGCGAGCCCCCGAAATAACCAACAGCGTCCTTGCCGAGCACCGGGGGCCTTCCGTATGCGGGAGCCGGTCAGTGCATCTCGCCGTCCAGCTCGTACGGGCTCACCCACCACCCGTTGCGGCAGATCCGCCCCTCCGGGTCGTGGTCGCCCTCGCCGTACTCGCCGGAGCCGGTCGTCTCGCCGTTCGGGCCGCGGAAGTACGACGTGTAGTAGTACCGGCAGCCGGAGGCGGCCGAGGCGGAGGCGAGGGGCGCGACGGCCACGGTGAGGGCCGTGGCGGCGAAGGAGGCGGCGAGGAGCGCGGGAAGCAGTCTGCGCATGGCGGTTCCTTTCTCGAATCTCGAAAGAAGGAGCGAACGGGACTGCCGGTGAGCATGGCCGACCGCGCCCCCGCCACGCCCGGGGACGCGCCCGGGGTTCACCGGACTGGGGGATGTGCCCCGGAGACCCCGGTTGTCAGTGGCTCTCCGTAGACTGGCTCTCGTGACAGCAAGCGACCCGTTCGACGAGATCATCGACTCCGAGACAGACCGCGACCCGGACCTGGCGGTCATCGAGGCCGGCAGCCGGACGCTCCGTACCCAGGGAGCGGCCCAGCGCGGCGACGACGTGCCGGGCCGCCCGGCGGACCCCGAGGTCGACCGGGCGCTGCGGGAGGTCGAGACGGAGCTCGCCGGACGCTGGGGCGAGACCAAGCTGGAGCCGTCGGTGCGGCGCATCGCCGCGCTGGTGGACGTGCTGGGGGAGCCCCAGCGCGCGTACCCCTCGATCCACATCACCGGCACCAACGGCAAGACCTCCACCGCCCGCATGATCGAGTCCCTGCTCGGCGCGTTCGACCTGCGCACGGGCCGGTACACCTCCCCGCACGTGCAGTCGATCACCGAGCGGATCAGCCTGGACGGCGCCCCCATCTCGGCGGAGCGCTTCATCGAGACGTACCAGGACATCAAGCCGTACGTGGAACTGGTCGACGCCAAGGAGGAGTTCCGGCTCTCCTTCTTCGAGGTGCTGACCGGCATGGCGTACGCCGCGTTCGCGGACGCCCCGGTCGACGTCGCCGTCGTCGAGGTCGGCATGGGCGGCAGCTGGGACGCGACGAACGTGATCGACGCGGACGTCGCCGTCGTCACGCCGATCTCCCTGGACCACACCGACCGCCTCGGGAACACGCCCGCCGAGATCGCCGGCGAGAAGGGCGGGATCATCAAGCAGGACGCGACGGTGATCCTGGCCCAGCAGCCGGTCGACGCGGCGCAGGTGCTGCTGAAGAAGGCGGTCGAGGTGGATGCCACGGTCGCCCGCGAGGGTCTTGAGTTCGGCGTCGTCAGCCGGGAGGTCGCCGTCGGCGGCCAGCTGCTGACCCTGCGCGGGCTCGGCGGTGAGTACACGGACGTGTTCCTCCCGCTGCACGGCGCCCACCAGGCGCACAACGCGGCGGTCGCCCTCGCCGCCGTGGAGGCGTTCTTCGGGGTCGGCGCCGCCCGCGTGCAGCCCCTTCTCATCGACGTCGTCCGCAAGGCGTTCGCGGCCGTCACCTCCCCGGGCCGCCTGGAGGTCGTCCGCCGCTCGCCGACCGTCGTCCTGGACGCGGCGCACAATCCGGCGGGGGCGCAGGTGACCGCCGAGGCGGTCGGTGAGGCCTTCGACTTCAGCCGGCTGATCGGGGTCGTGGGGGCGAGCGGGGACAAGGACGTGCGCGGGCTGCTCGAGGCGTTCGAGCCGATCTTCGCGGAGGTCGTCGTGACGCAGAACTCGACGGCGCGCGCGATGGACACCGACGAGCTGGCCGCCGTCGCCGTGGAGGTCTTCGGGGAGGACCGGGTCCAGGTCGAGCCCCGGCTCCCGGACGCGCTCGAGGCGGCCATCACGCTCGCCGAGGAAGAGGGCGAGTTCTCCGGCGGCGGCGTCCTGGTCACCGGCTCGGTCATCACCGTCGGCGAGGCCCGCCTGCTGCTCGGGAGGCGCTGAAGGATGCGCACGCTCTGTTCGTCGACACTCATCGGCGAGTTCTTCATCATCGGGTTCGCCGGTCTCGTCGCCATGAAGGACCCGGACCTGACCATGGCGACGGTTTGGACGGTCTGCGGGGTGCTGATGGCGTTCAGCGTCCTGCTCTGCGGTGTGGTGACCCGTCCCGGTGGCATCGCGCTGGGCTGGGCCCTCCAGATCGCGCTGGTCCTCTCCGGCTTCTTCGTCCCGGTGATGTTCTTCATGGGCGCCGTCTTCACGGCCCTGTGGTGGGCGTCGGTGCACTACGGCAGAAAGATCGAGGAATTCAAGGCGGCGCAGGCCCAGGCAGCTGACGCCGCATAAAGGAAGCACCGACACGCCCTGTAACCTCGTGCCACCGCAACCCGCAGTGGAATAAGGAGCCCTCGTGACTCAGCGCACCCTCGTCCTGCTCAAGCCCGACGCCGTTCGTCGTGGTCTGACCGGCGAGATCATCAGCCGTATCGAGCGCAAGGCCGATTGGCGGATCAGCGCGCTGGAGCTGCGCACCCTGGACCAGGAGACCCTGGAGCAGCACTACGGGGAGCACAAGGGCAAGCCGTTCTACGAGCCGTTGGTCGAGTTCATGGCGTCCGGGCCGGTCGTCGCGCTGATCGTCGAGGGGGAGCGGGTCATCGAGGGCGTGCGGCAGCTCGCCGGTCCCACCGACCCGATCGCCGCCGCGCCGGGCTCCATCCGGGGCGACTTCGGGGTCATCGTCCGGGAGAACCTGATCCACGCCTCGGACTCCGAGGAGTCGGCCGAGCGCGAGGTGAAGCTGTTCTTCCCCGGCCACAGCTGAACCGCCTTCCCCGGTCGTAAACCGACCCGCGCGAAGGTTTCGCGGATTTTTCTGACCTACCGTCAGATCGTCCGCTCGTCACACCTGGGACGGCCGTACATTTTCGGCCGTCCTTCGGCATATGCGGTGCCGATCGGGGGAACCCGTGCCCCCGATGGACCGTCTCCGCAAGCGAGGCGGGTCGGCCCGTGCTGACAATGGCGAAGACCCTCGCGCGGTGTCCGTGAAGGCGCGTCTACGATGGAGACCTTCACGTCACCGCACCCACTTCGCCGTCCTGAAAAGCCCTCAAAAGCTCGTGGGAAGGCCAGACGAATCCTGATGGGGAACTCAATGTCGTTCATCGGCCGTGACATGGCTGTCGACCTCGGGACCGCCAACACGCTGGTGTACGTCAGGGGTCGCGGGATCGTACTCAACGAGCCGTCCGTGGTCGCGATCAACACCAACACCGGTGGGATCCTCGCGGTCGGCGCGGAAGCGAAGAAGATGATCGGGCGGACGCCCGGCAACATCGTTGCCGTACGTCCGCTCAAGGACGGTGTGATCGCCGACTTCGAGATCACCGAGCGGATGCTGCGCTACTTCATCCTGAAGATCCACAAGCGCCGCTACCTCGCCCGGCCGCGAGTCGTGGTCTGCGTCCCCTCCGGCATCACCGGTGTCGAGCGCCGCGCCGTCATCGAGGCGTCGACGCAGGCCGGCGCCCGTCAGGTGCACATCATCGAGGAGCCCATGGCCGCGGCCATCGGCTCCGGCCTGCCGGTCCACGAGGCCACGGGCAACATGGTGGTGGACATCGGCGGCGGCACCACGGAGGTCGCGGTCATCTCGCTCGGCGGGATCGTCACCGCCCAGTCCATCCGCGTCGCGGGCGACGAGCTGGACAACGCGATCATCCAGCACATCAAGAAGGAGTACAGCCTCCTCCTGGGTGAGCGCACGGCCGAACAGATCAAGATCACGATCGGTTCGGCGTACGACCTCGACACCGACGAGCACACCGAAATCCGCGGCCGGGACCTCGTCTCCGGGCTGCCCAAGACCGTCGTCATCTCGGCCGCCGAGGTCCGCAAGGCGATCGAGGAACCCGTCAACGCGATCGTCGACGCGGTGAAGACGACCCTCGACAAATGCCCGCCCGAGCTGTCCGGCGACATCATGGACCGCGGCATCGTCCTGACCGGCGGCGGCGCCCTGCTGCGCGGCCTTGACGAACGGCTGCGCCGCGAGACCGGTATGCCGATCCACATCGCCGAGGACCCGCTGGACAGCGTCGCCCTCGGCTCCGGAAAGTGCGTCGAGGAGTTCGAGGCGCTCCAGCAGGTCCTGGACGCCGCGCCGCGCCGATGACGTGACGCCTCGATTCCGCCGTACGGGACGATCTCCTCTCGTACGGCGGATCGTTGATACAGAGACATCAGCTCCGCGACACAGCGACTTAAGCTCTGTCAAAGCCCTTTGTGACGATCCGTCGGTGACGAGGGGCTTTCCGAATTCCTATGAGGAAGGCACGGCCGCCGCACGTGAGGGACACACGAGAGAGCCGGCTGCTCCTGGTGCTACTGGTCGCCGTCTCGTTCGCGCTGATCACGGTCGACA
Organism: Streptomyces sp. AMJ-169; assembly: GCF_055597585.1. Classification (NCBI taxonomy): domain Bacteria; kingdom Bacillati; phylum Actinomycetota; class Actinomycetes; order Kitasatosporales; family Streptomycetaceae; genus Streptomyces; species Streptomyces sp. AMJ-169. The sequence goes on from NZ_JBVLTJ010000010.1 coordinate 4,436, forward strand.
TCCGCGGCGGGGAGGACTCCCCGGTCGACGGCGCCCGGCAGGCCGCGGCAGCGGTTTTCGGCCCCATCGAGAACGGCGTGGCCTCCGCCGTCGACCCCGTCGGCAACGCCGTCTCCGCGGTACGCGACTCCGGTAAACGGCACGACCGGCTCGCCGCCCTGGAGAAGGAGAACGCCGCTCTCAAGGCCAAGCTCGGCAGCGACGACCGCAACCGCAGCCGGCTGACCCAGCTCGACAAGATGCTGAAGATCGCCGGCGAGGGCCAGTACGGCATCAAGGGCGCGCAGGTCATCGGCATAGGAGCGGCCCAGGGCTTCTCCTGGACGATCACCATCGACGTCGGCGCCCGCGACGGCATCCGGCGCGACATGACCGTCCTCAACGGCGACGGACTCGTCGGCCGCGTCACGACCGTCGGACCCGGCTCCTCCACGGTCCTGCTGGCCAGCGACCCCGAGTTCACCGTCGGCACCCGCATGGAGTCCTCCGACGAACTCGGCTTCGCCTCCGGACAGGGCGACCGCCCGCTGCGGGTGGAACTGCTCAACGGCAAGGCCGAGGTGAAGAAGGGCGACCGCCTGGTGACGTTCGGCTCCCAGGCCGACAAGCCCTTCGTCCCCGGCGTCCCGGTCGGCGTCGTCTCCCGCGTCGACCCCTCCGGCGGCGACCTGACCCGCACGCTGTACGTCACCCCGTACGTCAGCTTCTCCAAGCTCGACATCGTCGGAGTCGTCGTCGAGGCCCCCAAGCAGGACCCGCGCGACACGGTCCTGCCGGCCAAGCCCAAGCCGGTGCCGACGCCCACGGTGACGGTCACGGTGACGCCGGGCGCGCCGAACCCCAATGTGCAGCAGTAGGAGCTGAACCCCATGCGCGTCAACCGCATCCTGCTCTCCGCGACGCTGGTGACCGTGGCCCTGGTGGTCCAGGTCAGCGTCCTGGCCCGGCTCCACCTCCCCGGCGCCGTCCCCGACCTGCTCCTGCTGACCGTGCTGGGCCTGGCCATGGTCTACGGCCATGTCGGCGGCGCCCTCATCGGCTTCGGCGCCGGACTCCTCGCCGACCTCGCCCCGCCGGCCGACCACGCGGCGGGCCGCTACGCCCTCGTCCTGTGCGTCATCGGATACGCGGCCGGACTGATCAAACCCGAGACCGGCCGGCTGAAGTCGGCGACCGGACCGATGCTGGTCGTCGTCGCCTCCGCGATCGGCTCGACCCTGCTGTACGCGAGCGTCGGCGCCCTCGTCGGCGACACCGCCGCCCGCCATGTCGGCCTGGTCGGGCTGCTGTTCAGCGCGGCGCTGTACGACCTGCTGCTCGCGCCGTTCGTCGTCCCGGCGGTGATGTTCCTGGCCCGGCGCGCGGAGAACGACCCGCTGGCCGAGGCGAACGCGGCGTCCAAGGCGGCCGACATCTCCTCGGGCTGGCTCTCCTCGGGGACCGGCCTGCGGATCGGCGGGCAGCGCGGCAGCGGGCTGAAGGTGGGCAACGGCCTGAAGATGAAGGCGGCGCGCCGCTCGGCGGCGCGGACGGGGCGGATCAAGGGGGTCAAGAGGCTGTGAGGGGCGGGGAGTTCCTGTGGGTTCTGCCGATTTCACCCGGGCGGGCTAACGAGAGCGGAACGCGGGGCGAGAGCCCGGCCGTTCATGGGGTGTACGGACGGGGTTCTGACGAGAGGGGGCGGCGATGACGAACATTCCGGAGACCGGGCGGACGCCCAGGGTGCAGACACGGCTGGTCGTCATCCAGATCCTGGTCCTCTCCCTGCTCGGCACGCTCGGCGGACGGCTGTGGTACCTCCAGATCCGCGAGGGCGAGGAGTACGCCAAGCAGGCGTCGGGCAACCATGTGCAGCAGGTCGTCCAGCCCGCGGTGCGCGGCTCGATCCTGGACGCGCGCGGCGTCCCCCTCGCCGACAACGAGACCCGCCTGGTCGTCTCCGCGTCGCGCACGGAACTGCTGAAGCAGAAGGACGACGGCAAGGCGGTCCTGGCGAAGCTCGCGGGCGTGCTGGGCATGACGCCGGACGAGGTCCGCCAGAAGGTCCGCCTCTGCGACGCGCAGACCCCCCAGCCCTGCTGGAACGGCTCGCCCTACCAGCCCATCCCGATCACCGACGAGGCCACCCCCAAGCAGGCCCTCCAGATCCGCGAGCGCGCCGAGGACTTCCCCGGCATCACCGCCGAGCCCGAGGCCGTCCGCCGCTACCCCGCCCCCGGCCAGTCCAACACCGCCCAGGTCCTCGGCTACCTCTCCCCGGTCACGGACAACGAGATCCAGCAGGCCAAGGACAGCTCGTCCCCGTACCTGCGCTCCGACCAGGTCGGCCGCTCGGGACTCGAGCGGGAGTACGACAAGGAGCTGCGCGGCAAGGCGGGCGTCACCCGCTACGAGGTCGACAACCTCGGCCGCGTCATCGGCCAGGCCGAGGCCACCCCGGCGCAGCCCGGCGCGAACCTGGTCACGAGCATCGACGCCCGCGTCCAGCGGGTCGCGGAGTACGAGCTGAACGACGCGATGGTCGAGGCCCGCAAGCAGCTCGACCGCAACACGAACGAGAACTACAAGGCGGACTCCGGCGCGGTCGTCGTCATGGAGGCCAAGACGGGCCGGATCGTCGCCATGGCGTCCAACCCGACGTACGACCCCAACGCCTGGGTCGGCGGCATCTCCGCGAAGGACTACAAGGCGCTCACCGGCAAGGACTCCAACTACCCGCTGCTGAACCGGGCCATACAGGGTCAGTCGGCCCCGGGCTCCACGTTCAAGGTGATCTCCACGGCCGGCGCGGTGGAGGCGGGCTACGACTTCAACGGCCGCTATCCCTGCACCAGTTCGTACTCGGTCGGCGGCCAGGTCTTCAAGAACTTCGAGTCGGAGAACTTCGGCCCGATCAGCCTCGGCCGCGCCCTCGAGGTCTCCTGCGACACCGTCTTCTACGGCCTGGCCCACCAGGAGTGGCAGAAGGACGGCGGCATCAAGCCGAAGAAGAACCCCGGCGACTACTTCTTCAAGGCGGCCCACCAGTTCGGCCTCGGCAAGGAGACCGGCATCGACCTCCCCAACGAGGTCACCGGCCGCGTCCCCGACCGCCAGTGGAAGGAGAGCTACTGGAAGGCCAACAAGGACGCCTGGTGCAGGCAGGGCAAGAAGGGCGGCACGTACGTCGAGCAGATCGCGTACGAGAACTGCCTCGAAGGCAACCGGATGCGCGCCGGTGACGAGATCAACTACTCCATCGGCCAGGGCGACACCCTCGTGACGCCGATCCAGATGGCCACGATCTACGCGGCGATCTCCAACGGCGGCACGCTGTGGAACCCGACCGTCGGCAAGGCCGTCGTCAGCGCCGACGGCAAGACCACCACCGAGATCGCGCCCAAGTCCCACGGCAGGCTGCCCATAAGCAAGTCCACCCGCGACCAGATGGACGAGGCCCTCGCCGGCGTCGCCACCCAGGGCACCGCGGCCTGGCGCTTCGCCCAGGTCGGCTGGCCCCAGGCGAAGATCCCGATGCACGCCAAGACCGGCACCGCCGAGGTCTACGGCAAGCAGACGACGTCCTGGTTCGCGACCTACACCAAGGACTACGCGATCGTCATGACGATCTCCCAGGGCGGCACGGGCTCCGGCGCCTCGGGCCCGGCGGTCCGCAAGATCTACAACGCCCTGTACGGCGTGGCCGACGACGGCACGATCACCCCGAAGAACGCCCTCCTCCCCACCCCCCAGACCACCCTCCCGAAGATCCAGACGGACGGCACGATCGCCTCCCCGAAGATCGCGAAGGACCCGGCGAAGGACCAGCGGGCCAGCCAGGAGAACGCCCCGAAGCCGGACGAGGGCCAGCCGGCGGGGACGGTGCAGACGAATACGGGGGGCAACCAGAACACGCGGCGCAAGAAAACTGGGCCGAAGGGCAACGGGGTTAAGGGGCGCGGGGAACTGCGCGATCAGCCACGACGCCGCGGCACCCGCAAGACGGCAGAACGAGGCACCCCCGGTAGGCGAAAGCCCCTCCGCCGCTGGACAACTCTCCTCACCCGATTCCGGAGGTCGCCGAAGTGACCGGCAACACCTTCTCGGTCTCGGGCTACGGCCCAGAACGCGCAGGCTGGACAAGACTCCTGGCAAGGGACTCCCTCGCAAGGCGCCTGGACTGGCCGATACTGCTCTCCGCCCTGACCCTCTCCTGCATCGGCTCCCTCCTGGTCTTCTCGGCGACGAGAAACAGGACGGAGATCAACCAGGGCGACCAGTACTACTTCCTGATCCGCCACCTGATGAACACCGGCATCGGATTCGCCCTGATGCTGGCCACGGTCTGGCTAGGGCACCGCACCCTGCGCAACGCCGTCCCGATCCTGTACGGCCTGTCGGTGCTCGGCATCCTGCTGGTGCTGACCCCGCTGGGCTCGACGGTGAACGGCGCCCACTCGTGGATCGTCCTCGGCGGCGGCTTCTCCTTGCAGCCCTCGGAGTTCGTGAAGATCACGATCATCCTGGGCATGGCGATGCTGCTGGCGGCGAGGGTCGACGCGGGCGACAAGCCGTACCCCGACCACCGCACGGTGCTCCAGGCGCTGGCCCTCGCCTCGGTGCCGATGCTGATCGTCATGCTGATGCCGGACCTCGGTTCGGTCATGGTGATGGTGATGATCGTGCTGGGCGTGCTGCTGGCCTCCGGCGCCTCCAACCGCTGGATCTTCGGCCTGCTGGGCACGGGCGCGGCGGGCGCGCTGGCGGTGTGGCAGCTGGGGATCCTCGACGAGTACCAGATCGCGAGGTTCGCGGCGTTCGCCAACCCGGAGCTGGACCCGGCGGGCGTCGGCTACAACACCAACCAGGCGCGCATCGCGATCGGCTCCGGCGGCCTGACCGGCTCGGGCCTGTTCCACGGCTCGCAGACCACCGGCCAGTTCGTGCCCGAGCAGCAGACCGACTTCGTGTTCACGGTCGCGGGGGAGGAACTCGGCTTCCTCGGCGCCGGGCTGATCGTCCTCCTCCTCGGCGTGGTCCTGTGGCGGGCCTGCCGGATCGCGCGGGAGACGACGGAGCTGTACGGGACGATCGTCGCGGCCGGCATCGTCGCCTGGTTCGCCTTCCAGGCGTTCGAGAACATCGGGATGACCCTGGGGATCATGCCGGTGACGGGTCTGCCGCTGCCGTTCGTGTCGTACGGAGGGTCGTCGATGTTCGCCGTGTGGGTGGCGGTCGGGCTGTTGCAGTCGATCAGGGTGCAGCGGCCCATGTCCGCCTGAGTCGTCCTTTGCGTCCCCTTGGTCGTGAATTCATCCGGAGTTTCCCTCTGCCGCTTTGCCCCGACTCCCACTAGATTCAATTCATGGCGGAGACGAAACGCGAGATCGAGCGCAAGTACGAATCCGACGACAGCGGGCTGCCGGACCTGACCGGTGTCGCCGGAATCGCGAACGTGCTGGACAAGGGCGTCGCCGAACTGGACGCGACCTACTACGACACCCCGGACCAGCGGCTGGCCGAGTCCTCCATCACCCTGCGCCGGCGCACGGGCGGATCCGACGCCGGCTGGCACCTGAAGTTCCCGGTCGGCCCCGACGTACGGGACGAGGTCCAGGCCCCCCTCTCCGAGCACCTGCCCCGCGCGCTGGCCGGCCTGGTCAGATCCCGGGTCCGGGACGCCGAACTGGTCCCGGTGGTCCGGCTCAGGTCGGCGCGCGACGTACGGGAACTGGTCGACGCCGACGGCGGACTGCTCGCCGAGGTCAGCGTCGACTCCGTACGCGCCGAGCGGCTCAGCGGGGGCAAGGGGGCCGTGCAGTGGACGGAGATCGAGGTCGAGCTGGCCGACGGGGGTGACCCGGCCGTCCTCGACCAGGTGGAGAAGCAGCTGCGCAAGGCCGGGGTGCGGCGGTCGAAGTCGGCGTCGAAGCTGGCGCGGGCACTCGCCGAGACCGCGCCGCGCGCCCGTGGCAGGAAGTCCGGGAAGAAGCCGCCCCCGGCCGTGAAGGAGACTCCGGCGCCCACCGCCGGGGACCATGTCCTGGAGTATCTGCGGGCGCAGCGGGACGCGATCGTCGCGCTGGACCCGGCGGTGCGGCGGGACGAGTTCGACTCCGTGCACCGGATGCGGGTCGCCACCCGGCGGATGCGCAGCGCGTTCCGGTCGTACGGGAAGGTCCTCGACCGGGGGGTCACCGACCCGGTCGGGGAGGAACTGAAGTGGCTCGCCGGGGAGTTGGGGGTGGACCGGGACCAGGAGGTGCTGACCGGGCGGATCTCGGGGGCGCTGGACGAACTGCCCCGGCAACTGGTCGTGGGGCCGGTCAAGACGCGGCTGCGGACCTGGTCGCACGCCCGGCGCGGCGGCTCGCGGCGGCGGCTGATCGCCGTGCTCGACGGCAAGCGCTACCTCCAGCTCCTCGACACCCTCGACGTGCTGATCGCCGGACCGCCGCTGCGCAAGGCCGCCGGTGACAGGCCGGAGAAGGTGATCGCCGGGGCCGTGCGCAAGGACTTTGCGATGGTGTCCGCGCTGGTCGAGGAGGCGCTGGGGCGGGAGCCGGGGGCCGAGCGCGACCTCGCGCTGCACGAGGCCCGCAAGAAGGCCAAGCGGACGCGGTACGCGGCGGAGGCCGCGTTGCCGGTGCTCGGGGACGCGGCGGCCGTGACGGTGAAGAACGCCAAGGCCCTCCAGGGTCTCCTCGGCGACCACCAGGACAGCGTCATGGCCCGCGAGGCCCTGCGCGACATCGCGGCCCAGGCGCACGCCGCGAAGGAGAGCGGGTTCACGTACGGGCTGCTGTACGGCCGCGAGGAACAGCGCGCGGCCGACGCCGAGGCGCGGCTGCCGGAGCTGTGGGCGGCCGTGAGGGGCGAGGCCGGGAGCTGACGGGCGGGCGGGGGAGGCCGCCGGCCCGGGTTAGGCTGGATGGTCACCCCTGTCGGCTCCCGAAAGTTCGCGAGATGTCTGCCGAGTCGGTTTTCCCGCAGCTGGAAGCGTTGCTCCCGCACGTACAGAAGCCCATCCAGTACGTCGGCGGTGAGCTGAACTCCACCGTCAAGGAGTGGGACAGCTGCGACGTCCGTTGGGCGCTGATGTACCCCGACGCCTACGAGGTCGGGCTGCCCAACCAGGGCGTCATGATCCTCTACGAGGTGCTGAACGAGCGGGAGGGCGTCCTGGCCGAGCGCACGTACAGCGTGTGGCCGGACATGGAGGCCCTCATGCGCGAGCACGGGGTGCCCCAGTTCACCGTCGACAGCCACCGCCCGGTCGGCGCGTTCGACGTCTTCGGGCTGTCCTTCTCCACCGAGCTGGGCTACACCAACATGCTCACGGCGCTGGACCTGGCGGGCATCCCGCTGGAGGCGCGGGACCGGGGCCTGGACGACCCGATCGTCCTGGCCGGCGGGCACGCCGCGTTCAACCCCGAGCCGATCGCCGACTTCATCGACGCGGTCGTCATCGGCGACGGCGAACAGGCCGTCCTCGACATCACGGACATCGTCCGCGAGTGGAAGGCGCAGGGCCGCCCCGGAGGCCGCGAGGAGGTGCTGTTCCGGCTGGCGCGGACCGGCAGCATCTACATCCCCCGGTTCTACGACGTGGAGTACCTGGCCGACGGCCGGATCGCCCGCGTCGTGCCCAACCGCTCCGGGGTGCCGTGGCGGGTGTCGAAGCACACCGTCATGGATCTGGACGAGTGGCCCTACCCGAAGCAGCCGCTGGTGCCGCTCGCGGAGACCGTGCACGAGCGGATGTCGGTGGAGATCTTCCGCGGCTGTACGCGCGGCTGCCGCTTCTGCCAGGCCGGCATGATCACGCGGCCGGTGCGGGAGCGGTCGATCACCGGGATCGGCGAGATGGTCGAGCGCGGCCTGAAGGCGACGGGCTTCGAGGAGGTCGGCCTGCTGTCGCTGTCCTCCGCCGACCACAGCGAGATCGGCGAGGTCGCCAAGGGCCTCGCGGACCGCTACGAGGAGGACAAGATCGGCCTGTCCCTCCCGTCGACCCGCGTGGACGCCTTCAACGTCGACCTCGCCAACGAACTGACCCGCAACGGCCGCCGCTCCGGCCTGACCTTCGCCCCCGAGGGCGGCAGCGAGCGCATGCGCAAGGTCATCAACAAGATGGTCTCCGAAGAGGACCTGATCCGTACGGTGGCCACCGCGTACGGCAACGGCTGGCGGCAGGTGAAGCTGTACTTCATGTGCGGCCTGCCCACCGAGACCGACGACGACGTCCTCCAGATCGCCGACATGGCCACCAGCGTCATCGCCAAGGGCCGCGAGGTGTCCGGCCAGGGCGACATCCGCTGCACCGTCTCCATCGGCGGCTTCGTCCCCAAGCCGCACACCCCCTTCCAGTGGGCCCCGCAGCTCTCCGCCGAGGAGACCGACGCCCGCCTGACGAAGCTGCGCGACAAGATCCGCGGCGACAAGAAGTACGGCCGCTCGATCGGTTTCCGCTACCACGACGGCAAGCCCGGCATCGTGGAGGGCCTCCTCTCCCGCGGCGACCGCCGCCTCGGCGCGGTCATCCGCGCGGTGTACGAGGACGGCGGCCGCTTCGACGGCTGGCGCGAGCACTTCTCCTACGACCGCTGGATGGCCTGCGCGGACAAGGCCCTCACCGGCTCCGGCGTCGACGTCGCCTGGTACACCACCCGCGAGCGCGGCTACGAGGAGGTCCTGCCCTGGGACCACCTGGACTCAGGCCTCGACAAGGACTGGCTCTGGGAGGACTGGCAGGACGCCCTCGACGAGACCGAGGTCGAGGACTGCCGCTGGACACCGTGCTTCGACTGCGGGGTCTGCCCCGCGATGGACACGCACATCCAGATCGGCCCGACGGGCAAGAAGTTGCTGCCGCTGACGGTGAAGCAGCCCGCGACGAGCGGGCACACCCACTGAGTTGACGCACCGCCGGGCCCTTTCCCCTGGGGGAGAGGGCCCGTTCGGCTTGATACGGGCGGGTTGGCCGCATCCTTTCGGGGTGGGCCGGCGTCTGTCCTGATATGGACGTGGAGAAGCGGGGGCCGGGGGCCGAGGGGTGTCTGGTGGTGGCGGTCCGGGTTCCGGTGCGGATCGTGGTGCTGGTCGTCGTGGTGCCGGTGCGGGTGGTGTGGGACGCGGGGGTCGTCGTGGGGCGGGTCCTCCGGGACTTCGTGCTGCTGCCGCTCGGGCGGGGGGTGTCCTGGGCGGGGAAGCTTCTCCTTCTCCGGCCCGCGCTCGCGCTCTGGCGGTTCGTCGTCGTGCCGGCCGGGCGCGGTCTCCGGTGGGGCGGACGGGTGTTCGTCGCCGTGCCGCTCGGGTGGGCGTGGCGGTTCGTCCTCGTGCCGGCCGGGCGCGGTGCCGGGTGGGTCTGGGCGCGGGGGGCCGTGCCCTTGGGGCGTGGGGTGATGTGGGTGCTGCGGGGGGTGGGCGGCGGGGGTGCCTGGCTGCTGCGGCAGCTGGTGGTCGCTCCCGCCCGGTTCCTCTGCGCGTGGGTCGTGCTGCCTCTCGGGCGCGCGCTCGGGACCGCGCTGTACTGGGCCGGCTGGGTGCTGTTCGTCCCGCTGTGGCGGTGGGTGCTGGTGCCGGCGGGGCGCGTGCTGCTCGTCGTCGCGCGCGAGGCGGGGGACGCGCTCGGGCACGCCTGGCGGATCGCCGGGCGGATCTCGCTCGCCCTGTGGCGGGGGCTCGCCCAGCTCTTCCGGTGGGTGGTCGCCGAGCCCGCGCGGTGGGTCTACCGGTGGGTGCTGACCCCGGCCGGGCACGTCGTACGGGACGCGCTGGTGCGGCCCGCCGCCGCTGCCGTGCGGAGTGCGGGGCGCGTCTGCCGGGAAGTGCTCGGCGCTGGCCGGGAGACCTTCCGGCAGGTGCGCGGGGAGCTGCGGCGGGCGCTGTCCGGGGGGACCCGGGAGAAGGAAGCCGTGGGCCGGCGGGAACCCGGGGGCCCGGACGGACGTACTCTTGGTAGAAGTACGACCGCTCTCACTAAGGACTAGAACACTGGGCAAGCGACAGCCCGAAGGCCCGCCGCCCGCTCCCGCGGTGCAGCGCATCCGACTGCGCTACACCAAGCGCGGCCGCCTCCGGTTCACCAGCCACCGTGACTTCCAGCGCGCCTTCGAGCGGGCGCTGCGCCGCGCCGAGGTGCCCATGGCGTACTCGGCGGGGTTCACCCCGCACCCGAAGGTCTCGTACGCCAATGCCGCACCCACCGGCACGGGCAGTGAGGCGGAGTACCTGGAGATCGCGCTCACGGCGGCCCGGGACCCCGAGACCCTGCGGGCGCTGCTCGACGAGTCGCTGCCCCCGGGGCTCGACGTCATCGACGCCGTCGAGGCCCGTACCTCCGGCCTCGCCGACCGGCTCACCGCCTCCGAATGGGAGCTGCGGCTGACCGGGGTGGACGCGGACGCGGCGCGCAAGGCGGTCGACGCCTTCAACGCCGCCGAACTCGTCGAGGTGCAGCGGGCCACCAAGAACGGGGTGCGGAATTTCGACGCCCGCGCCGCTGTCGTACATCTCGGAACCACGCAGAGTGAAGCGGCTGATAGGCCGACCGACCAGCCCTGTGCGATACTGCGGCTGGTTGTTCGGCACGTGACGCCTGCCGTGCGACCCGACGACGTCCTGTCCGGTCTCCGCGCCGTGGCCGACCTGGCGCCGCCGGTCCCCGCAGCGGTGACCAGGCTGGCGCAGGGGCTGCTCGATGAAGAGACCGGCACGGTGACCGACCCGCTCGCGCCCGACCGCGAGGCAGCGGTGGCCCCCTCAACGGCCGAACCGACTGCCGCCGCGAAGGCGCCGGCGTAGGGAAGGTCCTCAGAAGGACGGACGTCGTAGCGCCGCCCTCGTACTCGGGAGCCACCTGGGTCGGGCAGCGCACCGACCACAAGACTTTCGCCAGGCCGTACGCAACATGGCGTGCGGAACCGGCGAGACAGGACACGGAAAGCTCCCGTGCGGCGCCCGCGCCCCGGGTCGGCGGTGAACGCGATGCGCGTGCCGCGGACGTCAGCGGTGACCGGCCCTCATGGCCGGCGCCGGACCAGGTGCGGCGCCCGGGAGCCTGACGGGAGAAACGCCCGCATGCTCGAACCGACCGAACCCGCCGAGGGTTTTGAACCGAATACTCCCAGCGACACTCTGCCGCCGCGTCGTCGGCGCCGTGCCGCGTCCCGACCGGCCGGTCCGCCCGCCGGTCCGCTCGCCGGAGATGCCTCCGCCGAGAGTGCCGCCGCCATACAGGCCGCTGCTGAGGTGACCTCCTCTGTCGAGGCAGTCGAGGCCGCTGAGGTTGGCGAGGCTGTTGAGGCTGTTGAGGCGGCCTCCACCTCCTCCGATGCTTCCGCTTCCGCTTCCGCTTCCGCCGAGCAGCAGGCCGACGCGCCTGTTGAGGCTGCTCAGCGCGGTCGGCGGCGGGCCACCCGGCGGGCTTCCGCGCCGGCCGGTACGCCCAAGGGAGGCGAGGAGGCTCAGGGCACTGAGACCGTCGTCGCCGCTCCGGCCGCTGTCGAAGAGACCGCTGCTGCTGAGGCCGTCGAAGAGGCTTCCGCTCCGCGGTCCCGGCGGCGTGCGACCCGGCGGGCTTCCGCGCCTGCCGGTACGCCCAAGGGCGCTGAGGACGAGGCTGTCGTCGCCGAGGCCGTCGCCGTAGCGCCCGTCGCTGTCGTCGAGGAAGCGCCTGCCGCTGTCGCCGAGCCGGCCGCCGAGGCTTCCGCCGAGGACGCCGGCCCGCGCCGCCGCCGTGTCACCCGCCGCGCCTCCGCGCCGGCCGGTGCGCCCACGAAGGCTGCCGAGGCCCCGGCCGCTGCTGAGGCTCCGGCCGCCGTGGCCGCCGAGCAGACCGCGGCTCCCCAGACCCGGGCCACCCGGGCTCGGGCCGCTCAGGCTCAGCCCGTTCAGACTCCGGTCGCCCAAGCCGCTGCCCCGGCGCGCGCCACCGCCGCTCCGGCCCGCGCCGCCACCCCGGTGCTCGCCGAGGCCCCCGCCGACGAAGACGCCTCCCCCCGCCGTTCCTCCCGCCGTCGTGTGGTCCGCAAGGCCGCCGGTGGGTTCTCGGCGCCCGAGCCCGCGTCCTTCGGTGACGACCGGAAGCGGCCCGCCCGCCCGGCCGTCGCCGTGTTCCAGGCGCCGGTCTTCGCCGAGCCCATGTTCCAGACCCCGCAGCGCGCCGCCGCCGAGGCCGCCGCCGCGGAGGCCGAAGCCGAGGTTGAGGTTGAGGCCGAGATCGAGGAGCCGGAGGTCGTCGTCGCCGAGCCCGTCCGGCTGCCCGCCGAGGTCGCCGAGGCCGTCGACGCCGATGAGCAGTCCGGCTCCGGACGCCGTCGCCGTCGCCGTCGCGGCGCCGCCCCGGCCGAGGAGGCCGCCGAGACCTCCCGCGTCTCCGAAGCCCCCGCGGCCCCCGTCTCCGCCCCCGCCCCCGTCGCCATCGAGCCCGAGGACGAGGCCGACGAGGACACCGACCCCGAGGACTCCGTCGACGACGAGGCCGAGGAGACCGGGTCCCGCCGGCGCCGCCGCCGCGGTGGCCGCCGCCGTCGTCGCGGTGACGCGCACGACGACGACGGGCACGACGACGAGGCCGCCGCCGAGCAGGCCGCGCAGGACGCCGAGGACACCGCCGAGCAGGACGACGAGGACGCCGACGACGAGGGCGGCTCCGCCTCCACCGCCGGCAGCCGGCGCCGTCGGCGCCGCCGTCGCCGCGCCGGGGACTCCGGCGGCGACGCCGAGCAGGCCGGTGACGGTGACCCGGAGCGCACGGTCGTCAAGGTCCGCGAGCCGCGCAAGCAGTCCGAGCCGTCCGACGAGGTGCAGTCCATCAAGGGCTCGACCCGTCTTGAGGCCAAGAAGCAGCGCCGCCGCGAGGGGCGCGAGCAGGGGCGCCGGCGCGTTCCGATCATCACCGAGGCCGAGTTCCTGGCCCGCCGCGAGGCCGTCGAGCGCGTGATGGTCGTACGCCAGCACGGCGACCGTACGCAGATCGGTGTCCTGGAGGACGGGGTGCTCGTCGAGCACTACGTCAACAAGGAGCAGTCGACCTCGTACGTCGGCAACGTCTACCTCGGCAAGGTGCAGAACGTGCTGCCCTCCATGGAGGCCGCGTTCATCGACATCGGCAAGGGGCGCAACGCCGTCCTGTACGCCGGTGAGGTCAACTTCGAGGCGCTCGGGATGGGCAACGGGCCGCGTCGGATCGAGTCGGCGCTGAAGTCCGGGCAGTCCGTGCTCGTGCAGGTCACGAAGGACCCGATCGGGCACAAGGGCGCGCGGCTGACCAGCCAGGTCTCGCTGCCGGGGCGCTACCTCGTGTACGTCCCCGAGGGCTCCATGACCGGCATCAGCCGCAAGCTGCCCGACACCGAGCGGGCCCGGCTGAAGAGCATCCTCAAGAAGATCGTCCCCGAGGACGCGGGCGTCATCGTCCGTACGGCCGCCGAGGGCGCCAGCGAGGACGAGCTGCGCCGCGACGTCGAACGGCTCCAGGCGCAGTGGGAGGACATCCAGAAGAAGGCCAAGAGCGGCAACGCGCCCGTGCTGCTCTACGGCGAGCCGGACATGACCGTCCGGGTCGTGCGGGACATCTTCAACGAGGACTTCACCAAGGTCATCGTCAGCGGTGACGAGGCCTGGCAGACGATCCACGGGTACGTCTCCCACGTCGCCCCCGACCTCGCCGGGCGGCTGTCGCGGTGGACGTCCGAGGTCGACGTCTTCGCCACCTACCGCATCGACGAGCAGCTCTCCAAGGCCCTCGACCGCAAGGTCTGGCTGCCGAGCGGCGGTTCGCTGGTCATCGACCGGACCGAGGCGATGGTCGTCGTCGACGTCAACACCGGGAAGTTCACCGGTCAGGGCGGCAACCTCGAAGAGACCGTCACGCGCAACAACCTGGAGGCGGCCGAGGAGATCGTCCGCCAGCTGCGGCTGCGCGACCTCGGCGGCATCATCGTCATCGACTTCATCGACATGGTCCTGGAGTCCAACCGCGACCTGGTCCTGCGCCGGCTGCTGGAGTGCCTGGGCCGCGACCGTACGAAGCACCAGGTCGCCGAGGTGACCTCGCTGGGCCTGGTCCAGATGACCCGCAAGCGGGTCGGCCAGGGTCTGCTGGAGTCCTTCTCCGAGACCTGCGTCCACTGCAACGGCCGGGGCGTCATCGTCCACCTCGACCAGCCCTCGTCCCCCGCGGGCGGCGGCAAGCGCAAGAAGCGCGGGCACGGGCATGAGCACGACGCCGTCGAGCCGGTCGCCGAGGCTTCGGCGCCGGTCGAGGAGACCGTGGCGGAGGTCGTCGCCGAGGTCGCCGAGCCTGTGGCGCTTCCGGCGCCTGAGTTCGAGCCGGACGAGGAGCTGTACAGCAGCGTCGCCGAGGCCGAGGCCGCTGCGTCCCGTGGGCGTGGGCGGCGGCGGGCTCGCCGGGCCGCTTCCGCTCCTGCGGGGGCGCCTGCTTCCCGTAGGCGGGGGAGTGAGGTTGAGGCTGAGGTGGCTCCGGTTGCCGAGGTGGCTTCGGTCGTCGAGGCCGAGCCTGAGGTCGTCGCTGAGGCTGTCGTCGTAGCCGCCGAGCCGGTCGCCGTCGAGGAAGCTGTCGTCGAGGCCGCTCCTCAGGGGCGGGCGCGGCGGCGGGCCACCCGGAAGGCGTCCGCGCCGGCCGGGTCGCCCGCGGGTGCCGAGGCCGCTGTGACGGTCGTCGAGGCTGCTCCGGTCGAGGTCGTGGCCGAGGCTGTCGTCGAGGCTGAGCCGGTCGCTGAGGACGTTGTGGCTGAAGCTGCTCCCGCGGCGCGTCCGCGGCGGCGGGCCGTGCGCAAGGAGACCGCTCCTGCCGCGTCCGAGGAGACGGCCGTGCTGGTCGTGCCCTCGGCTGTGACGGAGGAGGCTCCTGCGGAGGCTGAGGCCGAGGCCGCTCCTGCCAAGAAGACGGCCGCTCGGAAGACCGCCAAGAAGGCTCCGGCGAAGAAGGCCGCCACGGCCGCCAAGAAGACGGCGGCCAAGAAGACGACCACGGCCGCCAAGAAGACCGCTGCCAAGAAGACGACGGCGAAGAAGGCGACCACCAAGGCCGCCGCCGCGAAGAAGACCGCCAAGACGGCGGCTGCGGCTTCGTCTTCCGCCGCGGTCGACGAGAGCTGAGCCCGGGGTTCTTTTCGAGGGCGGGGAGCGCCGGTGCGAGCCGGTTCTCCCCGCCTTCCCCGTTTCCGGCCCGGGACCCGGTTTGACCATTACGGGTGACAGCTCGTAGCCTGGGTCGTCGGCGTGTCAGTAGTAGGCGCGCCACATCTCCGTAAACCTTTCTTCCTTCCGGGCGCGGCTCGTGACCGGGAGAGGCTGCTCCGTGACGTCACCGGGCGGCTGGCCTGCGGGGGTGCCGTTCTCCGAGCGAAAGAGAGATCCGCGTGTACGCCATCGTGCGCAGCGGTGGTCGCCAGCACAAGGTTGCTGTCGGCGACATCGTCGAGGTTGACAAGATTTCCACCGCCAAGGTTGGCGACACGGTCGAGCTCTCGACCCTGCTCGTTGTCGACGGCGACGCTGTGACCAGCGACCCGTGGGTGCTGGCCGGTATCAAGGTCGAGGCCGAGGTCGTGGACCACCACAAGGGTGTCAAGATCGACATCCTTCGCTACAAGAACAAGACCGGTTACCGCCGTCGCCAGGGTCACCGTCAGCAGTACACGGCGATCAAGGTCACGTCCATCCCGACGGCCGCGAAGTAAAGAGGGACTGAGCAATGGCACACAAGAAGGGCGCATCGTCCACCCGGAACGGTCGCGACTCCAATGCCCAGCGGCTCGGCGTGAAGCGCTTCGGCGGTCAGGTCGTCAGCGCGGGTGAGATCCTGGTCCGTCAGCGCGGTACGCACTTCCACCCGGGTTCGGGTGTCGGGCGTGGCGGCGACGACACGCTGTTCGCGCTTCAGCCCGGTGCGGTGGAGTTCGGTACCCACCGTGGCCGCAAGGTCGTGAACATCGTTCCGGTCGCCTGAATCGGTTGATCGGAAGCTTTTTCGAAAGCTTCGGGTGAGGCTTTCAAGGAAGCTCATCGAAGGCTTTTCGCGAGGCGGACCTCACTTCCCGTTCGGGAAGGCGGGTCCGCCTTTCGCGTGTTGACATAGGTAGTACTTGTTTCTTCTTTGGAGGCACTGAACCATGACCACCTTCGTGGACCGCGTCGAACTGCATGTCGCCGCGGGTAACGGAGGCCACGGCTGTGCCTCCGTCCACCGTGAGAAGTTCAAGCCGCTCGGCGGGCCCGACGGCGGGAACGGCGGGCGGGGCGGGGACGTCATCCTCACCGTCGACCAGTCCGTCACGACGCTTCTCGACTACCACCACTCGCCGCATCGCAAGGCGACCAACGGCAAGCCCGGTGAGGGCGGCAACCGGTCCGGCAAGGACGGGCAGGACCTCGTCCTTCCCGTGCCGGACGGCACTGTCGTCCTCGACCGGGCCGGCAACGTCCTCGCGGACCTCGTCGGGCACGGGACCTCGTACGTGGCCGCGCAGGGCGGGCGGGGCGGGCTCGGGAACGCCGCCCTCTCCTCCGCTCGGCGCAAGGCGCCCGGGTTCGCGTTGCTGGGGGTGCCCGGGGATCTCGGGGAGATCGTCCTTGAGCTGAAGACCGTCGCCGACGTCGCGCTGGTCGGGTACCCGAGTGCGGGGAAGTCCTCGCTGATCTCCGTGCTCTCCGCGGCGAAGCCGAAGATTGCCGACTATCCGTTCACGACTCTCGTCCCCAACCTCGGTGTCGTCACGGCCGGTTCGACCGTCTATACGATCGCCGACGTTCCCGGGCTGATTCCCGGGGCCAGTCAGGGCAAGGGGCTTGGGCTCGAGTTTCTTCGGCATGTCGAGCGGTGCAGTGTTCTTGTGCATGTGCTCGACACCGCGACGCTTGAGTCCGAGCGGGATCCCGTCTCCGATCTCGACATCATCGAGGAGGAGTTGCGGCAGTACGGCGGGCTCAGCAACCGGCCTCGGATCGTCGTTCTGAACAAGATCGATGTTCCTGACGGCAAGGATCTCGCCGAGATGGTGCGGCCGGAGCTGGAGGCGCGCGGGTATCAGGTGTTCGAGGTGTCCGCCGTCGCGCACATCGGGTTGCGGGAGCTGTCGTTCGCGCTGGCGGAGATGGTGGGGCGGGCGCGGGCGGCTAAGCCGAAGGAAGAGGCTACGCGGATCGTGATCCGGCCCAAGGCCGTGGATGACGCCGGGTTCACCGTTGTCCGTGAGGAGGACGGGCTGTACCGGGTGCGGGGGGAGAAGCCGGAGCGCTGGGTGCGGCAGACCGACTTCAACAACGATGAGGCGGTCGGGTATCTGGCGGACCGGCTGAATCGGCTCGGGGTGGAGGAGGAGCTGATGAAGGCGGGGGCTCGGTCGGGGGACGGGGTGGCTATCGGGCCTGAGGACAATGCGGTGGTCTTCGACTGGGAGCCGACGGTGATGGCGGGGGCGGAGATGCTCGGCCGGCGTGGCGAGGACCACCGCTTCGACGCACCCCGGCCCGCGACTCAGCGCCGGCGCGACAAGCAGGCGGAACGGGACGAGGCGACCCAGGAGTTCGAGGGGTTCGAGCCGTTCTAGGGGGCGTGTAGGGGTGGGGGAGCTGTGGTTCGGCGGCTGCGGGTTCGCCGTGGCTGGTCGCGCCCACGCGGCGGAGCCGCAAATCGATACAGCCCGCGCCCCTGAAAACGCCTTCGGCCGCCCCCCGCTTCGCCGCCTGCCCTCTCCCGTCCCCCATAGGCCCCAATGACCAACCCCAACTGGGACGACCCCCGCCCCTACGACGACGCCGTCCGGCGGGCCGACAAAGCCGCTCGGCTCGGCTGGTGGGCCATCGCCGGGGTCTCCAGTGCGCTCGGATGTGCGCTGATCGTCCTCGTCGTTCTCGGGGTGCTTCTTTTTGCCGCGATGGTCTATCTCGTCATGTCCCTGAACTCCTGAGGACAGCGAAGGGCCCGCCCAATCTCCGACAGGAGTCTGGGCGGGCCCTTCTTACATGCTCTCCGCTACGCCACCGGCTCCGGCGTAGCCTTCTTCTCCCTGCCCCACCTCGGCCTTGCCGCCAGCAGTGGCAGTGTCATGATGCCCAGGAACATCGGGGCGAACATGTAGCGGGCCAGGGGGGCCGGGTTGGCTGCTACTACCGTCAGTTGGAGGGCCAGGGGGATGGACATCATCGCCACCGGGGCCCATGTGCGCTGGCGGCGGGAGAACCACAGGAAGACTCCGTAGGCCGCGTAGCACCAGATCGCGCCGCGGAAGAGGAGCCACTGGAGCTGCGGAGCCTTGGTCGCCTTCCAGGTGAAGTACGCCGCGTTGTGGAGCGTGTCGCTCAGGGGGCGGATCTTCAGTTCGGGGCGGTAGGGGCTGTCCCGCATCTGGGGGTTCCAGTCGGCCCAGCCGTACAGGTTCTTCGGGACCGACGGGACCGTGATGAGGGTGTTGCCGTCCATCGACGCCGGACCCGGGAAGATGCCCCACGCGATCTGGGAGCGGCACAGGCGGGCGCCGATCAGCTGGTCCGGGGTGCGCTTGAGAACGCGGCCCCACAGATCCAGCAACTCGGTGTTCAGCTCCGCCGCCTTCTTGCGGTTCATCGGCTTCTGCATCGCCCAGTCGGCGTTCCAGCAGTTCGCCGCCCGGCCGCCCCAGTGGGAGAGCGGCGCCACCTCGGCCATGAGCTTCTTGTCCGCCGTCGTGAACGTCCACGGCGCCTTGCCGTACGCCACCGCGATGTCCGCGTAGTTCAGCGCGTAGACCTGGTCCTTCGTCGGCGTGATGACGCCCAGCGCCGGATAGATGACCAGTTGCAGCGCCGCCGAGACGACCGTGGGGATCACGGTCGCCACCAGCATCGCGCGCCGCATCTTCGGCAGGACCAGCAGCAGCACCGGACACGCGATGACCGCGACGAGCAGGCCGTTGTTGCGGAACAGGCCCATCATCAGGAAGCCGACGAACAGGACGATCACCTGGTCGCGGAACGCCTTGTCCTTCACCGCCTGCCGGCCCCGCATCCGGCGCGCCACCAGCCGCCCCGACGCCCCGAACGCCAGCAGCGCGCCGATGACGAAGGGGACGTCCTTCCAGATGAAGATGGTGAACGTGCCGATCGACGGCAGCACCGCGCAGCCCAGCGCGGCGAGCGCGCTCCACTTGCCCGGCACCCCGAAGTGCCGCAGCGTCACCGCCACATAGGCGAGGGCCACCGCCATGCCGATGGTCTGCGCGAAGGTCAGCAGGGCCAGATCACCCGTGACGTTCAGCGAGATCCAGACCAGGCCGTCGTACGCCACGGAATGGTTCGACATCCAGTGGTTCGTCGTGACGTGCCAGACGTACGAGATGGAGTCGTAGCTCATCCCGCCCGGATAGAAGGCCGCCCACCACAGGAGGAAGACGAACTGGGTGCTCGCGTACACCGTCAGGGGCAGGCGGCGTTTGGGCGGGATGCGGTTCCAGGCCTCTCTGAGGCGGGTCCGCGAGACGGCGGTGACAGACAACTCTCAGCGCTCCGTAGCAGGTCGGTCGGGGTGCGCCAGCTCCAGCATCCGGGTGATGACGCGCTCGGCGGCGAGGCCGTCGTCGAGGTCGCAGAACATGTTCTTGAACTCCCGGTACTTCTCCTGGTAGGAGGCGTGGATGCGCTCGATGTCGCCGAGCGCGTCGATGAGTTCGTCCGAGGTCTGCAACAGCGGGCCCGGGGCCTGGCCCTCGAAGTCGAAGTAGAAGCCCCGCAGCTGATCGCGGTAGTACTCCAGGTCGTAGGTGAAGAACAGCATCGGACGGCCCGTGTTCGCGAAGTCGAACATCAGGGAGGAGTAGTCCGTGATCAGGACGTCCGTGATGAGGTACAGCTCGGCGATGTCCGGGTAGCTGGAGACGTCGAAGACGAAACCGTCCCCGGCGCCGGGCACCGCGTCCACGATGTTGGAGTGCTTGCGCACCAGCAGCACATGGTCGTCGCCGAGCCGCGCGCGCGCCTTCTTCACATCCAGGCGCAGGTCGAACTTGTAGTTGCCGGCCCGGTAGAACTGGTCGTCCCGCCACGTCGGCGCGTACAGCACGATCTTCTTGCCGGCGGGCAGGCCGATCCGCTCGCGGACCTTGGAAGCCAGCTCCGCGGTGTCAGAAGACAGCAGCAGGTCGTTCCTCGGGTACCCCGACTCCAGGACCTCCCCCTCGAACTGGAACGCCCGCTTCATGATGGGCGTCGAGAACCGGTTCGGGGAGACCAGGAAACTCCAGCTGGGCGTCTCCTCCGCCACCTTGGAGAGGTACTTGCGGTCGGCGAACTGCACGCTGTCGATGTCGTGCCCGATCCGCTTCAGCGGGGTCCCGTGCCAGGTCTGCACGATCACCTGGCCCTCGCGGCGCCGGATCCAGTGCGGGAGGTGGGTGTTGGTGACGATGTAGCGGGAGCGGCCGAGGGCCTCGTACCACTCGCGGCTCCAGCGGCGGATCACCCGCACGCCCTCGGGGATCTGCGCCCGCTTGTCCTCGACGACCCAGATGTGCTCCAGCTGGTCGCCCCGGCGCACCAGCTCCTCGTACACCGCGCGCGGTGAGTCGGAGTACTGGCGGCCGGAGAAGGACGCGTACAGGACGGTGTCGCGCAAGGACGCCGTGCGGGCCGTCTCGTACACGCCGGTGCGCAGCTCGCGCTGGCGGTACCAGCCGAACTCGTCCGGCAGCAGGTCGGGGGCCGCCTCGACCAGCAGGCGGTCGAAGAAGCGGTGGGTCAGGGAGTAGTCCCGGCCGCGCACCGCGAACCGCACCGGCAGATCGCCGAGCGCCTCGGGGACGACCCGCAGCGGGACCTCCGTACGGGACTCCGCCGCGCGCGCCGTCAGATACCAGCGGCCCTGGCGCAGCGGGACCTCGCTCAGGCTGTCCGGGACCGGCAGGAAGTCGGCGCGGAACACGCCGTCGACCAGGGCCGCCGGGCTGGAGTGCTCCTCGGAGTGCCGGCTGTGCCGCATGACGATCTCGACGGGCTCGTCGGTCTTCACCGGCAGCGCGCCCGCCAGGACGACCCGGCCCTCGGCGGTGACGGACAGCGAGGAGACCGCGGGCTGCGCGCGCTGGGTGCGCAGCGCCAGCCGGCCCACCCCGTCGTCCGCGACGGCCAGCGTCCGCTCGCCCCAGCCGCACACCGGGGCGCCGTCCAGCGGGTACTGGTGGGTGAGGTCGCCCTCGCCCGCCTGCACCGCCAGCGGGTGCGCCTTCTTGTCGACGGTGACCTCGGCCGACCACTTGTCGGTCAGGTCCCAGTTCGCGACGTCCCGCCCGTCGACGTCCAGGTCCGCGAGCGGCACCGAAGCGGTGAACTCCCGCCCCTCGCGCCGCACTTCGTACGACAGGACGGCCTGCGTCGAGCCGTGGGTCAGCTTCAGGCCCAGCTTGCCCGACACCGCCTCGTGCCCCAGCGCGCCCTTCAGCTCCAGCACGCCGCCGCTCACCCGGTGCCCGGTCAGCCGGGCCCGGACCAGCTCGACCCGCAGATAGATGTGGTCGTCGGCGACGAACGGCACGACCCGTACGTCGGGCTCGACCCAGTACGGCACCGGCGACTCGGCGCTGCCGCTCTCGCCGGCCTTGAGGCGGGTGCGGCGCACGATGCCCTGCTGGACGGTGGCGACGGTCAGCCGCCACACGGCGTCCCGCCAGCCGCCGCGCGCCTTGAACTTGCGCGGGTCGAGGCCGAGGGCGAAGCCGGACCAGTCGTAGTTGTGCAGGGACTGGCCGGAGGTCTGGGTGGCGCGGGCGGCCTGGGTGCGGTCCGGGCGGACCAGGACCGTGCGCCGGCTGCCGGTCTCGCGCAGCATCAGCACCCGCAGCGTGGTCGGCTGGGGGCGTTCGGCGGCGAGGTTGCGGATGTAGGCGTGGCCCTTGATGTGCAGCTTGCCGCCCTGCCAGACGACCTCCTCGGCGCGGGCGCGGGCGGCGAAGTCGTTGTCGACGCGCAGCACCGAACGCGGGACGCTCTCGCCGGTGAGGACCGGGTAGTCGGCGAAGTGCCGCAGGCCCTGGCGGACGACGGGGACGGCGCGGCCGGTCTCGCGCTCGTAGGCGAGCAGTTCCATCAGCTCGTCCAGGCGCTTCTCCTGGATGAGGTGGCACTTCAGGCGCAGCGACACGGGGAGCTTGGGGAAGACGGCCGGGTCGACGCGGCTGAGGAAGTCCGAGGCGCCGGTCAGGAACAGGTCCCGGAACTCGCTGCCCGCCTCGTCCAACACGCCCATGAACAAGGGGAGTTCGTCGGTCACGAAGATCTCGTCGTACCACCGCTTGTGGGCGGCGTACTTCTCGCCGGGCTGGCCGGCGAGGAAGCGGCTGACGGAGTCGCAGGATCTGATGCGGTCGCGGACGTTGACCGGTTCCGTGCGGCGCTGGGTGATCGAGGGGGCGCCGCCGGTGCGCTGGCGCCACAGGTAGACCGGCTCGCCCAGGACGTCGACGGACTTCGCGAGGAAGTGCGCGGGGAGGGTGACGGGCGCGTCCTCGTACAGGATGCCCGGGAACTCGAACGTGTTCCTGTCCCAGAAGGAGCGGCGGAAGACCTTGTTCCACGCGGTGCGGTCGTAGATGAGGTCCTTGTCGCGGCTGATGTGGGTGCGCTCGCGGTCGGTGCGCAGCCGCTTCTGGTGCAGCGGGGACTTGATGATCTCCCCGGCCTTCAGCAGGTTGACGTTCCCGCTGACGAAGTCCGAACCCGTCTTCTCCAGGCTCGCGACGCAGCGTTCGTACGCGTCCGGCAGGACGATGTCGTCGCTGTCGACGAAGGCGAGGAACTCGGCGCCCGCGTCGGCGTGTTCGACGCCGGTGTTGCGGGCCGGGCCGAGGCCCGCGTTCTTCTTCGCGACGACCTTGAAGCGGTCGTCCTTCGCCGCCCACCGCTCGGCGATCGCCAGGCTGCCGTCGGTCGATCCGTCGTCGACGACGATGGCCTCCCAGTCGGTGAAGGTCTGGTCCGCGACCGACTGGAGGCACTCGTCGAGAAAGAGTTCCACGTTGTACACGGGAACGACTACTGACAGACGGGGAGGCATCTGGGGTACTGCGCCTTTCTCAGGGTGAGGGTCCTGCCGGACATGACCGGACTCGCCGGACACGGTAGCTCTAGCCGCCCATGGACGGCCGCGGCGGCTCGGGTTCCTGGCCGAGGAAGACGCGGCGCACGACGCGTTCGGCGGCGCGGCCGTCGTCGAACTCGCAGAACCGGCGGCGGAACTCGGTGCGGGCCTTCGCGGACGCGCTTCCGCTCCAGCGGCCGGAGCGGAAGACGTCGATCAGGTCTTCCTTGGTCGCCGCGATCGGTCCCGGCGACTCTATGCGGAGGTCGAAGTAGGTGCCGCGGGTGGCGCGGTACACCTCCCAGTCGTTGGCGTAGATGACGATCGGGCGGTCCAGGATCGCGTAGTCGAACATCAGCGACGAGTAGTCGGTGAGCAGGCAGTCCGCCGCCAGGTACAGCTCCTCCACGCTCGGGTGGCCGCTCACGTCGACGATGCCGCCGCTGTTGCCGTGCCCGGTGTCGAGGTTGAAGTAGTGGGCGCGGACCAGGACGGTGTACTCGGGGCCGATCTCGTGCGCGAAGTGCTCGACGTCCAGGAGGGGCTGGGGCACCGACTGGTAGTCGCGGTGGGTCGGCGCGTACAGGACGACCTTGGCGTCCTCGGCGAGGCCCAGCTTCTCGCGGGCGGCGCGGCGGTCGGCGTCCGTCGCGTTGACGAGTATGTCGTTGCGCGGGTAGCCGTAGTCCAGCGACGCGTACGCCGTGGAGGGGTAGGCGCGGTCCCAGACGGCGGTGGTGAAGCTGTTGGAGGAGACGCTGTAGTCCCAGCGGTCGACCCGGTCCATCAGCAGGTTCATGTCCAACTGGGCGGCGCCCAGCGGGTATTCGACCTGGTCGACACCCATCCGCTTGAGCGGCGTGCCGTGGTGGGTCTGGACGAAGACCTGGCCGGGCCGCTTGACGACCTTGGTGGGGAAGTTGACGTTGTTGACGAAGTACTTGCTGCGGGCCATCGCCCGCCAGAACGCGAACGAGCCCGGGTGCACGGTCCTGGTCCCGGCCGGCGGCCGGTTGCGCGGACCCGGCTTCAGCACCCACGTCGGCTTCACCCCGGGCGCCAGCTCCCGCAGCTTGCGGTCGATCGCCGCCGGGTTGCAGGAGTAATCGGCGTTCCAGTACGCGGCGAACACGGCCGTGTCCTTCCGCACGGGCAGCATCCGCTGGGCGCGGTAGTACGCCATGAGGACGGCCGTCCGCACCGGCTTCTTCAGCTTGCGGGCCGCCCGGTACGCCTTGCGAGCGGGCCCCCGCAGCTTGCCGGGCAGACGGTTCGCGACGCCTCGTACGCCCTTCTTCCGCGGCTTGGGCTTGCTGACCTGGCCGGCCGGGCGGTGGGTGCGCTCGGACTCCAGGCGGCGGGCGCGGAACTCGGCGCGGGAGCCGGCCGGGAGCCGGCCGGGCATCCGCTCGATCACCCCGAGGTGGAACGCCATCCGCTCGAACAGCGGCCCGCGCCAGCGGTCGAACTCGGGGTGCGCGGCGAGGAAGCCGAAGACCAGGTCGTACTGGTCGAAGACGTCGAAGTGCTTACGGCTCGCGGAGGACAGGATGCTGCCCTGGCGGCGCTGGCGGTAGTGCACGCACACCCGGTCCAGGACCGCGACCGACTCGGCGGCCACCAGCACCGGGTACGTCCACGGCGTGTCCTCGTAGTACCCCGTCGGGTACACGAAGCCCCAGCGCCGCACGAAGTCCCGGCGGTAGGCCTTGTTCCAGGCGACCTGGAGGAGTTCGAGGAGACCCGGGCAGTCGTCGAGGCCGAAGGCGCCGCGCGGGGCGTCGGTGAGGATCTTGCGCTTGGCGTTCGGGGTGACCCGGCCGTCCCAGTACGTGCGGTCGTAGTCGTAGACCAGCAGCTCCGGGTCGCCCGTCGCCTCGATGCGGCCCGCGATCGCCTGGAGCGAGCCCGGCAGCAGCACGTCGTCGCTGTCCAGGAAGATCAGATAGTCGCCCCGGGCCCGCTCCATCCCGACGTTGCGCGCCCGGCCGAGGCCCACGTTCTCTTCCAGCAGGACGGCCACGACCCGCGGGTCGGCGTCCGCGTATTCGGACATGATCGCGCCACAGGCGTCCGGCGACGCGTCGTTGACCGCGATGATCTCGAAGTCCGTGTACGCCTGCCCCAGCACGGAGTCGAGGCAGTCCCGCAGGTACGCCTCCACGCCGTAGGCCGGTACGACGATGCTGAACCGGGGGGCCTGGGAGATTTCGGTGGACTCGGCAGTCATATGTATGGACTCGGGCTTTCGCAGACGGGAGGCGGTCGAGGCGGTGCAGGAGTCGGGCCGGGCCTCGGGGCCTCGGCCCTTAAGAGAGGGGGCGGGGGGCTCGGGTTCCTCGGGGGCCACGGCCCTTACGGCTTCTTTGCCAACGTGTTCTGCCAACGTTCCGCGAACGGCCATGGTTCCGAAGGCCCGCGGTCACGAGGAGCCGCCCGCCGCCGGAACGTCACTCGGATCTGGTCAACGCGTACCCGAGCAGCCGGCGCACCGCGTCCGAGCGGCGGTGGCGCAGCGCGCCCGGGAGCATCGTCAGGGCGTGCAGCCGCATCGACAGATGACGGCGGGCGGACTTCGCGGCCTTGTGCCAGCCGAACGCGTCCAGGTCGTCGGCGACCTCGTTGAAGAAGCGCACCGCCTCCCCGAACCGGCTGCCGGTCGCCGCCTCGGCGGAGGACAGGCTCGCGGAGTGCCGGCGGTAGCGGAACGCGGGCGCCGGGTCGACGACCAGCCGCTCACCGCGCCGGATCAGCTCGATGATCAGCGCCAGGTCCTGGATGACCGAGAGTTCCTCGCGGAACCCGATCGCCTTGACGGCGTCCGCGCGCCAGCAGATCGACGGGAAGTACAGCCAGTTCCCGCCCAGCAGATTCGCCGCCAGCGGTTCACCGGACAGCACCAGACGCTTGCCGTCGCTCGTCTTCGGCGCGTACAGGCGGCGCTTCACCTCGTCACCCAGAGTGGTGACGGGCTGGCCGTGCTCGTCGATGACTTCGACGCCCGGCTGGTAGATCGCCGCCCCGGGCTCCGCCTCGATCGCCGCGCGCAGCGTCTCGACGTAGGCCGGCATCATCAGGTCGTCGCTGCCGAGCATCGTGAAGTGCGTCGCCTCGACGAGGTCCACGCACTTCTGGAAGTTGCGGGTGATCCCGAGGTTGACCTCGTTGCGCAGATAGCGCACCCGCTCGTCGCCGAGGGAGGCGAACCACTCCGGTACGCCCGGCTCGCGGCCGTCGTCGACGACCGTGAGCCGCCAGTCCTTGTCGGTCTGGTCCAGCACACTCCGCACGGCCGCCTGCATCAGCGCCGTGTCGCCGTAGTGCGGCAGCATGATGTCGATGGTCACTTGGCCTTCTTCCGCGCGGGTCCGAGGGTGGCGCGGCGGCTGAAGGCGAGCAGCAGGATCATCCCGATCCGGCCGAGGTACATCGTCGCCTTCCACGGGGACTGGCTCGGCGTGCCCGTCGTGCGCGCGCGCATCGCCACGGGCACCTGCTCGACCCGGTAGCCGGCGCGCACGACGGCGATCGTCGACTCGACGGTGTCCCCCAGGTACTCCACCGGGTACCAGCGCGCGAACGCCGCGATCAGGTCGCGGTCGCAGGCGCGGAAACCGGAGGTGACGTCGGTGAGCTTGGTGCGGGCCATGCGGGAGAGCCAGAACGCGAGGACGAGCATGGCCCAGCGGCGCGGACCCTTGGCCTCGTACTCGCCGGTGCCCGCGAAGCGGGCGCCCATCACCAGGTCGGCGCCCGCTTCCAGGCGCTCGATCAGCTCGGGCACGTTGCGCGGGTCGTGCTGGCCGTCCGCGTCGACCTGGACGGCGATGTCGTAGCCCCGGTCGTGCGCGAACTTGTAGCCGGCGCGCATCGCACCGCCCACGCCGAGGTTGTACGGCAGCTTCAGGACGGTCGCCCCGGCGCCGCGCGCCACGTTCGCCGTGTCGTCGGCCGAGCCGTCGTCGACGACCAGGACATCGACGTCCGGCAGCGTGGAGTGGACCTCCTTGACGACGTCGGCGACGCCGTCGGCCTCGTTCCACGCGGGCATGATGATCAGTACGCGCTTGTCGTCGGTCACTTCAGCTTCTCCGAACCCGAGACCGGACCGGCGGGGACGCCTGCGGTCTCCCGCTCGGCCAGCTGCCCGCGCAGCTCCTGGACGTCGACCCGCAGCAGGGCCACCTCCTCGGAGAGCGTGCGGCCCTCCTCCTCCAGGTGACCCACCTCCCAGCTGAGCTGGAGGCAGACGATGAAGAGGAACGCCACGCTGAGGAACAGCAGCAGGCTCACACCCGAGCGCACCCCGACATTGCGGGCCACCGCGTCCAGTCCGGACGGGAAGAAGCCCAGCGGGATGATCACCATCCCGGTGAAGACCCACAGGAAGGCGTACTTCTCCTTGAGCTTTCGGCGGCGCAGCAGCTCCACGATGCACAGCACCAGGAACACGCCGGTGACCGAGGTCAGCATCCACAACTTCATGCCGCGCTCCGGTAGGTCGGACGACTCATGAGGGAAAAGGCCTGTCTACTCTTCCAGAAGGTGTACCAGGGATGTACTCATGGATGTGCCGGGGTGGACGGCCGCGCAGAGAGGCCGCCGGACTGTGGTCCACTGTCCGTACACATCGACTACCTGGAGTGATGGGATGATGATCACTCTCGTCAGTGCGGCGAACGGTAGCCTACACGAGCGCGAACCACGAGTGACATGAAGGCGACCACCGCGAAAGACCCCGCGGAATAGGCCACCTCGACCCTCGTTCGCAGCTCGAGCGAGCTGAACGTCACCGCCAGCAGAACCGCTGTGCCGACCACCCACGACAGCAGCTGCAACCGGGCTCCGCCGCTGGTCAGCAGGGCCTGACCGAGCACCATCGCCAGCATGTACAGCGTCGTCCCGAGCGACAGCCACGCGAAGTCCACGGCCGTCAGCACGTCCGGCGCCCCGAACAGCACCGGCAGCAGCACCGGACCCAGCGCGGTCGCGCCGATCCCGCCCGCGACCCCGAGACTCCCCGTGATCGTCACCGCCCGCAGCAGCCGCTGCCGGTACCCCGCCCAGTCCCGCTCCGCCACCGCCGACGACAGCCCCGCCAGCAGCGACACCTGGAACGCGCCGAACACGAACAGCGGCACCCGCGCCAGCACCAGCGCCGACAACAATGCCGCGACCAGCGCGTCGTCGTTCGTCGAGATGAGCTTGGTGCTGATGACCGCGATGTTGACGAGGACCTGCGCGAGCAGCGTCGAACCGACCAGCAGACCCAGGTGCTCGATGAACTCCCGCCAGTGCGCGGGCGACCCGTGCCGGGCCCCGGTGAGCACCGGACGCAGCGTCGCGAGCACGGCGAGCAGCGGCGACACCGTCAGCACGGCCGCGAACGCGAACACCGACTTCACCCCGGCGACCGCCAGCAGCCCCGGCAGCACGATCCGCATCGCCCCGTCGAGCCCCAGCTGCGTCCCGTACGCCTTGAACTGCCCGAGCCCCGCCAGCACCCCGCGCGTCACATAGGCGACCGCGAGCGCCGCGAAGGCACCGCCGAGAGCGAGGACGAGGGCCTGGTCGCCGTGGAACAGCAGCCGCGCGAGCGGGGCGGAGAACAGGGCCATCGGCACCAGCACCGCCGCGAGCAGCCCCAGCGACAGCACCGCACCGCGCCGCAGCACCGGCGCGATCCCGTCCCCGTGCACCACCCGCGCCGCGACCAGCCGCGTGATCTCCTGCTCGACCGGGAAGAACAGGCCGAGCCCGATGGACGACACGACCGTCCACAGCACGGAGAAGCTCGCCATGTCGTCGACGTCGAGCGTGTGCCCGGCCGCCGCGAGATGGACGTAGCTCGCGACCCCGAGCAGCGCGGTGCCGGCACCGACGAACGCGGTGCCGGAGGGGAGGGCCGTGGTGATCCGGTCGAGCAGGCTCACGGGCGCGCCCCGGCGGCGATCGCTTTCAGAGCCTGCGCCAACTGCTCTTCCCAGTGCGGCTGTTCGGCCACTCCGGCCTCCGCCCACCGGTCGTGCGCGAGCACGCTGTAGGAGGGCCGCTTCGCCGGGCGCACGAACTTCTCCGACGTCGTCGGCCGGATCCGCTCCGGGTCAAGACCGGCCCGCGCGTACGCGGCACGCGCCAGGTCGAACCAGGTCGCCGTACCGGACGCGGTGCCGTGGTAGACCCCGGCCGGCGCACGGCCGTCGACGGCCGCCTCGCCCAGCGCCACCAGCTGGCGGGACAGCGCGACCGTCCACGTCGGCTGCCCGCGCTGGTCGTCGACCACGTCCAGGGTCTCCTTCGACTCCGCCAGCCTCAGCATCGTCGCCACGAAGTTACGGCCGTGCGCGCCGTACAGCCAGGCCGTGCGGACGACGTAGCCGCGCTCGGGGAGGAGCGCCAGGACCGCCTCCTCGCCGATCAGCTTGCCGCGGCCGTACGCGTTGAGGGGGGCCGTCGGGGCGTCGTGGCGGTAGGGCTCGGTCGCGTCGCCCGCGAAGACGTAGTCGGTGGAGATCTGGATCAGCGCCGCCCCTGAGGAAGCGCAGGCCTCCGCCAGGACGCGTACGCCCTCGCCGTTGACGAGGGTCGCGGCGGGCTCGTCGGTCTCCGCGCCGTCGACGTCCGTCCAGGCGGCGGCGTTGATCACCACGTCGTGGCCGGTGACCGCGGCGCGCACCGCGGCCGGGTCGGTGATGTCGAGTTCCTTGCGCGTGAGCGCGGTGACCTCATGTGCCTCAAGGGTGTCCACGAGGTCGCGGCCGAGCATCCCGCCCGCGCCGGTGATCAGCCAGCGCGTCATGCCGGAAGCGCCGCCTTCGCCTTGAGCGGCTCCCACCAGGCGCGGTTGTCGCGGTACCACTGGACGGTGGCGGCGAGCCCCTGCTCGAAGGTGACCTGCGGCTCGTAACCCAGCTCCGCGCGGATCTTCTCGATCGACAGGGAGTAGCGCAGGTCGTGCCCGAGCCGGTCGGTGACGTGCTCGACGCTGTCCCAGCCCGCGCCGCAGGCGTCGAGGAGGAGACCCGTCAGCTCCTTGTTGGTGACCTCGGTGCCGCCGCCGATGTGGTAGACCTCACCGGCCCGCCCGCCGCGCAGCACCAGCTCGATGCCCCGGCAGTGGTCGGATACGTGCAGCCAGTCCCGGATGTTCAGCCCCTCGCCGTACAGCGGGACCTTCTTGCCGTCCAGCAGGTTCGTCGTGAACAGCGGGATCATCTTCTCCGGGAAGTGGTACTGCCCGTAGTTGTTCGAGCACCGGGTGACGACGACGTCCATGCCGTGCGTGCGGTGGTACGACAGCGCCAGCAGATCCGAGCCCGCCTTCGACGCCGAGTACGGCGAGTTCGGCGCCAGCGGCCAGTCCTCGGTCCAGGAACCCTCGCTGATCGACCCGTACACCTCGTCCGTCGACACGTGCACGAACCGGCCCACGCCGTGCCGCTTGGCCGCGTCCAGCAGGACCTGCGTGCCCAGCACGTTCGTCGTCACGAAGGGGGAGGCGTCCGCGATCGAACGGTCCACGTGCGACTCGGCCGCGAAGTGGACCACCGCGTCCTGCCCGCGCATCACGTCATCGACGGTGGCGTACTCCCGGATGTCACCGTGGACGAACGTGTAGCCCGCCTTGTCCGCCACCGGGGCCAGGTTCTCCCGGTTGCCCGAGTAGGTCAGGTTGTCCAGAACCGTGACCTGCGCGCCCTCACCCGAGGGCAGCTCGTTCAGAAGCAGGGCCCGCACGAACTGCGAACCGATGAACCCGGCGCCGCCGGTGACAAGAATCTTCATAAGAGCCCGCATTGTATGGCGTGGAGGTAAGACACCGTTCGCCGGGCGTTCGGCCCCGGCCGGTTGCGAAGGCCGCGTAGGGAGCCCCTATCAGGCTGCCGTAGGCTGTTTTGTCATGCGTGGAATCCTGCTCGCCGGTGGTACCGGTTCCCGGCTGTGGCCGATCACCCGTGCGGTGTCGAAGCAGCTCATGCCGGTGTTCGACAAGCCGATGATCTATTACCCCCTGTCCACCCTCGTGATGGCCGGACTGCGGGACATCCTCATCATCACCGGACCCGAGGAGCGCCCCCAGTTCGAGCGCCTCCTGGGCGACGGCAGTGACTTCGGCCTGAACCTCCAGTTCGCCACGCAGGACAAGCCCAACGGCATCGCCGAAGCCTTCGTCATCGGGGAAGAGTTCATCGGCGACGACTCGGTTGCCCTCATCCTCGGCGACAACATCTTCCACGGCGTCGGCCTCGGCCGGCAGCTCGCCCAGTACAGCGACCCGGCCGGCGGTGTCGTCTTCGCCCACGCCGTCTCCGACCCCACCGCCTACGGCGTCGTCGACTTCGACGAGCACGGCCGCGCCCGCTCCATCGAGGAGAAGCCGGCGCAGCCGAAGTCCCGGTACGCGGTGCCCGGCCTGTACTTCTACGACAGCCGCGTGGTCGAGATCGCCCGGAACCTGACCCCCAGCGCCCGGGGCGAGCTGGAGATCACCGACGTCAACAAGTACTACCTCGACCGCGGCGAACTCCAGGTCTCCGTCCTCGACCGCGGCACCGTCTGGCTCGACACCGGCACTTTCCAGTCCCTCGTCCAGGCCTCCGAGTACGTCCGCGTCGTCGAGGAACGCCAGGGCATGAAGATCGGCTGCCTCGAAGAGGCGGTCTGGCGCGAGGGCTTCATCGACGACGCCCACCTGCGCACCCTCGCCGGCCCCCTCACCAAGAGCGGCTACGGCGACTACCTCCTCGACCTCCTGAAGTACGGCGCCTGAGAGGACTTGGCATGAAGATCAACCCCCTTGGCATCGAAGGCGCCTGGGAGTTCATCCCCCAGCAGCACGGCGACGCCCGCGGCCTCTTCCTGGAGTGGTACAAGGAAGAGCGCATGGAGGAGGCGGTGGGGCACCCGCTCCGGCTGAAGCAGGCGAACCTCTCCGTCTCGGCGGCCGGCGTGATCCGCGGCATCCACTTCGCGGACGTCCCCCCGGGCCAGGCCAAGTACGTGATGTGCGTCAAGGGCGCGATCCTCGACGTGATCGTGGACGTACGGGTGGGCTCCCCGACCTTCGGCAAGTGGGAGGCGGTCCGCCTCGACGACGAGACCCGCAACGCCGTGTACCTGTCGGAGGGCCTGGGCCACGGCTTCTGCGCGCTGACCGAGGGGGCGACGGTGACGTACCTCTGTTCGGAGGGGTACGCGCCGGAGCGGGAGCACACGATCTATCCGCTGGACACGGAGATCGGGGTGGAGTGGCCGGTGGAGGGGGTCCCGGAACTGTCGGCGAAGGACGCGGAGGGGCCGAGCCTGGAGCGGGCGGGGGAGTTGGGGTTGCTGCCGGGGTATGAGGAGTGCGTGGCGTTCAGGCGTTCCCTCGCCCAGTAGTCCGAACCGCGAAATCGCGAAGCGCCGCTCAACCCCCTCCCGTAAATTGCGAAGTCCGCCGCAGGTCGAAGCAACACCAGTGAGGACACGCAGGGTGACAAGGCAACGGGTGTCAGAGGCACGTCGGATCGTAGTGAAGGTCGGCTCCAGCTCCCTCACCACCGCCACCGGCGGCCTCGACGCCGACAGAGTCGACGCCCTGGTGGACGTCCTCGCCAAGACGAGAAGCGGCGGCGAGAAGGAGATCGTCCTGGTCTCCTCGGGCGCCATCGCCGCCGGCCTCGCCCCGCTGGGCCTGCGCCGCCGCCCCAAGGACCTGGCCCGCCAGCAGGCGGCGGCAAGTGTCGGCCAGGGCCTCCTCGTCGCCCGCTACACCGCCTCCTTCGCCCGCCACGGCGTACGGGTCGGCCAAATCCTCCTCACCAGCGACGACATGAGCCGAAGGGCCCACCACCGCAACGCCTCCCGCACGCTCGGCAAACTGCTCGCGATGGGCGCGTTCCCGATCGTCAACGAGAACGACACGGTCGCCACGGACGAGATCCGCTTCGGCGACAACGACCGCCTCGCCGCACTGGTCGCCCACCTGGTCCACGCCGACCTGCTGGTCCTCCTCTCGGACGTCGACGGCGTGTACGACGGCGACCCCGGCAAACCGGGGACGTCGAGGATCGCGGAGGTCAACGGCCCCGAGGACCTGGCGCACGTCGACATCGGCAGCGCCGGGAAGGCGGGCGTCGGCACCGGCGGCATGGTCACGAAGGTCGAGGCCGCGCGGATCGCCGCGGCGGCCGGCATCCCGGTCGTCCTGACCAGTGCGGTCTTCGCGGCCGAGGCGCTGACCGGCGGCGACACGGGCACGTACTTCCACCCGGCGGGCAAGCGTTCGGCGGACCGCCTGCTGTGGCTCCAGCACGCGTCGACCCCGCAGGGCTCGCTGACGCTGGACGACGGCGCGGTCAAGGCGGTCGTGGAGCGCCGCAAGTCGCTGCTGCCGGCCGGGATCGCGGCCGTCGAGGGCGACTTCAGCGCCGGGGACCCCGTCGAACTGCGCGACCTGACCGGGCGGGCGGTCGCGCGGGGCCTGGTCAACTACGACGCGAAGGAACTGCCCCAACTGCTCGGCCGCTCCACCCGCGAGCTGGCGAAGGAGCTGGGGGCGGCGTACGAGCGGGAGGTCGTGCACCGGGACGACCTGGTGCTGCTCCAGCCGTAGCCGCCTGACGACCGGGTCGAACGCCCCGTACCGGTGGGGGACGTTCCGTGAAACCGCCACAAGGACGGCCGTAGCCTGCTCAACTGGGTTGCGGACCCTGGATGTTCCGCGAAAAGTGCGAGGAGGCCGTCGTGAGACCAGCACGCCCCGGGCCGGCGGCCCGCGGGGGTCTGACCAGCGTCGCGGCCGGCGGCGACTACGAGGAGCCCAAGGACCTGCCCCGGCTGTGGCACGTCACCCTCAGCGTCTCCGGCGCCGCCGTACCGCTGCCGGACCTGCGCCGCGGCCTCGAACAGCTCGCCCATGACCACCCCTTCCTGCTGACCAGCCGCTACGCCGCCGACCACGCGGAGATCCGCTACTGGGAGGAGGCCCGCGACCTGCACGACGCGGCGGCCGTCGCCCTGCGCCTGTGGGGCGAGCACCGCCAGACCGCCGCCCTGCCGTCCTGGGAGATCGTCGGCCTGGAGGTCATCGACCGCGAGACCTACCACCAGCGCATCGCCGAGGGCTACGGCCCACCCCCGGCCGCCCCGGTCGGCGTCCACCCCTTCTGACCCCTTGTCTCGGGGTGTGGACCGCCGGGCGGACGCCCTCGCCGGGCGCACTACGCTTTCTTCCATGACCACGCTCTCGCCCTACGACGCCATGTCCCCGGTCATCGAGGCCGCCTACCGCGCCAAGGCCGCCGCCGCGGACCTCGCGCCGCTGCCCCGGGCCGTGAAGGACGACGCGCTGCTCGCCATCGCGGACGCGCTGGAGGTCCGCACGAGCGAGATCGTGGACGCCAACGCCAAGGACATCGCCAAGGCCCGCGAGGCCGGCACCGCAGAGTCGGTGATCGACCGGCTGACCCTCACCCCGGAGCGGGTGCGGGCCATCGCCTCCGACGTACGGGACGTGGTCGCCCTGCCCGACCCGGTCGGCGAGGTCGTGCGCGGCTCGACCCTCCCCAACGGCATCGACCTGCGCCAGGTCCGCGTCCCGCTGGGCGTCGTCGGCATCATCTACGAGGCCCGCCCGAACGTGACCGTCGACGCCGCCGCGCTCTGCCTGAAGTCCGGCAACGCGGTCCTGCTGCGCGGCTCGGCCTCCGCGTACGCCTCCAACACCGCCCTCGTGCGCGTCCTGCGCGACGCCGTCGGCGGCTCGGGTCTTCCCGCCGACGCCGTCCAGCTGGTCCCCGGCGAGGGCCGCGAGTCGGTGCGCGAGCTGATGCGGGCGCGCGGACTGGTCGACGTCCTCATCCCGCGCGGCGGCGCCTCCCTGATCCGCACGGTCGTCTCCGAGTCGACCGTCCCCGTCATCGAGACCGGCACCGGCAACTGCCACGTCTACGTCGACGCGGACGCCGACCTCGACATGGCCGTCGACATCCTGATCAACTCCAAGGCCCACCGCGTCAGCGTCTGCAACGCGGCCGAGACGCTCCTGGTCCACCAGGACATCGCCGCCGACTTCCTCCCCCTCGCCCTGGACGCCCTCGCCGAGGCGGGCGTCACCGTCCACGCCGACGAGCGGGTCATGGCGTACGCGAAGGACTCCAAGGCGACGGTCGTCGAGGCCACGGCGGAGGACTGGGAGACCGAGTACCTCTCCTACGACATCGCCGCCGCCGTCGTCGACTCGCTGGACAAGGCCGTCGAGCACATCCGGCTGTGGACCTCCGGCCACACCGAGGCCATCGTCACCACCTCCCAGCAGGCCGCCCGGCGCTTCACCCAGCTGGTCGACTCCACGACCGTCGCCGTCAACGCCTCCACCCGCTTCACCGACGGCGGCCAGTTCGGCTTCGGTGCGGAGATCGGCATCTCCACGCAGAAGCTGCACGCGCGCGGGCCGATGGGGCTGCCGGAGCTGACCAGCACGAAGTACATCGTCACGGGCGACGGGCACGTCCGGCGCTGAAGCCTGGCGGCGTGACGGCCGTCTCATCGGGTGCGCGAATATGCGGACGGCCTGTCCGAACCGTTACCTCAGGTCTACTCTGGAGAGGTGCCGGAGGACGTGGGGGGCACGCCGTTCTCGGACGGCCGCGAGCCCGACGACGACCAGGACCGCGGGGTGACGGACGAAGAGTTCGCCTCCGTGGTGTTCGACGAGGCCTTCGTCAAGGCGGCGGTGTTCCATGAGCCGACCGCCGTCGAACGCCTCCTGGCCGCCGCCGAGGCCAGAGCCGCCGAGGCCGAGTCACGCCGCCTCGCGTACGGCCCCGAGGGTTTCGGCCATGATCCCGAGGACGACGCCGAGGACTCCTCCGACGTCGACGGCATGTACTCGCCGTACGGCAGGCAGAGCCGCTGGCACCGGCCCGTCGCCTGGGTCCTCGCGCTCATCATGGGCATCGGCATGATCGCGTTCGCCTTCGCCGCCGTCTACCGGGGCGCCTCCGGCTCCAGCCGCGACCAAGGGCCCTCCCCGGCGCCGACCGGACTTGAGCAAGGCGGTACGTCCGGGCCCCCGGCCGCCGCCGAGTACTCTCCGCCGGCGCTCTCGGCACGGCCCGGCCCCCGGTGAGCCTCTTCCTGACGGCCTCTCAGAAGTTGTCGTGTACCAGGGCGTTTACCTGAGCCTCACACGACCTACTCTGAAGGTATGAGCGGGACTGGAGACCCACCGGAGGGGACACCCGAGGGCGCTCCCGCAGGTGGAGAGGACGAGTACCGATCCGTCGTCTTCGACGAGTCGTTCGTGCGCGCTGCCCGCTTACAGGAGTACTCGGCGCGGGAGCGGATGGCCGATCACGCGCCCGCCGTCCGGCGCCGGCCGCCGCTGCGGCGCGGGCTCACCCGGCAGGCGGCCGTCCTCGTCGTCCTCATCATGGTCGCGTTCGGTACGGCGATCTATATGGGCGTCCGCAGCCCTTATCAGTCCCCCTCTGCGAGACGGCCCGTGGAGCCGCTGCGGATGACGGTCGTTCCGCTGGCGCCCACCGTCGCCGTGCCCGGGGGCGCCGATCCCGAGCAGCTGTACGACCGCAGTCCCGCCGCGCAGTTCCGGATCGGGGCGGAGGGGATCACGCTGCCCGCGGCGCGCGGTACGGGGCACTTCACCGAGAGCCAAGTCGTCGCCGCGCTCACCACCGCCAAGGACTACATCGTGCGGTCCGCGCTGTATCCCGAGGTGCTGACCGGGCAGCAGGTGCGGGCGGCCCGGATACTGCTCGACACCGATCAACTGGACCAGTTCGACGAGAGTTTCGCCCACCCGGCGGCGGACGGGCACCACGCTCCCACTGGCTGGCTGGTCCGCTTCGACCCCGGGCGGGTGCAGCTCGCGGATCGTAAGGTGCGGGTTCAAGGGAGCCTGGAGGTCGGGGAGTTGGACTCTACGACGCTTGAGGTGACGGCGGATCACGTTTTCGTGTACGCGGTGCGGTCCGCCGGGGGGTCGGGGGAGGCGTCGCTGTTCACGGTGCGGCGGGAGATGCAGTTCCGGTTCGACGCGGATGACCTGCGGTTGCACCAGGCTCAGCTGAACTCGTCGTACGTACAGGCGGGGCCGTTGTCGTGCGGGGTGGATTCGGTGGGGTATTTGCGGCCGTTGCTGGCGGGGGAGAGGGCTGAGGGGGGTGGGCCGACGGGGACGGATCTGTTTGTGAGTGGGGGGGTGGGGGCGGTGTGTGGGGTGTTGCGGTAGGGGGCGGCTTTCCCACCGTCGTGGCTGGTCGCGCAGTTCCCCGCGCCCCTAAAAGACGTGCAGCCGCCGCCAGTTGAGAAGCTCACGGAGAGAGGCTGAGCGCGCTCACGCGGCGGAGCCGCACATTTGATACAGCCCCGCGCCCCTAAAAGCGTGCGGTGGCCGGAAGCTGAGAAGCTGGCGGAGAGGCGCGGGACTGTGCCGAACTGCGGCTCCGCCGCGTGGGCGCGCTCAGCCCCTGCCCGTCGGCTTTTCAACTGGCGGTGGTCGTACGTCTTTTAGGGGCGCGGGGCTGTATCGATGTGCGGCTCCGCCGCGTGGGCGCGACCAGCCCCCCACCCCGCCGCACCCGACCCGCTACCCCTCCTCCGATCCCCCCTGCCCCTCCCCCCGATCCTTCGTCTGTGTAGACCCCCCGAACCCGAACCCCTTCTTCACCCTGCCGCCCAAGTCCCCGGCCCCGCCCGCGATGTCGCTCACCAGCTTCATCAGGGGGTCCTTGGAGTTCTTCACGTCGGTCGCGTAGCTGGCGGCCGATTCGCGGATCGAGTCGGTTACCGACGTGTCCTTGTCCTCCTCGCGGCGCGGATAGTGGCCGTCCATGAGGCGCTGGTAGTCGCGGGACTCGGCCCACCGCTTCAGCTCGGCCGCGCGGACCGTCGTGAAGGGATGCGAGCGGGGCAGAACGTTCAGGATCTTCAGGACCGAGTCACGGAGGTCGCCGCCGGCCTCGTACTCCTCGGCCTGCTTGAGGAACGCGTCGACGTTCATCTCATGGAGGTGGTTGCCCCCGGCGATCTTCATGAGGCCCCGCATGGAGGCCTGGAGGTCCTGGCCGACCAGGAGCCCCGCACGGTCGGCGGACAGTTCCGACTTGCGGAACCACTCCCGCAGCGCCGTGACGATCGCCATGATCGCGAGGTTCCCGAGCGGGATCCAGGCCACCCGGAGCGCGAGGTTGGTGAGGAAGAGGAGGATCGTGCGGTAGACGGAGTGGCCGGAGAGGGCGTGGCCCACCTCATGGCCGACGACCGCGCGCATCTCCTCCTCGTCGAGGAGCTCGACGAGACCGGTCGTCACGACGATGATCGGCTCGTCGAGACCGATGCACATCGCGTTGGGCTGCGGATCCTGGTTGACGTACATCGGCGGGACCTTTTCGAGGTCCAGGATGTCGCAGGCGTCGATCAGCATCCCGTGCAGATGCGCGAACTGCTGCTCGGAGACGCGGACGGAGTCGGAGAGGAACAGCAGGCGCAGGCTGCGCTCCGGGAGGAGTCCGCTGAGCGCCTTGAACACCGTGTCGAAGCCGCTCAGCTTGCGCAGGGCGACCAGGGCGGAACGGTCTGCGGGGTGCTCGTACGCACGCGAGGAGATCCCGGGGAACCGCCTGCGCTGCCTGCTCGGCACGTTCTCGTGCCCACCCTGCTCTTGGCCGTCGGACATGTCATCCCCCATGTGCGGTTGAGTGGCTCTTTGCGGACCCTTGTGCGGTCCTTTGTGCCCCCGAGGCTGCTTCCAGCCTAGGCGGAGTTACGGTGGACGGGCACTAGACCTGAAGGAGTCCCGCGCCATGGAGCACACCCCCGCCACCTGGCTCGCCGCGGCCATGAACGCCGCCGACCAGCAGGGGCCGGGCAATCTGCTCCGGGTCGTGCTTCTCGTGATGCTCGTGGGCTGTGTACTGACCGCGTGGTTCCTGTTGCGTGGCTACAAGCGGAAAGACGACTGACGCTCCGCGAAAGTTCCCCGCGCCCCGCGAGAGCGCGCCCCCCTTACCTATTGGCGGAGTCGGCGTGATCGCCGCCGAGCCGCCCGCTTACCATGGGCCGACGTTCTTCTGCCGCCCACACCGGATAGGTCCTGACGAAGATGAACCTCCACAGCGCCGCTGCCCAGTTGGTCACCCTCGCCGCCGAGGGCGAGGGGCACGGTGGCAACCACGAGAGCCTCAACCCGCTGGTCACCGGCGGCTCCGCGTTCCTGATCCTGCTGCTCCTGCTGTGGATCACCACCCGCTTCAACCGCGACCGCTGACCGGTCCCCAACCACTCGGGCAACCTCCGGCCAAGGCTAGGGCCTGTCCGGCGGATCCTGCTGGGGTCGCGGGGTCTGGCACGCACTCCCCCAAGCTCTTCGAGCAGGGGGTACCCCCAGGCGTTGTCGTCGGTTGCCGACGTCCCCCAGCCTTCGGCCGGGAGGTGCCCCCACCGCGTCGCCCGCCGCGGCAGCGGCAGATGTCAGCGTCTCCTCCGCCTTGCAGCTGCACGCACCAGACCCCGCTCAGGTAAGCCGGTCAGACACCGTTCGCTGTCGGCCAGCCGGATCCGCCGGACAGGCCCTAGGCCCGGGCCGGTAGGGTCGCACGCATGGGAGAGCAGGACATGCCTACCGGCCCGTCGAATCCGGGCAAGCGCCGCCTCGGCGTCATGGGCGGGACGTTCGATCCGATCCACCACGGACACCTCGTGGCGGCCAGCGAGGTCGCCGCGCAGTTCCATCTGGACGAGGTCGTGTTCGTCCCGACCGGTCAGCCCTGGCAGAAGTCCCACCGCGCGGTCTCCGCGGCGGAGGACCGCTATCTGATGACGGTCATCGCGACCGCCGAGAACCCCCAGTTCTCGGTGAGCCGCATCGACATCGACCGGGGCGGCCCGACGTACACCGTCGACACCCTGCGCGACCTGCGGGCCCTCAACCCCGA
Organism: Streptomyces sp. AMJ-169; assembly: GCF_055597585.1. NCBI lineage: Bacteria > Bacillati > Actinomycetota > Actinomycetes > Kitasatosporales > Streptomycetaceae > Streptomyces > Streptomyces sp. AMJ-169. The sequence goes on from NZ_JBVLTJ010000010.1 coordinate 44,429, forward strand.
CACCGACCTGTTCTTCATCACCGGCGCCGACGCCCTCGCACAGCTGCTGACCTGGCGCGACGCCGACGAACTGTTCTCCCTGGCGCACTTCATCGGCGTCACACGCGTGGGCTACCACCTCGCCGACCCCGGACTGCCCAAGGGCATCGTCTCCCTGGTCGAGGTCCCCGCGCTCGCCATCTCCTCCACCGACTGCCGCGCGCGCGTCGCCAAGGGCGACCCCGTCTGGTATCTGGTGCCGGACGGTGTCGTGCGCTACATCGACAAGCGCGAGCTGTACCGCGGCGAGTGAGGCGAGCGAGCCGAGAAGGGGTGCCGGTGAACGACCGTTACGACGCTGACCAGGACCAGGGCGAGACCCCGTACGAACTCGTCGGCTACGACGACTACGGCCGCCCGATCTACGGCCAGGTCCCCCAGCAGCAGCCCCGCCAGCCGTACGCCCAGTACCCCGCGTACGACTACCAGGGCTACCCGCAGCAGGGCTACGGCCAGCAGCAGTACCCCCAGCAGACCCAGCCCTACGACCAGAGCCAGGGCTACGGGCAGCAGCAGCCGTACGGCTACGACGCGTACGGCGCCCAGACCCACCAGCAGACCCACACCCAGGCGCCCCAGCAGACCCAGGCCCCCGCCGAGCAGCAGACCGCCTACATCCCCCCGCAGACCGCCCAGGAGCCCGAGCCGCAGCCGGCTGAGACCCCCAAGGACGAGCAACGGGAGTACCACACCGAGCAGTTCGCGTTCGTCGAGGAGGCCGAGGGCAACTCCGAGGACGTCATCGACTGGCTGAACTTCACGGAGAACCGCACCGAGCGCCGCGAGGAGGCCAAGAAGCGGGCGCGCAGCCGCCTCGTCGCCCTGGCCGTCGTCCTCGCCCTGGTCGTCGTCGGCGGCGTCGGCTATCTGCTGCTCGGCTCCGGCGACTCCGCAGGCGGCTCCAAGGCGGCCGCCGCCACGGCCGGCGGCGCGCAGAAACGCGACGTGATCGTCGTACACCTCCACGACACCGCCAAGGGCGGCACCTCCACCGTGCTCCTGGTCGACAACAGCACGGCGAAGCAGGGGACGACGGTGCTGCTGCCCAACTCGCTGGTCGTGACGACCGACGACGGGACGACGACCACGCTCGCCAAGTCCGTCGACGACGACGGGTCCTCCGGGACCCGGGACGCGCTGGACACCGTGCTGGGCACGGAGATCGAGGGGACCTGGCGGCTGGACACGCCGTATCTCCAGAACCTCGTCGACCTGGTCGGCAGCATCGAGGCCGACACCAACGTCGCCGTCCCCGACCCGGCCGCCAAGAAGGGGCAGGCGCCGCTCGTCGCCAAGGGGTCCGGGCAGACGCTGAGCGGGAAGATGGCCGTCGCGTACGCCACCTACCGCGCGGAGGACGAGTCGCAGGACGCGCAGCTGGAGCGGTTCGGGCAGGTCGTGCAGGGGGTGCTGCGCAAGGTGTCGACGGACGCGGGCGCGGCGACGGTCACCGTGCAGACCCTCGCGCAGATCCTGGACCCCTCGCTCACCGACAAGGACCTGGGCACGTTCCTCGCGGGGCTCGCGGAGCTGGCGAAGGGCGGCGACTACAAGACGTCCCTGCTGCCCGTGCAGAGCGACGGCACCCTGGACGCCAAGGCGAGCGCCGACGTCGTCAAGACCGTCCTCGGCGGCACCGCGAAGAGCCCGGAGAAGGGCGCCGCCGTCGCCGTCTCCGTACAGAACGCGACGGGGAAGAAGAGCCGGACCGAGGAGGCGCGGGTCACGCTGCTCAACGGCGGGTTCACGTTCCTGGACGGGGGGACGGACAGCGAGCGGCCGGCGTCGGCCGTCACCTACGGGGATCCTTCCGACAAGGAGAACGCGACCGAGGTCGCCAAGACGCTGGGGCTGCCGGAGAGCGCGGTCAAGGCGGGCGAGGGGGCGTCGAACGCGGACGTCACGGTGGTCCTGGGGACGGACTTCAAGCCGTCGGCGTCGTAGCGGCACCAAGGGAGAAGGGGCTGTCGGTGGTCCGTGAGACCCTTGAAGGGCCAACGACCCCCGACGGAAGACCGTGCAGTGACCGCCACCGACCGCTCGCTCCAACTCATCACGACCGCCGCCCAGGCCGCGGCCGACAAGCTCGCGCACGACATCATCGCCTACGACGTCAGCGACGTCCTGTCGATCACCGACGCCTTCCTGCTGGCCTCGGCGCCCAACGACCGCCAGGTCAAGTCCATCGTGGACGAGATCGAGGAGCGGCTGCTGAAGGAGCTGGGCGCCAAGCCCGTGCGCCGCGAGGGCGACCGGGACGCCCGCTGGATCCTCCTCGACTACGTCGACATCGTCGTCCATGTCCAGCACAGCGAGGAGCGGGTCTTCTACGCGCTGGAGCGGCTGTGGAAGGACTGCCCCGAGCTGGAGCTGCCCGCCGAGGCCAAGGCGACCCGCGGCAAGGCGGAGGAGCACGCGAAGCAGAAGGCCGCCGAGGACGACGGGGACCAGTGGTGAGCGCGACGGGTGAGGTGAGCGACGGGAAGGCAGGCCGGGGGCGCCGCCTCATCCTGTGGCGGCACGGGCAGACCGCGTGGAACGTGGAGCGCCGCTTCCAGGGCTCCACGGACGTCGAGCTGACCGGCACGGGTGTCGGCCAGGCCCGCCGCGCGGCCCGGCTGCTCGCCTCCCTGAAGCCCGACGCGATCATCGCCTCGGACCTCTCCCGCGCGGCCCGCACGGCCGCCGAGCTGGCCACCCTGACCGGCCTGGAGATCACCCACGACGAGGCCCTGCGCGAGACCTACGCGGGCGTCTGGCAGGGGCTCACGCACGAGGAGATCGTCGCCCGGTACGGCTCCGAGTACGCCGCGTGGAAGCGCGGGGAGCCGGTGCGCCGGGGCGGCGGCGAACTGGAGACGGAGGTCGCCGACCGGGCGGCTCCCGTGGTGCTGCGGCACGCCGACAAGCTGCCCGACGACGGCACCCTGGTCGTCGTCAGCCATGGCGGGACGATCCGCACGACCATCGGCCGGCTGCTCGGGCTCGAGGCGCGCAACTGGGAGAGCCTGGGCGGGCTTTCCAACTGCTGCTGGTCGGTGCTCGGGGAGGGCGCCCGGGGGTGGCGGCTGCTGGAGCACAACGCGGGGACGCTGCCCGAGCCGGTGCTCGGGGACGACGACTGAGGGCCTGGTGAGGGCCCTGCCGGGGCCTTGCGGCGGGTCTTGCCGGGGTGCGTAGCGCGGATTTCACTTTCCGGCAGGTCGCAGGCTAGAGTTCTTCTTGTTCGCCCGGCCAGCCGGAACGGGAAGAACGCGAGGGGCTATAGCTCAGTTGGTAGAGCGCCTGCATGGCATGCAGGAGGTCAGGAGTTCAATTCTCCTTAGCTCCACAGAGGTTTGTGAAAGATCCCGTCCCGGGAAGGGGCGGGATCTTTTCGTTTCCGGTTTGAGTCGGTCAGGGGTCCACAGGCGTATACCTCTGTGTCCGGACTGGTACTGATGCGTCGCTGACCGTGTCGGCCCGTCCGTGGCAGAATCAAACGGCCGGAAGGGGGCGGCCCGACGGTGCGACACTCCCGGGAGCTGACCTATGGGTGCACACAGGCGGAAGTGCGACTGGTGCGGCAGCGGCACCCCGATCGTGCGGGACATGGAGCCGGTCAACTCCAAGTACCAGTACTGGTGCGAGGAGTGCGCGCGGGCGCTGATCATAAAGGGCGACCCCATCGAGACGTACCGCGAGCTTGAGGGGGAGCCGATCTATGGGCGGCTGCTGGAGGAGCACTGCACTCTCAAGCGGTTCTATTCGTTCGTGATGACGTGACCAGTCGAAGTGGTCATTCCGGCCAATCCGGACAGATCGGAATCGATTTGGTGGTCCACGCCCTCGGCCGGTAATGTTCTCGATGTCGCCGGGGGGAACCCCGGGAACGACAGCGAGGGGCTATAGCTCAGTTGGTAGAGCGCCTGCATGGCATGCAGGAGGTCAGGAGTTCAATTCTCCTTAGCTCCACAGTGAATCCCGCTGGATCAGTTGATGATCCGGCGGGATTTTTCGTGCGCGGTCGCACTCATGGCATGTCGCACTCATGGCATGGGGAGGGGCGCCCACCTTTCGTGAGCGCCCCTCTCGAAGCGAACGTCAGCGGCCCAGCGCCCGCCGCCCCCGCCCGCCGCCGCCCTCGCGCTGCGACAGCACCGGCAGGTTCTTCGCCGGGGCCTGCCCCCGGGTGTCCTCCTCGACGCGCAGGGCGAGCGCCGGGCAGCGGCGCACCGCGCGGAGCGCCTTGGCCTCGGCGTAGCGCGGCACCTTCGCCTGCGCCACCGTCGGGAAGCCGTCGGCGCCGAGCTGGAAGACCTCGGGGAGGATGTCGGCGCACAGGCCGTGGCCGCGGCACAGCGTCCAGTCGACGAAGATCTTCTGCCGGCTGGAGCCGCCGTCCGAGGGCGCCTCGCCGCCGCCGGGGATGCCGGTCGGCATCTTGCCGTCCTCGAAGAGCGGCAGGACGCCCTCGACGGGCCGGCCGCAGCCGTTGCCGAGGACGTGCGCGGCGAGGTCGTCGGTGAACGCCTTGATCGTCGACTCCAGGAACATCGCGGAGCCGTCCGGGTGCGAGCAGGCGCCGCGCCGCTTGACGTTCTTGGCGACCTGCTTGAGCGCTTCGAGGGCGGCCGGGCCGCCGCCGTTGAGGATGTCCTCCATACCGCGCGCGGCGGCCGGCAGGCCCAGGTAGCAGGGGCCGCACTGGCCGGCGCTCTCCTCGGCCAGCCACTGGGCCACCCGCAGCGACTCGCCCAGCGGGCAGGTCTCCTGACTGATCGGCAGGATCGCCCCGGCGCCCAGCGCGCCGCCCACCGCGTCGAGCGAATTCCTGGACACGACGGCCTCGTTGACGGTCGCCGCGTCGATCCACTTGCCGTGGTAGCCGCCGGTCAGCACGCCCTGGGGGACGGGCGGGGCGCCGGCGAGCTGGAGGACGTAGCGCAGGGGCACGCCGGTGGGGACCTCGATGACCATCGGGCGGGCGACGGCGCCGGAGACGGTGAGCATGACGGTGCCCGGCTCGTCGTACAGGCCGGTGTTGCCGTAGCGCTCGGGGCCGATGCGGGCCGCGATGGCGAGCTGGGCGAAGGTCTCGGCGTTGGACAGGAGGGTGGGGGCGCCGCCGACGCCGCTCTGGGAGGCGCTGGTCTTGCGGCCGGGGGGGACCGCGGGGCCGCCGTCGATCGAGCGGATCAGGGACGCGGCGGCGCCGGTGACCATGCGGATCGGGTTGCGCTGGACGAAGGCGCGCAGCGCGGAGCGGCGGGAGTTGCTCAGGCCGCGCTCGGCGAGGGCGGCCTCCATGGAGCGGGCGGTCGACTCACGGGTGACCCCCACCACGAGCGTGCGGGCACCGAGCGCCTCGGCGCACAGGAGGGCGCCGTCCAGGATGAGGTGCGGGGCACGGTTGATCATCACCGTGTCCTTGCGGCAGGCCGGTTCGTCCTCGCTGCCGTTGATGACGACGACGGGCCGGATGCCCTTCTTGATCGCGGCGTCGGCGACCGAGCGCAGCTTCTTGTGGAAGGGGAAGCCCGCGCCGCCCCGCCCCTTCAGGCTGATCCGCTCGGCCAGTTGGGCCAGCTTCTCGCCGCCGATGGGCTCCAGCGGCCCGTGCACCTTGAGGTGCATGGGCAGATCGAGCCTCTCGACGAGGTCGAAGCCCGACGTCAGCTGTGGCAGACCGACCACGCGGACTTCGGGCACGTCGGGCAGGGCCTCGTTCACCTATAGCCTCCGGAAGGCGTGTTCCAAGGTTCGCCCGGACCTGACGCGTCGAAGGACGCGCCAGGCTGTTGCTCGTTCGCGTTGTACGGGCTGTTCGGGTTGTACGCGCGGAAACCGGGGTTCGTCTCAGCGGTGTCGCGCACATCACCCTGGTTGTTGTAGACGGGGATGTTGAACCCGGTGTCCTGCATGGGGTCGTAGACGGACTGCGGGGCCTCGCCGACCGGCGGCGGGGAGGGGACGGGCCAGCTGCCGGAGGTGGAGCCGGGGCCGTCCATGCGGGGCATCGCGGCGGTGGCCTGCATGTCGAAGGGGACGCCGGCGCCCGGGGCGGGGGCCTGGGGGGCGTTGCGGTAGGCGGCGGCGAAACCGCCGGCGTCGGGGGCGGGGGTGCCGAACAGGGACGACGTCTTGGGGGCGGCGGCCGGGCGCTCACGCTCCGCGCGCGCGGGACGCTCCTGGGGGCCGGACTCGGCCATCCGCGCGCGGGACTGCTCCAGGTCGTCGCGCATGCCGCCCTCGGAGCCGATGACCACGGCGATCCGGTCGGCGACCTTCCGCTTGAAGGCGCGCGGCGCGGCGCGCAGCGCGAGGGCGGCCATCACGCCGAGCAGGCAGAGTTCGTAGGAGACCATGAAGAACGGCTTGGCGGCGCGGCCGGCGAAGAGGCCGTGGATGAGGGCCGCGCACAGGGCGGGGTAGGCCATCATGTGCATCGCGCGCCAGCGGGCGGCGACCGGGGCGGGGGAGGCGAACTGGTTGCGCAGCGCGCCGGTGACCCCCACGAAGATCATCAGCAGGGCGGCGAGCGAGCCCAGGCCGATCAGCCCGCCGGTGCCGCTGATGCCGAGGCTGAAGGGGATCAGGGCGGCGATCAGGACGGTGTGGCCGACGGCGATCTTGATGGTGATGTGCACCAGCAGGAAGGCGATCGAGGCGACGGCGGTGATCCGGTGGATGCCCTGCGCGACGATGCGCTGGCGGGTGTTGAGGATCAGCCGGTCCTGCGCGACCAGGCCCCAGATCACGGAGCAGGTGAGACAGACGAGGGCCAGTACGCCCGCACCGAAGTTCAGGAAGTCCTGGAGCCAGTTGCCTCCGAAGACCACGACCACGGGTATGAGCAGCAGGACGACAGCCGTCGCCATCCCGTAGGCCGACCGGCCCGGCTTCGGGAGCGAGGTGTTAGTACGACGAGGGTTCATGGGGGCAACTCCGAGCAGTTCGGGAAAGCGGTCCCGCTGCCGAACTCTAAGTGGGCTCCATACCGATGGGTACGAGGTTTGAGTTATTGCTCTGTGACCTAAGGGGCGGTCGCTGGAGGCGTTGTCCCCATAGGGGGTGGTGTGCCGGATAAATCTTGAACGTAAGTCAGTTTTCGCTCCCGTGTCCGCGGTGTCGTTCAGCTATACGGAAGTCCGTCGTCGCTTGCTCAAGCCCTGCGGTACTCTGACGGCATGCGTGCCGTACGCCTTCTGCTTAGCGGGCCGCGCTGATCAGCACCGACCGCCGGTGAGTGTGGCCGGTATCAGCGCGGCGTCCCCTCCTGTGCGAGGGGATTTTTCGTTTTCCGGGGACTCCCGGGCCGTCCGGGCAGATGACGACGACGATCGATGGAGCTTTGAGGACCATGAGCGAGACCACCCCCGCTGCCGCCGCCGAGAGCGCCGCGCCGCACCGCTACACGGCGGCCCTGGCGGCCGACATCGAGGCACGCTGGCAGGACTTCTGGGACGCCGAGGGCACCTACGAGGCACCGAACCCCACGGGCGACCTGGCCGGCGACCCCGAACTCGCCGCCCGCCCCAAGAAGTTCATCATGGACATGTTCCCGTACCCCTCCGGCGCGGGCCTGCACGTGGGCCACCCCCTGGGCTACATCGCCACCGACGTCTACGCCCGCTACCAGCGGATGACCGGCCACAACGTCCTGCACTCCCTGGGCTTCGACGCCTTCGGCCTGCCCGCCGAGCAGTACGCCGTCCAGACCGGCACCCACCCCCGGGTCTCCACCGAGGCCAACATCGAGAACATGAAGTCCCAGCTGCGCCGGCTGGGCCTGGGCCACGACAAGCGCCGCTCGTTCGCCACGATCGACCCCGAGTACTACAAGTGGACCCAGTGGATCTTCGTCCAGATCTTCAACTCCTGGTACGACGACGAGGCGAAGAAGGCCCGCCCGGTCACCGAGCTGGTCGCCCAGTTCGCCTCCGGTGAGCGCGCGCTGCCCGGCGCCCGCTCCTGGGACGCGCTGAGCGCCGTCGAGCGCGCCGACGTCCTGAGCGAGTACCGCCTGGCCTACGCCTCCGACGCCGTCGTCAACTGGTGCCCCGGCCTCGGCACGGTCCTGGCCAACGAGGAGGTCACCGCCGACGGGCGCTCCGAGCGGGGCAACTTCCCGGTCTTCAAGTCGAAGCTGCGGCAGTGGAACATGCGGATCACCGCGTACGCGGACCGGCTGCTGGACGATCTGGACGCGCTGGACTGGCCTGAGGCGATCAAGCTCCAGCAGCGGAACTGGATCGGGCGCAGTGAAGGGGCGCGGGTCGACTTCGCGGTCGCGGGCTCCGAGGACCGCCGGATCACGGTGTTCACCACCCGCGCGGACACCCTGTTCGGCGCGACGTACATGGTCCTGGCGCCCGAGCACCCGCTGATCGACGAGATCACGCCGGCCGCGTGGCCCGAGGGCACGCACGAGGTGTGGACCGGCGGGGCGGCGAGCCCGGCGGAGGCCGTGGCGGCGTACCGCGCGAAGGCCGCGGCCAAGTCGGACGTCGAGCGGCAGGTCGAGGCCAAGGAGAAGACGGGCGTCTTCAGTGGCGCGTTTGCGACAAACCCGGTCAACGGTGAGCGGATTCCGGTCTTCATCGCCGACTACGTCCTGATGGGCTACGGCACCGGCGCCATCATGGCCGTCCCCGCCGGTGACCAGCGCGACTTCGAGTTCGCCCGCGCCTTCGAGCTGCCGATCACCTGCATCGTCGAGCCGACCGACGGCCGCGGCACGGACACCGCCGCGTGGGAGAACGCCTTCGGCTCGTACGACGCGAAGATCATCAACTCGGCCAACGACGAGATCTCCCTGGACGGTCTGCCGGTCCCCGAGGCCAAGGCCCGCGTCACCGAGTGGCTGGCCCGCAAGGGCATCGGCGCGGGCACCGTCAACTTCCGGCTGCGCGACTGGCTGTTCAGCCGCCAGCGCTACTGGGGCGAGCCCTTCCCGGTCGTCTACGACGAGGACGGCGTCGCCCACGCGCTGCCCGAGTCGATGCTGCCGCTGGAGCTGCCCGACGTCGAGGACTACACCCCGCGCACCTTCGAGCCCGACGACGCCGACACCCAGCCCGAGACGCCGCTGTCGCGCAACGAGGACTGGGTCGCCGTGACCCTGGACCTGGGCGACGGCCGGGGCCCGCAGCCCTACCGCCGCGAGACCAACACCATGCCCAACTGGGCCGGTTCCTGCTGGTACGAGCTGCGCTACCTGGACCCGCACAACTCCGAGCGGCTGGTCGACCCCGCGATCGAGCAGTACTGGATGGGCCCGCGCGAGGGGATGCCGCACGGCGGTGTCGACCTGTACGTCGGCGGCGCCGAGCACGCCGTGCTGCACCTGCTGTACGCCCGCTTCTGGTCCAAGGTCCTCTTCGACCTGGGCCACGTCTCCTCCGCCGAGCCCTTCCACAAGCTGTACAACCAGGGCATGGTCCAGGCGTACGTCTACCGCGACGCCCGGGGCTTCCCCGTCCCGGCCACCGAGGTCGAGGAGCGCGACGGGGCGTACTTCTTCGAGGGCGAGAAGGTCTCCCGCCTGCTGGGCAAGATGGGCAAGTCCCTGAAGAACTCGGTCACGCCCGAGGACATCTGCGCGGAGTACGGCGCGGACACCCTGCGGCTGTACGAGATGGCGATGGGCCCCCTGGACGTCTCGCGTCCCTGGGACACCCGCGCGGTCGTCGGCCAGTACCGGCTGCTCCAGCGGCTGTGGCGCAATGTCGTCGACGAGGCCACCGGTGAGGTGACCGTCACCGACGCCGAGCCCGACGAGGCGACGCTGCGCGCGCTGCACAAGGCGATCGACGGGGTGCGCGGGGACGTCGAGGGGCTGCGCTTCAACACCGCCATCGCCAAGATCACCGAGCTGAACAATCACCTGGTCAAGGCGGGCGTCCCCGTGTCGCGTCCGGTCGCCGAGGCGCTGGTCCTGCTGGTCGCGCCGCTGGCTCCGCATGTCGCGGAGGAGCTGTGGCGGCGGCTGGGGCACACCGACTCCGTCGTCCACCAGGATCTGCCGGTCGCCGATCCCGCGTACGTCGTCGACGAGGCGGTCGTCTGTGTCGTCCAGATCAAGGGCAAGGTGAAGGCTCGGCTGGAGGTGTCGCCGGGGATCTCCGAGGCTGAGCTGGAGAAGGTGGCGTTGGCGGATGAGGGGGTTGTGCGGGCGTTGGACGGGGCGGCTGTGCGGAAGGTGATTGTTCGGGCGCCTAAGTTGGTGAATATCGTTACTGGGTGAGGGGTGAGGGGTGAGGGGTGAGGGGTGAGGGGTGAGGGGTGAGGGGTGAGGGGTGAGGGGTGAGGGGTGGTGGGTGCCGGGGGGTGCCTGTGAGGGGTTGCGGGCGCCGGGGGTGCCTGTGAGGGGTTTGCGGGCGCGTTCTGCTTGGTCTTTGGCCGGGTGGGGCGCGTTTCGCGTTTTTGGGGGTGGGTGTGGGGGCGGGTTTCGGGTGCGGGGGTGCGGGGGTGCGGGGGTGCGGGTGCGGGTGCGGGACGCGGGGGTGCCGGTGCGGGGTGCGGGGTGCGGGGTGCGGGGGTGCGGGGTGGGTTGGGTTGGGGTGGGTGCGGGTTTCGGGTGCGGGTTTCAGGGGTGGTTTTCGGCCCTGGACGGGCCTTGTCCTCAAGCGCTGGACGGGCTGGGTGTGGCTGGGGTCGGCGGTGCGGCGGCGGGGTCTCGGGGGTGTCCCCTACGGGTTGGCGGGGTGGGAATGGGGGGTGGGTCCGGGTTCGGATGGAACTCGGGGGGAGGGGTCGGCGTTTACCTTGGAAAGGGCGGTGCGGGGTGGGCCGTGCCGGAGGCTAGGAGGAGAGCTGTGGAAGCCGTGATCGCAGTGGTTGCGCTGCTTGTGGTGCTCTTCCTGGCGCTCGGGGTGTACGCGACGGTCAAGGTGGTCGGCGCGGCCAAGCGCGGGGTGGACCGTACGATCGACCAGGCCCGGCGGACGGTGGAGGACCACACGCTGCGGGCCAAGTCCTTCGGCCGGCTCGGCCCCGCGGGAGAGGTCGCCCAGCTGCGGCTGAAGCTGCGGACGTCGATGCGGGCCACGCAGGACGACTTGCAGGCGGGCGTCGCGGAGGACGAGTCGCTGAAGGAGTCCCTCGGACTCTTCGCCCGGCTCAGTGAGCATGGGCATCAGCTGGACGCCGAGTTGAAGCGGCTGGAGTCCGACCCGGACCGGTCGACCGTCGCCGGACGGCTGCCTGAGCTGCGGGAACGGACCGAGCGGATCGTCGCTTCGGCGGACGCGCTGAGATGGGCGGCGCGGGACCGGGCGCGGCGGTTCGCCGAGGACGATCTGGAGAGCCTCAGCGCACAGATCGATGTGGAGGCGGGGGCTTTGCGGCATTGGACGAGTGAGGGGGATGGGGAGGGGGCCGAGCGGGGGGTGGGGTCTGCTGGGCAGGGGTTGTGGGGTTCGGGGGAGAGTCAGGGGCAGGCCAGTCGGAGTTCTGGGCAGGCTGGGCAGGGCGGGCAGGGCAAGTGGGGATCGGGGCAGGCGGGCCAGGGTTCGGGGCAGGCGGGCGGGGGGTCCGGGCAGGGCAGGTGGGGTTCGGGGCAGGCTGGGCAAGGTTCGGCTTCGGCGTCGGCTTCTCCGTCCTCCGCGTCGGCTTCGGCATCGTCTCCGCCCTCGTCGTCTCCGTCCTCGGCTTCGGGTGGGCCGGTCTGGCCGGCTGCCGCGGGACAGGAGGGTCGGGGTGAGGAGGCTGTGCGGCCCGCGATCAGTCCGCAGGCGCCGCGTCCGGCGTACCCCTGGGAGAAGAAAGCGCGGCCTGAGACGACGACCTGAAGCTTGAAGCGAACCTCGACGCGGCCGGAATCGACATGACACGGCTCGATCCGGATCGATTCGGCTTGATCAGGTCAAGGGGCGGCCGGCTCCTGGGGGCCGGGCTGCCGTTCCCCCGCTACGGCAGGTAACCTCCAGCTCATGTCCCGCCATGTCGCGATCGTCACAGATTCAACGGCCTACCTGCCGACGGGGACGATGGAGCGGCACGGCATCACCGCGGTGCCGCTGACCGTGGTCCTCGGCGACGAGGCGCTCGAAGAGGGCACGGAGATCTCCACCCGCGCCCTCGCCCAGGCGCTCCAGAAACGGCGCCCCGTCACGACCTCCCGCCCGAGCCCCCGGCTGTTCGCCGACACCTACCGCCAGATCGCCGAGTCCGGCGCCACCGGCATCGTCTCCCTCCACCTCTCCGCCGAACTCTCCGGCACGTACGACGCCGCGGTCGTCGCCGCGCGGGAGGCGCCGGTGCCGGTGCGGGTCGTCGACACCGGCATGGTCGCGATGGCCCTGGGCTTCTGCGCCCTGGCCGCCGCCGAGACCGCGGAGGCGGGCGGCACGGCCGACGAGGCGGTGGCCGTCGCGGAGAAGCGGGCGGCCGGGACGTCCGCCTGGTTCTACGTGGACACCCTCGACTACCTCCGCCGCGGCGGCCGCATCGGCACCGCTCAGGCCCTCCTCGGCTCGGCACTCGCGGTGAAGCCGCTGCTTCAGCTGGAGGGGGGGCGGATCGAGCTGCTGGAGAAGGTGCGGACGGCGTCCAAGGCGATCGCGCGGCTGGAGGAGCTGGCGGTCGAGCGGGCGGGCGGGGCGGCCGTCGACCTAGCCGTCCACCACCTCGCCGCGCCCGAACGCGCGGAGGGGTTGGCGGAGCGGCTGCGTGAACGGGTGCCGGGGGTTGCGGAGTTGCGGGTGAGTGAGGTGGGGGCGGTTATCGGGGCGCATACCGGGCCGGGGTTGTTGGGGGTTGTTGTTTCGCCTCGGTGAGGGGGTGAGGGGGTGAGGGGGTGAGGGGGTGAGGGGGTGAGGTCTGTGGTGTGGGGTAGGGGGCGTCACTCTTGTGGGTGGCCGAGTTATCCACAAGTGGGGTGTTGTCCACGGGTTTTGGGGTGGATCTCCGTGGGTGGGGGGTGTGCTGGATTCTCGTGTCATGGGACTTCGATCACGTACACGAGGGATGGCTGCCGGTGCCGTTGGTGGTGGCGGGCCGGGGCGAGCAACTGATTCCGGCAGCTGTAGCAGTGGCCGGCGCCGGGCGGGGGGCCGGGGTGGGGGCGCGGGGCGCAGGGAGGTTTTGGCGGAGGAGATGCGGCGGCGGGTGGGGGTGGTGTTTTCGGGACGGGGGGCTTTGGGGGTTGCTCTATCGCCGACTGCGACTGCGACTGCGACTGCGGCTCTGGCCCCAACTCCGGCTCCGATTCCGACTCCGTCTGCATCCCCGTCTCCGGCCTGGGCCTTGTCCCCGTTTCCTTCTCCGGCTCTGATCTCGACCCAGGCCCAATCCCTGACCCGCGCCTCGGCTTCGATCGCGGCCCCATCTCCGTCTCCGGTCCAGAGCAGCTCCCAGGTCCCAGTCCCGGTCTCGGCTTCGGCCCCGGTCTGGAGTAGTTCCAGGTCTCCTTCCTCGGCCCCTTCCCCGGCCTCGGCCCCTTCCTTGGCCCCGGTCTCTTCCCTGGCCTCGGCCCCGGTCTCGATCCCAGCCCCGATCCCGGCTTCGGCTTTGACCCTGGCCCCGGCTCGGGTCCTGGCTTCGGCCTCGGTCTCGTCTCTGGTCTCGGCCCGGGCCTCGGCCTCGATCCCGGCTTCGGCTCCGGCTTCCGTCTCGGTCTCAGCCCCGGTTGCGGGTTCGATCTCGTCTTTGGCCCTGGCCCTGGCTTCGGTCCCGGTCCCTTCCTCAGCCTCAGTCCCAGCCCCGGCTTCAGCCCCGGTCTCGGCTTCGGTCCCAGCCCCGGTTTCGGTTTCGGCTTCGGTCCCGATCCCGGCCTTGGCCTCGGCTTCGATCCCGGCTTCGGCTTTGACCCTGGCCCCGGCTCGGGTCTCGGTTTCGGCTTCGGCTCCGGTCTCGGCCCGGGCTTCGGCTTCGGGCCCGGCTTCCGTCTCGGTCCCAGCCCTAGCTGCGGGCTCGATTTCGTCTCCGGCCACGGTCTGGGCTGCGGCCCCAGTCTCGGCCCCAGCCCCAGCCCCAGCCCCGGTCACGGCCTCGGTCCGGAGTGGTTCCCGGTCTCCTTACCCGGTCTCGGCCCCGGCTCCGGTCTCGGGTTCGGCCTCGATCCCGGATCTGGACCCGGCTTCCGTCCTGGACCCCGGTCCGATCCCGTCCTTGGCGCTGCCTCCCTCTCCGGCCCGGGCCTCGTCCCCGTCTTCTTCCCTGTCCTCGGCCTCGTCCCTGTCGTCCTCCTCCCGCTCCCCTTCCTTCCTCGCCTCGCCTCCCTTCCCCTCCCTGTCGCAGCACCCGTCGTCTTCCTTGGTTGGGCGGGTCAGGGGTGCTGTGTGGGAGCGGATGCCGGGGTGGGTGCAGGTGCGGTGTGGGGTGGAGCGGCGGGGAGTTGTTGCGTTGGGGGTGGTGTTGGGGGGTGTTGCCTTGGTTGCTGGTTGGCATTTTTGGGCGGGGCGGAGTGAGACCGTGCGGGCGCCGGAAGTGGTGCGGGCGGCGGAGCCGTATGAGACGCCGGCGGCTTTGGGGGGTGCGGGTGAGGTGGCCCCGGGGACTTCGGGTGCGGGGGGTTCGGCGGGGGCGGGTGCGTCCGGGGTGGCCTCTTCTGGGGTGGCGTCCGGCAGTCCGGGTGGGGAGATCGTCGTGGATGTCAGTGGGAAGGTGCGCGATCCGGGGGTGCATCGGCTGCCGGCCGGGTCTCGGGTGGTGGACGCGTTGAAGGCGGCGGGTGGGGTGCGGCCCGGGGTGGACACGGCCGGGTTGAATCAGGCGCGGTTCCTGGTGGACGGGGAGCAGGTGGCCGTGGGGGTGCCGCCCGCTGCGGGAGGTGGGGTTCCGGCTGGTGGGGGTGGGCCAGGAGGCGGAGGGGCTGGGGGTGGCGGCGCTGGATCTGGAGGTGGGGGTGCCGGGGGTGGGCCGGTTTCGTTGGGGACGGCGACCTTGGAGCAGCTCGACGGGCTGCCCGGGGTGGGGCCGGTGCTGGCGCAACACATCCTGGATTACCGCGCGCAGCACGGCGGCTTCCGTTCGGTGGACGAGCTGCGGCAGGTCAACGGCATCGGTGAGCGGCGGTTCGCCGAACTGCGGGATCTCGTGCGGCCATGAGGAGCGGCGAGGGGACGGGGCGGGCGCGTGGGGCGGCGGTGGATCTGCGGCTGGTGGTGCCGGCGGTCGCGGCCTGGGTGACGGCGGCGTGGGCGCTGGCGGCTTCGGCCGGGGTGGTGATCGGGGTGGTGGTCGGCTGTCTGGTCGTGGGCGTGGGGTTGTTGCTGCGGCGGCGGGCCGGGTGGTGCGGGGTGACGGGCGCGGGGGTGCTGCTGTGCGTGGCGGCTGCGGCGGCGGTGGGTGGGGTGCATGGCGCCGATGTGCGGCGGGGGCCGGTGCCGGAGCTGGCGGGGCGGTACACGTGGGTGACCGCCGAGATCGAGCTGACCTCCGATCCTCGGCGGACCCTGCCGAAGGTGAAGGGGGACCGGATGAGCCGGGACGCGATCCTGGTGGACGGGGAGGTCCGGGAGGTGACGGTGCCGGGCGGGCGGGTCGTGAGGACTCGGGCGCCGGTGCTGATCATCGCGTCCGGGGCGTCCGGGGCGTCCGGGGGATCCGGGAAGCCAGGTGAGTCAGGGGAGTTGGGGAAGCTGGGGGTGTCGGGGAAGTCGGGTGAGCCAGGGGATCTGGGCAAGTCGGGTGAGCTGGGAGCTCTGAGCAAGCTGGCTAGGCCAGTCCTCACAGTTGAGCCAGTTGAGCCAGCTGAGCCGGGTGTGCGAGGCGAACTGGCTGAGCCGGGTGAGCCAGAGGCTCTGGACAGGCCAGCTAGGCCAGTTCCCCCAGTTAAGTCGGGTGAGTCGGGAGATCTGGGCAAGCTGGCTAGGCCAGTCCTCGCAGCTGAGCCGGAGGCTTTGGACAAGGCAGCTTCCCCAGCTGAGTCGGGAGGTCTGGGCAAGTCGGGTGGGTCTGAGGCTCTGGGTGAGCCAGCTTCCCCAGCTACGTCCGGTGAGTTGGGGGCGGCGAGTGGGCTGGGGCGGGCTCGGGTGTTGGGGGAGTTTGGGGAGGGGCGAGAGGCAGGGGGGTTGGGGGAGGAGGCTCGGTCGGGCTTCGGGTGGTTGGGGTTGTTGCCTTCTGTTCGGGTGCGGGTTGGGGGGCAGTTGGTGCCGGCTTTGGGGGGTGAGGTTGCTGGTGTGTTGCGGGTGCGAGGGGGGCCTGAGGTGGTGGGGGAGGCCTCCGTGGTGCAGCGGGTTGCGGGGCGGTTGCGGGCGGGGTTGCGGGAGGCTACTGATGGGTTGTCCGGGGATGCGCGGGCGTTGTTGCCTGGGTTGGTCGTCGGGGATACCTCTCGGATCTCCGCCGAGCTGGATGAGGCATTTAAAGAGACCGATCTCGCTCATACCTTGGCCGTGTCCGGCAGCAATCTCACGATCATCCTCGTTCTGCTCCTCGGCCCGCCCGGTCTCGCCCAGCAGATCGAGCGGCGGGGGCTCGCGCCCAGGCTCGGGGTGTCGTTGCGGGTGACGGCGCTGCTCGGCGGTGGGCTCACGCTGGCGTTCGTCGTGGTCTGCCGGCCCGATCCGAGTGTGCTGCGGGCAGCGGCCTGCGGAGCCGTCGTGCTGCTCGCTCTGGCGACCGGGCGGCGTCGTTCGATGGTTCCCGCGCTCGCCACGGCCGTTCTGTTGCTCGTTCTCTACGATCCCTGGCTCAGCCGGAGTTACGGGTTTCTGCTGTCGGTGCTGGCGACCGGGGCGCTGCTGACGCTGGCACCCCGGTGGGCGGTGGCGCTGCGCAAGCGGGGGGTGCCGGCGCGGCTTGCCGAGGCGTTGGCGGCGGCGGGGGCGGCGCAGGCGTTGTGCGCGCCGGTGGTGACGATGTTGTCGCAGCGGGTCAGTCTGGTCGCGGTGCCGTGCAACCTCCTTGTGGAGTTCGCCGTCGCTCCGGCCACGGTTCTCGGGTTCGCCGCGCTCGCTGTCGCTCCGGTGGCGATGCCGGTTGCCGAAGGGTTGGCCTGGTGCGCTAGTTGGCCCGCCGGGTGGATCGCTTGGGTGGCTCGGACCGGGGCCTCGTTGCCGGGGGCCGGGGTGGACTGGCCCGGGGGGTGGGGTGGGGCTGCCGTGCTCGGGGTGGTGACCGTGTTGGGGGTGGTGTTCGGGTGGCGGCTGGTGCGGCGGAGGTGGGGGTGTGTCGTGTGTGGGGTGTTGCTGGTGGTTGCTGTGTGGCAGCCGGTGCCTCTCGTGCGGGTGATCGGGGGGTGGCCGCAGGACGGGTGGCGGTTCGTGATGTGTGATGTGGGGCAAGGGGATGCCGGTGTTCTCGCGGCGGGGGAGGGGACCGGGGTCGTGGTGGACGCCGGGCCTGATCCTCGGGCCGTCGACCGGTGTCTGCGGGGGTTGGGGATCACCCGGGTGCCGCTTGTCGTGCTGACCCACTTCCACGCGGATCATGTGGCCGGGCTGCCTGGGGTGTTGCGGGGGCGGGCCGTCGGGGCGGTGGAGGTGACCGGGTTCGAGGAGCCGAGGGAGCAGGTGGAGTTCGTGCGGCGGGTGGCGGGGGAGGAGGGGGTGCCGGTGGTGCGGGCGGGGGTGGGGGAGCGGAGGAGGGTCGGGGGGCTTGAGTGGGAGGTGTTGTGGCCTCCGGCGGGGGCTCCTGCGGGATCTCCGGTGGGGCCTCCAACGGGGTCTTCGGTGGGCTCTTCTGCGGGGTCTCCAGCGGGATCTTGGGTGAGGTCTCTTGCGGGGTCTTCGCTGGGGTCTCTTGCGCGGGCTTCTGTGAGATCTTCGGTGGGGTCCCTTGCCGGGGCTTCTGCGGGATCTCCGGTGAAGTCTCCTGCGAGGTTTCCTGTGGGCTCTTCGGTGGGGGCTGTGGTGGGGAGTCGTAGTTCGGGGGTGGGGGGTTCGGGCCTTGGGGCGGGTGTTGCTGTTAATCCCAATGACGCCAGCGTCACTTTGTTCGTGCGGGCCGGTGGGTTGCGGCTGTTGTTGTTGGGGGATCTTGAACCGCCTTCCCAGCAGGCCCTGTTGAGAGAAGCTGCGGGGGTGTTGCGGGGTGGGGTCGATGTGCTGAAGGTCGCCCATCATGGGTCGGCTCACCAGGATGCCGGGCTGATGCGGGCCGTTCGGGCGCGGGTGGCGCTGATTTCCTGCGGGGCCGGGAACTCGTACGGGCACCCTGCTCCTCGTACCGTCTCCGCGTTGCGGGAGGCGGGGGCCGTGGTGTTGCAGACCGATCTGGATGGGGCGTTGGCGGTCAGTGGGGAGGGGGACGGGGTGCGGGTGGGGAGAATGGGGGTGTGAGCGATGTGAGACATGTACTGGTGCTGCCGGATCGGGATGCGGCCGAGGAGGTGGTCGAGGCGTTGGCGGAGCGGTTCGGGGTGGTGGAGGAGCCGTTGGTCGTGCGGGACGCGCTCGCCGGTGAGGACGATGCGGAGGACGCGCAGTGGCTGGTCGTGCTGGGGGACGAGGGTGGGCGGTTCGGGGCTGAGGAACTGGACGAGTTCGTGCGGGAGTGGGAGGGGTGGCGGGAGGAGCCTTAGGGGGTTTGGCGTTCTGGGCCGGGTGGGGTGGGGTCGGTCTGGGCTGGGTGAGGCGGAGTCGGTCTGGGCCGGGGGGGGGAGGTGGGGTGGTTCTGGGCGGTGGCTGTTCCGAGGTGGAGCGGTTCTGGTGAGCGGCCGTCCCTGCGGGGAGTGGTTCTGGTGAGTGGTTGTTCCGGGGGAAAGCGGTTCTGGTGAGTGGCTGTCCCCGCGGGAAGTGGTTTCGGTAAGTGGTGGTCCTTGGGCTAGGTCCGTCCTGGCAGGTCTTGTCGGGGGTGGGCTTCTGGTGGCTCGGGTGCTGTGTCAGTGGGGCGTGTCATCCTTGGGGCGATGGCTAAGAAGAGTGCTGGTGATGATCTGCTCGCTCCTGTGACGCTTGGTGTGGGGCAGGAGGAGCTTCTGCTTGATCGGGCCGTGCAGGAGGTCGTGGCTGCTGCTCGGGCCGCTGATTCCGATACCGATGTGCGGGATCTGAATCCCGAGCAGTTGCAGCCGGGGACGCTCGCCGAGTTGACCAGTCCCTCGCTGTTCTCCGAGCGGAAGGTCGTCGTCGTACGGAACGCGCAGGATCTTTCGGCGGACACCGTCAAGGATGTGAAGGCGTATCTGGGGGCGCCTGCCGAGGAGATCACGCTTGTGCTGCTGCACGCCGGGGGGGCCAAGGGGAAGGCTCTGCTCGACGCTGCGCGGAAGGCGGGGGCTCGGGAGGTTGCCTGTCCCAAGATGACCAAGCCCGCTGATCGGCTCGCGTTCGTGCGGCAGGAGTTTCGGGGGACGGGGAGGTCGGCGACTCCTGAGGCGTGTCAGGCGTTGGTCGATTCGATCGGGAGTGATCTGCGGGAGTTGGCTGCCGCTGTGTCTCAGTTGGTCTCGGATATCGAGGGGACCATCGATGAGGCTGTTGTGGGGCGGTATTACACCGGGCGGGCCGAGGCTTCCAGTTTCACCGTCGCCGATCGGGCGGTGGAGGGGCGGGCGGCTGAGGCGTTGGAGGCGTTGCGGTGGTCGTTGTCCACCGGGGTGGCGCCGGTGTTGATCACCAGTGCGTTGGCTCAAGGGGTGCGGGCTATTGGGAAGTTGTCGTCGGCTCGTGGGGGGCGGCCGGGGGATTTGGCTCGGGAGTTGGGGATGCCGCCTTGGAAGATTGATCGGGTGCGGCAGCAGATGCGGGGGTGGACTGCGGATGGGGTGGCGGTGGCGTTGCGGGCGGTTGCTGAGGCGGATGCGGGGGTTAAGGGGGGTGGGGATGATCCTGAGTATGCGTTGGAGAAGGCTGTTGTTGCTGTGGCTCGGGCTGCTCGGGCTCGGGGGCGGGCGTAGGGGGTGGGCATAGAGGGTGGGCCTAGGGGGGTTCGCCCCCGCCGCCCCTACCCGTCCCATCCTGAAGGGGCTCCGCCCCTTCCACCCCGGCCCTGGCCCTTGGTGGGCGGCTCCTGGGGCTCCGCCCCAGACCCCGTCGGCCCTGAACGGGCCTTGTCCTCAATCGCCGGACGGGCTGAGATTTGCGCGGGCTTCGTCCTCAAGTACCGGACGGGCTGGGGTTGGGCGGGTCCTGTTCCCAAGCACCGGACGGGTTGAGAATGGGCGAGCCTTGTCCTCAACGCCGGACGGGCTGGGATTCGGCGGGCCCCGTTCTCAAGCGCCGTCCCAGGCGCCGGACGAACTGAGATTGGTCGAGCCTCGTCTTCAAGCGCCAGGCAGGCTGGGATTCGGCGGGCCCCGTTCTCAAGCGCCGTCCCAGGCGCCGGACGAACTGAGATTGGCCGTGCCTCGTCCTCAAGCGCCAGGCAGGCGAGATTGGCCGAGCCCCGTCCTCAAGCGTCAGACAAGCCGAGATCGGCCAAGCCCCGTTCCCAAGCCCCGGAGGCTGGGATTGCCGGCCTGGGCTGGACGCTTCCGCCCCGCCACCCCTCCCGCACACACCAAAAACCCCATCCCCCTCCCGCAGAAACAGGAAGGAAACGGGGTCTCCAGTCAAAGCGTTCGTATCAGCGCCCGCGTGGCGAACGCAGGCCGCGCGCTGATACTGGGGCCGGTCGGGAGCGGATGAGAGAGGGCCCGCTCGGGTCCTTCCGGCTGCGCCCTCGGACCTGAACCGCAAGGCCGTCGGGCCCCGGAACTCGGGGTCCTGCGACCCTGAGATCTCAGGCCCTCCAGCCCCGACATCTCAGGGCAGCGGGCGTTCGATCAGGTAGCGCGATCAGCCCTTGAGGGATTCGACCTTCGAAGCAAGCGCCGACTTCTTGTTGGCGGCCTGGTTCTTGTGGATGACGCCCTTGGAGACGGCCTTGTCGAGGGCGCGCGAGGCGGCGCGCTGGAGCTCGGTGGCCTTCTCGGTGTCGCCCGCGGCAGCGGCCTCGCGAGCCTTGCGGACCGCGGTCTTCAGGGAGGACTTGACGGCCTTGTTGCGCAGCCGCGCCTTCTCGTTGGTCTTGATGCGCTTGATCTGGGACTTGATGTTCGCCACGAATGAGCCTTTGCAGGTTCAGGCGCCGGGCCCGGAGAAACAGGGCCCCTGCACCAGGTGATTTCTATGGGTTGCGTCTCGCGCTGAGAGGGCAAGAGACACAGCCCCCTACAGTACCAGCGGCTTTCCGGCCCACCCAAACCGGCCTCCGGGACCCGGACGACGGCCCGGACGACGGCCCGGACGACGGCTTGGGCGACGGCTTGGGCGACGGCTTGGGCGACGACCCGGACGACGGCCTGGGCGACAGCCAGGGCGCCGCCCCCGTACGCCGGCCCGGAACAAGAACCGCCCCCGTACGCCGACCCCATCCCCACAAAGACATGCCCCGCCCCCCACAAGGAGCAGGCCAGCCTCGCAAACCCCCCAGCCCCCGCAAACCCCCCAGCCCCCGCAAACCCCCGCACCCCCAGCCCCCCCCCGCAAACCCACAGCCCCCGCAAACTCCCCGCCCCCCCGTCCTCACAGCTCCCCGCACCCCGCCCCCCCCCACAAAGAGACGACGACCCCGCCCCCACAACTCCCCGCACCCCCAGCCCACCAACCCCCCCACCCCCCACCCGACAACCCCCCGCACCGCCCGCCAACCCCCCCGCCCCCCACGCCATGGGACCATAGAAGCTACGTATCGATCCGACCCGAGGCATAAGGCGCCTCAAGAGACAGGACCCTGCGTGCCCGCGACCCCTAAGAATGTGCCCGAGCCGAGCCGTACCGCCCCGGCTCTGATCCGCAATTTCTGCATCATCGCGCACATCGACCACGGCAAGTCCACGCTCGCCGACCGGATGCTCCAGCTGACCGGCGTGGTCGAGCAGCGCCAGATGCGTGCTCAGTACCTCGACCGGATGGACATCGAGCGTGAGCGCGGAATCACGATCAAGTCGCAGGCTGTGCGGCTGCCGTGGGCGCCGACCCACGACAAGAGCGACACGCACATCCTCAACATGATCGACACCCCCGGGCACGTGGACTTCACGTACGAGGTCTCGCGGTCGCTGGCCGCCTGTGAGGGCACCGTCCTCCTCGTCGACGCCGCCCAGGGCATCGAGGCCCAGACCCTCGCGAACCTCTACCTCGCGATGGAGAACGACCTCACCATCATCCCGGTGCTCAACAAGATCGACCTCCCGGCGGCCCAGCCGGAGAAGTTCGCCGAGGAGCTCGCCAACCTCGTCGGCTGCGACCCCTCCGACGTGCTCCGGGTCTCCGCGAAGACCGGTGTCGGCGTCGACGCCCTGCTCGACCGCGTCGTCCGGGACGTCCCCGCCCCGGTGGGCGTGAAGGACGCGCCGGCCCGCGCCATGATCTTCGACTCGGTCTACGACTCCTACCGCGGCGTCGTGACGTACGTCCGTGTCATCGACGGTCAGCTCAACAAGCGTGAGCGGATCAAGATGATGTCGACCGGCGCGACCCACGAGCTGCTGGAGATCGGCACCAACTCGCCCGAGATGCTCGGCGCCGACGGTCTCGGTGTCGGTGAGGTCGGTTACCTCATCACCGGCGTGAAGGACGTCCGCCAGTCCAAGGTCGGCGACACCGTCACCAGCCAGCACAAGGGCGCGACCGAGGCGCTGGGTGGTTATAAAGACCCCAAGCCCATGGTCTTCTCCGGGCTCTATCCCCTTGACGGCTCCGACTACCCGGAGCTGCGCGAGGCCCTGGACAAGCTCCAGCTCAACGACGCCGCGCTCGTCTACGAGCCGGAGACCTCCGCCGCCCTCGGCTTCGGCTTCCGCGTCGGCTTCCTCGGGCTGCTGCACCTCGACGTGATCCGCGAGCGGCTGGAGCGCGAGTTCGGGCTCGACCTCATCGCGACCGCGCCGAACGTGGTCTACCGGGTGGTCATGGAGGACGGCGCCGAACACGTCGTCACCAACCCGAGCGAGTTCCCCGAGGGCAAGATCGACGAGGTGTACGAGCCCGTCGTACGCGCCACGGTCCTCGCGCCGACCGAGTTCATCGGGTCGATCATGGAGCTGTGCCAGACGCGGCGCGGGACGCTGCTCGGGATGGACTATCTGTCCGAGGACCGGGTGGAGATCCGCTACACGCTGCCGCTCGCGGAGATCGTCTTCGACTTCTTCGACCAGCTGAAGTCCAAGACCCGCGGCTACGCCTCGCTGGACTACGAGCCCACCGGCGAGCAGACCTCCAGCCTCGTCAAGGTCGACATCCTGCTGCACGGCGACAAGGTGGACGCCTTCTCGGCGATCACGCACAAGGACGCCGCGTACGCCTACGGGGTGCGGCTCGTCGCCAAGCTGCGGGAGCTGATCCCGCGGCAGGCCTTCGAGGTGCCGATCCAGGCGGCCATCGGCTCCCGGGTGATCGCCCGCGAGACCATCCGCGCCATCCGCAAGGACGTCCTCGCCAAGTGCTACGGCGGTGACATCTCCCGGAAGCGGAAGCTGCTGGAGAAGCAGAAGGAAGGCAAGAAGCGGATGAAGATGGTGGGCTCTGTGGAGGTTCCGCAGGAGGCGTTCATCGCCGTGCTCAGCAGCGATGACAGCGCGGGATCGGCCAAGGGCAAGAAGTAACCGCCGGTTACGCCGTTCCCCGGCAAACCCGGCGAACAGGGGTCCGCCGTACGACCGTACGGCGGGCCCCTGTGTGCGTCGCGGGGAGTTCCGGTGGGAAGCCACCCGCCGGGGGGCCTTACGTACCCGGCACTCGGGCTCTAGTCTGATCTCCAGCCGGAGGTTACTCGTGAGTTAAACAGCCGCTTCGAGACAGCTTCCCGCCCCACCCCCACGCCCCCCCATGAACCCACGAAGCCAACAGCCAGCCGCACCGTCGCGGGCCCCGGAGGATGTCGTGAGCGACACACAGACCCTGATCGAGAACCGTCCGCCCTCCGTGGCAGGCCTCTTCCTGGAACGGGTGGCGGCCACGCCCGACGCGGAGGCCTACCGGTACCCCGTGCCGGCCGCCTCGGGGCAGGGTCCCGACGACTGGAAGCCGCTGACCTGGGCGCAGGCCGCCGAGCGGGTGCACGCCATCGCCGCCGGTCTCATCGGACTCGGCGTCGAGCCCGAACAGCGCGTCGCGCTCGCCTCCGCGACCCGGCTCGACTGGGTGCTGGCCGACCTCGGCATCATGTGCGCCGGAGCGGCGACGACCACGATCTACCCGCAGACCAACGCCGACGAGTCGGCGTACATCCTCTCCGACTCCGGGAGCCGCGTACTGATCGCGGAGAACGCGGCCCAGGTCGCCAAGGCCGTCGAGCGGCGGGGTGAGCTGCCTGAGCTGAAGTACGTCGTCGTCATCGATCCCGAAGGGGTCGAGACGTCCGAGTCGGTCATCACCCTCGACGAGCTCCGGCGGCGCGGCGCCGAACGGCTCGCGAAGGAGCCGGAGCTGATCAAGGAGCGCGTCGCCGCGATCACCAAGGACCAGCTCGCCACCCTGATCTACACCTCCGGCACCACCGGCCGCCCCAAGGGCGTACGGCTCGCGCACGACGCCTGGTCGTACATGGCCAAGGCGATCGCCGCGACCGGGCTGATCAGCAAGGACGACGTCCAGTACCTGTGGCTGCCGCTCGCCCACGTCTTCGGGAAGGTGCTGACCTCCGGGCAGATCGAGGTCGGGCACGTCACGGCCGTCGACGGCCGCGTCGACAAGATCATCGAGAATCTGCCGGTCGTACGGCCCACCTACATGGCCGCCGTGCCCCGGATCTTCGAGAAGGTCTACAACGGGGTCGCCGCCAAGGCGCGCGCGGGCGGGCCCGCCAAGTACAAGGTCTTCCAGTGGGCCTCCGAGGTCGGCCGCGAGTACGCGAAGGTCACCCAGGACACCTTCATGCGCACCGGCAGCCGCAGCGCCCCCTTCGGGCTCACCGCCAGGCACAAGGCCGCCGACGCGCTGGTCTTCGCCAAGATCCGCGAGGCGTTCGGCGGCCGGCTGCGCGCCGCCGTCTCCGGCTCGGCCGCGCTCGCCCCCGAGATCGGCTACTTCTTCTCCGGCGCCGGCGTCCACGTCCTGGAGGGCTACGGGCTCACCGAGTCCTCGGCGGCGTCCTTCGTCAACCCCGGCGAGGCCTACCGCACCGGCACCGTCGGCAAGCCGCTGCCCGGCACGGAGGTGCGCATCGCCGACGACGGCGAGATCCTGCTGCGCGGCCCCGGCATCATGCAGGGCTACCACAAGCTCCCCGAGAAGACCGCCGAGGTCCTGGAGTCCGACGGCTGGTTCCACACCGGCGACATCGGCGAGCTGTCCCCCGACGGCTATCTGCGCATCACCGACCGCAAGAAGGACCTGATCAAGACCTCCGGCGGCAAGTACATCGCGCCCGCCGAGGTCGAGGGCCAGTTCAAGGGCGTCTGCCCCTACGTCTCCAACATCCTCGTGCACGGCGCCGACCGGAACTTCTGCACCGCCCTCATCGCCCTGGACGAGCCGTCCATCATGGAGTGGGCGGCGGACAACGGCCTCGCGGGCAGGCCGTACGCCGACGTCGTCGCCGCCCCCGCGACCGTCGCCCTCGTCCAGGGCTATGTCGACGAGCTGAACACCGGGCTCCAGCGCTGGCAGACCATCAAGAAGTTCCGGCTGCTCCCGCGCGACCTGGACGTCGAGCACGGCGAGGTCACCCCCAGCCTCAAGGTCAAGCGGCCCGTCGTCGAGCGGCAGTACAAGGACCTCATCGACGAGATGTACGCGGGGACGCGCGAGGCGTAGGGGGCGCGGGGGGACCCGGGGGCGCGCGTTGGCCTGAGGTGCACGCGGCTCCGGTGCGCCAATGCGCGCCCTGTGCAGAAGTTGAGCCCTGAGTGCTCGGATGTGGTCGCCGAAACGACCGTATCCGAGCACTCGGTGAGTTTTTTCGTCCTTCTTGCCGTATCTCTCCGGTAACTCCTTGCTTATGGGTCGGGGCGGTCTGTCACTCTTGCGGGGTCGTCCAACGGTCCGGGGAGGAGGAGCCGCCCATGGGGGCCATTCCGGCACAGCGGGAGACCCGCTCCCACGCCGCGTCCGCCGGCCGCCGCACCCAGGTCGCCACCACCCTCACCCCGGGCCCGCTCGCCCCCGGCGCCGCCCGCGACCTCCTCGCCGCCGCGCTCACCGAGTGGGCCGCGCTCGGCCTGCCCGTCCCGGACCGGACCGGCGAGGAGGCGGCCGTCGTCGTCAGCGAACTGGTCACCAACGCCGTCGTCCACGCCGGCACCGACATCGAGATCAGCTGCCGCCTGGAGGAACCTTCCGAGGAGCAGGCCGCGCCCGCCTGCGACGCCTACGACATCGTCGTCGAGGTCCGCGACCGCCACCCCTCCCGCGCGCTGCGCGACGGCGAGCCCGAGTCCGCGCACGAGCCGCCGGAGTCCGGGCGGGGGCTGCGGCTGGTGACGGCGCTGGCGCTGGAGTGGGGGGTCACCTACCGGCGCGACGGCAAGACCGTGTGGGCCCGGGTCGGGGAGGGGGCCGGGATCGCGTGGGGCGCGCGGGTGTCGGTGTCGGAGGGGCCGCTGGCGTTCGCGGACCAGCCCTTGCCCGCCGACGGCACGTCCCCCGTACCCATGGCCCGCCCCGCCCTCGGCCTCGCCGCCGCCCTCGCCCCTGCACCCCTCGAACCCGACCGCCTCAACCACGGCGCGCTCTCCTTCCTCGCCGAGGCCTCCGACCTGCTCGCCGGGCAGCTCGACGAGGATCTGGTGGCCGCGCTCGCCGGACAGCTGCTGGTGCCGAGGGTCGCGGACTGGTGTGCCGTATGGCTGGAGGAGGAGGTCAGCGGGTGGGGCGACGGGCCCGGCGGGGGCGGGGTGCGGCTCGCGCGGGTCTGGCACGAGAGCGAGGGGCACCTGGAGGAGCTGCGCCGCGAACTGGAGAAGGAGCCGCCGCGCCGGGACCCCGACGGCCCCGCCGGCACCCAGCCCTACGGCCACCCCTGGCCGGCCCGCGCGCTCGGCCCGCACGGCGCGGCCCTCGGCTACCGCCTCGTCGTCGGCGGCCGTCCGCTCGGCACCCTCGTCATCGGCCGCTCCGGACTCGTCCGCTTCCCCGACGAGGTGACCGGCCTCGTCGAGGACCTCGCCCGCCGCGTCGCCCTCGCCATCGGCGCCGCCCGCCAGTACGCCCGCCAGGCCACCATCAGCGCCGTCCTCCAGAAAGGCCTGCTGCCCGGCGCCGTCGCCGAGATCCCCGGCGTACGCAGCGCGCTGGTCTACGAGCCGCGCGAGAAAGGCGGCCCCAGCGGCGACTTCTACGACCTGTTCCCCGCCGCCGACGGCCGCTGGTGCTTCGCCGTCGGCGACGTCCAGGGCAAGGGCCCGGAAGCGGCGGTCGTCATCGGCCTCGCCCGGCCGTGGCTGCGGCTGCTGGCACGGGAGGGGTACGGGGTGGCCGACGTCCTGGACCGCCTCAACCAGCTCCTCCTGGACGACGCGACGGAGGCCGCCGACGCCGCCGCACGGGCGTTCGTGGGTCCCTCGGGCCCGGCGGACGGCCCCCAGACCCGCTTCCTCTCCCTGCTCTACGGCGAGCTGGCCCCCGACGCCGGGGGCGTCCGATGCACCCTCGCCTCCGCCGGCCACCCGCTGCCGCTCCTGCTGAGCCCCGACGGGAGCGTCCGCACGACCGCCCACCCACAGACCCTCCTCGGGGTGATCGAGGACGCCACCTACACGAGCGAGGTGATCCGGCTGCACCCCGGGGACACGCTGCTCTGCGTGACGGACGGGGTGACCGAACGGCGGGACGGGACACGGCAGTTCGACGACGAGGACGGGCTCGCGCGGGCGCTCGCGGGGTGTGCGGGGCTGGACGCGGAGAGCGTGGCGGAGGAGATCCGGCGGCTGGTGCACGCGTTCGGGGAGGGGCCGGCGGAGGACGATCTGGCGTTGCTGGTGTTGCAGGCGGAGTGAGGGTGGCTGGGGCACGGGCTCAGGAGGGGAGCGGCGGGCATCCGGCGATGCCGGACAATGGGAGACATGCCTTCCGCACTTCCCGACGGTGAGCCCGTCCCGCACGACGGCGCGCTGCCGGACTCCGCGCTCGCCGGGGCGGCCGGCCGTCCCCTCGGCTTCTACCTGCACGTCCCGTACTGCGCGACCCGCTGCGGCTACTGCGACTTCAACACCTACACCGCGACCGAGCTGCGCGGCACGGGCGGGGTCCTCGCCTCCCGCGACAACTACGCCGACACTCTCGTCGAGGAGGTCCGGCTCGCGCGGAAGGTGCTGAAGGGGGACCCGCGCGAGGTCCGTACGGTCTTCGTCGGGGGCGGTACGCCGACCCTGCTCGCCGCCGCCGACCTCGTCCGGATGCTCGCCGCGATCCGCGAGGAGTTCGGGCTCGCGCCGGACGCCGAGATCACGACCGAGGCGAACCCGGAGTCCGTGGACCCCGAGTATCTGTCGGTCCTGCGCGAGGGCGGCTTCAACCGGATCTCCTTCGGGATGCAGAGCGCGAAGCAGCACGTCCTGAAGGTCCTGGACCGCACCCACACGCCCGGCCGTCCCGAGGCCTGCGTGGCGGAGGCGCGGGCGGCGGGGTTCGAGCACATCAACCTCGACCTGATCTACGGGACGCCGGGGGAGTCGGACGAGGACTGGCGGGCGACGCTGGGCTCCGCCCTGGGCGCGGCCCCCGATCACATCAGCGCCTACGCCCTGATCGTCGAGGAGGGCACGCGGCTGGCCCGGCGGATCCGCCGGGGCGAGGTCCCGATGACGGACGACGACGTGCACGCGGACCGGTACCTCATCACGGAGGAGGTGCTGGGGGCGGCGGGCTACGACTGGTACGAGGTCTCCAACTGGGCGACCTCTCCTGCGGGCCGCTGCCTGCACAACGAGCTGTACTGGCGCGGCGCGGACTGGTGGGGCGCGGGCCCCGGCGCCCACTCCCACGTGGGCGGGGTCCGCTGGTGGAACGTGAAGCATCCCGGGGCGTACGCGGCGGCGCTGTCGGAGGGCCGCTCTCCGGGGGCGGGCCGTGAGCTGCTGTCGCAGGAGGACCGCCGGGTCGAACGCATCCTGCTGGAGCTGCGGCTGCGGGAGGGGGTCCCGCTGGACCTGCTGCGGACGGAGGGTCTGGCGGCGGCCGGCCGGGCGCTGTCGGAGGGGCTGCTGGAACGGGGGGCCTATGACACCGGGCGGGCCGTACTGACGTTGCGGGGGCGGCTGTTGGCGGACGCGGTGGTCAGGGATCTGGTGGACTGATCACTCGGGTGGGTGAATGCGGGGGGAACGGGGGTTCGGCGCCTAACCTGGTTCATAGGCTTCCGCCGACAGATGGCGCGGCGGAAATGGAGGGTCACGGAGATGACCGCTGTGGACGACCGACCGATGACCAGCCGCATGATGAAGATCTTCGAGGACCTTGAGGTTCCCGAAGGCTTCAAAGCGGAGCTCCTCCGGGAGGTAATTGTGATGATGGCGGGGCCGGACGTGGCCCACAACGACATCTTGGAGGCGGTCCAGGACCAGATTCCCCGCAAACGCTGGCGGCGCATCCACAACACCGACATCGTCATCCTTGAGGAGAGCAGCCAACCGCAGCCTGACCTTGTGGTGATTGAACGAGGACTCGGCCCAGCACGCGGAAGGCTGATGCCGTCCGAGGTCATCACCATGCTCGTGGAGGTTGTCTCCAAGACGAGCGTGGAACGCGACTACGGCGTCAAGCGATCGATCTACGCGGCGGCAAAGATCCCTGCCTACTTCATCATCGACCCGATCATGGCTCAGTGCGTACTGCTCACGGAGCCTGTGGGGCATGGGGAGGACGCGGATTACCGGCGGCAGCGGCTCACCAAGTTCGGCGACCTTACGCCTCTTGAACCCCTCGGCCTCGAACTGGACACCAGCGAATTCGAGACGTACGAGAAGGTCAGGCCCCACCGCTACCCGTGACGAAGTCGATCAACTCCTCCACCCTGCCCAGGAGTTCCGGTTCCAGGTCCTTGTAGGAGCTGACCCTCTTCAGGATCGCCGACCATACCGCCCCGGTGTTCTCCGAAGGCCACCCCAGCGCCCGGCACACCCCCGTCTTCCAGTCCTCCCCCCTCGGCACCCTCGGCCACCCCTCGATCCCCAGCGACGCCGGCTTCACCGCCTCCCAGATGTCGATGTACGGGTGGCCCACGACCAACGCGTGCTCGCTGGTCACCTGCTGGGCGATCCGCCACTCCTTCGTCCCCGGCAGCAAGTGGTCCACCAGGACACCGAGCCGGGCGTCCGGACCCGGTGCGAATTCGGCCACGATGCCCGGGAGATCGTCCACCCCCTCCAGGTACTCCACCACCACCCCCTCGATCCGCAGATCGTCCCCCCAGACCTTCTCCACCAGCTCCGCGTCGTGCCGCCCCTCGACATAGATCCGCCCGGCACGCGCCACGCGGGCACGTGCCTCGGGGACGGCGATCGAGCCGGAGGCGGTGCGGGCGGGGCGGGACGGGGCGGCGGTTGCCGGGCGGACGAGCGTCACGACCTGGCCCTCCAGGAGGAACGCCCCGGGCTCCAGCGGGAACACGCGGTGCTTGCCGAAGCGGTCCTCAAGGGTGACCGTGCCGGCCTCGCAGCGGATCACCGCGCCGCAGAAGCCCGTACGCGGCTCCTCGATCACCAGACCGGGGTCGGCGGGCACCTCGGGGAGCTGCTTCGGCTTCTTCCAGGGGGGCGTGAAGTCGGGGGAGTACTGGCGCATCTGAGTGACCTTAGTGCTCCGGCCCCCACCCGCCGCCGAGCCGCCCCGACACGCCGAACCGGCGGGCCAGCGCGTCCCGTTGGCGGCGGACGAAATCCGCGTCGACCACCGCGCCGTGGCCGGGCACGTACAGCGCGTCCTCCCCGCCCAGCGCCAGCAGCCGGTCCAGCGCGGCGGGCCAGGCGGCGGGCGCCGCGTCCGGACCGGCCTGCGGCTCCCCGGACTCCTCGACGAGATCGCCGCAGAAGACGACGCCGCCGGCGCGGACCACCATGTCGTACGGGGCATGCGCGGGCCCCAAGTTGACCAGCCGGACCTGCTCGGAGGAGCCCAGCTCCAGCTCCCCCTCCGCCGTGATCACCCGAGCCACCCCCGCCAGCACCCCCGCCGCCGCCTCAGCCTCCTCCGGCGGCAGCCCATTGCGCACCGCGTCCGCCCGCAGTTCCTCCGGCTCCCCGAGGCTCCGCCCCGCCGCCCAGATCTCCGCGTCCGGGAAGGCCGCCGCGCCGAAGACGTGGTCGAAGTGGGGGTGGGTCAGCGCGAGATGGGTCACATTGCGTTCGGCGAGGTGTTCTGCATCACGCCGCAGCCGCGCGCCCTCCGCGAGACTCGACCCCGCGTCGATCAAGAGAACCCCGCCCGCGCCGATCACCAGGCCCGCCGTACAGTCCCACCCGGGCAGCCGCACCCGCCCGACCCCGCCCGCGAGCCGTTCCCAGCCCAGCTCTTCCCAAGTCACCGTCATACCGCGACGCTAACCGTCAGCGGCCGTCCTTGCCTCGGTACCGCCTGGCCGCCGTACACTGGCACTCGTATGTGAAGAGTGCCAGGTGCCGTCGGGGTCGACTTCTGGAGGTGGGCGCGGTGCTGAGTGAACGCAGGCTTCAGGTGCTGCGCGCGATCGTCCAGGACTATGTCGGGACCGAGGAGCCGGTGGGGTCGAAGGCGCTCACCGAGCGGCACAACCTCGGCGTCTCGCCGGCCACCGTCCGTAACGACATGGCGGTCCTGGAGGACGAGGGGTTCATCGCGCAGCCGCACACGAGTGCGGGGCGCATCCCCACCGACAAGGGCTACCGGCTGTTCGTCGACAAGCTCGCCGGGGTCAAACCGATGACCGGCCCCGAACGGCGCGCCATCCACCACTTCCTGGACGGGGCGGTCGACCTCGACGACGTCGTCGCGCGGACCGTACGGCTGCTCGCGCAGCTCACCCGGCAGGTCGCCGTCGTCCAGTACCCCTCCCTCACCCGCTCCACCGTCCGGCACGTCGAGCTGCTGGCGCTCGCGCCCGCGCGGCTGATGCTCGTGCTGATCACGGACACGGGACGGGTCGAGCAGCGGATGGTCGACTGCCCGGCGCCGTTCGGGGAGTCCTCGCTGGCGGATCTGCGCGCCCGGCTCAACAGCCGGGTCGCGGGCCGCCGCTTCACCGATGTGCCCCTGCTCGTCGAGGACCTCCCGGAGGCTTTCGAGCGCGAGGACCGGGGTACGGTCTCGACGGTGCTCTCCACTCTCCTGGAGACGCTCGTCGAGGAGAACGAGGAGCGGCTGATGATCGGCGGAACCGCCAATCTGACCCGCTTCGGACATGACTTTCCCCTCACCATCCGGCCCGTCCTGGAAGCCCTCGAGGAGCAGGTCGTGCTCCTCAAGCTGCTGGGCGAGGCCGGAGATCCGGGCGTGACCGTGCGTATCGGGCACGAGAACGCCTACGAGGGACTCAACTCCACGTCCGTCGTGTCGGTCGGCTACGGTTCGGGCGGCGAGGCAGTCGCCAAGCTCGGCGTGGTCGGACCGACCCGCATGGACTACCCGGGAACGATGGGAGCGGTACGCGCAGTGGCGAGGTACGTCGGACAGATCCTGGCGGAGTCGTAAGTGGCCACGGACTACTACGCCGTGCTCGGCGTGCGCCGCGACGCGTCCCAGGATGAGATCAAGAAGGCGTTCCGCAGGCTCGCGCGCGAGCTGCACCCGGACGTCAACCCGGACCCGAAGACCCAGGAGCGGTTCAAGGAGATCAACGCCGCTTACGAGGTGCTGTCGGACCCGCAGAAGAAGCAGGTCTACGACCTCGGCGGCGACCCGCTCTCGGCGAGCGGCGGCGCGGGCGCGGGCGGCTTCGGCGCCGGCGGGTTCGGGAACTTCTCGGACATCATGGACGCGTTCTTCGGCACCGCGTCCCAGCGCGGGCCCCGCTCGCGCACCCGGCGCGGCCAGGACGCGATGATCCGCCTGGAGGTCACCCTCGACGAGGCGGCCTTCGGCACCACCAAGGACATCCAGGTCGACACCGCCGTCGTCTGCAACACCTGCAACGGCGAGGGCGCGGCTCCGGGCACCACCGCGCAGACCTGTGACATGTGCCGGGGGCGCGGCGAGGTCTCCCAGGTCACGCGCTCGTTCCTCGGCCAGGTCATGACGTCCCGGCCCTGCCCGCAGTGCCAGGGCTTCGGTACGGTCGTCCCGACCCCGTGTCCCGAGTGCGCCGGCGACGGCCGCATCCGCTCGCGGCGGACGCTGACCGTCAAGATCCCGGCGGGCGTCGACAACGGCACCCGTATCCAGCTGGCCGGCGAGGGCGAGGTCGGGCCCGGCGGCGGTCCCGCCGGTGACCTCTACGTCGAGATCCACGAGCTGCCGCACGCGATGTTCCAGCGCCGGGGCGACGACCTGCACTGCACGGTCACCCTCCCGATGACGGCGGCGGCGCTCGGCACGAAGGTGCCGCTGGAGACGCTGGACGGCCTGGAGGAGGTGGACATCCGGCCCGGCACCCAGTCCGGCCAGTCCATCCCGCTGCACGCCCGGGGTGTCACGCATCTGCGCGGCGGCGGGCGGGGCGATCTCATCGTCCACGTCGAGGTCCAGACCCCGACCAAGCTCGACCCCGAACAGGAGCGCCTGCTGCGGGAGTTGTCGAAGCTGCGCGGCGAGGAACGGCCCCAGGGGCAGTTCCAGCCGGGGCAGCAGGGGCTGTTCTCGCGGCTGAAGGATGCGTTCAACGGGCGTACGTGAGGATGCGAGTCGGCGGGAGCTGAGCCACTGCTGGGGGTCCGGGGGTCGTCCCCCGGGAAGGCACAGTCAGCCGGGGCAGCAGGGGCTGTTCTCGCGGCTGAAGGACGCGTTCAACGGGCGTACGTGAGGCAGCGCTGAACTTGGCGTATGCCAAAACGCGGGCCCGATTCGATGTGGTCCGGGGGACGTGACACCATGCCGTCATGTCCTCCGCACTCACCGGTCTCCTCCCGCTCCCGATCGTGCAGGCGCCCATGGCGGGCGGTGTCTCCGTGCCCCAACTGGCCGCCGCCGTGGCCGAGGCCGGGGGCCTCGGATTCCTCGCCGCCGGGTACAAGACGGCCGACGGGATGTACGAGGAGATCAAACAGCTGCGAGGGCTGACCTCACGGCCGTTCGGCGTCAACCTGTTCCTGCCGCAGCCCGAGTACGCCGAGGCCGGCGCGGTCGAGCTGTACGCGCACCAGCTGGCCGGCGAGAGCACCTGGTACGAGACCGAGCTGGGCGACCCCGACAGCGGACGCGACGACGGCTTCGACGCCAAGCTCGCCGTCCTGCTCGACAACCCGGTCCCGGTCGTCTCCTTCCACTTCGGCGCCCCCGCCCCCGAGATCCTCGCCGCGCTGCGCCGGGCCGGCACACTGACCCTCGTCACCGCGACCACCCCCGAAGAGGCCCACGCGGTCGAGCGGGCCGGCGCGGACGGGGTGATCGTCCAGGGCGTCGAGGCCGGCGGCCACCAGGGCACGCACCGCGACAACCCCGAGAACGACCGCGCCGGCACCGGTCTGCTGACCCTGCTGACACAGATCCGCGAGACCGTCTCCCTGCCGCTGATCGCCGCCGGCGGCATCATGCGCGGCGCCCAGATCGCCGCCGTCATGGCGGCCGGCGCGTGCGCGGCCCAGCTCGGCACGGCGTTCCTCGCCACCCCCGAGTCCGGCGCCGCCGCCGTCCACAAGCAGGCCCTGACCAATCCCCTCTTCGCCCGCACCGAGCTGACCCGCGCCTTCTCCGGGCGCCCGGCGCGCGGCCTCGTCAACCGCTTCCTGCGCGAGCACGGCCCCTACGCCCCGGCCGCCTACCCCGAGCTGCACCACCTCACCTCCCCGCTGCGCAAGGCGGCGGCGAAGGCGGGAGACGCGCAGGGCATGGCGCTGTGGGCGGGGCAGGGGCACCGGATGGCGCGCGAGCTGCCCGCCGGGCAGCTGGTGGCGGTCCTCGCCGATGAACTCGACGCGGCGCGCTGCGCGTTGTCCGCGACGGCTCCGGTGCCGGACGACGCGCCGACCGCCGACGGGGGTATCGCGCGATGACGGCGCCGGTCTTCGTCGTCGACCAACTCCTCGGCATCGGGCCCGAGTTCGTGCTCGACGGGCCCGAGGGGCGGCACGCGGTGTCCGTGAAGCGGCTGCGCCCTGGCGAGGACGTCGTCCTCACCGACGGGCGCGGGCGCTGGATCGAGGGCGTGGTCAAGTCCGCTGAAGGCAAGGACCAGTTGACCGTCATGGACCTGGAGTCCCTGTCGGAGGAGCCGCCGCCGCAGCCCCGCATCACCGTCGTCCAAGCCCTCCCCAAAGGCGACCGGGGTGAAGTCGCCGTCGAGACGATGACCGAGGTCGGTGTGGACGCCATCGTCCCCTGGGCCGCCTCCCGTTGTGTCACGCAGTGGAAGGACGTGCGCGGGCAGAAGGCGCTCGCGAAGTGGCGGGCCACCGCGCGGGAGGCCGGCAAGCAGTCGCGGCGCGTGCGCTTCCCCGAGGTCGCCGAGCCGGCGAGCAGCAAGCAGGTCGCCGCGCTGCTGGCGAAGGCGGACCTGGCCGTCGTGCTGCACGAGGACCGGGAGTACGGGAGCGAGCCGCTGGCGACCGCCGAACTCCCCGCCGAGGGCGAGATCTTGCTGGTCGTCGGGCCCGAAGGGGGCGTCTCCCCCGAGGAGTTGGCGCTGTTCAGGGAGGCCGGGGCGAAGACGTTCCGGCTGGGGCCGAGCGTGCTGCGGACGTCGACCGCCGGAACGGCCGCCGCCGCACTGGTACTTGGCCGCACCGGCCGCTGGAGCTGACCCCCCTCTTTTGAAGGGCTCTGGTACGTCCGCCCCCGTGGTGGGAAGCTTGCCGTATGCGTGCATCGAAGTGGATGCGAGCGGCCGTCGTCACGGGGACGGGAACCGTCCTCGTCGGCGCGCTGGCGGCGTGCGACCCGACCGGCGGGATCGGGGCGACGGACGTCGCCTACACGACCGGCACGACGGCCACCAAAGAGCTCCAGCAGCATGACGTCAACGTCAACTGGCTCAACTGCACCGGGAAGTACGGCAGTTCAGGGGTGTCCGCGACGCCGAGCGCCGGTGAGGACACCATCGTCTCCGTGGACTGCACCGGGCAGACCAAGGACGGCAAGGCCATCACCGTCACCGGCAGGGTGACGCGGGCCGTCGACGGGGCCTGCGTGCGCGGGGACTTGGTCGCCGATGTCGCGGGCAAGCAGGTGTTCCGGGTGAGCGGGCTGGGCAGTTGCTCGTCGCCGTCGCCCGTGAACCCGCCGTCGACGGGCGGGCCCGAGGGGCGGGTCACCGTCACGGTCACCAAGACCGTGTGGTGCAAGGGCGATCCGACGTGCTGGCCGGCGCAGGGCAAGTGATCCGAAACGGTGTCTGTCCGGGCGTTCCTTGCATAGGGTGATCGGGTGACACAGTCCGCGACGCCCGCTGCGTATCTCCGATTCCCGCACCTGCACGGCGACTTGGCGGCCTTCACCGCCGAGGACGACGTCTGGCTCGCGCCCCTCGACGGCGGCCGGGCCTGGCGGGTGAGCGCCGACAACACCCCCGTCGCCACGCCCCGCATCGCGCCGGACGGAAAGACCCTCGCCTGGACCTCCACCCGCGACGGCGCCCGCGAGATCCACACCGCGCCCGTCGCCGGCGGCCCGTCAACTCGCCTGACCCACTGGGGCAGTTCGACGACCCGCGTGTGCGGCTGGACCCCCGAGGGGCACGTCCTCGCCGTCGCCACCCACGACCAGGCCTCCCGCTCCCGCAGCTGGGCCCGCGCCGTCCCCCTCGACGGCGGCCCGGCGACGGTCCTGCCCTACGGCGTCGTCGACACCGTCGCCCTCGGCCCGCACCCGGTCCTGCTGTCCGCGCGCGGCGGCCGGGAAGCCGCCCACTGGAAGCGCTATCGGGGCGGCATGGCCGGCAAGCTGTGGATCGACACGGGCGGCGAGGGCGACTTCGTACGGCTGCACGCGGATCTCGACGGGAACCTGGAGTGCCCGGTGTGGGCGGGCGAGAGGATCGCGTTCCTGTCCGACCACGAGGGCACCGGCGCGCTGTACTCGTCCCTCGCCGACGGCTCCGACCTGCGCAGACACACCCCGCTGGACGGTTTCTACGCCCGGCACGCCGCCGGTGACGGCACGCGGGTCGTGTACG
Organism: Streptomyces sp. AMJ-169; assembly: GCF_055597585.1. Taxonomy (NCBI): domain Bacteria; kingdom Bacillati; phylum Actinomycetota; class Actinomycetes; order Kitasatosporales; family Streptomycetaceae; genus Streptomyces; species Streptomyces sp. AMJ-169. The sequence continues at coordinate 81,497 of NZ_JBVLTJ010000010.1, forward strand.
CGGCGGCCGGTGAGCTGTGGATCCTGGACGACCTGGAGGGCGCCGAGCCGCGCCGGCTGGACGTACGGCTCGGCGGGCAGCGGCTGGACCGGCGGCCCCGTACGGTCAACGCGGCCGGGTGGGTCGAGGAGGCCGCGCCCGATCACACCGCGCGCGGCAGCGCCGTCGAGGTGCGCGGGGCCGTGCACTGGGTGACGCACCGGGCCGGGCCCGCGCGGGCGCTCGCCGCCGAGCCGGGGGTGCGGGCGCGCTCGCCGCGCGTCTTCCGCACCCCGGAGGGCGAGGAGTGGGCGGTGTGGGTGACGGACGCGGAGGGCGAGGACGCCCTGGAGTTCGCCCCGTCCACCGGGCTCGCGCCGGGCTCGCCGCCGCGCCGGCTCGCGGGCGGGCGGCTCGGCCGGGTCCTGGAGCTGGCCATGGCGCCCGACGGCAGCCGGGCCGCCGTCGCCGCGCACGACGGGCGGCTGCTGCTCGTCGAACGCGAGACCGGCGAGGTCCGCGAGGTCGCCCGCAGCGCCGACGGCGAGGTCTCCGACCTGGTCTTCTCGCCCGACTCGGCCTGGCTCGCCTGGTCCCACCCGGGCCCCGCCCCGCTCGCCCAGCTGAAGCTCGCGCACACCACCGACCTCTCGGTCACCGAGGCGACCCCGCTGCGCTTCCACGACTACGCGCCCGCCTTCACCCTCGACGGCAAGCACCTGGCGTTCCTGTCCACGCGGGCCTTCGACCCGGTCTACGACCAGCACGTCTTCGACCTGTCGTTCGTCTCCGGCGCCCGCCCGCACCTCATCACCCTCGCCGCGACGACCCCGTCCCCCTTCGGCCCGCAGCGCCACGGCCGCCCCTTCGAGGCGCCGGACAAGGAGGAGACCCCCGACAGCGAGGGCACCCCCGCGACCCGCATCGACCTGGAGGGCCTGGCCGACCGCATAGTGCCGTTCCCCGTCGAGGCCGGCCGCTACTCCGCCCTGCGCGCCGCGAAGGACGGCGTCCTGTGGCTGCGCCACCCCGTCCACGGCGTCCTCGGCGCCTCCCGGGCCACCCCCGAAGACCCGGTCCCCACCACGGAGTTGGAGCGCTACGACCTCGCCCAGCGGCGCGTGGAGCACTTGGCGGACGACGCCGACGGCTTCGAGGTCAGCGGCGACGGCAAGCGGCTGCTGCTGTGGACCGACGGCAAGCTGAAGGTCGTCCCCAGCGACCGCCGCGCCTCCGGGGACGAGGACAGCGACAGCAACGTCACCGTGGACCTCGCCCGAGTCCGCCAGACCGTCGACCCGGCCGCCGAGTGGCGGCAGATGTACGACGAGGCGGGCCGGCTGATGCGGGACAACTACTGGCGGGAGGACCTCGCCGGGGTGGACTGGACGGGAGTGCTCGACCGCTACCGGCCGGTGCTGGAACGGGTCGCCACGCACGACGATCTCGTCGACCTTCTCTGGGAGGTCCAGGGGGAGTTGGGGACCTCGCACGCGTACGTCGGGTCGCGCCCGTACGGGCGGGAGCCCCGGCAAGGTCTCCTCGGCGCCGACATCTCCCGGCACGCGGACGGGAGTTGGCGGATCGACCGGATCCTGCCGTCGGAGACCTCCGACCCGGACGCGCGCTCACCGCTCGCCGCGCCTGGAGTCGCCGTACGGGCCGGGGACGCCATCGTCGCCGTCGCCGGGCACCCTGTCGACTCGGTAACCGGCCCTGCCCCACTGCTCGTTGGGACTGCGGGCAAGCCCGTCGAGCTGACCGTGTCGCCGGCCGGCGGGGGCGAGGTGCGGCATCCCGTCGTCGTGCCGATCTCCGACGAGGAGGCGTTGCGGTATCACGCGTGGGTCGCCGGCCGGCGGGCCTATGTGCACGAGAAGTCCGGTGGGCGGCTTGGGTATCTGCACGTGCCGGACATGCAGGCGCCCGGATGGGCCCAGATCCACCGGGACTTGAGGGTCGAGGTGGCCCGCGAGGGGCTCGTCGTCGACGTGCGGGAGAACCGGGGCGGGAACACCTCGCAGCTCGTCGTGGAGAAGCTGGCGCGGCGGGTCGTGGGGTGGGAGGCGGCCCGGGGGATGACCTCGACGACGTATCCGGCGGACGCGCCCCGGGGGCCGGTCGTCGCCGTCGCCAACGAGTTCTCGGGGTCGGACGGGGACATCGTCAACGCGGCCATAAAAGCCTTGGGGATCGGGCCGGTTGTGGGCACGCGGACCTGGGGCGGGACCGTCGGGATCGACAGCCGCTACCGGCTCGTCGACCGGACGCTGGTCACTCAGCCGAAGTATGCGATCTGGCTCGAAGGGTTCGGGTGGGGCGTCGAGAACTTCGGGGTCGCGCCGGACGTGGAGGTCGTCGTACGGCCCCAGGACTACGCCGCCGGGCGCGACGTCCAGCTGGACGAGGCCGTGCGGATCGCGCTGGAGGCGCTGGGCGAGCGGCCGGCGAAGGTAGCGCCGGAGCGGCCGTAGCCCGCTTTTTCCGGGCCATTACCATTTCCCTCACGACACTCTAGGAGGCACGCGTATGGCTGGGGAGCCGCAGGACGACTGCTTGTTCTGCAAGATCGTCGACAAGCAGATTCCGGCGACCATCGTGCGGGAGACCGACACGACCGTCGCGTTCCGGGACATCAACCCGCAGGCGCCCACCCATGTGCTGGTGATCCCCAAGGCGCACTACCCGGACGCGGCCTCCCTCGCGGCCGGTGACCCCGAGGCCGCCGCCGACGTCCTGCGGGAGGCGGGCGAGGTCGCCGCCGGCGAGGAGGCGGGCAGCTACCGGATCGTCTTCAACACGGGCGCCGGCGCCGGACAGACCGTCTTCCACGCGCACGCGCACGTCCTCGCCGGGCGCGGCCTCCAGTGGCCGCCCGGGTAACTCGCCATGTCCGTACGTGAATTGGTGGTGCTCGGCACCGCGAGCCAGGTGCCCACCCGGCACCGCAACCACAACGGGTACTTCCTGCGCTGGGACGGCGAGGGCATCCTCTTCGACCCCGGCGAGGGGACCCAGCGGCAGATGGTGCGCGCCGGGGTCGCCGCGCACGACCTCAACCGGATCTGCGTCACGCACTTCCACGGGGACCACTCGCTGGGGCTCGCGGGCGTGATCCAGCGGATCAACCTCGACCAGGTCCCGCACCCCGTGGTGGCCCACTACCCCCGCTCCGGCCAGCGGTTCTTCGACCGGCTGCGGTACTCGACGGCGTACCGGGAGACCGTGGGGGTGACGGAGGCGCCGGTTTCGGAGAACGGCTCTGTCGCGGCTGGCCCTTCGTACACGCTGGAGACCCACAAGCTCTCGCACCCCGTCGAGGCGTACGGCTACCGGCTGGTCGAGCCCGACGGGCGGCGGATGCTGCCCGAGCTGCTCGCGGCGCACGGAGTCGCGGGGCCCGACGTGGGCCGCCTCCAGCGGGAGGGGTCCCTCGGGGGCGTCTCGCTGGACGACGTCAGCGAGGTGCGGCGCGGGCAGCGGTTCGCGTTCGTCATGGACACCCGGCTGTGCGAGGGCGTGTACGCGCTCGCGGAAGGGTGCGACATGCTCGTCATCGAGTCGACGTTCCTCGACGAGGACGCTCAACTGGCGGCGGATCATGGGCATCTGACGGCGGGTCAGGCGGCGGGGGTGGCCCGGGACGCCGGGGTGCGGCATCTCGTGCTGACGCATTTCAGCCAGCGGTACAGCGATCCGGAGGAGTTCGAGCGGCAGGCGCGGGCTGCCGGGTTTACCGGGGAGCTGAGTGTGGCGCGGGATCTACTGAGGGTGCCGGTGCCGAAGCGGCGGTGAGCTTCCGGCGGGCGCCGGCTCCGAGGTTGTGGGCGCCGGTTTCGAAACTCCGGCAAAGCGGGCGTAGGATACTTCGATGCCCATCCCCAAAGCAGAACTGCACCTGCACATCGAAGGCACGCTGGAACCGGAGCTGGCGTTCGCGCTGGCCGGACGGGGCGGCGTGGAGCTGCCGTACGCGGACGCCGAGGCGCTGCGGCGGGCGTACGACTTCGACGATCTCCAGTCGTTCCTGGACCTGTACTACGCGCTGATGGCGGTCCTGCGCACCGAGCAGGACTTCGCCGACCTCGCCGACGCCTATCTGGCGCGGGCCGCCGCGCAGGGGGTGCGGCACGCGGAGATCTTCTTCGACCCGCAGGCGCACCTCGCGCGGGGCGTGGAGATGGGGACGGTCGTCGAGGGGCTGTGGCGGGCGCTGGGCGCGAGCGAGGCGCGGCACGGCGTCTCGACCCGGCTGATCATGTGCTTCCTGCGCGACGAGTCCGCCGAGTCGGCGATGCGGACGCTGCACGCGGCCAAGCCGTACCTCGACCGCATCACCGGCATCGGCCTGGACTCCGCCGAGGTCGGGCACCCGCCGGTGAAGTTCCGCGAGGTGTACGAGGCCGCCGCCGCGCTGGGCCTGCGCCGCGTCGCGCACGCCGGTGAGGAGGGCCCGGCCGCGTACATCACCGAGGCGCTGGACGTCCTCGGCGTGGAGCGGATCGACCACGGGCTGCGCTGCATGGAGGACCCGGCGCTGGTGGAGCGGCTGGTGCGGGAGCGGGTGCCGCTGACGCTGTGCCCGCTGTCGAACGTACGGCTGCGGGCGGTCGACGTCCTGGCCGGGCACCCGCTGCCGGCGATGCTGGAGGCGGGGCTGCTGTGCACGGTGAACTCCGACGACCCGGCCTACTTCGGGGGGTACGCGGGGGACAACTTCGACGCGGTGGCCGCTCAACTCGGGCTGTCGGAGGAGAAGTTGCGCGAGCTGGCCCGCAACTCGTTCGTGGCGTCGTTCCTGGACGACGATGAGGAGCTGCGGGCCAAGTACCTTGCGGAGGTGGAGGCTTACGTCTTCTGAGGCTTACGCCTTCTGAGGCTTACGGGGCTGGGGGTGTTCTGGCCGGTTTCACTTCCGGTGGATCCTGTCGACCAGGATGTCGATGACGAGCGGCGTGCGCGGGCCGAAGCTCAGCAGCACGCCGTCCTCCAGGTCGACGACCCGCTTGTTCATGCCGGCCGGGGTCTGGGCGATCCCGGGGACCTGGAGCAGCCCGTCGACGCCCCCGACCGACTCCAGCCCCTTGGTCATCATGAGGATGACGTCCGGACTCGTCTGCGCCAGCGCCTCGGTGGTGATCGGCGTGAAGGGCCGAGTGAACCCGGCCGCCACCCCGGCGTCCTGGGCCCCGGCGGCTTCGAGCAGTGAGTCCGCGCCGGACCCCTTCCCGCCGATGAGGTACACGGCCGCGCTGCCCCGCATGTAGAGGAACGCGACCTTCGGCCTGCTCCCTGCGGGGACGTTCGCCTTCGCCTGCGAAAGCTCCTCGCTCATCCGCGAGTTGAGCGCCTTCCCGGCGTCCGGAACCCCAAGTGCCGCCGCCACGCGGGTCGTTCGGGTCGTGACGTCGGACAGCTTGGTCGCCGGGTCGAGCACGACGACGGGGACCCCGGCGTCCCGGATCTGGTCGATCGCCTCCTTGGGCCCGGTGTCGGTGTCGGCGAGCACGACCGTCGGCCGCAGCGACAGCACGCTCTCGGCGCTCACGTCATGCGCCTTGGTGACCTGGGGAAGCTTCTTGGCCTCCGCGAACGTGGCGGTGATGTCCCGGCCGACGACCTGCTCCCCGAGGCCGAGCGTGAACACGATCTCGGCGATCCCCCCGTTGAGAGGGAGGATCCGCGAGGCGTCCTTCACCGTCACCTTCCGCCCGTCGGAGGAGTCGACGGTGACCGGCAACTCCGGTGTGGGGGCCGGTCCTTCGAGCGGTACGACCGAGTTCTTCGCGAGCTGTTCCACCGCCGCGGCGGCGCGTGCGCCCGCCGATCCGGGGGTCGCGTCGGCCGTCGTCGTTCCGCCTCCGCCGCACGCGCCCGTCAGCAGTGCGAGGCCCAGCCCGAGGGCGGCCAGCCGTCTCCGCATGGTCTTTCCTTTCCAGTCGCCTGGCATCCGGTTGAGAATTAGTTTAGGTTAGGCTGTCCTTAGTTCCTCCTGGTGGGAGTGTTCTCATGGCACCGGCAAGTGGCCTGCGCGGTCACGGAGTTGTGTGTTCTCTGACGGCCGTCGCACTCTTCGCGGTCGTCTCACAGGCATCCGCCGCGAGCGGTACGGCGACGGGTCCCGAGGGCCAGAAACTCACCGTGTCGAAAACGTCCGGCCTCGCCGCCGCCGGCGAGACGGTCACCGTCAGCGGCACCGGCTACAACACCGAGAAGGGCATCTACGTCGCCTTCTGCGTCGACAACGGCCCCGGCAAGACGCCCACGCCCTGCGTCGGCGGCGTCGACATGTCCGGCGAGTCGGGCGCCTCGGTGTGGGTCTCCTCCAACCCGCCCTCCTACGGCGAGGGCCTCGCCAAGCCGTACGGCGGCAGCGGGCACGCCGGGACGTTCAGCGTCCAGGTGAAGGTACGGGCGAAGGACGCGAACACGGACTGCACGGCGGCCGGCGTGACGTGCGCGGTCATCACGCGCAACGACCACACCAGGGGCGGGGACCAGAGCCAGACGGTACGGATTCCGGTCACGTTCGGTACGGCCGACTCCGGTACGGCCGCCGGGAGTTCGGGGACGGGGGGTACGGGGGTCTCGCCGTCCGCGACACCGAGCGCGAGTGCTTCCGGGACGGTCGTCTCATCGGCCTCCGCCGACCCGTCCGGCTCGATGGCCAGCACCGGCAGCGGCCTGGCGATGCCGCTCGGGCTCGCGTCGGCGGGGCTGCTGGCGCTGGGCGGCGGGGCGTGGTGGTGGGCGTGGCGGCGCCGGTCGACGGCGGGCTGAGCGGGGCTGCGCCGGTCGCCCCTGACAGATGAACTGACTGATCCTCATACAGCTGAGGGAGAACTGAACATGGCCAAGAGAATGGCCTTTGTCGCGCTGACGGCCGGGGCGTCGCTCATGCTGGGCAGCCCTGGTGCGCTGGCCGGCCCATCCGCCGGGAGCTCCGAGGGGCGGGCGAGCTGGACCGGCGTCGATGCCCAACTCACCGCGCTGGGCGTCTCGTTCGCTGTGACAGAACCCGCTGTCGAATCGGCGGGCGCTTCCTTCCCTGTCGTCGGCGGCACTCTCGACGCCGAACAGGCCAACGGGGACGTCCGGTTGGGCGGCGCCGTCCAGCTCTCCGCCCCCGGCGCCCGACAGCCCCTGACTCTCGCGGGGTTGACCCTCCACCTCACCGTGGGTGCCGGCGCTCTCCAGACCCGTACGGTCGTCGACGGGCGGGCCCGGGTGCTGACGCTGGCCCAGGTCACCACGGCCGGCCGGGCCGGACTGAGGGCCGAACTCTCCTCCGAGGGGGCCGAGTTGCTGGCCGCCTGGAGCGGGCGGGAGTTCGTGGCCGGGGGTGAGCTCGGGGTGCTCGATGTGACGGTCGGGGCCCCGGAGGCGGTGCCGTCGGAGGCTCCCGTTGCGGAGGAGCCTCCGGCGGCGCCTGCTGAGAAGGAGGCCGCGCCCCAAGCCGCCGCTGCCGTGTCCCTCGCGCGTCCGGCCCTCCCGCCGGGCGGTCAACAGCAGCTCAGCGGCACGGAGTTCGCCCCCGGGACCGTCGTGCTCGTCGCGATCGACGGGGACACCCGGTACCAGGCGGTGGCCGGCGCGGACGGGAGGTTCGCGGTCGAATTCCCCGTGTACGACAGCGCTGTTGAAGGCGCGCACACGGTCGTCGTGACCGCCGTCACCGGTGAACTCCAGTCGCTGGAAGCCGAGTTCACGGTGAGCGCGGCCGGTAGCTGAACCTCCTCTTTACCGTCCATTGACAAACAACCGAAGATCGTATTTAGGTTAGCCTTACCTAAATTCGAGCCGTTCGGGCTCGGACCGATCAGAAGGGTCCTCCCTCATGAGAGTCGCCTCCGCCCGTACCGCCGCCCGCGCCGGCCTCGCCGTCGCCGCCGCCTCCGCGCTGACCCTGGGCCTGGCCACCTCCGCCTCCGCCGCGACCTCGACGCGCACCGTCACCGACGGCGGTGTCACCTACAACCTGTCGCTGACCTCCCCGGCCACCGCCGCCGCGGCCGGCCAGGTCGTCACCGTCTCCGGCTCCGGCTACAACACCGGCCAGGGCATCTACGTCGGCCTCTGTGTCGTCGACGGCGCGGCCGGCGTCAACAAGCCGACCCCCTGCCTCGGCGGCCAGGACGAGTCCGGCGCCACCGGCGCCTCGCACTGGGTGAACAACACCTTCGGCGGCCTCTTCGCCAACAGCTCCAAGTTCTCCACCGGCGGCACCTTCAGTGTCAGCATCTTCGTGAAGGCCACCCTGGAGGACGGCAGCGTCTGCGGCGAGGACGTCGAGTGCGCGGTCGTGACCCGCGCCGACCACTTCAACACCAACAGCCGCAGCTACGACGTGCACGTCCCGATCAGCTTCCAGTAGTCCGGCGGCCCCTTAAGGGCTTCCCCCAGGGGCCGTACGCGTCCCCCTGAGACCCGTACGGGTCCCCGTACGGGCCGGCCGCCCCACCCGGCCGGCCCGTTCCCGACCGCCAGCCCCTCGATCGAGGACACCCCATGACAGACGACACCCCCGGCCGGGGCCGGCGGCCGCGGCGCCCCGCCGCGCTGCTCGGCGCGGCGGCCCTCGTGGCCTCGGCCGCCGTCGCGGTCACGGTGGGCCCGGCCGCGCACGCCGCCGACACCCCCCGGACCGCGCTCGGCAAGGACGGCCAGAAGCTGACCGTCGCCGCCTCCGCGAACCTCGACCCGGAGGGGGAGACCCTCAGGGTCACCGGCTCCGGCTACGACGTCACCAAGGGCATCTACGTCGCCCTCTGCAAGGACAACGGCGACAACCGCGTCCCCACGCCCTGCGTCGGCGGCGCCGACCAGACCGGCGGCAGCGGCGCCTCCAAGTGGATCGTCCCCGCCGACTCCGCCGAGGCCCCCGCCGGGGTCGCCGAGAAGTGGGGCGCGGGCGGCACCTTCGACGTCGGACTCGGGATCAAGGCCAAGGACAGCGGCCTCGACTGCACCCAGGTCAGCTGCGCGGTCGTCACCCGCGTCGACCACAACGGCGCCGGCGACCGCTCCCAGGACGTCCGCATCCCCGTCACCTTCCAGGGCCAGGACACCGGCGGCGGCGAGGACGGCGGCGCCGGCGTCGACGTGCCGGCCGGGACCGTCAGCTATGTGAAGAGCGCCGAATTCACCACCGCCGGACGGCCGTTGGACCTGCTGATCCACCCCGACTCCGGGAAGCTGTACGTCGGCTCGGACAACATCCCCGACACCGCCGACATCGCCGAACAGGGCCTCTACGCCCTCGACCCGGCGGACGGCAAGGTCCTCAGCCACATCGCCCAGGCCCCCGGCGCGGGCGGCGCGCTCGCCGCGCGCGTGGTCCGGCAGCTCGTGGCGCCGCTGCCCGGCGACGGCGTCGTCTTCCACTTCCCGCTGCGCGGCCTCGCCACCGCCAAGGACGGCGACGGCGTCGCGCAGGGCGTCTGGCTGAACGGCTCGACGGTCACCGGCACCGGGCCCGCCACCGCCACCACCGTTCTCGTCGCCCAGGGCGCGGCGCTCTCCGAGGTCGAGACCGCGACCGGCACGGTCAAGCGGACCATCTCCCTTGAGGGCGGCGCCCAGTTGGGCACCGACACCGTCAACGGCTATGCCTGGTCGGTCGGTTCGGACGGCACCGGCAAGGTCCTGCGCCGCGTCGACACCGGGACGGCCGCGTTCCAGGTCACGGCCACCGCCCAACTCCCCGCCGGATCCGTCTGGTTCGTGGAGACCGACCCGGCCAACGGCAACGTCTGGGTGGGCAGCGGGGACGACGTCCTCGTCTTCGACCGCGACGGCAAGCCGCTGAAGACGCTCACCGCGAAGGACCGCCCGCTCGCGATGGCCTTCGACAAGACCTCCGGGCGCGCCTTCGTGCTGCGCGAGGACTACGGCACCGAGGCCGAGGGCGCGGACGGCGCCGGCGCGCTCCAGATCCTCGACCACGCGACCTTCGAAGAGGCGGCCGCGGCGGTCGCCCTGCCCGGCAGCATCGCGGGCTCCACCTACGCGGGCGTCGCAGTCACTCCCGGCGCGACGTCCGTCTATCTCACCAAGTACGCGGAGAGCAAGGTCGTCAAGCTGGACCTGCGGGTCTCCCCGAAGGTCACCCAGACCCCGACCGACCAGACCGTCACCGCCGGCGACCAGGTCACCTTCGTCGCGGCGGCCGAGGGCGTCCCGGCGCCGGCCCTGAAGTGGGAGGTCAGCCCCGACGGCGGGCAGACCTGGACGACCGTGCAGGGCGCGACGTCGAACACGTACACCTTCACCGCCCGCGCCGCCCAGGACGGCTACCGCTACCGGGTCGTCTTCACCAACTCGGCCGGTACGACGCGGAGTTCGGAGTTCACGCTGACGGTGGGCGCGGCCGGCGGCAGCAGCGGGGGAGGGGAGACCCCGGGCACCGGCGAACCGTCCGGGACCCGTACGGTCACCGGGCCCGAGGGGCAGACCCTGACCGTCACCCCGGTCAACCAACTCGCCACCGAACAGCAGAAGTTGAAGGTCAGCGGCGCCGGGTACGACGAGGAGAAGGGCATCTACGCCGCCCTCTGCGTCGACAACGGCCCCGGTGAACTCCCCACCCCCTGCGTCGGCGGCGTCGACATGACCGGCGCCTCGCACTCGTCGGCCTGGATCTCCTCCAACCCGCCTGACTACGGCAAGGAGTTGGCGACCCCGTACGGAGACGGCGGCACCTTCTCGGTGGAGCTGACCGTCGACGCGAAGGACGAGTACACCGACTGCTTCAAGGTGACGTGCGTCCTGGCGACGAGGGCCGACCACACCCTCTCCGGGGACCGCTCGCAGGACGTGAAGGTCCCGGTGAGCTTCGTCGGCCAGGCCCCGGTGGAGACGGACCCCGAGGGCGGGAGCACCGGCGGGACCGGCGGGACCGGCGGCTCGGACAGCACCGGAGGCACGACGTCCTCCGGAGGCTCGACCGGAAGCGCCACGGGCACGACCGGCTCCACGGGCTCCACCGGAACCGGCACCGGCACGACGACCACGGGCGGCGGCAGCCTCGCCTCGACCGGGGCGACGGTCGGGACGATGGCCGGGCTCGCGGCCCTGCTGACGGCGGCGGGTTGGTTCGCGATGCGGCGCGCACGAGCGGCGAAGGGGCCGGAGGCCCCCTAAGGGACGGTGAATCCCCTAAGGGGCGGCAACTCCCCTAAGGGACGGCAACTCCCCTAAAGGACGGCGAATCCCCTAGGGGCCGGAGATCCCTTAAGGGGCGACAGCTCCCCTAGGGGACAGCTCCCCCTTAAGGGACCCCACCTCTAGGGCACCCGAGGCACCGCACGGTCGACCGTCTCCGCCCCCACCCCCGTCCGGGCGGCCGGGACCACTCTGAGTCCCGGCCGTCCCTCCACGTACAGCGCGACCAGCGTCATCGGCACCGCGACCGTCACCAGCACCACCCCCAGCAGACTCCCCATCGCCGGAAACCCGAGCCCCTGCGCGAGCAGACTCCCGGTGAGCGGCCCCGCCGCCGTCCCCAGGGACCCCGCCGAGCCGACCAGGACGGCCCACCGCCCCCGCCCGTCCAGCGCGGCGGCGAGGCCGATGACGTACGACATGACGACCGGGTAGACGGCGTTCCAGAGGATCTCGCCGACGGCGAACGTCAGGGGCCCGCGTGAGGTGGCGGCCAGCGTCACGCACGCGGCGATCAGGACCGTGCCGCCGCCGATGGGCACCGCCTTCCCGGCCCGCGCGCCGAGCGCCCCGGCGCCGAGGACCCCGAGGAGCCCGGCCCCCAGGGCGACCGCGAAGACGACCCCTACGGCCGCCTCCCCGAGCCCCGCCTGGGTGAGCCCGATGCGCCCGCTGACGCCCCACAGGGAGTTCTGGACGAGCGCCCAGCACGGCATGGCCAGCGCCAGCGCGATCCCCGGGCGCAGGTTCGGCAGCCGGCGGGCGCCTTGGTCGTCGTACCCCTCGGGGCGGGGCGCGCGGCGGTCGGGGAGTGCGGCGGTCCAGGGCCAGGCGGCCACGGCGGTCAGGGCGATGGCGGCGAGGGGCTGGGCGTGGCCGGGGCCGAGGTGGGGGACCGTGAGGTAGAGGGCCGCCGCCAGGGCGCTGACGGTCAGCAGGCCCAGGGTGGAGGCGCGGTGCGGGTCGGGGGCGGCGGCGACGCGGGTCGCGGCGACCGTCGTCGCCGTGCCGGAGCCGAAACCGCCCAGGACGGTCGCCGCGACGACCACCGGGAGTGAGCCGGAGAGGGCGGCCGTGCCGTAGCCGAGGACGGACAGGGCGAGGCCCGCGCGGGCGAGGGTGCGCGGGCCGATGCGTTCGACGCGGGCGGCGAGCAGGAAGCCCGCCGAGGCGGAGGCGAGGAGCAGTCCGCTGCCCACCGCGCCGGCCTCGGTCGGGGTGAGGGGCAGTCCGCTGCCGAGGCGGCCGACGATCGTGGGGAGGAGATACGGGGCGAGGTACCCGGCCGTGAACAGGGCGACGGCGGGCCAGGGGGTGGTGCGGTTGTACACGGCGAAGTTGTATCAGGGGTGAGGGGGCGGTGGGGGCCGGGGCGGGTGAGAGTGGTGTGTGTCGGGGGTGTGAGGGATGGCCGACGGAGCCATTGACGGCTGTTGTTCAGGTATCTAGCCTCTGTTCCTGTATGTGGATGCCGTTTACCGAGGGAGTGGACCAGGTGGACCTCACCGTCACGGACGTACGCCTCACGCCGATCCTGGTCGCCGACCCGCCGCTGCTGAACACCCAGGGTGTGCACCAGCCGTACACACCCCGGCTGATCGTCGAGGTCGTCACGGCCGACGGGGTGGTCGGGGCCGGGGAGACCTACGGCGACACCAAGTACCTCGAACTCGCGCGGCCGTTCGCGGAGCGGATCGTCGGGCGGTCCGTCGCCGATCTCAACGGGCTGTTCACAGTCATGGACGGGATCGACGTCGACCGCGCGCGGGTCTCCGACCAGGTCGACGTCGGCGGGCTGCGCGGCGTCCAGACCGCCGACAAGCTGCGGCTGTCCGTCGTCTCCGGCTTCGAGGTGGCCTGTCTCGACGCGTACGGCAAGGCGGTCGGGCAGCCCGTGCACGCGCTGCTCGGCGGGAAGGTGCGCGACGCCGTCGAGTACAGCGCCTACCTGTTCTACAAGTGGGCCGGTCACCCGGAAGGGGTCGCCGCCGAGCGCGACGACTGGGGGGCCGCCCTCGACCCGGCCGGGGTCGTCGAGCAGGCGCGGAAGTTCACCGAGCGGTACGGGTTCACGTCGTTCAAGCTCAAGGGGGGTGTCTTCCCGCCGGAGGAGGAGATCGCCGCGATCCGCGCGCTGGCCGAGGCGTTCCCCGGGCACCCGCTGCGGCTCGACCCCAACGGCGCCTGGTCCGTGGAGACTTCGCTGATGGTCGCCAAGGAGCTCGGCGACGTCCTGGAGTACCTGGAGGACCCCGCCCTCGGCACCCCGGCCATGGCCGAGGTCGCCGCCCGCGCGGGCGTGCCGCTCGCGACCAACATGTGCGTGACGACGTTCGCGGAGATACCCGAGGCGTTCACCAAGGGCGCCGTCCAGGTCGTCCTCTCCGACCACCACTACTGGGGCGGGCTGCGCAACACCCAGCAACTCGCCGCGATCTGCCGGACGTTCGGGGTCGGGGTGTCCATGCACTCCAACACGCACCTCGGGATCTCGCTCGCGGCGATGACCCATGTGGCGGCCACCGTCCCGAACCTGCACCACGCGTGCGACTCGCACTATCCGTGGCAGTCGGAGGACGTGCTGACCTCGCGGCTGGAGTTCGAGGACGGCAGGCTGCGGGTGCCGGACGCGCCGGGGCTCGGGGTCGAACTCGACCGGGGGAAGCTGGAGTTCCTGCACCGGCGGTGGGTGGAGGACGACGGGGGGCTGCGGGAGCGGGACGACGCGGCGGCGATGCGGGTGGCGGAGGCGGGGTGGGTGACGCCGGGGGTGCCGCGTTGGTGAGGGGGCGTTGACGAGGGGCCGTTGGTGAGGGCGCGATCGGGGCTGACCGGAGTTGATCGGTACTGGCGCTTTCGTCGTCCCGCGCGCGGGCGTTCGCTCGTTTCGTTCATGTCGTTTTCGTGAACCCGCGCGCGGGTTGCTGATCCGCGCGCGGCCTCGCGGTGTTGTGGGCGGTGATGTCAGTGGGGTGGTGCAGACTGGCTGGATCGGCACCACTCGCAGGGAGCGCACCGTGACCCCGTCCGCCGCGTCGGCAGGAGAGACCGCACCGAGGAGCACGCACTCATGGGCCCGGCCGTGTCCGCTGGACCCGCTGGCCGCCGTGCGCGCTCCGGACGATCCTCCGTGGGACGTGTACCTGACCGGCCCCGTCTTCCTGGACATCATCTTCACCGGCCTCGACTCGGCCCCCGTGCGCGGCACGGAGTCCTGGGCGCGCGGCATGGGCTCCAGCCCCGGGGGCGTCGCCAACATGGCCACCGCCCTGGCCCGCCTGGGCCTGCGTACGTCCCTGGCGGCGGCCTTCGGTGACGACCACTACGGCGAGTACTGCTGGGACGCCCTCGAACAGGGCGAGGGCATCGACCTCTCCCCGTCGCGCACGGTCCCCGGCTGGCACTCCTCCGTGACCGTCTCCATGGCGTACGAGGGCGAGCGCACGATGGTCTCCCACGGCCACGAACCGCCCCCCGAGGAGTCCGCGCCCGCCTGCCCGCCGTACTCCCGCGCGGCCGTCGCCTCCCTCACCCCCGGCCGCCGCGAACCCTGGATCGCCCAGGCCGCCGCCAAAGGCACCCGCATCTTCGGCGACGTCGGCTGGGACGACACCGGCAAGTGGGACCTCGCGGGCCTCGCCGACCTGGAGCACTGCGAGGCGTTCCTCCCCAACGCCGAGGAGGCCATGCGCTACACGCGCACCGACTGCCCGCGCGCGGCGGCCCACGCGCTCACCGCGCACGTGCCGCTCGCCGTGGTGACGCTGGGGGCGCAGGGCGCGTACGCGGTGGACCGGCGGACGGGGGAGACGGCGGAGGTCCCCGCCATCGCCGTGGAGGCGCTCGACCCCACCGGCGCGGGCGACGTCTTCGTGGCGGGCTTCGTGACCGGCACCCTCGCCGGCTGGCCCCTCTCCGACCGCCTGGCCTTCGCCGGCCTGACGGCGGCCCTGTCGGTCCAGGAGTTCGGCGGCTCCCTCTCGGCCCCCGGCTGGGCGGAGGTCGCGGCGTGGTGGCGCAAGGTGCGTTCCCTGGACGGCCAGGACCCCGAGGCGCTCCAGCGGTACGCGTTCCTGGCGGGGCTGCTGGACGAGTCGACGGCGAGGCCGTGGCCGCTGCGGAGAGCGGTGCCGACGATCGGGTTCAGGAGGTCGGCGTAGGGGGCTGAACGGGGTGGTCGGGCGGGCGAACGGGTGCGCGAAAACCCCTGCGGTCTTGTCAGTGGCAAGGCGTACTCTTGAAATCGCCAGGCCGCCCTTGTGGCAGGCGAGACGCATCCGGGAGGACGTAGAGGCTTTCGGGCCGGCCTATGACTCAGACACCCACAGCCCAGCCCCCCGCTCAGGGGAAGGCGCGAGCGCAGTTCACGGTCCCCGCTCAGCACCCGATGGTGTCCGTGCTGGGCTCCGGAGACTCCCTGTTGCGCGTGATCGAGACGGCTTTCCCGGCGGCCGACATCCACGTCCGGGGCAATGAGATCAGCGCGGTCGGCGACCCGAGGGAAGTCGCCCTGATCCAGCGCCTGTTCGACGAGATGATGCTCGTGCTGCGCACCGGGCAGCCGATGACGGAGGACGCGGTGGAACGCTCGATCGCCATGCTGCGGGCGAGCGAGAACGGGACGAGCGACGGCCAGGAGACCCCGGCCGAGGTGCTCACACAGAACATCCTGTCCTCGCGGGGGCGCACGATCCGCCCGAAGACGCTCAACCAGAAGCGCTATGTGGACGCGATCGACAAACACACGATCGTCTTCGGCATCGGCCCCGCCGGCACCGGCAAGACCTACCTGGCCATGGCCAAAGCGGTCCAGGCCCTCCAGTCCAAGCAGGTCAACCGCATCATCCTGACCCGCCCCGCCGTAGAGGCGGGCGAACGCCTGGGCTTCCTCCCCGGCACCCTCTACGAAAAGATCGACCCGTACCTGCGCCCCCTGTACGACGCCCTCCACGACATGCTGGACCCCGACTCGATCCCGAGGCTGATGGCAGCGGGGACGATCGAGGTGGCGCCGCTGGCGTACATGCGGGGCCGCGCGCAGGCTGTGTTCACGAACGTCCTGACGCCTGACGGCTGGCGTCCCATCGGTGACCTCCAGGTCGGTGACCTGGTCATCGGCTCGAACGGCGAACCGACCCCGGTCCTGGGCGTCTACCCGCAGGGCGAGAAGGACATCTACCGGGTCACCGCCCAGGACGGCTCCTGGACCCTCGCCTGCGGTGAACACCTCTGGACCGTCCGCACCCGCGACGACAAGCGCCGCGACAAGCCGTGGCGGGTCCTGGAGACCCAGGAGATGATCGGCAACCTGCGCGCGGGCCATGCCCGCCGGTACGAGCTGCCGATGCTCACGGCGCCGGTGCGCCTCCCCGAGCAGGCGGTCCCCATGGACCCGTACGCGCTGGGGCTCCTGCTGGGCGACGGCTGCCTGACCGGCTCCACCACGCCTTCGTTCGCCACGGAGGACCCCGAACTGGCGGTCGCGCTGGAATCGGCGCTGCCCGGAGTCCACGTACGGCACAAGAGCGGGCCCGACTACATCATCAACCGGGTCAAGTCCCCTGGGGATGTCGTCACCCTGGAGAACCCGGTCACCCGGGTCCTGCGTGAACTCGATCTCCTGCGCACCCGCTCGCACACCAAGTTCGTCCCGGACGCCTACCTGTACAACTCCGCCGAGGTACGGCTCGCCGTCCTTCAGGGCCTCCTCGACTCCGACGGCGGCCCGGTCGTCCAGAAGGACCGCACCTGCCGCATCCAGTACTCGACGACGTCGATCATGCTCCGGGACGATGTGATCGCTCTCGTGCAGTCGCTCGGCGGAGTGGCGTACACCCGCCGCCGCATGGCGGAGGGACGTGAGCAGGGAAGCGCGCTGGGCGCGCACCGTCGTGACGCGCACGTCGTCGACATCCGCCTCCCCGAAGACATCGCCCCCTTCCGCCTCGCCCGCAAACGCGACAAGTACCTCGCGGCAGGCGGCGGCGGACGCCCGATGCGGTTCATCGACTCGATCGAGCCGGCGGGCCGGGAGGAGACCGTCTGCATCCAGGTGGCGGCGGAGGACAGCCTCTACGTCACCACGGACTACCTGCTGACCCACAACACGCTCAACGACGCCTTCATCATTCTCGACGAGGCTCAGAACACCTCCGCCGAGCAGATGAAGATGTTCCTCACCCGGCTCGGGTTCGACTCGAAGATCGTCATCACGGGTGACGTGACGCAGGTCGACCTGCCGAGCGGGACCAAGAGTGGGCTGCGGCAGGTGCAGGACATCCTGGAAGGGGTCGACGACGTGCACTTCGCGCGGCTGTCGTCCCAGGATGTCGTCCGGCACAAGCTGGTGGGCCGTATCGTCGACGCGTACGAGAAGTACGACAGCCAGAACGGTACGGAGAACGGCGGCCACAAGGGCGGCCGGCCCAAACGGAAGTAGCGAAACCAGCGCATGTCGATCGACGTCAACAACGAGTCCGGAACCGAGGTCGACGAGCAGGCGATCCTCGACATCGCCCGCTACGCGCTGGCGCGGATGCGGATCCACCCGCTGTCGGAGCTGTCGGTGATCGTCGTGGACGCCGACGCCATGGAGCAGCTGCACGTGCAGTGGATGGACCTGCCCGGACCGACGGATGTCATGTCGTTCCCCATGGACGAGCTGCGTCCGCCGTCCAAGGACGACGAGGAGCCCCCCCAGGGGCTGCTCGGCGACATCGTGCTGTGCCCCGAGGTCGCCACCAAGCAGGGCGCCGAGGCGCCGACGCAGCACTCCATGGACGAGGAGCTCCAGCTCCTCACCGTCCACGGGGTGCTGCACCTGCTGGGCTACGACCACGAGGAGCCGGACGAGAAGGCCGAGATGTTCGGCCTCCAGGCGGCGATCGTCGACGGCTGGCGCGCCGAGAAGGGCTTCACCGGTCCCTCCCCGGCCCCGACCGTCTCATGAGCGTCCAGCTCGTCGCCGGCGCCGTCGCCCTGGTCGTCGTCGCCTGGCTCGCCGCCTGCGCGGAGGCCGGCCTCGCGCGCGTCTCCAGCTTCCGCGCCGAGGAGGCCGTCAAGTCCGGCCGCCGCGGCAGCGCCAAGCTCGCCCAGGTCGCCGCCGACCCGACCCGCTATCTGAACGTCGCCCTGCTGGTCCGCGTCGCCTGCGAGATGGCCGCCGCCGCGCTCGTCACGTACGCCTGCCTGAGGTCCATCGACGGCACCGCCGCCGCGCTGCTCTCCGCGATCGGCGTGATGGTCCTCGTCTCGTACGTCGCCGTCGGCGTCTCCCCGCGCACCATCGGCCGCCAGCACCCCCTCAACACCGCGACGGCCGCCGCGTACGTCCTGCTGCCGCTGGCCAGGATCATGGGCCCGATCCCGTCCCTGCTGATCCTCATCGGCAACGCCCTCACCCCCGGCAAGGGCTTCCGCCGCGGCCCCTTCGCCTCCGAGGCGGAGCTGCGCGCGCTGGTCGACCTCGCCGAGCAGGAGTCGCTGATCGAGGACGACGAGCGCCGGATGGTGCACTCCGTCTTCGAGCTCGGCGACACCCTGGTGCGCGAGGTCATGGTCCCGCGCACCGACCTCGTCGTCATCGAGCGCTACAAGACGATCCGCCAGGCCCTGACCCTGGCTCTGCGCTCGGGGTTCTCCCGGATACCGGTCTCGGGGGAGAGCGAGGACGACATCGTCGGCATCGTCTATCTGAAGGACCTGGCCCGCAAGACCCACATCAGCCGCGACGCCGAGTCCGACCTGGTCTCCACGGCCATGCGCCCGGCGGCCTTCGTCCCCGACACCAAGAACGCCGGTGACCTGCTGCGCGAGATGCAGCAGGAGCGCAACCACGTCGCCGTCGTCATCGACGAGTACGGCGGCACCGCAGGCATCGTCACCATCGAGGACATCCTGGAGGAGATCGTCGGCGAGATCACCGACGAGTACGACCGCGAACTCCCGCCCGTCGAGAACCTCGGCGAGGACCGCTACCGCGTCACGGCCCGCCTCGACATCACCGACCTGGGCGAGCTGTACGGCCTGGAGGAGTACGACGACGAGGACGTCGAGACCGTCGGCGGCCTGCTGGCCAAGCACCTGGGCCGCGTCCCGATCGCCGGCGCCTCCAGCGTCGTACGCCTCCCCGACGACCGTGATCTGCGGCTCACCGCCGAGGCCGCCGCCGGGCGGCGCAACAAGATCGTGACGGTCCTGGTCGAGCCGGTGGGGGAGAAGTCGTCGTGAACCAGCGGGAGTTGAGGTCGCTGTGCCTCTCCTTCAACGCGGCGGTCGAGGACTTCCCGTTCTCCCCGGACATCTCGGTCTTCAAGGTCGCCGGGAAGATGTTCGCGCTGAGCTGGCTGGACGACCGTCCCCTGAAGGTCAACCTGAAGTGCGACCCGGAGGACGCGATCCGCCTGCGCGCGGAACACCCGGACCTGATCACCCCCGGCTACCACATGAACAAACGCCACTGGAACACGGTCCGCCTCGACGGCGACCTCCCGCCCCGGCTGATCCGGGAGCTGGTGGAGGACTCGTACGACCTCGTCGTCGCGGGACTGCCGAGGGCGGAGCGGCTGCGGCTGGACCGGCCCTAGTTATGCTCTGACCATGACCGACAGCAACGCGCTTGCCCCCGAGGACCAGAAGATCGTCACGCTCGCCCGTTCGGCGCGGGCGCGGAACGGGGCCCTTGAGGGGGCGGCCGTGCGGGACGAGACCGGGCGGACCTATGTCGCCTCGACCGTCGCGTTGCCTTCGCTGAAGCTGAGCGCGTTGCAGACCGCTGTCGCCATGGCGGCGGCTTCGGGGGCCCAGGCCCTGGAGGCGGCGGCGCTGGTGACCTCCGGCGACGCGGTCGGCGACGCCGATCTCGACGTCGTGCGGGATCTCGGCGGGGCCGGGACCGCGGTGCTGGTGGCCGGTCCTGACGGGGTCGTGCGGGAGACCCTTACCGTCAACTGACCTCTCAAGCCCCGCCGTTGGCCGAAAATGTGCCTTGCCGGGGGGTGTCCCGCACGTATCAATGGAACCGTTGATTCCGACGGACCGTCAGATCCACCCCCCACGGGGCCGGTGACCGCACCCGCCCGCCCCGCCTCCGGCCGTCCGTCTCTCGCAGTAGATCCGGAAGGAGCCGGAAAGCCATGAGAGGCAAGCGAATCGGAACAGGTGCGGCGGTGGCGGTGGGCGTACTCGCCGCCGCGGGGCTGGCGTTCGCGCCCGCCGCCGCGGCCGTCAGCCCGGGAACCGCCACGTTCACGGCCAGTTGCGGCATCTTCGGCGGCGGCGCAGCCACCCTCACCGCCACCCAGAGCGGCACCACGGGCACCCTCACCCTCTCGTCCAGCGCGGTCACCACACCGCTCGCGCTCGGCGCCAACAGCATCACCTCGACCCTCACGATGGCGAACTCCACTGGTTCCAACCGGGTGTTCACCGGTACGGTCAACCCGGCGCTGGCCGCCGGCGACCCCGTCACCGTCGGCCCGCTGACCGGGACCGTCGCCTCCGGCGACAGCCTCGACTTCTACGGCGGCAGCCTCTCGATGGTCATCTTCGGGGTGACCGTCACCTGTACGACCAGCGCCGCGCAGTCGCCGGGGCCGTTCGTCTACAGCTGAGCCGCGGGTCCAATCCGCGCCGAAGCAAAGTGATATGACGGTCAGTCAGTTCCTGAAGCTGACTGACCGTCAGTTTCCCTCTCCCGCTCCATTGACTTCTCGCCGCCGCTGCCCGTCAATGCCCCCTGTCGGCGCGGACGAAGCCGACCCCTTGGAAGGAGGGGGCACCCATGGGTTCGACACCCACTCGAAGACGGCGCCTCATATCGCTGTTCGGCGCGGTCCTGCTGGCCGGTGCCGCCGGCGCGGCGTTCGCCTGTCCCGCCGGCGCGGCCGGGCAGAACGTCGACTTCGCCACCCACTGCATCCCGCCCGCCGTCGCGGGCCTGCCGCCCATCGACGGCACCACGACCGCCCGGATCGACGTCGACAACACGGCGCCCAAGGTCGGCGACACCGTCACGGTCACCTACACGGTCGTCACCCCGGCCGCGAACAACCCCACCGACCTCGCCCTCCCGGCCGACATCATGACCCCGACCGGCAAGGTCGTCCTCGGCGGCGCCCAGACCGGCACGGTCACCGTCGCCGGGCCCAAGAAGAACGACCCGGTGCCCGGCCGCGGCACCTTCCCGTCCTTCTCGATGACCGGCACGTTCACCGTCACCGCCCCCGGCGCGATCACCCTCTCCCCGGGCGACTACAACATCCACACCAGCTACATCCTGGAACTCGACACCCCCTGCACGGTCACCAACCCGCCCGCCCCGGTGTCGGAGACGGTCACCGCCGCCGCCAACCCGCCCGCCAACACCCGTGCGATCTCCCTGAGTTCGGCATCCGGCAGCCCCGGTACGGCAGTTGCGGTGACCGGCAGCAACTTCACCCCGGGCGCGACCGTCACCCTCGCCGGCCGCTCCGGCACCGCCCAGACCCAGGACACGGCGACGGCCACCGCCAACTCAGCTGGTTCCTTTACGGGTTCACTGACCGTCAGTGACCTGACCACCACCGGGATCGTCGCCTACGAGGGCGGCGCGTGGAGCGCGGACAAAGGCGCCGGGCCCGTCGCGTACGTCGTCATCGACAACACGCCGATCCCGGCGAACAGCCAGAAGGTGACGACGACCGTCAAGGCCGGCACGCTCTCCATGTCCCAGGCCGGGGACTCGGTCGCGCTGTCCGCCGTCGACTTCGGCAGCGGCGGTTCCTCGACCGGCGCGCTCCAGACCGTCACCGTCAAGGACTTCCGCGGCGGCCCGGCCGGCTGGTCGCTCACCGGCAAGGTCACCGACTTCACCGGGTCCGGCGCCAAGATCGGGGCGGACAAGCTGAGTTGGACACCGAAGTGCGCGACCAAGACGGGGTCGCCGAGTGTGTGCCAGGCCGGGAGCGCCGGTGTCGTCGGCAGCGGGGGAGCGACGCTCGCCTCGACGCCCGACGGGACGATGACCGGCGGGGAGTTCACGGCGGACGCGCAACTCTCGCTTGCTGTACCGGCGTTCACGCCGCCGGGGGCGTACGCGGGGGTGCTGACACTGACGCTGACCTGAGCCCGAACCTGAGCTGGGCTGGGCCTGGGCCCGAACCTTAGCTGAGCCGAGCCCGAGCCCGAGTTCAGGTCCGAGTCCGACAAGCGGTCCGGGCGCCTCCCGCACCGGAGGCCCGCACCCGTCCGGCCGCCCAACCCCCTTCCCTCCGCGAGGAGTTGCCGCCCATGCGGGACAAGCTGTACGTCATCCTCGGCGCCCTCCTCCTCGCCCTGCTCGGCTCCCCGGCGCCAAGTCACGCCGCCGACAACGGGAGTTGGTCCGTCTACCCCGTCGCCACCGCCGTCTCCGCCCGCCCCTACTTCTACCTCTCCACCGCCCCCGGCCGGACCGTCGAGGACAAGGTCGTCGTCGCCAACAAGACGGCCGGCCCCCTCACCTTCCGGCTCTACGCCGCCGACGCCTACAACACCGCCCGCGACGGGGGCTTCGCCGTGAAGTCGGCCGGGGAGAGGATGCTGGGAGTCGGTGCGTGGGCGAAGCTGCCGGAGTCGGCGGTCACCGTCGCCGGCGGGCAGTCCGTGACCGTCCCGTTCAGCATCTCCGTACCCCTAGGGGCCGAACCCGGAGATCATCCCGGGGCGATCGTCGCGCTGGACGAGCAGGTGGCGAAGGCCGGCCCGGGGGTTGCCCTAGGGGTGCGGCGGGCTGTCGGGGCGCGGGTCTACTTGCAGGTCAGCGGGGCGAAGCTGCCCGCGCTCGCTGTGGAGGACGTCCGCGTCGGACACCGCCAGCCGCTGGTCCCCGGGCTCGGTGACAGCTCCGCGACCGTCTCCTACACCCTCCACAACACCGGCAACGTCACCCTCCACCCCCAGGTGGAGCTGAAGGCGAAGGGACTGTTCGGGCGGACGCTGCTCGAACGGAGGCTCACCAGGATCCCGGCGGAGCTGCTGCCGGGGCAGAAGGTACGGCTCAGCGAACCATGGCGGGACGCGCCCCAACTCGACTGGGGGGACGTGACGTTGACGGCCAGCGCGACCGGGACGAAGGAGGCCGCGGGGGCGTCGTTCCTGGCGGTGCCGTGGCTCGCGGTGGGGGTGGCGTTCGGGGCCGGGATCGCCGGGGGAGTCGTCCTCGCGAAGGCGAGGCGCCGGAGGCCGACGGCGACCCCTAAGGGTGCCCCGACCCCGGCGAACGCCACCTAGGGAATCCCTAGGGGACCGCCTCGCCCCCTAGGGGACCGCTAAAGCGCGTCCGGCCCCCGCTCCCCCGTCCGTACCCGCACCACCGTCTCCACCGGCACCGCCCACACCTTCCCGTCCCCGATCTTCCCGGTCCGCGCCGCCTTGACGACCGCCTCCATCGCGGGCTCGGCGTCGTCGTCCTCGACCACCACCTCGATACGGACCTTGGGCACGAGGTCGACCTGGTACTCGGCGCCCCGGTACACCTCGGTGTGCCCGCGCTGCCGGCCGTACCCGCTGGCCTCGGTGACGGTCAGGCCGTGCACCCCGAGTTCCTGGAGCGCCGTCTTGACCGCTTCGAGGCGGTACGGCTTGACGATCGCGGTGATGAGCTTCATGCCGGGGGCGTCACCTTCTGGGCGGAGGGAAGGACGGAGTGGGCGACCGGGGCGCCATGGCCCAGGACCCCGTGATCGTAGGCGGTCTCGGCGTGCACCGTAAGGTCCAGGCCGGTGTGCTCGTGCTCCTCGTCCGCGCGGAACCCGATCAGCTTGTCGATGACCTTGCCGATCCCGTACGTCACCCCGAAGGCGTAGACCCCTACGACGACGATCGCGAGCGCCTGTTTGCCCAACTGGCCGATCCCGCCGCCGTACAGCAGCCCGTCCGTGCCGCCCGTCATCTCCGCCGCCGCGAAGACGCCGATCAGGAGGGTGCCGATGATGCCGCCGACCAGGTGGACGCCCACGACGTCCAGGGAGTCGTCGTAGTTCAGCTTGAACTTCCAGCTCACGGCGTACGAGCAGACGACGCCCGCCGCCAGGCCGATGACCAGCGCGCCCGGCAGGGAGACCGAGCCGCAGGACGGGGTGATCGCGACCAGGCCGGCGACCGCGCCGGACGCCGCGCCCAGGGTGGTGGGGTGGCCGTCGCGCTTCTGCTCGACGAAGAGCCAGCCCAGCAGGCCGGTGCAGCCGGCGGCCATCGTGTTGAGGAACGCGGCGGCGGCCAGGCCGTTCGCGCCGAGCGCGGAGCCGGCGTTGAAGCCGAACCAGCCGAACCAGAGGAGGCCGGCGCCCATCATGACCATGGGGAGGTTATGGGGGCGCATGGAGTCTTTCTTGAAGCCCAGCCTCGGGCCGAGGACCAGCGCGAGCGCCAGCCCGGACGCGCCCGAAGTGATCTCGACCGGCAGTCCGCCCGCGAAATCCAGCGCGCCGAGCTTCTCCAGGATCCAGCCGCCGGGGCCCCAGACCCAGTGGGCGACGGGAACGTATACGAGGAGGGCCCAGACGGGGACGAAGACCAGCCACGCGCCGAACTTCGCGCGGTCCGCGATGGCGCCGCTGACCAGGGCGGCCGTGATGATCGCGAAGGTCAGCTGGAAGGTCGCGAAGAGGAGGGTGGGGACGGTGCCGTGCACGCTGTCCGGGCCGAGGCCCGCCATCCCGGCGTGCTCCAGTCCGCCGATCAGCCCGCCGCCCGCGTCCTCGCCGAACGCCAGCGAGTAGCCGGCGGCCAGCCAGACCACCGTGACCAGCGCGATCGACACGAAGCTCATCATCAGCATGTTGAGCACGCTCTTCGTACGGACCATGCCGCCGTAGAAGAGGGCCAGGCCCGGAGTCATCAGCAGAACAAGAGCGGTCGCGGCGAGCAGCCAGGCGGTGTCGCCGGTGTCCACCTGCGCGGCGGCTAGGTACACAGTGATCTCCAACGGGTGCGGGGCTCGTCAGAGGTTCACCGGTGTGCGTTTCCGGTCGCGTACGCCGGTGTTTCGGTGGCGTTTCGTTGCAGGTGGGTTTCCGGAAGCTCACCGTTGGGGGACGGGTCCGAGCGCGTGTGCGGCGGGGCCGTGGGGATCAGGGAGAATGGGAGCATGAGCGTTCGTAATCAGTCATCGCCGGAGGCCGGCAAGCCGACCGGAAAGCCGGGGGCGAAGTCCGGCGAACCCGCCCATCGCTCCGGCGAACCCGCCCACCGCTCCGGCTTCGCATGCTTCGTGGGCCGGCCCAACGCGGGCAAGTCGACCCTCACGAACGCTCTCGTCGGCAAGAAGGTGGCGATCACCTCCAACCGGCCGCAGACCACCCGGCACACGGTCCGGGGCATCGTCCACCGCCCCGAGGCCCAGCTGATCCTGGTCGACACCCCGGGGCTGCACAAGCCGCGCACGCTGCTCGGCGAGCGGCTCAACGACGT
Organism: Streptomyces sp. AMJ-169; assembly: GCF_055597585.1. Classification (NCBI taxonomy): domain Bacteria; kingdom Bacillati; phylum Actinomycetota; class Actinomycetes; order Kitasatosporales; family Streptomycetaceae; genus Streptomyces; species Streptomyces sp. AMJ-169. The sequence goes on from NZ_JBVLTJ010000010.1 coordinate 107,069, forward strand.
CGTACGGACCACCTGGGCCGAGGTCGACGTCATCGGGTTCTGCATCCCCGCCGACCAGAAGCTCGGCCCCGGCGACCGGTTCATCGCCAAGGAGCTGGCCGGGATCAAGCGGACGCCGAAGGTCGCGATCGTCACGAAGACCGACCTCGTCGACTCCAAGACACTCGCCGAACAGCTCATCGCCGTCGACCAGCTCGGCAAGGAGCTGGGCATCGAGTGGGCGCAGATCGTGCCCGTCTCGGCGGTGGGGGAGAAGCAGATCGGCCTGCTGGCCGACCTCCTCGTCCCGCTGCTCCCCGAGGGCCCGATGCTCTACCCCGAGGGCGACCTCACGGACGAGCCCGAGCAGGTCATGGTCGCCGAGCTGATCCGCGAGGCCGCGCTGGAGGGCGTCCGCGACGAACTCCCGCACTCCATCGCGGTGGTGGTCGAGGAGATGCTCCCCCGCGAGGACCGCCCCGCCGACAAGCCCCTCCTCGACATCCACGCCAACATCTACATCGAGCGCTCCAGCCAGAAGGGCATCATCATCGGCCCCCAGGGCAAGCGCCTGAAGGACGTGGGCATCAAGTCCCGCAAGCAGATCGAAGCGCTGCTGGGTACGCCGGTCTTCCTCGATCTGCACGTGAAGGTCGCCAAGGACTGGCAGCGGGACCCGAAGCAGTTGCGTCGTCTGGGGTTCTGATCGGCAGATCGGGGTGTACGCCGGCCGCGCGGCGGTAGCCGCAAATTGATACAGCCTCGATCTGCACGTGAAGGTCGCCAAGGACTGGCAGCGGGACCCCAAGCAGCTACGCCGACTGGGCTTCTAGGGCTCTGCGGAGCCAGGTGTACGACGACTTCGGCGTCCGCGCCTGCGTCGCGAAGTCCACGTGGACCAGGCCGAACCGGCGCGCATACCCCTCCGCCCACTCGAAGTTGTCGAGCAGCGACCACACGAAGTAGCCCCGGACGTCCACGCCTTCGGCCATCGCCCGGTGCAGGGCGCCGAGGTGGCCGCTCAGGTACTCGATCCGGTGCCGGTCGTCGACGCCGTCGCCGGAGCAGCCGTTCTCGGTGATGACGACGGGCGGAAGCCGGTCGCCGTACCGGGACTTGAAGCCCGTCAGCAGCTCCGTCAGCGCCTCGGGCACGACCGGCCAGCCGAAGTCCGTCTTCGGGACGCCCTCGATCTCCCGTACGGAGAAGGGGAGTTCGGCCGGCATCCGGACGCCGCCGAAGTCGATCTCGGCGCCCTGGGGAGCGCCGACGCGGGTCGGGGCGTAGTAGTTGATCCCGTACCAGTCGACGGGCTCGGAGATGACCTTCAGGTCGGCCGCGACATCGCCGGGCATCAACTCGCCCATCCCGTCCGGGTATTCACCCAGCAGCACCGGTTCCGCGAACAGCCGGTTCAGCAGCAGGTCGTAGAAGGCCGCCGCCTCCACGTCCGGCTGGTCCTCGGACGCCGGCCAGGTCGGGCCGTGGGAGTTGGCGATGCCGATGTCGTCCGCGCCGGCCGCGCGCAGGGCCTGGACGGTCAGGCCGTGGGCCAGGAGCTGGTGGTGGGCGGCGGGGAGCGCGTCGAAGAGGAGCTGCCTGCCGGGGGCGTGGGTGCCCAACGCGTGGCCCAGCAAGGTGTGTTCGGCGGGTTCGTTGACGGTGATCCACTTGCTGACGCGGTCGCCCAGACGGTCGGCGACCCGCGCCGCGTACTCCGCGAGCTTCGCCGCCGTGTCCCGCTGGAGCCAGTCCAGGTCCGTCGGCAGGTCCCAGTGGAAGAGGGTCGGGACCGGGCGGACGCCGGCCGCGCAGAGTTCGTCGACGAGCCGGTCGTAGAAGCCGAGCCCGCCCTCGGCGCGTACGCGCGGCCAGGAGATCGAGAAGCGGTACGCGCCGACGCCCAAGCCGGCCAGCAGGGCGACGTCTTCGCGGTAGCGGTGGACGTGGTCGCAGGCGACCGCGGTGTCCGAGCCGTCCTTCACCGCCCCCGGCCGGGCCGCGAACTCGTCCCAGATGGACGGCTCACGGCCCGCCGCGCCCTCGATCTGCTGGGCGGAGGTGGACACGCCCCAGAGGAAGTCCTCGGGGAAACGGGGGAGTTGAGGATCAGTCGCCATGGGCGGGATCATCCGTCACCTACGCCCCCTCCTTCAACACCCTTGAGATCAAGGTCCGTTGCGCCTCGGACAGTTTCGGGTCCGCCGCGTAGACGGTTTTTGTGCCGACGGTGATCTCGTAGCTGAAGCCGTCGGGCACTCCCGAGGGGCGGGTGCCCTGGCCGGCGGTCAGCGCCCGCTCGGCCAGGGCCCGCCACTCCGCCGCGTCGGGACGCCCTTCGGTGTCCACCTCGGCCCGCCGTACGATGCCGGCGAAACCGCCGGTGCGCGTCACCTGAATCCGCATGGGGTCCTGTCTAACGCATCGGCTAACTCGTCGGCACCCCTACGAGCGACCACGCCTTCGTCACCGCCTGGACCGCATCACCGTCCCCGTACCGGGCCTTCGCCGCCGCCAGCGTGAGTTTCGCGAAGTCCGTGAACTGGGCGTCCGACTGCAACTCCCCGCCGGTCAGCACGTCGTACCAGACCTGCCCCGCCTTCTCCCAGGCGTTGCCGCCGAGTTCGGTGGCGAAGAGGTAGAACGCGTGGTTGGGGATACCGGAGTTGATGTGGACGCCGCCGTTGTCGCGGCTCGTCCGCACGTACTTGTCCATCGTCCCGGGCTGCGGGTCCTTGCCGAGCTGGGGGTCGTCGTACGCGGTGCCCGGGGCCTTCATCGAGCGCAGGGCCGTGCCGTGGATCGCGGGGGCCAGCAGGCCCGCGCCGATCAGCCAGTCGGCGTCGGCGGCGCTCTGGCCGAGGGCGTACTGCTTGATGAGGGAGCCGAAGACGTCGGAGACCGACTCGTTGAGGGCGCCGGACTGGCCGTAGTACTCCAGGTTGGCGGTGTGCTGGGTGACGCCGTGGGTCAGCTCGTGGCCGATGACGTCGACGGGGATGGTGAAGTCGAGGAAGACCTCGCCGTCGCCGTCGCCGAAGACCATCTGCGTGCCGTCCCAGAAGGCGTTGTCGTAGTTCTGGTCGTAGTGCACGGAGGCGTTGAGGGGCAGGCCCGCGCCGTCGATGGAGTCGCGCGCGTAAACCTTCAGATAGAGGTCGAAGGTCGCGCCGAGGCCCGCGTACGCGCGGTTGACGGTGGCGTCCTGGACGGGGTCGGCGCCCTCCGCGCGGACCTCGGTGCCCGGGAGGGTGGTGGTGTGCCCGGCGTCGTAGATGGTGCGGTCGGGCTTGCCGGTGCCCGTGGTCGGGGCCACCGCGGTCGCGCGCAGGGCCGTGATCCGGCGGCGGGTGCGCTGGGCGGCGTCGTGCTCCAGGGTGCGCCGGACGCGGTCGGCGACGTCCGCGTTGTCGTGCTGGGCCAGCTGGTCGAGCACGTGCGGCGGGATGATCGTGCAGAAGACGGGCTCAAGGCCCCCGGAGGTGGTCATGCCCCGCACCTTGGCACTGAGTCATGAAGCTGTCACTACCGGCCACCATGATTGGTGAAATACGGTGACATAGGGCGGTGATCCATGCTCTTGTGTGGTACAGCGCACGTTTTGTCCCGTTCGTCCCAGCGGTCCCGCATACTGGGACGGAGCCGCACGGCACGGCAAGCTCAGCTACAGTTCGATCACTATGCGTTTCGGGCTGCTTCTCCTTAGCTGCCGCGGCGAGGGCCTGTAGACAGGTCGACTCCCTCCCCGCGGAGCTTCGTGTTGCACAGTCGGCCGGCCTTCCGGACCCCCTGAGGAGCCTCGCGATCATGGCGAACCGCCAGCAGCCCAGCAACATGCCGATCCACAAGTACGGTCAGTACGAGCAGGTCGTCATCCCCGACCGCACGTGGCCCGAGCAGCGCATCACTCAAGCCCCCCGCTGGCTGTCGACCGACCTGCGGGACGGCAACCAGGCCCTGATCGACCCCATGTCGCCCGAGCGCAAGCGCCGGATGTTCGACCAGCTGGTCAAGATGGGCTACAAGGAGATCGAGGTCGGCTTCCCGGCCTCCGGCCAGACCGACTTCGACTTCGTGCGCTCGATCATCGAGGAAGAGGGCGCGATCCCCGACGACGTGACGATCTCCGTACTGACCCAGGCCCGCGAGGACCTGATCGAGCGGACCGTCGAGTCCCTGAAGGGCGCCCACCGCGCGACCGTCCACCTCTACAACGCGACCGCGCCGGTCTTCCGCCGCGTCGTCTTCCGCGGCTCCAAGGACGACATCAAGCAGATCGCCGTCGACGGCACCCGCCTGGTGATGGAGTACGCCGACAAACTGCTGGGCCCCGAGACGGAGTTCGGCTACCAGTACAGCCCCGAGATCTTCACCGACACCGAGCTGGACTTCGCGCTGGAGGTCTGCGAGGCGGTCATGGACGTCTACCGGCCGGGCCCGGGCCGCGAGATCATCCTCAACCTGCCCGCCACGGTGGAGCGTTCGACCCCCTCCACGCACGCGGACCGCTTCGAGTGGATGAGCCGCAACCTCTCCCGCCGCGAGCACGTCGTGATCTCCGTCCACCCGCACAACGACCGCGGTACGGCCGTCGCCGCGGCCGAACTGGCGCTGATGGCCGGCGCCGACCGCGTCGAGGGCTGCCTGTTCGGACAGGGCGAGCGCACCGGCAACGTCGACCTGGTCACCCTGGGCATGAACCTCTTCTCCCAGGGCGTCGACCCGCAGATCGACTTCTCCGACATCGACGAGATCCGCCGCGTGTGGGAGCACTGCAACCAGATGGAGGTCCACCCGCGCCACCCGTACGTGGGCGACCTGGTCTACACGTCCTTCTCCGGCTCCCACCAGGACGCCATCAAGAAGGGGTTCGACGCGATGGAGGCCGACGCCGCCGCCAAGGGCGTCACCGTCGACGACATCGAGTGGGCCGTGCCGTACCTGCCCATCGACCCCAAGGACGTCGGCCGCTCCTACGAGGCCGTCATCCGCGTCAACTCCCAGTCCGGCAAGGGCGGTATCGCCTACGTCCTGAAGAACGACCACAAGCTGGACCTGCCGCGCCGGATGCAGATCGAGTTCTCCAAGCTGATCCAGGCGAAGACGGACGCCGAGGGCGGCGAGGTCACCGGCGCCGACATCTGGACGGTCTTCCAGGACGAGTACCTGCCCAACCCCGGCAACCCGTGGGGCCGTATCCAGGTCAAGACCGGGCAGTCGACGACCGACACGGACGGCGTGGACACGCTGACGGTGGAGGCGACCGTCGACGGCGAGGACACCGTCCTGTCCGGCTCGGGCAACGGTCCGATCTCGGCCTTCTTCGCCGCCCTCCAGAGCCTGGGCATCGACGTACGGCTGCTGGACTACCAGGAGCACACGATGAGCGAGGGCGCCTCCGCGCAGGCCGCCTCCTACATCGAGTGCGCCGTCGGTGACAAGGTGCTGTGGGGCATCGGCATCGACGCCAACACGACCCGCGCGTCCCTGAAGGCGGTCGTCTCCGCCGTCAACCGCGCGACGAGGTAGCTCACCCGCCGGTGAACCGGGGCCTTGACCGTTGTGTACGACGGTCAAGGCCCCGACGCATATCGGCCACCCACGCCCCCAGGTAACGGACCGGTCTCGTCAGAAGGGCTGACTGCACGTCCCGGATGTGGCTAACATCACGCAGACGTGGCGATGGGGCCGCGGCGGGATGGAGGTGCGACGTGCTGCCAGGACGGGGACGAGACGGCCGTATGACGAGGCGCTTCCTGGGCACCCGGACCGCGTGGACGCCCGTGGGCGACGGGGAGTTCTTCTGCCCCGGCTGCGGCGGCGACCGCAACTACCAACGGCTCACCGGCAGACGGCGGCTGACCTGCCTCGGCGTGCCCGTACTGCCCCGCGGCGAGGCCGGGCCGGTGATCGAGTGCGCGGCCTGCCGCCGCCACCACGGCCTCGACGTCCTCACCCACCCGACCACCACCCGCTTCTCCGCGATGCTCCGCGACGCCGTCCACACCGTCGCCCTCGCGGTCCTCTCCGCCGGCGGCACCACCTCCCGCACGGCCCTCGACACCGCCGTCGGCGCGGTCCGGGCGGCCGGTTTCCCGGACTGCACGGAGGACCAACTCGTCGCCCTGGTCGAGGCGGTGGCCGCCGACACCGGCCGCGCGTACGGCACCCCCTGCGGGCCGGGACTGGCGATAGAGCTGCACGAGGCGCTGGACCCGCTGGCACCCCATCTCGCGTGCGTGGGACGGGAGTCGATCCTCTTGCAGGGCGCGCGGATCGCGCTCGCGGACGGCCCGTACACCCCGGCGGAACGGGAGACGCTGGCGACGGTGGGGGCGGCGCTGACGATCTGCGCGGAGGATGTGACACGGCTGCTGGCGGCGGCGCGGACACCTTCCTGAAGCTGCGGACGCCTTCTTGAAACGCGGGAGTTGGCGACGGGGGGCGCCTTCCTGAAACGCGGGAGCCGGCCAACAAGGCCGATACGCAAGGGAGTCAGGCCGGCGCCAGCACCCCCTCCTCCCGAACCGCCAGCAGCAGCACCGGAGTCAGCATCAGCAGCACCCCCGCCGCCCCGATCGCCGTCCGCGTGCCGACCACCCCCGCCAGCACCCCCCACAGCGCCGTCAGCGACGCGATCCCCGCCTTCGTGCTGACCGACCACGCCGACAGCACCCGGGTCACCCGGTCGGCCGGGACCAGCTCCAGCCGGGTCGTCGCCATGAGCGGGCTGAACACGCCCACGCCGAGGATCAGGACGAACTCGACGGCCATCACCAGCGCGAGCCCGGCGACCCCGGGCCCGACGAACGCCAGCCCCACCGACCAGCACGCCCGCAGCGTCCCCGCCCACACCAGCACCCGGCGCCGCCCCCAGCGCGCGGTCAGCGGCCGGGCCAGCCGCGAGCCGAGCAGCCCGCCGACGCACGGCAGGGCGAACGCGAGCCCGTACTGCCAGGGCGCGAAGCCCAGCCGGCCCAGCATGAGGACGGCGAGCAGCGGGGCGGTCGCCATGATCAGGCCGTTGACGAGGACGACGTTGCAGAACAGCGGGCGCAGCCCCGGGTGCGCGAGGATGAACCGCCAGCCCTCAAGGACCTCCCGCCCGCTCATCACGGGCGCCTTGCGCGGCTCCGGCTCCTGCCCCTTGATCGCCCGGATGCCGAGCGCCGACAGCAGGAAGCTGGCCGCGTTGGCCACGACGGTCACGACCGGACCGAACATCCCGATCGCCGCCCCGCCCAGCGGCGGCCCCAGCATGGTCGCCGTCCACGTCGTCGACTCGAACCACGAGTTGGCGCCCAGCAGTTGCTCCTTGGGCACCAGCCACTTCACGTACGCCCCGCTGGCCGCCGTGAACGTGATGTCCGCCGCCGCCACGACCATCGACACCACCAGCAGCTGCGCCAGCCCCAGCACCCCGCACGCGTACGCCAGCGGCACGCTCAGCATCGCCGCGCACCGCAGCAGATCCGCCCCGACCAGCACGGGCCGCTTGCGCCGGAACTCCACCCACGGCCCGAGCGGCACGGCGGCCAGCGCGCCCACCGCCGGGCCCACCGCCGCCAGCAGCGACACCTGCGCCGGATGCGCGTCCAGCACGAGCACCGCGATCAGCGGGAACGCGTCGAACGCCAGCCACGTCCCCAGCACACTGACCGCATAGGCCCCCCACAGCCACCGGAAATCCCGCGTCACGCTCTGTACGTTTCCCTTCCGCGTCCCCGCGTAGGCGAGAATGGGCCCATGAGTCTGTTCCGCGACGACGGCATCGTGCTGCGCACCCAGAAGCTCGGCGAAGCGGACCGCATCATCACTCTCCTCACCCGCGGCCATGGCAGAGTACGCGCCGTCGCCCGGGGTGTGCGCCGCACCAAGTCCAAGTTCGGGGCCAGGCTGGAGCCGTTCTCCCACGTCGACGTGCAGTTCTTCACCCGGGGCAGTGAACTGGTCGGCCGGGGCCTGCCGTTGTGCACACAGAGTGAGACCATCGCGCCGTACGGTGGCGGGATCGTCGCCGACTACGCCCGGTACACCGCCGGGACGGCCATGCTGGAGACGGCGGAACGGTTCACCGACCACGAGGGCGAGCCCGCCGTCCAGCAGTACCTGCTCCTCGTGGGAGCACTGCGCACTCTCGCGCGCGGGGAGCACGCGCCGCATCTCGTCCTCGACGCGTTCCTGCTGCGCTCCCTCGCCGTGAACGGGTACGCGCCCAGCTTCGGGGACTGCGCCAAGTGCGGGCTGCCCGGGCCGAACCGGTTCTTCTCCGTGGCCTCGGGCGGCTCGATATGCCCTGACTGCCGGGTCCCCGGAAGCGTCGTACCCTCGCCTCAGACGCTGGTCCTCCTCGGGGCGCTGCTCACGGGGGACTGGGCGACCGCGGACGCGAGCGAGCCCCGGCACGTGCGGGAGGGCAGCGGGCTGGTCTCCGCCTATCTGCACTGGCACCTGGAGCGCGGGCTGCGCTCACTGCGGTACGTAGAGAAGTCCTGATCGGTAGGGAGTAGATAGGTCATGGTCGTACGCGGGATTCTGGGGCGGCAGCGGCGCGAGTACCGGGAGCCGGACCCGCACCCCTCCGGCGCGCGCCCGCCGAAGCTGCCCGGCGAGCTGGTGCCGGAGCACGTGGCGATCGTCATGGACGGCAACGGCCGCTGGGCCAAGCAGCGCGGGCTGCCCCGCACCGAGGGGCACAAGGTCGGCGCCGAGCAGGTCCTCGACGTCCTCCAGGGCGCCGTCGAGATGGGTGTGAAGAACATCTCGCTGTACGCCTTCTCCACCGAGAACTGGCGGCGCTCGCCCGACGAGGTGCGCTTCCTGATGAACTTCAACCGCGATTTCATCCGCAAGAGCCGCGACCAGCTCGACGCGCTCGGCATCCGCGTGCGCTGGGTCGGGCGGATGCCCAAGCTGTGGAAGTCGGTCGCGAAGGAGCTCCAGGTCGCCCAGGAGCAGACCAAGGGCAACGACAGGCTGACCCTGTACTTCTGCATGAACTACGGCGGACGCGCCGAGATCGCCGACGCCGCGCAGGCGCTCGCCGAGGACGTGAAGGCGGGCCGCCTCGACCCGTCCAAGGTCAACGAGAAGACCCTCGCGAAGTACCTGTACTACCCCGACATGCCGGACGTCGACCTCTTCCTGCGCCCCAGCGGCGAGCAGCGCACCTCCAACTACCTGATCTGGCAGAGCGCTTACGCCGAGATGGTGTTCCAGGACGTCCTGTGGCCCGACTTCGACCGCCGTGACCTGTGGCGGGCCTGCCTCGAATTCGCCTCCCGCGACCGGCGGTTCGGCGGGGCGATCCCCAACGAGGAGCTGATGGCGATGGAGGCGGCGGCGGGCGGGGAGTCGGACGACACCCCGTAGTCGCCTCTGGTTCACGCCCCCGGCGGCCGGGGGTTCACGCGGCTCACGGACGATCCGCCCATGAAGCCCGTAACCCCCGTCGTCGCCTTGTGCGCCCTGCTCGCCACCGCCGGCCCCGCCTCCGCCGCGCCCCCGGCCCACCTGGAGAGCTACGGCACCAAGGCGCCGTACTCCCCGCAGCAGACCTCCTACTCGAAGGCGCCCGCCGGGTTCGCTCCCGTCTTCACGGAGAACGTCTCCCGGCACGGCTCCCGGGCCGCCACCGACAGCGAGGACGGGGACCTGATCCTGGGGCTGTGGGACAAGGCCGCCGCGTCCGGTCAACTCACCGGCAAGGGCGAGGAGTTCGGGCCCAAGGTGCGGGCGCTGCTGGCCGCGATGGCGAAGGTCGGGTACGGCAACCTCAGCGGGCGGGGCCGCGAGGAGATGCGGGACACGGCGGACCGTATGGCGGCCCGGCTGCCGTCGCTGTTCACGAGGATCGCGGCGGGCGGCGAGAAGATCGACGTCGTCAGCTCGGGGCAGGGCCGGGCGATCGACAGCGCGAACGAGTACGCCGGTGAACTCGCAGCCAAGGACCCGGCGTTGAAGCCGCTGATCGGTGAAACCCGCACCGACAAGGACCTGTTGTACTTCCACAAGGCGGCGGGCGGGGCCGCTTATCGGGACTACATTGCGGGCGACCAGCGGCTGGCGGCGACTTTGAAGTCGGTCGAGGAGCAGCCGAAGACGTCTCAGGCGGCGGTGAGCGTTCTGCGGAAGCTTTTCAAGCCGGCGTTCGTAGCGGGCATCACGGACCAGGTCGCCGCCGCCGAGGCCGTCTACAACCTGTACGCCATCGCCCCCGCGATGAGCCAGGAGAGCCCCGGCGGCAAGGGCTGGGGCATGGACCGCTACCTCTCCCGCACGGACGCCTCCTGGTTCGGCTACCTCGGGGACGCCGAGGACTTCTACGAGAAGGGCCCCGGCTTCAAGGACTCCGACATCACCTACAAGATGGCGGGCGTCCTGCTCGACGACTTCTTCAAGAAGGCGGAGGCGAAGAGGGCGGGCACCAGCACCCTGGGCGCCGAACTCCGCTTCACCCACGCCGAGGAGATCATCCCGCTGGCGGCCCTGATGGGCCTGCCGGGCAGCACGGCCGCGGCGGCGCCGGGTACGCCTTACACGTACGAGAACAACCCCTGGCGGGGTGCGGCGGTGGCGCCGCTGGGCGCGAACATCCAGTGGGACGTGTACGCGAAGGGCGACCAGTACCTGGTCAGGATGCTGTACAACGAGAAGGAGGTGCCCTTCAAGGCGGGGTGCACGCCGGTGAAGAAGGGCAGCACGTTCTACGCGCTGGATGAGCTGGAGCGCTGCTTCGGAAGGGCGTGACCTTCGGCTACCGCATCGCCGCCGCGCACTCCGCGCAGGTCCCGAAGATCTCCACCGTGTGCGCCACGTTCACATACCCGTGCTCCGCCGCGATCGCCTCGGCCCACTTCTCCACCGCGGGCCCCTCCACCTCGACCGCCTTGCCGCAGGCTCTGCACACGAGGTGGTGATGGTGGTCGCCGGTGGAGCAGCGCCGGTACACCGACTCCCCGTCGGAGGTGCGCAGCACGTCGACCTCACCGGCGTCGGCCAGTGACTGGAGCGTGCGGTAGACCGTCGTGAGGCCCACCGAGTCGCCCTTGTGCTTCAGCACGTCGTGGAGCTCCTGGGCGCTGCGGAACTCGTCGACCTCGTCGAGTGCCGCGGCCACAGCGGCACGCTGCCTGGTGGAGCGGCCCTTAACGGGTGGTCCAGCGGTCGTCACCGTTGCCTCCTCAACGTCTGGGCACTTGCCCGGGCCATTGTGCCAGCCCGGACTGTGCCTGGTCAGACGCCGGTCTTGGCACCAGCCCGACGGCTGGCCGGAATCGCGCACTCCGCGGGGTCCCCGAGCGGGTCCGCGGCACGGGCGCGCCGCCGGGCGAGCGGCGCCGACAGCGCCGTCAGCAGGATGAACGCGCCGATGGTGAGCAGCACGATCGTCGCGCCGGGCGGTACGTCCTGGTAGTACGAGGTGATCGTGCCGCCGAGCGTGACGCTCACCCCGATGGCCACCGCGATGGCGAAGGTGGCGGCGAAACTCCTGGTCAACTGCTGTGCGGCGGCGACGGGTACGACCATCAGTGCCGATACCAGCAGCAGCCCCACGACCCGCATGGCGACGGTCACGGTGACCGCCGCCGTGACGGCCGTCAGCAGGTTCAGCGCGCGCACGGGCAGCCCGGTGACCCGCGCGAACTCCTCGTCCTGGCTGACGGCGAACAGCTGCCGGCGCAGGCCCAGCGTGACGAGCACGACGAACGCGGCCAGCAGGCAGATCGCGGTGACGTCGGACTGCGAGACGGTCGACAGGGAGCCGAAGAGGTACGAGGTGAGGTTGGCGTTGGAGCCGGTCGGGGCGAGGTTGATGAACATGACGCCGCCGGCCATGCCGCCGTAGAAGAGCATCGCGAGGGCGATGTCGCCCCGGGTGCGGCCGAACCAGCGGATCAGCTCCATGAGGATCGCGCCGAGCACGGAGACCAGCGTGGCCATCCAGATCGGGGACCAGGACAGCAGGAAGCCGAGGCCGACGCCGGTCATCGCGACGTGCCCGATGCCGTCGCCCATGAGGGCCTGGCGGCGCTGGACGAGGTAGATGCCGACGGCGGGGGCGGTGATGCCGACGAGGACGGCGGCGAGCAGGGCCCGCTGCATGAAGGCGTAGTCGAGGAAGTCCATGTCAGCTCAGCAGTCCCGTGGTGTGCAGCGGCTCGTGCGGGTGTACGTGGTCGTGACCCGGCAGGGCGTGTTGTCCCACGGCCTGCGGGGGCGGTCCGTCGTGCAGGACGCAGCCGTCGCGCAGGACGACCGCCCGGTCGATCAGCGGCTCCAGCGGCCCGAGTTCGTGCAGCACCAGCAGGACCGTCGTGCCCGCCGCGACCTGGGCGCGCAGGGTCTCGGCCAGGACTTCCTGGCTCGCGAGGTCGACGCCGGCCATCGGCTCGTCCATGATCAGCAGCTCGGGCTCGGAGGCGAGCGCGCGGGCGATCAGGACGCGCTGGTGCTGGCCGCCGGAGAGCGCGTCGACGTTGTCCTTGGAACGGTCGGCCATGCCGACGAGTTCCAGGGCCCGGCGCACGGCCGCGTGGTCGGCCTTGCGGAGCATCCCGAAGCGGGCGCGGGAGAGGCGGCCGGAGGAGACGACCTCGGTGACGGTCGCGGGGACGCCGCCGGCGGCGGTCGTGCGCTGCGGGACGTAGCCGACCCGGGACCAGTCGCGGAACCGCCTGCGGGGCGTGCCGAAGAGCTCGACCTCGCCGGCGCTGACCGCGACCTGCCCGATGAGGGTGCGCACGGCCGTCGACTTGCCGGAGCCGTTGGCGCCGAGCAGCGCGACGACCTCACCGCGCCGCACGGTGAGGTCGATCCCGCGGAGGACGGGCCGCGAGCCCAGCTCGGCGCGGACCCCGCGCAGGGCTATGACGGGCTCGTTCGTGCCGTTCATGGCGTCCTCCAAGTCACTTCGCCCCCAGGGCTGTCCGCAGCGCCGTCAAGTTGGCCTCCTGGACCGAGAAGTAGTCCTTGCCGCGGGACTTCGCGGTGATGCCCTCGAGCGGGTCGAGGACGTCCGTCTTCAGTCCGGCGTCGGAGGCGATGGTCTTCGCGGTCTTGTCGCTGACGAGCGTCTCGTAGAACACCGTGGTGACGCCGTCGGCCTTGGCCATCTTCTCAAGGTCCTTCACGCGCGCCGCGCTGGGCTCCGACTCGGGGTCGAGGCCGTTGATGGCCTCCTCGGTCAGGCCGTAGCGCTCGGCGAGGTAGCCGAAGGCGGCGTGGGTGGTGATGAAGACCTTCGTCTTCGTGTCCGCGAGGCCGGTCTTGAACTGCGCGTCGAGGGCGTTCAGCTTCGCGACCAGGGCGGCGGTGTTCTTCGTGTAGTCGCCCGCGTGGCTCGGGTCGGCCTTCTCCAGGGCCTTGCCGACGCCCTCGGCGACCTGCGCGTAGCGCACCGGGTCCAGCCAGATGTGCGGGTCGAGCCCGGCCAGTTCGTCGTTCTTGGTGTGGTCGGCCTCGGCCGCGTGCCCGCCGACCTCGTTGCCGTGCTTCTCCAGCGAGACGAGGGAGGCGGCGTCGACCTTCGTCTTCACGGAGGACTGCTGGACGGCCGCGTCGACGGACGGCTGGAGGTTCTTCAGGTAGACGATCGCGTCGGCCTTCTCCAGGCGCGCGGTCTGCTTGGCGCTGATCTCCAGGTCGTGCGGTTCCTGCCCGGGCTCGGTGAGGCTGGTCACGCTCACATGTCCGGCGCCGATCTGCTCGGCGAGGAAGGCCATCGGGTAGAACGACGCGACGACGTCGAGCTTGCCGTCGCTGCTCGCGGCGGCGGAGTCGGAGGAGCAGCCGGTGAGGGCGGCGAGGGAGAGGGCGCCGGCCGCCGTGAGGGCGGTGCCCGATATGAGTCGTCGTACGTTCATGAAAGCCATTTTCAACAAATATGGAAACCGTTGTCAACAAGCCTTGGGTAAGAGGAAGTGAAGGCAACGATTTGGTTCAAGGGGCGGCCCCGCCGGTACGCTGAGGATTCGCTCCGAGCACCCCTGTAATCCTCGTTATGAAGAGAGCACCGTGGCCGCCGACAAGATCGACACCATCGTCAGCCTGAGCAAGCGCCGTGGCTTCGTTTTCCCCTGTAGTGAGATCTACGGCGGACAGCGCGCCGCCTGGGACTACGGCCCGCTGGGTGTCGAGCTCAAGGAGAACCTGAAGCGCCAGTGGTGGCGTTACATGGTGACGTCGCGCGAGGACGTGGTCGGTCTCGACTCGTCCGTGATCCTGGCCTCCGAGGTCTGGGTGGCCTCCGGTCACGTCGCGACCTTCTCCGACCCGCTGACCGAGTGCACCGCCTGCCACAAGCGGTACCGCGCGGACCACCTGGAGGAGGCGTACGAGGCCAAGCACGGCCGCCTCCCCGAGCACGGCATGGCCGACATCAACTGCCCCAACTGCGGCAACAAGGGCCAGTTCACCGAGCCCAAGCAGTTCTCCGGCCTGCTGTCGACCCACCTCGGCCCGACCCAGGACACCGGCTCCGTCGCTTATCTCCGCCCCGAGACCGCGCAGGGCATCTTCACCAACTTCGCGCTGGTGCAGACCGCTTCGCGCAAGAAGCCGCCGTTCGGCATCGCCCAGATGGGCAAGTCCTTCCGCAACGAGATCACGCCCGGCAACTTCATCTTCCGCACCCGCGAGTTCGAGCAGATGGAGATGGAGTTCTTCGTCAAGCCGGGCGAGGACGAGAAGTGGCAGGAGTTCTGGATGCAGGAGCGCTGGAACTGGTACACCGGCCTCGGCATGCGCGAGGAGAACATGCGGTGGTACGAGCACCCCAAGGAGAAGCTCTCCCACTACTCCAAGCGCACCGCCGACATCGAGTACCGCTTCCAGTTCGGCGGCAACGAGTGGGGTGAGCTGGAGGGCGTCGCCAACCGCACCGACTACGACCTCGGCGCCCACTCCAAGGCCTCCGGCCAGGACCTGTCGTTCTACGACCAGGAGGCCAACGAGCGCTGGACGCCGTACGTCATCGAGCCCGCCGCCGGTGTCGGCCGCGCGATGCTGGCGTTCCTGCTCGACGCGTACGTCGAGGACGAGGCGCCCAACGCCAAGGGCAAGCTGGAGAAGCGCACGGTGCTGCGCCTCGACCACCGCCTGGCTCCCGTGAAGGTCGCGGTCCTCCCGCTCTCCCGCAACCCCGAGCTGTCCCCGAAGGCCAAGGGGCTCGCGCAGGCGCTGCGGCAGAACTGGAACATCGAGTTCGACGACGCCGGCGCGATCGGCCGCCGCTACCGCCGCCAGGACGAGATCGGTACGCCGTACTGCGTGACCGTCGACTTCGACACGCTCGAGGACAACGCGGTGACCGTGCGCGAGCGGGACTCGATGAAGCAGGAGCGGGTCTCGCTGGACCAGATCGAGGGGTACCTCGCGAGCCGTCTGGTCGGCTGCTGATCTTCGCTGCGGGGACTGGCCGGGCCTCTGCTGATGAGGGGCCCGGCCTTGTCACGTCCGCGCTGTGGTGCGTGGGGGCGCGGGCTCAGTTCACCTTGAGGGTGACGGTGGGCGAGTAGACCTTGCCCGAGGCTATCCGCAGATGCTCGGTGCCCTTGTTGCTGAACTTGTGCTTGAGGGTGTAGCCGCTGCCCTTGTTCACGGTGGTCGAGCCCTTGAGCGTCGTCCACTTGTTGCCCTTCTGGTGCTGGAGCGTCAGCTTCGAGCCGATCTTCAGGCCCTTGGTGTGGCCGGTGAAGGTGACCTCGTCGCCGGACTTCACCGTGGTCTTGTCGGCCTTGACGGTGATGCTCCCCATCGTCATCGGGGACATGCTGTTCGAGGGGTGCGGCTTGGGCGAGCTCGCGGCGAAGGCGCCCGCCGAACCGGCCGACAGCAGCGCCACGGAGAGCGCGCCGGCGGCGAGGGCATGGGTGCTGCGGCTGAGCAGGGCGTTCATGTATGACTCCCGGTCTCTGTGTCCCCCCGGGTGAACCGCCCGGTGATCCGGGCCGCACCTCCCAGGTTTCCTCGGCTCGGGTCAGGGCGCGAGTCGGGGAGGTGAGGGGAGGGCGGGAAGGGGCCGGGGGCGGGGGGAAAGGCGCAGGTGGGGAGTGGGCGGGGGTGGGGAAGTTTCTTACGCGGGAAGCCGGGGTCAGCCCGTCGGCGAGACAGTGGCCGCCGCTTTTGCAGGAGTCACCCCGCCGCCGAGACGGTCGCCGCCTCTTCCGCCCCCGGCTCGCGTATCTCCAGCCGCTGCGCCGTCCGCTCGGCCGTGGCCCGGGCCCAGCTGCCGCTGGTCAGGAGACCGAGGACGAGGGTGGCGAGGCCGCAGCCGGCGAGGATCCACCAGCCGGGGCCCGCCGCGGAGACGAAGGTCGCGCGGTAGGACGACGAACCTATGCCGGAGGCGAGGACGGCGCCGACGACGGCGACCCCGAGGGTCGAGCCGAGCTGCCTGCTGGTGGAGGCGACGGCGGCGGCCACCCCGGCCTGGCTGCGCGGCATCCCGGAGACGGCGGTGTTGGTGATGGGCGCGTTGACGAAGCCGAAGCCGATCCCGAAGAGGGTGTAGCCGATCAGCCGGCCCGGCACGGACGTCTCCGCCTGGAAGGCGGCGAACAGCAGCGCGCTCGCGGTCATGGCGACCCCCGCGACGACCAGCGGTATCCGCGGCCCCCGGCTGCCGATCAGCCGCCCGGCGAGCGGCGCGCACAGGAACATCGGCACCGCCATCGGCAGCATCCACAGCCCCGCGTGCAGCGCGCTGAGCCCCTGCACGTTCTGGAGGTACAGCGTGGACAGGAAGAGGAACCCGCCCAGCGAGGCGAACGCGCAGATCGCGATCACCGTCGCCCCCGAGAACGGCGCCGAGCGGAAGAACCGCAGATCGATCAGCGGCTCCGCGCGCCGGGGCTCGTACCGCAGCAGTCCGATCAGGGCGGCGAGGGCGATCGCCGCGAACGGCACGACCGTACCCACCCCGGCCGTCGGCGCCTCGATGATCGCGTAGGTCAGCGAGCCGAACAGGGCGATCACCAGCACCTGCCCGACCGGGTCGGGGCGGCGGGCCTTGGGGGCGCGGGACTCCGGGACGAACCGCAGCGTCAGCAGCAGCGCGGCGGTGCCCACGGGGATGTTGACCCAGAAGATCGACCGCCACCCGACCGACTCCACGAGCAGCCCGCCGACCAGCGGCCCGGCGGCCATCGAGATCCCGACGACGGCCCCCCACACCCCGATCGCCCGCGCCCGCTCGCGCGGGTCGGTGAAGGTGTTCGTGATGATCGACATCGCGACCGGGTTGAGCATCGAACCGCCCACCGCCTGGAGCATCCGGAACGCGATCAGCGACTCCAGATTCGGCGCGAGCGAGCACAGCAGCGAGCCCAGTGTGAAGATCACCAGGCCGACCATGAAGACCTTCTTGCGGCCGATCCGGTCCGCCGTCGACCCCGCGAGCATCAGCAGCGAGGCGAGCACCAGCGTGTACGCGTCAATCGTCCACTGGAGGCCTGCCGTGCTCGCGCCCAGTTCGCGCTGCATCACGGGCAGGCCGACATTGAGGGCGGTGACGTCAAGGCTCACGATCAGCAGGCTCATGCAGCAGATCACGAGCACCAGCATGCGGCGGCGCGGGCTCAGCTCGGTCATGTGTGCCACCCTACGCCGATTTCGATAGTGCGTCTAACTAATGGTCGCTACATGAGGAATCTTTCACCCGTACAAGTGACCATGCCGGATGCGGGACAATGGGGGAATGCCCGAGCCCGTGACCCCCCTCCAGATCGGCCCCCACACCGTCCGGCCGCCGGTCGTCCTGGCCCCCATGGCCGGGATCACCAACGCGCCCTTCCGTACTCTCTGTAGGGAATTCAGCGGTGGTAAAGGCCTGTTCGTCAGCGAGATGATCACGACCCGGGCCCTGGTCGAGCGCAACGACAAGACGATGCAGCTCATCAGGTTCGACGCCACCGAGACCCCCCGCTCGATCCAGCTCTACGGCGTCGACCCCGCGACGGTCGGCAAAGCGGTCCGCATGATCGCCGAAGAGGACCTCGCCGACCACATCGACCTGAACTTCGGCTGCCCGGTCCCGAAGGTGACCCGCAAGGGCGGCGGCTCGGCCCTCCCCTACAAGCGCAACCTCCTGCGCGCGATCCTGCGCGAGGCGGTCAGCGGCGCCGGGGACCTCCCCGTCACGATGAAGATGCGCAAGGGCATCGACGACGACCACATCACCTACCTCGACGCCGGCCGGATCGCCGTCGAGGAGGGCGTCACCTCGATCGCCCTGCACGGCCGCACCGCCGCCCAGCACTACGGCGGCACCGCGGACTGGGACGCCATCGCCCGGCTGAAGGAGCACGTCCCCGAGATCCCCGTGCTCGGCAACGGTGACATCTGGTCGGCCGACGACGCGCTGCGGATGGTGCGGGAGACGGGCTGCGACGGGGTCGTCGTCGGCAGGGGCTGTCTGGGGCGGCCGTGGCTGTTCGCGGATCTGGTGGCGGCCTTCGAGGGGCGTACCGAGTACGCGCGGCCGGCGCTCAGGGAAGTGGCCGAGGTCATGGTCCGGCACGCGCGGCTGCTCGGCGAGTGGCTGGGGGACGAGCAGAAGGGGGTCGTCGACTTCCGCAAGCACGTCGCCTGGTATCTCAAGGGCTTCGCGGTCGGCAGCGAGATGCGCAAGCGGCTGGCGATCACGTCGTCGCTCGCCGAACTGGCCGAGGGCTTGCAGGAGTTGGACCTGGACCAGGCCTGGCCCCTGGGCGCGGACGGCCCGCGGGGCCGTACGTCCGGCAACAACCGGGTGGTGCTGCCGGACGGCTGGCTGAAGGACCCCTACGACTGCGCGGGCATCAGCGAGGACGCGGAACTGGACACGTCCGGGGGCTGAGAAAAAGAGGGTTAGTTCTTGGTCGGGTGCGGGACCGACCCGTACGCCGTCAGGAACTTGTCCCGGAAGAGGTCCATCTTCCACACCGGCGCGTCGTGCGCCGGGCGCAGCCCGTCCGTCCAGTTCCAGGAGCCGACCTTCTCCAGGACCTTCGGGTCCTTCGCGACGATCGAGATCGGCACGTCCCGGCTCGCCTTGTCGCCGCTCACCTTGGCGATCGGCTGATGGTCGCCGAGGAACACCAGAACCGTGTTGTCGGACGCGTACCGCTGCATCCACTGCGTCAGCGCGGTCACCGAGTACTGGACCGACTTCCCGTACTCCGCACGGGACTTGGTCTGGTCGTTGTAGATGTCGGAGACGTGCAGGCCCTCCTTCTGGATGGCGTCGAAGACCGAGCCGTTCCCGACGTCCGCCCAGTCCACCAGCTTCGGGAGCGGCGCCCACGGCTGGTGGCTCGACGTCAGGATGATCTCGGACATCAGCGGCTTGTCCCGCTTCTTGCCGTGCTCCAGCCGCTGGAACGCCTCCAGCGCGTACTGGTCCGGCATCGTCGACCAGCTGAACTTCGGCCCCTGGTAACCCATCTGGAAGGCGTTGTAGACCCGGTCGAGCCCGTAGTACCGCTGCTCCGGCCAGCTCTTCTGCACCCCGGGCATGATCCCTACGGTGTCCCAGGCGCCGGTCTTCTGGAACGCCTTGGTCAGCGAGAGGTGATCGCTCGCCATGACCGTCCGGTACCGCTGCTGGTTGTCGATCCACAGCCCGGAGAGCGTAGTTGAGTGCCCGAACCAGCTCCCGCCCCCGTACGTCGACGACGTCAGCCAGCCGCTCTTCGCGTGGAAGCCGGCCTTCGCGAGCGCGGCGGTGTTCTCGGTGAGCATCTGGTCGACGCCGGGCGCCATGATCGGGTCCTCGATCGCGCTGCGCCCGTAGCTCTCGATGAACGTGAAGATGACGTCCTTGCCCCGCAGGTCCGGCACCAGCTGGGAAGCGGGCGTGTTCCCGAACTTGTCGCTCTTGGCGATCTTCGCGAACTCGGCCTCGTCCCGCAACGTCTCCTGGACCTGCCGCCGTTGGAAGTTCAGCGAGTCCGCGGCCCGGTACGTGGCGATCGGCTGCCCGGCGAGATCCAGCGTGAGGATCGAGCAGGTTATCCACACGGTCCCCACCAACAAGGTCCCCCGCGTGGCGAGTTGGACATCCCGCCCGAGAACCGCGGCGATCCGCAGCAGCGCCCCGACCATCCCGCCGAACACCACCACGACGAGGACGACCACCCCGGCGGCCAGCAGATTCGCCGTCAACTTCCCCATGGAGTCCGCCACATACGACTTCGCGTCGTCCAACAGCCCCCAGTCGAGCACCGGGTTGAAGCTGCGCCCCAGATACGACCAGAACCCCATGGTGATGAGGTTGACGACGGTCAGCGCGGCGATCCCGACCCCGCTGACGACGGCCAGCACGGTCCGCGCCCGCTGCGGCAGCGCGATCAACAGCACGGCGAGCACGATGAGTTCACCCGGCACCCGCACGAACGCGGCAGGCCCCATGACGTCCGGCTGCACCGGCAGCAGCATCGCGGCGTAGACGAACAGCACGGAGAGAACCGTCCCGCTCCACCACACGATCCGGGCGGCGCGGGGGAAGCGCTCCCGCCAGGACCGCCACGAACGCAGCGCGGCGAACCGGGGTTCGGGGGTCTCAGTCGGCGGAGCCTTCTCAAGGCTGACCCGCACAGCGCCCTCTGCCTCACCTGTCACACCGGCAACCGTATCCGCCGCCTCCGGTTCACCCCCCGCAGAGGCCCCCTCGGAAGGCTCCGATTCCGGTTCCGGCAGTTGACGTGAGCGTGTGGAGACCGGCACCCGAAGGTCCTTCCGTACGAAACCCGGTGGAACGGCGGACCCGGTGTGGAGGGCCGGGTCCGCCACCGTTTCGTACGGGCTGTCCCGCGCGCGTGTTCAGTTCCGCGGGACAGCGCTCGGCAAACACCGGGCAAACGCCCGCCCAAGTGCCCCGGCGGACACCGGACTCAGGCCCCGCCCACCGCCGTCAGCAGCGCCAACGGCGCGGCGGCGGACCGGGATTCGCGGATGCACGCGTGCGGATAGGGCACCGGCGCCGCGTGCGCCTCCCGCCCGTACCCGGCGAGCACCTCCGGCAGCCGGTGCCCGGTCGCGGTCGCCGCGTCGACGAGCGCGTGGGCGACCGTACGGGCCTCGTCGTGCAGCCCGTACCGGGCGAGCCCCAGCGTGATCAGCGCGTTGTCGTGCGGCCACACCGAACCCCGGTGGTACGACAGCGGGTGGTACGCCGGCTGCCCGGCCGCCAGTGTGCGCACGCCCCAGCCGGAGAAGAAGTCCGGCTCCAGCAGCCGCCGGCCCACCGCCTTGCCGTACTCCTTGTCGAGCAGGCCCGACCACAGCAGGTGGCCCGCGTCGGAGGCGAGGGCGTCGACATGGCGGCCCTCGCCGTCCAGGGCCAGCGCCGGGAAACCCGCGCCGTGCATCCAGAAGTCGCGCTGGAAGCGGTCGCGCAGATCGGCCGCCGCCTGCTCCAGGAGGGCCGCGTACGTCTCGTCCTGCCAGGCCGTGCGGGCCAGGTGGGCGGTGCGGCGCAGGGCGTCGTACGCGTAGCCCTGGGCGCCCGCCGCCATCACCGTGCCGCGCACCCGGGTGCCGTCGGCGCCGCAGATCGCGCCGGGGGAGTCCTTCCAGTTCTGGTTGGCCAGGCCGCCCTGGTCCGCGCGGTAGACGAGATAGCCGCGCGAGGAGAGGCCGCCGTGGTCCAGCATCCAGTCGACGGCCGCCCGCGCGTGCCGCTCCAGGCGCAGGGCCAGCGCCACGTCCCTGGTCTGCTCCACGTACGCGCCGAGCAGCACGAGGAACAGCGGGGTCGCGTCGACCGAGCCGTAGTAGCGGCCGTAGGGGACCTGCTGGAAGTGGGCGAGCTCGCCGTGCCGCAGCTCGTGCACGATCTTGCCGGGCTGGGAGACCGTCTGCGGGCCCGTCTCGGTGGCCTGGCTCGCCGCGAGCGCGCGCAGCGTGGCGGCGGCCAGCTGGGGGCGGTAGGGGAGGGCGAAGAAGGAGGTCAGCAGGGCGTCGCGGCCGAGCAGCGCCAGGAACCAGGGGGCGCCGGCCGCCGGGACGCGCAGCTCCTCGCCGTCCGGTCCGTGCGCGGCGACCTGGAGCGCGGCGAGGTCGGCGAGGCCGCGCGCGCAGGCCGCCGACAGCTCCGGCCAGCCGGTGGGGAAGGCGACGCCCTCTATGAACTCGCCCTCGGAGGACAGGAGTTCGCCGCGCAGGGCCTGCGGAGAGCTGGGCACCCGCAGCGCGCGCTTCTCGCCGTGCGGACGCGCCATCACCCGCAGGGTCAGCTCGGCCGCGCCGTGCGGTTCGAGGTCCACGTCCCACACCAGGCGGCGCGCGCCGGTGCCGGTCTCCTCGACGCCGTCGGGCGCCGGGTCCGCCGTGACGGTCGTGCAGGACCGCCACTCGCCGCGCCGGTAGGTGAACTCCACGCCGTCGTCCAGGACATGACGGCGCCGGACGGCGCCGGACTTGGCGTACGTGCGGTGGTCGGAGCGCAGCTCGAACTGGTCGGTGAAGTCGGCGTCGGCGGTCACCGCGAGGCGGACCGTCGTCGGCACCGGGCGGTTGCTCACCACCCGCAGCGACTCGATGAACGAGCCGTCCCCGACCGCCTGTTCGCGGAACAGGGTGCAGGAGGGCGGTTCGGTCCGGCCGCCGCGCGGGACGAGCACGCAGGACGCGCTGTCACTGTCCGCGACCGGGGTCAGTATCTCCGGTACCGCCCCGTCGACGGTGAGCTGCCAGCGGCTCAGGTGCCGTGCGTCCCGCACGAACAGCCCGTCCGGAGAGGCGCCGGCACCGCGTACGCCGCTGATGTCCCCACGGTCGCCGATGGCGGCGAACGTCCCGCCGTGTACGAGCAGATGATGCCGGTCCGTCATCCCAGGTCCCCTCCCTTGGTGGTCCCCGCGATCGTCATGACGGGCGCCACCATGTCTGACGCCTCGTCAACTTCCTTGTCGTGCAGCAGATCCAGCGTGAGTGCGGCCGTCCAGCCGAAGCGGGTCGCCCCGCAGGCCGCGCCGGTGCGCGGGTCGACGTACTCCGCGAAGTCGCAGGCGCCCGCCGTCTCCAGGAACGCGGTGCGCAGCGCGTCGGCCCGCGCGAGTTCGCCGTGCCGCCTCAGGCCCCGCTCCAGCAGCCAGCTCGTGTTGAACCAGGCCGGGCCGCGCCAGTAGCGGTGCGGGTCGAACGCCTCGCCGAGCAGGTCGTAGGACGGGGCGAGCCGGGTCGTCGTACCGAGGCCGAAGTGCGGGCCCGCCAGGGTGCGTTCGAGGGTCTTCACCGTGTCGCGCGGCAGGTCCGGCAGCAGGAGCGGGATCAGGCCCGAGACGCCGCGTTCGCGGATCAGGGCGCCCTCCTTCACGTCCCGGCAGAAGAACATGCCCTCCGCCGGGTCCCACAGGCGCTCCAGCAGGACGTCCGTCAAGTGCCGCGCGCGGGCGTGGCGGGCGGTGCCCGGGGCGCCCAACTCCTCGGCCACACAGGCGAGTGCGTGTTCCGAGGCGATCAGCAGGGCGTTGAACGCCGGGTCCTCGACCGCGAACTCCCCCTGTCCATCCGCGTATTGACCGTCCCGGTAGTCGGCCGCCAGGCGGACGTACCGCCCGTAGTCCAGGTCCGTCGGCCGGTCCTCGGCAGCCCCGTGGTCGAGGTCCGCCCGGCGGAAGGAGCGGGCCGGCGCGGGTGTGATCCGCGCCAACGGGGCATCCCAGCAAGGGGAGTTGTCCATCCCCTGCTCCCAGGGGTGGACGACGGACACCAGCCCGCCCCCGCCCAGGTCCCTGCGGTGGCGCAGATAGCGGTGCCAGGCCGCGAGCCGCGGGTACACCCGGGCCAGGAAGCCGCGCGCCCGCGACAGCGCGGGGTCCGCCCGGTGCACCAGCCAGGCGGCCAGCGCGTGGACGGGTGGCTGCACGATGCCGGAGGTCTGTACGGTGCGCGGGGCGCCCGCCGCGCGCCCTGCGGTCGAGGAGCGCCAGAAGTCGGGGCTCGGGAAGTACGCGTCGAGCGGGACGGAGGGGTTGAACACGATGTGCGGGATCCGCCCGTCGCCCCACTGCGCCGCCAGCAGGGTCTCCAGCTCCGACTGGGCCCGCAGCGGCGCGACATGGCGCAGTCCGATCGCGATGAACGCCGAGTCCCACGACCACTGGTGCGGGTACAGACTGCGCGAGGGGACCGTGGACGTGCCCGTCCAGTTCTCCTCCAGCACCCGTACCGCACCCTGGTGCAGTGGTCCGCCGGAGTCGTACGCGGCGGCGCTGGTGCGGGACTTGGTGGTGCGATCCACTCGGGGCTCCCCGAAGGCGACATGGCTCACCGGCCGGTTCGGCAGGTGCCGCCGTATGGTTACGTCTATTTAACACGCAAAACTCAATATGTAATGCAGGGTTGGGAAACACAAGGGGGTGCGCATGACGAATCGAACGCAGGGCCGTAGCGGGGTTCGGGGTCAGGTTCGGGGTCAGGGCAGCGCCGGAGACCTGCTCGAACTGGTGCGAAGCGGACGCGCCACCACGCGCGGCGCCCTCCAGCAGGCGACAGGACTGTCCCGCGCGACCGTCGGCCAGCGCCTCGACCGCCTCTTCCGCGCGGGCTGGCTGCGCGAGGGCGCCGGAGGGCCGGTCGACTCGCCCCTGGGCGGACGCCCGTCCATCACCCTGGAGTTTGACGCCTCCCACGCGGTGGTCCTCACCGCCGATCTCGACACCCGGCACGCCCGCGCGGCCGTCCTCTCGCTGACCGGCGACGTGCTCGCCGAACTCTCCGGCACCCTCGTCGTCGAGGAGGGACCCGAACAGGTCCTCGGTGAACTCGGGCGCTGGTTCAAGGAGTTGCTGGCGAAGGCGGATCACCGCGCGGACGAGGTGTGCGGCATCGGCCTCGCCGTACCCGGCCCCGTCGACACCGAGACCGGCCGCGTCGTCCAGCCCCCGATCATGCCCGGCTGGGACGGCTACGACATAAGGGGCCGGCTCGCCCGCGCCTTCACCGAGCACACCTCCGCGCCGGCCGTCCCCGTCCTCGTCGACAACGACGCCAACCTCATGGCGTACGCCGAACAGCGCGCCGCCCACCCCGACTGCTCGGCGTTCGTCCTGGTCAAGGTCTCGACCGGGATCGGCGCCGGGGTCGTCGTGGACGGCTCGATCTTCCGGGGCGTCGACGGCGGCGCGGGCGACCTCGGCCATATCCGGGTCGGCGCCGACGCCCTGTGCCGCTGCGGCTCGTACGGCTGTCTCGCGGCCGTCGCCAGCGGGGGCGCGGTCGCGCGGCGGCTGGCCGAGGCCGGGGTGCCGGCGGCGTCCGGGTCCGATGTGCGGGAGCTGCTGGCGGCCGGGCACACGGAGGCGGCGGCGCTCGCGCGGGAGGCCGGGCGGCAGGTCGGCGACGTGCTCGCGACCGTCGTCACGCTGCTCAACCCGGGCGTGCTGATGATCGCCGGGGACCTCGCGGGGACGCCGTTCCTCACCGGGGTGCGGGAGTTGCTGTACCAGCGGGCGCTGCCGCGCTCGACCGCCCATCTGGAGGTCGTGACCTCACGGCTGGGGGACCGGGCGGGGCTGGTGGGGGCGGGGGCGCTGGTCGTGGAGCATCTGTATGCGCCGGAGCGGGTGGAGCGGCGGTTGGCGGCGCTCGGGTATTAGGGCGCCGGTATCGGGGGCGCCGGTAGGGGGCGTGATACTCGCCACTCTTGATAAGGGTTGCGCTCACATGAGCGAATCGTGGGTGGCTGCACTTCCTCAAGGGGTGGCACTGGGTGCCACTCCTTGAGTGTTCACCGGGCGAACTCATACGTGTGGAATGTCGCTCACGTGAGCGTCATGCCGGGTGGGGAAGATGTGGCCGCCTTCAGGAAGTGAACGAAAGGGGTCGCCGTCCTTTGCTCGGCCTTGACCTGTGAACCGTTGGTACATGGCGGGACTCCGGCTCGCGACACCCGGCCGGACCTCCCCGCAGGCCTGGGATCTGGGTATGTTCCTCGTCGTCAGGGCAGCCGTCGCGTCCTTGAGGGAGTCGAGAACCGTGTCGGAGAACAGAACACCGCGGACCACGAAGTTCGTTTATGACTTCACCGAAGGAAACAAGGACCTCAAGGACCTCCTGGGCGGCAAAGGCGCCAACCTCGCCGAGATGACCAACCTCGGCCTCCCGGTCCCCCCTGGATTCACCATCACGACCGACGCCTGCAAGGTCTACCTCGACAGCGGCGCGGAACCGGCGGCACTGCGTGACGAGGTGAGCGCGCACCTCGACACCCTTGAGACCCGGATGGGCAAGAAGCTCGGCCAGAGCGACAACCCCCTTCTCGTGTCGGTCCGTTCGGGCGCGAAGTTCTCCATGCCGGGCATGATGGACACCGTCCTCAACATCGGCCTCTCCGACACCTCCGTGCAGGGCCTCGCCGCGCAGGCCGGGGACGAGCGGTTCGCCTGGGACTCCTACCGGCGGCTCATCCAGATGTTCGGCAAGACCGTCCTCGGCGTCGACGGCGACCGCTTCGAGGAGGCGCTGGAGAAGGCCAAGCAGGCGAAGAAGGTCACGGTCGACACCGACCTGGAGGCCGCCGACCTGAAGAAGCTGGTCGCCACCTTCAAGAAGATCGTCAAGCAGGAGACGGGACGCGACTTCCCGCAGGACCCGCGCGAGCAGATGGACCTCGCGGTGAAGGCCGTCTTCGAGTCCTGGAACGGCGACCGCGCCAAGCTCTACCGCCGCCAGGAACGCATCCCCGGCGACCTCGGCACCGCCGTCAACATCTGCTCCATGGTCTTCGGCAACCTCGGCCCCGACTCCGGCACCGGCGTCGCCTTCACCCGCGACCCCGCCTCCGGCTACCAGGGCGTCTACGGCGACTACCTCGCCAACGCCCAGGGCGAGGACGTCGTCGCCGGCATCCGCAACACCGTCCCCCTCGCCGATCTTGAGACGGTCGACAAGGCGTCGTACGACCTGCTGATGCGGATCATGACCACGCTGGAGAACCACTACAAGGACCTCTGCGACATCGAATTCACCATCGAGCGCGGCCAGTTGTGGATGCTCCAGACCCGCGTCGGCAAGCGTACGGCGGGCGCCGCGTTCCGGATCGCGACGCAGCTCGTCGACCAGGGCCTCATCGACGAGACCGAGGCCCTCCAGCGCGTCACCGGCGCGCAGCTCGCCCAGCTGATGTTCCCCCGCTTCGCCGAGGACGCCAAGGCCGAGCAGGTCGGCCGGGGCATCGCCGCCTCGCCGGGCGCCGCCGTCGGCAAGGCCGTCTTCGATTCGTACACGGCCGTCAAGTGGTCGCGCTCCGGCGAGAAGGTCATCCTGGTCCGCCGCGAGACCAACCCCGACGACCTCGACGGCATGATCGCCGCCGAGGGCATCCTGACCTCGCGCGGCGGCAAGACCTCGCACGCGGCCGTCGTCGCGCGCGGCATGGGCAAGACCTGTGTCTGCGGCGCCGAGGAGCTGGAGGTCGACACCAAGCGGCGCCGGATGACCGTGCCCGGCGGGCACGTCATCGAGGAGGGCGACGTCCTGTCCATCGACGGCTCCACCGGCAAGGTCTACCTCGGTGAGGTGCCCGTCGTGCCCTCCCCGGTCGTCGAGTACTTCGAGGGCCGGATGCACGCGGGCGCCGAGGAGGCCGACGAGCTCGTCGAGGCCGTGCACCGCATCATGGCGTTCGCCGACCGCAAGCGCCGGCTGCGGGTGCGCGCCAACGCCGACAACGCCGAAGACGCCCTGCGCGCACGGCGGTTCGGCGCCCAGGGGATCGGGCTGTGCCGCACCGAGCACATGTTCCTGGGCGACCGGCGGGAGTTGGTGGAACGGCTCATCCTCGCGGACACCGAGGTAGAGCGCGAGGAGTCACTGAAGGCCCTACTCCCTTTGCAGAAGCAGGACTTCATCGAGCTGTTCGAGGCGATGGACGGACTCCCTGTCACCGTCCGCCTGTTGGACCCGCCGCTGCACGAATTCCTGCCCGACATCACCGAGTTGTCGGTCCGCGTCGCGCTCGCCGAGGCCCGCAAGGACCACAACGAGAACGACCTGCGCCTGCTCCAGGCCGTCCACCGCCTCCACGAGCAGAACCCGATGCTCGGCCTGCGCGGCGTCCGTCTCGGCCTCGTCATCCCCGGCCTGTTCACCATGCAGGTGCGCGCCATCGCCGAGGCCGCCGCCGCCCGCAAGGCCGCCAAGGGCGACCCGCGCGCCGAGATCATGATCCCGCTCGTCGGCACCGTCCAGGAACTGGAGATCGTCCGCGAGGAGGCCGACCAGGTCGTCGCCGAGGTCGAGGCGGCCACCGGGACCGAACTCAAGCTGGCCATCGGCACGATGATCGAGCTGCCCCGCGCCGCTCTGACGGCCGGTCAGATCGCCGAGGCCGCCGAGTTCTTCAGCTTCGGCACCAACGATCTGACGCAGACCGTATGGGGGTTCAGCCGCGACGACGTCGAAGCCTCCTTCTTCACCGCCTACTTGGAGAAGGGCATCTTCGGGGTGTCGCCCTTCGAGACCATCGACCGCGACGGCGTCGGCTCGCTCGTGAAGTCGGCGGCGGAGGCGGGCCGGGCCACCCGGCCCGACCTGAAGCTCGGGGTGTGCGGCGAGCACGGCGGCGACCCCGAGTCCGTGCACTTCTTCCACGAGGTCGGGCTGGACTACGTCTCCTGCTCGCCGTTCCGCATCCCCGTCGCCCGCCTGGAGGCCGGCCGCGCGGCGACCCAGTCGGCGGGCAGCGACCACCGCTGAGGCCCCGGAGAGCGGCGGCCGGTCCCCGACCCTCACCGATCGGCGGCGGCTCCCGGTACACAAGAGAGGGCGGCATCCCTGTGCGGGGGGTGCCGCCCTCTGTGCGGGGGTGTGGTCGACGGGCGGGCTGGAGGTTCTGGGGCCGGAGGTTCCGAGGGGGGCGGAGGTTCTGGGGGTGCCGGAGGTTCCGAGGGGGGCGGAGGTTCTGGGGGGGCGGAGGTTCTGGGGGGGTGCCTCTATGTCTTTCGTCAAGCGGGGCGTGGGGTTCTGGGTTCGTAGAGGGTGCCGTCGCGGAGCATCGCGAAGAGCACGTTGATCCGCTGGCGGGCGAGGCGGAGGAGGGCTTGGGTGTGGGTTTTCCCGCGGGCCCGGCATTTGTCGTAGTAGGTGCGGGAGGCGGGGTCGTGCAGGGCGGCGAACGCGGACAGGAACATCGCGCGTTTGAGCTGTCGGTTGCCGCCTCTGGGTGCGTGTTCGCCGTGGATCGAGGTGCCCGACGACTTGGTCGTGGGGGCGAGGCCGGCGTAGGAGGCGAGGTGGGCGGCGGTGGGGAAGCCGGTTGCGTCGCCGACGGTGACCAGCAAGGTGGCGGCGGTCCTGACCGCGACTCCCGGAATCGAGGTCAGGACCGGGGAAAGAGGGTGGGCCTCCAGCAGCTGTCCGATCTGTGCTTCCAGGGCTCGTCGTTGTTCGTGGACGGCAGCGAGCGAGCGGGCCAGGGACGGGATCACGATGTCGAGGGTGCCGGTGCCCGGGACCACGACGGTCTGTTCGTCGAGCGCGTCGAACACCTCGTCGATCAGCCGCTGGGCCATGCGCGGAGCCTTGGGCCGGACCAGTTCGACGAGCCTGCGGCGTCCGGCTTTGCACAGGGCGGCCGGGGAGCCGTGGCGTTCCAGGAGCCAGGTGACGGCCTGGTGGTCGAGGCGGGGTCCGAGGACGCGTTCCAGCGACGGGTGGAACTGGGTGAGCAGGCCGCGTATGCGGTTGGAGGTGCGGGTGGCCTCGGCCGCGAGGTCCTGGTCGAAGCCGACGAGCACGGTCAGCTCGGCGGTGATCTCGTCGGTGGGTTCCAGCGAGCGCAGGGTGTGCGGCATGGTGCGGGCGGCGTCCGCGATCACCGCGGCGTCCTTCGCGTCGGTCTTCGCCTCGCCGGGGTAGAGGTCGGCGATCCGCCGCATGGCCAGTCCGGGCAGGTAGGCGACCTTGCAGCCGGCGTCCCGGGCGACCGTCAGGGGCAGGGCTCCGATCGAGGCGGGCTGGTCCACGATCACCAGCACGGTGGCGAACTTCGCGGCCAGCTTGTCGAAGACGGCCCTCAACCTGGGCTCACTGTTGGGCAGCTGCTTGTCGAAGACCTTCTTCCCTGCCGGGGTCAGCCCGTGGCCGTGGTGAGCGGTCTTGCCGACGTCCAGGCCGAGGAAGACGCCCACGTCGCCGGTGTCGAACATCGTGCTTCAACTCCTCTGGTGCGGCTGGCCTTCGGTGTCGGTGTCGTTCTCGCGCATCCACGTTATGCAGACCTGCCGCCCGCGAACTGCCCGGCATTGCACCGGACCGGACGGTGGCCGGGCCTCTCATCAGCGTCTCCGACAACACCTCTCGGGCCCGGTGAACACCACCCCCCAGGTCATCCGTTCGACAGGGGGGAACAGTCATGCCGGGCCCGGAGGCCAGCGGCCCTCTTGCAGGACCGTGTAGAAGATAACGGGGGGGCCGGGGATTCTGGGAGGGGATGCCGGACGTGCGTGCGAGGAATGCCGGACGCGCGTAGACGAACCGTCCGAAACCGGTCGTAATCCGCAACATACATACGCCGTCCCGACACGCTCCCTCCTAGTGTGGAGAGGATCACCACTGGAGAAGGGGGCTGCGGGGCATGGGCGGCTGGAGCGCGCGGGAGATCCCGGATCAGAGCGGCCGGGTGGCGGTCGTCACCGGGGCCAACACCGGACTCGGGTACATCACCGCGCGGGAGCTGGCCCGCAAGGGGGCGACGGTGATCCTCGCCTGCCGCAGCGAACCTCGCGCCCGGGCCGCCCGCGACCGCCTCCGCGCGGAAGTCCCCGACGCCCAGACCGAGTTCCGCCTCCTCGACCTCGCCGACCTGCGCTCGGTACGCCGGTTCGCGGAGGGGTTCCCGTACGACCGGGTCGATCTGCTCGTCAACAACGCGGGTGTGATGGGGGTGACGTACGGGACGACGGCGGACGGGTTCGAGACGCAGTTCGGGGTGAACCATTTGGGGCACTTCGCGTTGACGGGGTTGTTGTTGCCGAGGTTGTTGGGGGCGGCGGAGGGGGCTGGGGCGGCTGAGGCGAAGGGGACTGTGGGGACTGGGGCGGCTGCGGGGGCCGGGGTTGCGGATGTGCTGGGGGCTGCGGAGGGGGAGGGGGGCGCGCGGGCCGGGGTGGCGGAGGGGGTTGCGAGAGTTGGGGTGGCCGGGGGCGCGGATGTGCAAGGGGTGACAGAGGCGGAGGGGGTTGCGAGGGCCGGGGTGGCAGAGGCGGCGGAGGTGCAGGGGGCCGCGAGAGTTGGGGTGGCCGGGGGCGCGGATGTGCTGGGAGCCTCGTACACGTCCGTCCCCCGCGTGGTCAACGTCTCCAGCGCCATGCACGCCATGTCCAACGTCGACCTCCGTGACCCCAACGGCCTGCGCAGCTACCACCGTTGGACCGCCTACGCCCGCTCGAAGTCGGCCGTCCTGCTGTTCACGCACGCCCTCGCCCGCCGCCTCGCCGACGCGGGCTCCGGTGTCGTCGTGGCCGCCGCCCACCCCGGGTACGCCGCGACCGGCCTGTCCTCCGGGGTCGGGGGACGGGCCGGCCGGGCGCTGATGGAGGTCGGCGACAAGGTCTTCGCCCAGCCGGCGGAGACGGGCGCGCTGCCCCTGCTGTACGCGGCCACCGCACCCGGCGTCCGCCCCGACTCCTTCACGGGCCCGTCCTTCGCCCTGTGGCGCGGCGCCCCCGCCCCGTCCTGGCGGGCGCCGCGTACGCGGGACGACCGGTTGGCGGAGTGGCTGTGGGAGGTGTCGGAGAGGTTGACGGGGGTGGTGTACGGGGAGGGGGTGGGGGCGTCTTGAGGGGCGGGGTGCGGGTGTCTTGAGCTGTGGGGTTTGCGCCGGGTCGGCGTACGGGCGGCGGCTGGGGATGTCCTGACCGGTCGGCGGGCGGGGACGCGGAGGGGGTGAGCGGGGCCGGCCGTAGGCGGTGCGCCCGGACACCCTCCGATCCACCGGACGGCTGGCTCCTTCGCTGCGCGGGCTTCCCCGACTAACTGGCGTCCTGGCTCGGCTGGTTCCTTTGCCGTGCCGGCTTCCCTGGTCGGCTGGCCTTCTCGCTCGGCTGGTTCCTTTGCCGCGTCGGCTTCCCCGGCCAGCCGCCCCCCTCACCGGGTCGGCTCCCTCGCCGCGCCGGCCTCCCCGGCCAGCCGCCCCCCTCCGGCCCGCCGGTCTCCCCAGCCCCCTCCTCCCCCCTACCGATACGCATACCCCTCCGCATACCGCTCCGCGAAATCCTCCGGCATCGGTGTCGTGTCCAAGTAGAACCACTCCGCCGTGGGCGACGGCGGTCCGGCGGGTGCGGGTGCGGGTGCGGCCGGTGCTGGGGTGCGGCGAGGGAGCGGGGGCTCCCCGTACCCCTGTCCGGGCCGTGCGTACGTGGCCGACACGTCCGGTGGTGAGTCGGGGTAGGCCGGGTAGGCGGGGAAGTCGTCGTACCCGGGGAACTCCCCGCTCTCCTCGGCCGTTTCCACGGCAGGAGCCGCCGCCTTCGCGCCCCCGGGCATCAGCAGCTCCACCCGGAGCCCCTTCTTCCGCTGCTGTGCCGTGAACTCCTCCACCTGGCTGCGGCAGGCGTGGTCGAGGTGGGTCACGCCGGTCAGGTCCAGCCGGATGCGGTCCTTGCCGGACTCGGCGGCCCCCTCCAGCGCCTCGATCACCTCGGGCAGCCGCAGGAAAGTCGCGTTCCCGGCCATGACCACGACAGCGGTGTCGTCCTTCACCTGCCGCCGGATGACGGTCTTGGACATCCGGACGGCGGCCAGCACGATCCCGGCGGCGAGCCCGAGGACGACCCCCTCCAGCAGCGCGGTCGCGACGATCACAAGAGTCGTCACGGTCATGACCGCGAACTCCCCCCGGTCCTGCCGCCACATCTTCGGGAACTCCTCCGGCGCGAACAGCTTCCACCCGCTGTGCACCAGCACCCCCGCCAGCACGGAGATCGGCACCAGCGCCAGCACCTGCGGCAGCAACAGCGCGAACGCCAGCAGCCACAGCCCATGCAGCGTCCGCGACAGCCGCGTCTTCGCCCCGGCCTGCACATTCGCCGAACTCCGGGCCACGACAGCGGTGATGGGCAGCGCGCCCAGCAGCCCGGCGATGGTGTTCCCGGCCCCCTGGGCGATCAGCTCAGGGTTGTACCGGGTCCGCGCGCCGTCGTGCATCCGGTCCACCGCAGCCGCCGTGAACAGCGACTCGGCGGACGCGATCACCGTGAACGTCAGGATCGCCGTGATGATCCCGACGTCCGCGAGCCCCGCGAACTCGGCGGGTCCCGGCACGCTGACCGACGCCAGCAGATTCCCCACCTGGAGCGTCTTCACGTCGACCCCGGGCAGCGAGGCCACCGCGATCCCGATGCCCACGGCGACCAGCGCGGCCGGCACCTTCTTGACCGGACCCGGCGCCTTCTTCCACAGGAAGCTGAGGACGACGGTGACGACGCCGAGCCCCGCCGCGATCAACGCCTGAGGATCCGCAAGGGTGTTGGCGAGCAGCCCCGGGATACCGGCCATGTTCTCCAGCGGCGTACCCGGCGCCTTGGAGTCCATCATCGGATACGCCTGGCTGAACATCAGCGGCAGCCCGATCCCGGCGAGCATGCCCTGTACGACGGCCAGCGAGATCGCCTGGAAGAACCGCCCGAGCCGGACCAGCCCGAGCACGATCTGGAGCAGCCCGGAGAACAGGACGATCACGCCGAGCATGGCGACCCCGTGCTCCAGCACCGTCTCCGCCACCAGCGCCGCCAACCCGGCGGCGGGCCCGCTGACTTGAAGCGTCGACCCACGCGCCGCCCCGACCACGAGCCCGCCGATCACCCCGGAGATGATCCCGAGCTCGGCGGGCACCCCGGAGGCGACGGCGACGCCGATACACAGGGGGAGGGCGACGAGGAAGACGACGAGGGAGGCGGTGATCTCGGTGGCGAGATCGACCTTGGGGCCCTTCTGGGCGGAGCCCTTGGGGGAGGGGCCGGGGCGGGCCGCGCGGGATCCGGAATAGCCGGGGGAGGTAGGGGAGTTGGGGCGATCGGAGTATCCGGAGGGGCCCGGCCGGCCGGAGGAGCCGGAGTATTCGGCGGACCCGGAGTAGCCGGAGTGTCCGGACGAGGCTGAGGAGTCGGGGCGGCCGGAGGGACCGGCATATCCGGATGCCCCGGAGGACCCGGTGTACCCGGCAGCCCCGGATGTCCCGGAGGACCCGGAACCCCCGGATGTCCCGGAGGACCCGGCGTACCCGGAACCCCCGACGTACCCGGACCCCCCGGACCCCCCGGCGTATCCAGAACCCCCGGGATACCCGGCCGACCCCGGATAACTCGCCGGCCCGGCGAAGCCGCCCCGGCCCGCCGCCCGCTCCCCCCGCGTCCGCGCCGCATGCGTCCCGCTCATGCCGCGTGCACCCGGAACGCCCCGTCCGCGCCCAGCTCCTGCACCTGACCGGTGTGCACCTCGTAGTACCACCCGTGCAACCGCAGCTCCCCGGCCTCGATCCGGCGCTGCGCAACCGGGTAACTCGCCAGCCGCTGAAGCTGGTTGACGACGTTCAGCTGAGTGACCCCGAGCAGCGACCGCTCGCCGCGTACGACGTCCAGGGCGGCGGCCAGCTCCGGCCGGGCCAGCTCCAGCCAGGCCGCGACACCGGGCAGCTCGGAGAGGTCGTCCCCGGCGGTGATCGCGCCCATCGCCCCGCAGTGCGAGTGACCGCACACCACGACGTCCTGAACGCCGAGCACCTCCAGCGCGTACTCGATGGTGGCGGCCTCACCGGAGGGGCCGGCTCCGTCGTGCGGCGGGACGATATTCCCCGCATTACGCAGCTCGAATATCTCACCCGGCCGCGCTCCGGTGATCAGCGCCGGTATCACCCGCGAGTCCGAGCAGGTGATGAACAGGACCTCCGGACTTTGTCCGTCCGCCAATTTCCGGTATTCGCCGCTTTCGAAGTCGACCCGACGCTTGAACGCCCGGGCCCGCTCCAGCAATGCCTGCACGATTCCTCCCGAAGAAGCCGGACTGCGGACCATATCCGCAGGTCAGAGCCGCATGCTTCGACAGTAGAGGGGGGTCTCCCAGC
Source organism: Streptomyces sp. AMJ-169 (assembly GCF_055597585.1). Taxonomy (NCBI): domain Bacteria; kingdom Bacillati; phylum Actinomycetota; class Actinomycetes; order Kitasatosporales; family Streptomycetaceae; genus Streptomyces; species Streptomyces sp. AMJ-169. The sequence continues at coordinate 142,095 of NZ_JBVLTJ010000010.1, forward strand.
GGAAGGTTAGAGGAACACTAAATCGCAGACAGGACCCGGACATTTTTACGGAGGGAGGGCTTTTTGCCTCCGCTTTCTTGTACTGTGAAGAATCCGCCGAGCCGCTGACCGGGGCAGGCCAGACAACGGGAAGAGACGGAACGTATGGGCGTACAAGTCCTGCTCATAGAGGACGACCACACGATCGCCGAACCGCTCGTCGAGGGTCTCGGCCACTTCGGACTGACCGTCCAGCACGTCCCCAACGGGACCGAGGGGCTGAGGGGACCGTACGGCGACGTCGTCCTGCTCGACCTGGGCCTGCCGGACATCGACGGCATCGACGTCTGCCGGGGCATCCGGCAGGTCTCGGAAGTGCCCATCATCATCCTCAGCGCCCGGGGGGAGGAGGCCGACCGGGTCCTGGGTCTCGAACTCGGCGCCGACGACTACCTCGCGAAGCCGTTCAGCATGCGGGAGCTGGTGGCCCGGGTCCGCGCGGTCACCCGCCGCTCCCAACGCGTCTCCGGGGGCGGGGAGTTCACCGGGGACCACGGCAACGAGACCCAAGAGGCGTACGCGGCCCAGCCGTTCACACCGACGCCTTCGTACACCCCGCCGCCCCAGCCTTCGTACACGCAGCAGCCGTACATCCCTCCACAACCCCAACAAGGCGGTCTCACCGGCCCGTTGGTCGTGGACCGGCGGACCCGGCAGGTGTGGGTGGGGGAGGACACCGTCATCCTCACCCCGAAGGAGTTCGACCTCCTCGCGCTGCTCACCGAGGACCCGGGCGCGGTCTACTCACGGCAGCAGATCCTGGACCGGGTGTGGGACCCGCACTACCAGGGCCCGACCAAGACCCTGGACGTCCATGTCGCCACGCTGCGGCGCAAGTTGGGCAACCCGGCGTGGATCCAGACCCTGCGCGGAGTCGGCTTCCGCCTCGCGGTGCAAGGCCGCCCGCCGGCCCCGGCGCCCGCCCCCGAGCCGGCGTACGGAAACCCTTACAGCTCCTACGGCTCCCCCAACTCCACCGCCTCCTACGGCTCTTCCGGCTCCCCCAACTCCACCGCCTCCTACGGCTCTTCCGGCTCCCGCGACTACCACAGCGACTACGACTGGACGGCCGCGCGATGACCCGCCGCCTCCTGCTCAGCTACCTCACCCTCGCCGCGCTCCTCCTGCTCAGCCTCGAACTGCCCCTCGGCTACATCTACTCCGGCGCCGAACGCGAGCGGGTCCTCAACTCGGCGCAGGACGAGGCGGAGTCGGTGGCGGCCTACGCCTCCCTCTCGCTGGAGGCCGGAACAGCCGCCCAGGACCTGCCCGCCCGCGCCGCGCACTGCGCCGGGCGGATCGGCGGCAGAGTGCTGATCGTCGACACCGCGGGCGCCCTCCTCGCCACCTCCCACCCCCTTGAGCAGGGCGAGGAGACCGGGCCCGACATCACCGCCGCCCTCAAGGGCACCTCCACGGCGGATGTACGGACCTCCGACATCGGCGGCGTCCAGTACTTGTCCGTCGCCCGGCCGATCCTGCACGGCGCCGAACTCCAGGGCGCGGTCCGCATCATCCTGCCGACCCGCATGGTCCACGAACGCGTCCACCACTTCTGGCTGCTGCTCGCCGGGATCGGCGCCGCCGCGCTCGCCGCCGTCGCCGTCATCGGCTTCGCCATCGCCCGCTGGACCGGCCGCCCGATCCGTGAACTGGAGCGTGCCACGCACGAGTTGGCGGCGGGCGGCAGCGCCAAGCCGGTCGCCGTCACCGCCGGGCCGCCCGAAGTGCGCAGCCTGGCCGCCACGTTCAACAGCACCGCCGCCCGGCTCGAACACCTCCTGTCCTCCCAGCGGGCGTTCGCCGGTGAGGCGTCGCACCAGCTGAAGACGCCACTGGCCGCGCTGCGCCTGCGACTTGAGAACCTGGAGAACCACATCGCCCTCCAGGCCCGCGGCAGCCTCGCCGCCGCGATGACCGAGACCGACCGGCTCGCCCGCATGGTCGAAGGCCTGCTCGCGATGGCCCGCCTCGACGAGAAGGCGGCCCAACTCGAAGCGGTCGACGTCGACTTGATCTGCGCCGAACGCCACCACGCATGGCTGCCCCTGTACCAACAGCACGGCGTACGGCTCGCGTTCACCGGCGACCACGTCGGCCGCGCCACCGCCGTGTCCGGCGCGCTGGAGCAGATCCTGGACAACTTCCTCTCCAACGCCCTGCGCGTCGCGCCCCCCGGCACCACCGTCTGCATCGACACCCGCCGCCCCGGCGGCACCGAACGCCGGTTCACCGCCCGCTCGTTGACCCCCGCCCACGTCGAGGTGCACGTCATGGACGAGGGCCCCGGCATGACCGCCGAGCAGCGCCGCCGCGCCTTCGACCGCTTCTGGCGCGCCCCCGACGCCCCCAAGGGCGGCACCGGACTCGGCCTCGCCCTGGTCCAGCGGCTGGCCCACGCGGGCGGCGGCGAAGCGGCCCTGCGCACCGCACCGCTGGGCGGCCTGGACGCCTTCGTACGGCTCCAGGCGGTCGCGGACGAGGAGCGGCGGGCCGGGAAACCTCCGACGGCACCCCGGGCCGACTCCCGTCAGCTGGCCCGCACCTAGCAACCCCCCTCAGGCGGCCCGCACTTCATAAGCGGCGACCCGCACCGAAGCATCGTCCAGACACTCCCCGCTGACCAGGTCGAACCGCTGCTTCAGCAGCGGGGAGGCGACGAACGGCCGTCCCTGATGGGTCCCGGTGAGCCCGCGCGAGAGCACGGCCGCCCCGCCGAACGGATCACGGTTGTCGATGGCGTACAGCGCGCCCGCCCGGTCCCGGAAGAGCGCCACCTGACGCCCGTCCGGCAGCAGGGCGGCCACCCCCCGCCCCGGCAGCAGGAGTTCGAGGTCGCAGACCGCCAACCACCCCTCCTCCAGGCGTACTTGGACCTTCAGCGTGGTCGTCTCGGGGGCCAGGGTCATCGCGGGACGCTTCCTTCCATGGGGCGCGTGCCGATGGACAGCAGCGGCAGGTCGGGCTTGATCTGGCCGCGCTCCGGCACGAAGCCGACGACCGGGTCGGGGGTGTCGGGCGCGTTCACGAACGACACGAACCGGGCGAGTTTTTCAGGGTCGTCGATGGTCTCGGCCCACTCGTCGCGGTACCCGGCGACATGCGCCGCCATCAGCGACTCCAGCTCCTCGCAGATGCCGAGGGAGTCCTCGACGACCACCTCACGGACGTGGCCGAGGCCGCCGGGCAGCCGCTCCAGCCAGGTCGAGGTGCGCTCCAGCCGGTCGGCCGTACGGATGTAGAACATGAGGAACCGGTCGATGAGCTGGACGAGTCGGGCGTCGGTGAGGTCCTGGGCGAGGAGGTCCGCGTGGCGCGGGGTGGCGCCGCCGTTGCCGCCGACGTACAGGTTCCAGCCGCCGGCGGTGGCGATGATGCCGAAGTCCTTCGACTGGGCCTCGGCGCACTCGCGGGCGCAGCCGGAGACGGCCGACTTCAGCTTGTGCGGCGAGCGCAACCCCCGGTAGCGCAGCTCCAGTTCGATCGCCATCCGGACGGAGTCCTGCACGCCGTAACGGCACCAGGTCTGTCCCACGCAGGACTTCACGGTCCGCAGCGCCTTGCCGTACGCGTGCCCCGACTCGAAGCCGGCGTCCACCAACCGGGCCCAGATCAGCGGGAGTTGTTCGACGCGGGCGCCGAAGAGGTCGATGCGCTGACCGCCGGTGATCTTCGTGTAGAGCCCGAAGTCCCGGGCCACCTCGCCGATCACGATGAGTTTCTCCGGGGTGATCTCACCGCCGGGGACGCGCGGGACGACCGAATAGGAGCCGTTCTTCTGGAGGTTGGCGAGGAAGTGGTCGTTGCTGTCCTGGAGCGCGGCCTGTTCGCCGTCGAGGACGTACCCGCTCGCGCCGATCGCCGGAGCGAGGGAGGCGATGATCGAAGCGACGGTCGGCTTGCACACCTCGCAGCCGTCGCCGCCCCGGGCGCTCTCACGGCCGTAGCGGTCCAACAGCCCCTGGTACGTGCCGATCCGCAGCGCCAGGACGATCTCGTACAGCTCCTCGCGGGTCTGCGCGAAGCAGCCGCACAGCCCCTTGTCGACCTCGACGCCGGACGCCTCCAGTTCGGCGGTGACCAGCTGGCCGAGGACCTTGACGCAACTCCCGCAGCTGGTACCGGCCTTGGTGCACTTCTTGACCTCGGGGACGGTCGTGCAGGAGTGCTCGGCGACCGCGCCCCGGATCGTGCCCTTGGTGACGTTGTTGCAGGAGCAGATCACCGCCTCGTCCGGCAGCGCCGAGGGCCCGAGCTGCGCGCCGCCGCCCGAACCGGCGGGCAGGACAAGGGACTCGGGGGCGACCGGCGGCACCGAACCGGTCAGCGCGCGCAGGGTCCCGTACGCGTCCGCGTCGCCCACCAGGATGCCGCCCAGCAGGGTGCCGTCGCGGGCGATCACCAGCTTCTTGTAGAGCCCGGAGCGGGCGTCCGAGTAGACGACGTCCAGGCAGTCGCCGGACGTGCCGTGCGCGTCGCCGAAGGAGGCCACGTCGACGCCGAGCAGCTTCAGCTTCGTCGACAAGTCGGCGCCGGTGAAGGCGGATTCGTCGGCGGCGATCGTCGCGGCGGCCGTCTCCGCCTGCTCGTACCCCGGCGCCACCAGCCCGTACACCCGCCCGTCGGCGGCCAGCGCGCACTCGCCGATCGCGAACACGTGCGGGTCGGAGACGGTACGGCACTGCTCGTCCACACTGATCCCGCCGCGCTCACCGACCAACAGGCCGCAGTCCCGGGCGAGTTGGTCGCGCGGGCGCACACCGGCGCTGAACACCACGAGATCCGCGGCGAGTTCGGACCCGTCGGACAGCCTCATCCCGGTGACGGCGCCGTCGTCCCCGACGACGACCTCCTGCGTGCCCACCCCGGTGTGCACGCTCAGCCCCATCCCCTCGATGGTCCGCAGCAGCGCCGCACCGCCCCCCTCGTCGACCTGCACGGGCATCAGCCGGGGCGCGAACTCCACGATGTGGCTGGTGAGTCCGAGCCCCTGGAGCGCTCCCGCCGCCTCGAGCCCGAGCAGCCCGCCGCCGACCACCGCGCCCACACGCGCGCGGGACTTCGCGTACGCCTCGATCGCCAGAAGGTCGTCGATGGTCCGGTACACGAAACATCCCTCGGCGTCCTTGCCCGGGACGGGCGGCACGAAGGGGTAGGAGCCGGTGGCGAGGACGAGGACGTCGTACGCAACTTCCAGGCCGGAGCGGGACGTTACCGTACGGGCCGTGCGGTCGATGTGTTCGGCGGGGTCGCCCAGGTACAGCTCGATGCCGTGCTCGGCGATCAACTCCCAGTCGGTCAGGGAGAGTTCGTCCGGGGTCGTGCCCGAGAAGTACGAGGTCAGCCGGACGCGGTCGTACGCGGGGCGCGTCTCCTCGCACAGCACGACCACGCGGTGCGTGGCGGTCAGGCCGCGCGCGGCGAGCGCTTCGAGGAAGCGCTGGCCGACCATGCCATGGCCGACAAGCACGATCGTGGGGGTGTCCGTGGGCATCAGCAGCCTCCGTCGTCCGAGGTCATGACCCCGAGCGTGCGACGCGGAGGTTTCCCGGCCGCATCACGGCTGTTTCCCGGGGGGAACGCTGCCCTCAGCGGGGGAGGGGGCGGGATGTGAGGGGAGATACGGGCCGCATAAAGTCGCGATCATGCCCGACATACCCCTGGCCACCCTGGCCCTGCTCTGCCTCGCCGCCCTGGCCGCCGGCTGGATCGACGCGGTCGTGGGCGGCGGCGGACTCCTCCTGCTGCCCGCGCTCCTGCTGGGCCTGCCCGCCGGCACCCCGGCCGCGCACGCGCTGGGCACCAACAAGGCGGTCGCGATCGTCGGGACGTCCGGGGCGGCGGTGACGTACGCCCGCAGGACGCGCGTGGACGTCCGGCTCGCCGTCCGCATCGGCGTCGCCGCGCTGCTCGGCTCCTCGGCGGGCGCGTTCCTCGCGGCCGGCATGAGCACGGCGGTCCTGAAGCCGGTCATCATGGTCGTCCTGCTGGCGGTCGCGGCCTTCGTCATCGCCCGCCCGGCCTTCGGCACGGCCCCCGCGACCGGCCCGGCGGGCCCGCGCCGCGTCCTGGCGGCGATCGGCCTGGCGGGCGTGGGCATCGGTTTCTACGACGGCCTCATCGGGCCCGGCACCGGGACGTTCCTCGTCCTGACCCTCACGGCGGTCCTCCACCTGGACCTGGTGACCGCGTCGGCCACCGCGAAGATCGTCAACTGCTGCACGAACGCGGGCGCGCTGGCGACGTTCGCGTGGCAGGGGGCGGTGATGTGGAAGCTGGCGGCGGTGATGGCGGTGTTCAATCTGGCGGGGGGAACTCTCGGGGCGCGGACGGCGTTGAAGAGGGGGAGTGGGTTTGTTCGGGTGGTGTTGCTGACGGTGGTGTTCGCGCTGGTGGCGAATCTGGCGTATCAGCAGTGGCTGGCGTGAAAGCTGATGATCAGCGGGAGGTGATGAGGTGGGCGAAGACCACGACGTTGCCCTGATATCCGGTCGTGCGTGAGTATCCGCCGCCGCAGGTGATGACCCGCAGCTCCGGGCGCGCGGCTGCTCCGTACACCTTCTTGTCGGGGAACGCGTCCGCGCGGTAGACCTCGACGGCGTCCACCGTGAACACGGCGACGCTCCCGTCCCGCCGTTCGACCTCGATCGCGGCGCCTTTCTTCACCGCGCCCAGCGAGTAGAAGACGGCGGGCCCCTCAGAGTTGTCGACGTGGCCCGCGACGATGGCGGTGCCGGTCTCGCCGGGGGTGGTGCCGGCCTCGTACCAGCCGGCCAGGTTCTTCTTCGCGGCGGGCGGCACATCCAGGCTCCCGCCCGCAGTGAGCCCGAGCCCCATCAGCGGCGCGTCCACGCGGAGGGAGGGGATGCGGATGCGGTCCGGGGGAGAGGGGGCGAGCGCGGGGGCGGCCCGCGGGTCGCCGGGGCCGGTGCCGGCCTGCGCGGCGGAGGGCTGGGGCGGGGCGCTGGTCTCGGCCGCGCTGTGCAGCAGCCAGGCGCCGGAGCAGAGGGCGGTGACGGTGACGGCGGCTATCGCGGTGTTGCCGACTTTGGGCATGGCGTGTGACCCCTCTCTGGGCTGGGCCTTCGCCTCGGCCTCGGGCCCTCGCTCAATGGGCCCGCTTCGAGAGGGGCCCTCGCTCGACTGGCCCGCCCTTGAGGCGGACCCTCTCTCGGCCGACCCCCGTACCCCCCTCCGGGCCGCGAGGGGCGTCGGGCCCGGAGGGGGAGGGAAGCGGTACCGGTGGGACGGACAGCGGAGGGTGTCCGTCAGATCCCGTCGCCTCTCGCCCGGCGATGCAGGAGCCAGGTACCGCCCGCGGCGGCGACGGCGAGCGCCGCCACACCTGCCGCGGTCTGCACGGGGTCGGGGCCCAGCGCGCCACCGACCCCCGTCTTGACACTTCCCCTGGGCTGGACTTGGTTGTGCAGCGCGGCGAGGGTGACGACGAGGTCCCCGGCGACCTGCTTGCCCCCCTCGGCACAGACGGCGACGATCTCGTACGTCCCCGGCTGCGCGCTCGGCGGCACCTTGAACTGCCCGATGGCGTCGCCCTCATGGGCGGACGGCGCGAGCGTGAACCGCCCCGCGCCGACAGCCCCCGCGTCCCCGTTCGCACTCCCGCCCTCCCCGCAGGCGGCGGTGTTGACGGTGACCTGCCCACCCGGCAGCACGGTCGACGGGAACACCTCGAGCCTCCCGGCGTCCCCGCCGAACGCGGGCGCCGCGGCCCCGCCCGCCGCGACCCCGGCGAGCGCGGCGGCGGCCAGCAGCCGAGCGGTACGTCGCATGCGCGTGCTCCTTGCTCCTCGCTTCTCGACGAGGCTCCGCGCTCCTCGACGAGCTGTCTTCGAGCCGTCCTTTCCGAGGTAAGGGGCAGATCGCCGGGCGCGCTCCCTGAGGGGGTGTCAGAAAGGTGGGGAGGGGGTGGTGAGGGGGGTGGGTCGGGGGGCGTTTCGGCAGGTCAGGGGGGTGGTGGGGGATGCTTTCGGAAAAGCTTTCCGGGGAGGTGTGAACGGGTGACCGGGTCTCCTTCGGCGGGTCTTCCGGTGCCCTCGGACAGACGGCACCCGGCGCCCTCGTACCGGCCGCACCCGGAGCCCTCTGTGGAGGCGCTATGGACATGCCATGTCATGCCCACTTAAATCTCTGGCTACGTCAGTCAGCGCCATCCCGTCCGCGCCTGAGGGCGCCTTCCCGAGCCTCCCTGAGGCTTTCTGAGGAGACAGATGAGCCGGATACGGCAGCACGCCCGGGGTTCCCGTCTCGCCACGGCCGGTATCGCCGTCACCACGGCCACGATGCTGGCGGCCGTCCTCTCACCCACGGCCGACGCGGCGGTCCGCCCCACCCGGGCGGACGCGATCGGCAACGCGGCGCAGGCGGTGACCGACCACCTGGGCCTGACCCCGGCGGAGGCCACCAGCGTCCGGGACGTGATCGTCGACAAGGACGGCACGCAGCATGTCCGGTACGACCGCACGTACCGCCAACTCCCGGTCCTCGGCGGCGACTTCGTGGTCCACCTAGCCCCCGACGGCAGCTACCGCAGCACGGACCGGGCAACGCGGACGGCGATCCAGCTGGCCACGATCACCCCGGCCGTCTCCGCGCCGACGGCGGCGGACAAGGCGGTGAACGCGCTCAAGGCGGCGCACCTCGGCGTCCCGCTGAAGCAGATAAAGTCCAGGCCCCAGCTGATAGTTGACGCCGCGCACGGCACCCCGAAGCTGGCGTGGCGCACCGACGTGGTGGCCCTCGACGCACAGGGCAACCCGGTGGCCCGCACTGTATTGACGGACGCCCGCTCCGGCGCCCAGATCGACGCGTGGAGCACGATCGAGAACGTCGCCGGCGACGGCCAGTCCCTGTACGGCGGCACGGTCCCGCTGGAGACGACGCTCTCCGGGACGACGTACCAGCTCAAGGACCCTACGCGCGGCAACACGTACACCGGCGACGCCGAGAACAAGACCGACCTCTGCATCTTCGGCATCTGCATCAGCCGCGCCCCCGCGACCCTGTTCACCGGCACGACCAACCACTGGGGCACGGGCGCGACGACGAGCCGGGCGACGGCGGCGGTGGACGCGCAGTACGGCACTGACGTCACCTGGGACTACTACAAGAACGTCCACGGCCGCAACGGCATCGGCAATGACGGCAAGGGTTCCTACAACCGCGTTCACTACGGCAGCAGTTACGCCAACGCGTTCTGGGACGACAGCTGCTTCTGCATGACCTACGGCGACGGCGACGGCACCCAGTTCGGCCCGCTGGTCTCCCTCGACGTGGCCGGCCACGAGATGAGCCACGGCGTGACCTCCAAGACCGCCGGCCTCAACTACTCCGGCGAATCAGGCGGGTTGAACGAGGCGACCTCCGACATCTTCGGCACCCTCGTCGAGTTCTACGCCGCCAACTCCTCAGACCCCGGCGACTACTTGATCGGCGAAAAGGTGGTCCGCCCCGGCTTCGGCCGCGACGCCCTCCGCTACATGGACAAGCCCAGCAAGGACGGCAACTCGGCGGACTACTGGAGCAGTTCGGTCGGAAACCTGGACGTCCACTACTCGTCCGGGGTGGCGAACCACTTCGCGTACCTGCTGGCGGAGGGGAGCGGCACGAAGACGGTCAACGGCGTGACGTACAACTCGCCCACGTACAACGGCTCGACGGTCACCGGCATCGGGAGGGACAAGCTGGGGGCGATCTGGTACCGGGCGCTGACGGTCTACATGACGTCGTCGACGAACTACGCGGCGGCGCGGACGGCGACGCTGAACGCGGCGCGGGATCTGTACGGCAGCGGGAGCGCGGAATATGGCGCGGTGGGGGCTGCTTGGAGTGCGGTGAATGTGAACTAGCGGGGGAGTGGACGGCCGCTCTGGTAAAGGGAGTTGACCGGGGCGGCTGTTTCCCTTGGACGGGGTTCGAGGTCAGGGGAGGTCGAGTTCGCACCAGACGGTTTTGCCGACGACGAGTTCGCTGACGCCCCAGCGGTCGGAGACCTCCTCGACGATGCGGAGGCCGCGGCCGAAGAGGTGGTCGGGGGTGGCGGTCTTGAGGGCGGGGAGCAACTCGCCCCGGGGGTCGGTGACTTCGATGCGGACGGCTGTGCCGGTGAGGGCGAGTCCGACACGGAAGAGGCGACCGCGGAGGGTGCCGTGGAAGACGGCGTTACCACCGAGCTCGGAGACGAGGAGGCCGGTGTCGGCGGAGAGTTCGGGGTGACCCCAGTCTTCGATGAGGCGTTGGGCTCGGTGGCGGGCGGTGGAGACGTTTTTGGGATAGGGGGTGTAGTAGGTGCGGTCTTGGTGGAGGGGGGTTTCGGGTACGGGCATGGGGCTGCCTCCCACACGGAGATGCGTTACTGGTACGTCACTGAAGGTAGGGGGAGGCATTCCTCCATCGCAAGGCAGCGAAGGAGGAATTCATCCTTTCGGGGTTTGCGCGGTGTCGTATAGGAGGCCAGACTGATCGCCGTGAGCACACAGCAACTGACGCAGGGCAACAGCACGTCCTCGGTCCTGGGACGCCGACTCGGCGGCGAGCTGGCCAAGTTGCGCATAGCGGCCGGGCTGACGCAGGGACATGCTGCCAAGGTGTTGACGGCCTCTACGACCAAAGTGGCGAAGATGGAGGGCGGTTGGGTCTCGATGCGGGACCCTGACATTCGGGCTCTGTGTGAGTTGTATGGGGTGCGGGATCCCGGAGTCGTGGGTGGACTGCTGGAGTTGGCGAGGCTCGACCGAGAGCGGCGCAGAGCGAAGGGTTGGTGGGACGACTACTCGATGTCCGGCGTCCTTCAGGAGTACGTGGCGTTGGAGAACGCGGCTACCGTCATCAAGGCTTGGCAGCCGGGCTACCTTCCAGGGCTGCTCCAAACTCCGGAATACGTAAGGGCGACGAGGCAGGCCCCGATGTCCGTAGTGACGGAGGAATCACAGCCGGACGACGAACTCGTCGAGTCACGGCTGGCTCGCCAGCGCCGTCTGCGCGAGGAGCCGCTGCTCGCATTCCAGGCGGTGATCTATGAAGCCGCCCTTCGCAACATCCCAGGTGGGGCGGCGACCGCCAGGGTCCAGCTCGAAGAGCTGTCACGGGTGGCCGAGGCGCCGAACGTCAGCTTGCGGATCTTTCCCTTCAGCGCCGGGACGCATCAGGGCCTGAACGGCCCGTTCACCATCATCTCGTTCGCCGAACCCGGCGCCATGGATGTCGTCTACATGGAGTCTCCCTTCAACGAGCGCTGGGTAGAGGGAGGGGACGGCGCAGCTGCTTACGATGCTTTGTTCGAGAGCATCGCCGTACACTCGCTGAGTGAGCGAGAGTCGGTGGCATTGCTCGATGAGCTACGTAAGGAACTGTGAGCCCGTGCCCGTGTTCGAGTACCGCAAGTCCAGCTACAGCCATGAGAACGGGGAGTGTGTCGAAGTGGCCGCCAACATCCCTACCCTCATCGCCGTCCGCGACTCGAAAGCCCCCGCGCACCCCCACCTCACCCTCACCCCCGCCACCTGGACCAACTTCCAAGCAGCCCTCGCCGAAGGCGCCCTCTAGCCCCTACCTCTCCGTTCTCAAATACACCTCCGCCACCACCCGCACATCCTCCCGCAGCACCGAAATCTTCTCCCCGGGCGTCAGCCGATCCCCCGCCGCGTCCTCCCGCCCGCTGATGATGACCACCACGGCCGCATCCGGATCGAGCAGCGGATCCCGCCACGCGGTGAACCGAACCCGCAGCACCTGATCGAACCCCGCACCGCCGCCCGGCACATGCTGAAGGAACATCTCCCGCTCGCCGAAGAGGAGATACCGCAGGGCCGGCGCGGCGGTGTCGTCGGCGCGGCGGTAGTAGAGGGTCTTCTCGACCTCCCCGGAGACCTGCCCGAGAGACTCCCCCTCGAAGAACAACTCCCCGGAGTACAGGCCCCCTTGCGCCTCCTCCGCGCGAACCGTCAGGACGCCGAAGGACCCGTACCGCTCCCGCGCCGCACGGAACACCTCGGAGTCGATCTCGACGCGCAGCACCGCCTGGAAGTCGCTCGGCGCCAGCCGGACCGCGTACACGGGCCCGTCGCCCAGCAGGAGCCACTCGCTCATTCCGGCCACCAGCCCAATCGATCGTCGCGGGGGCGCGGTTCCTCCGACCGGCACCCCCGTCGGGGGTTCTGCCCCCCAGCCTGTCACCTCCTGCCCCCGCCACCGCTCCCGTTCGAGTGAAAGTGAAAGCGAAAGCGCGTCGAGCGGATCGAGCGCACCGAGCGGATCGACGGCCCCGCGAAGGCCCCCTCGACACGACGGCCTCACGAAGGCCCCCCTCGCCACGGCCGCCCTCACGGAACGCCCCCCCTCGCCACGGCCGCCTCCCGAACCCCCTCACAACCCCCCCTCAACAGCCTCCCGAACCCCCAACACCACCACCCCCGGCGCCTCCCCCACCCGCACCGACACCCCATCCCCCTCCCACACAGCGGACGCCTCCCCGTACAACACCTCCACCCGAACCTCCTTCACCCCACCCAAGTGCCGCACAGGCACCCGCACTTCAGCCTCCTCCCCACCCCGCCGCCACACGGTCACGTACGACACCCCGCCCAACGGCGCCCGCACCCCCAACGCCAGCCAGTCATCAGTCCACCTGGGCAACCCCAACGGCCAGAACGGCACCCCCACCGCAAGGTCCCCCCGAATCCGCTTGTAGACCTCCAACCCCTCCCGCACAAGCCCGAGTTGCCGAGAAGACATCCGATCCAGATGCCCGGAGAGATGAACGCGCCCGAGCAGCGCACTCCCCATCGTGAACCCGATCTCCGCATCGCTGAACGACGGCTGCGGATAGGCCCACACCGCCCCCTGCTCCGGCGGCACAGCGGTCGGCGCGGACGCGGCGATCGGCGGATACCGCATCAAGTCCTGCTGATCGGAGGTCGATTGAAGCTGGACGAGCGCCAGAGACGCCCCGTCCATCCGCAAGCCCCCGGACCCGCAGTTCTCGACGACCAGCGAGGGATACCGGTCGAGCAGCGCCCCCACCCACTCCCGCCAGGCCCGCGTATGCGCGAGCAACTGAGGAGAGGTGGTCGTGATGTTGTAGTCGAGCTTGAGATACCCGACCCCCCACTCGCCCACGATCCGGTCCACGGCCGCATCGAGGTGCGCGCGAGCGGCCGGATGCGTCAAGTCCAGCTGATGCCGCCCCTGTTCGGTGATCCGCGTCCCGTCCTCGTGCCGGAGGAACGCCGCCTCGGGCAACGTACGCGCGACAGGGCTGCGCACCCCGATCACCTCGGGCTCGAGCCACAGCCCGGCGGTCATCCCCCGCTCCCGGATCCGGGAAAGGACTTCGCCAATTCCCCTCGGGAAGCGGGAAGTTGCCGCCTCCCAGGCGCCGACGCTGTCCCACCACCCCCCGTTCTCCTCGTCGTACCACCCGGCGTCGACGCAGAAGTACTCGGCGCCCGCCGAGGCCGCCGCGTCGATCAGCGGCAGCAGTTTCGCGGTCGTCGGATCGCCCATGAGCGTGTTCATGTAGTCGTTGAAGACGACCGGCAGCCGCTCGTGATCGGGATGCGGACGCCGGATGTGCCGCCGGTACGCGGTCAGCGCCCCCACCGCCCCCTCGAAGTCGTCCCCGAACGCGACGGCCGCGTACTCGGAGGCGAACTCCTCACTGGGCGCGAGGAGTTGCCGCCAGCCATGGGCGTCGTACGACGGCCCGCCCAGGCCGATCCAGGTGTGCCCGGCGGCCTCGCCCGCCGACCAGGACCAGCCGGCGCCGGACTCGATCTGCCAGACCAGCGCGCCGCCGGGCCCGCTCAGCGCACCCATGGCGAGATGCCCGTCGGTGGGCCAACTCCCTTGGCCCGCAAGGCGGAACGCGGACCGGGAGTCGTGCTCGTGGAACTCCCGGCCGATGTCGGGCACCGCCTCCCGCAGCGGCGCGGAGCCCCAACGGCACTCCGCCAGCCAGTCGTTGCGCGCTGAGTGCACATCGAGGACGTCGGGGGAGGGCAGCCCGCCGAGCAGCAGACTGCCCACGTGCCGCAGCGCGAACGCGGTGTCGCCGGTGTTGCGCACCCGCACCCGCGAGCGCAGCACCGGTATCCCCTCGGGCGAGGAGTACTCGACGAAGACCGTCAGCCGCTCCTCGGGATCGGTGAGTTCGACGGTGAGGTGATGACGGCCGTCCCCGTCGTACGCCGCGTGGTGGGTACGACAGCGCAGGCGGGCGGTGAGCGCTGTGCCGGTGAAATGGGGGCCCGACCAGCCGGTTCCCTCGCCGAGCAGGATCACGTCGGCCAACGGCAGCCCAGCACTGGGGAGTTCGGGGTCGCCGGGGCGGGTCACCCGCAGCAGGCGCGGGGCCGTCGGCGTGAGGTCGAGGTCGAGGGTGAGGGCCGAGTGGCCCCAGCGGTAAGAGTGCGCGTAACGTGTCATAGCGGCTCAGGTTAGAGCTCGGCCGGGCAGAACGGGCCTGCCCTGCGGGCACTTCTCACCAACGCTCTCATCCGCCATGACCCGCCCGCGCGTGGCCGCTGTGACGAACGATGTCACAAGTGACTTGTTCCGCACCGCTAGTTGGCCGAACCGCCATGAGCGGACGCCGTCGGCCCCCGCTACAGTCGATCGCCACGGGCTCTCCAGCAGCCCCTCGGTGCGATCCGCACGACCCCGCACGGCGTTCGAAATCCCGGGCATGCCGCCGTCCCCGGCCATGTCACCGACACCTCGAAGCAGCCTGGAGGTCCCCCGACCATGCCACTGCGTCACCTCACCCCCCGCGACAGAAGGCTTTTCCTCCACTACGGCCAAGGCCCCGCCGTCCCCGTACCCGACCCGCTGATCCACCGCGCGATCACCCGCCAGGCCGCCGCCCACCCGCACACCCCCGCCGCCGAACACCGCGGCGAGATCCTCACCTACGGCGAACTGGACCGCAGATCCGACGCGATCGCCGCCCGCCTGCGTCAAGAAGGCGTCCAAGTCGGCGACCACGTGGGCCTGTTCGTACGCCGCTCGCTGCCGATGCTGACCGGCCTGCTGGGCATCCTCAAGGCGGGCGCCGCCTACGTCCCGCAGGACATCGGCCTCGCGCCCCCGGCCCAGCTCGACCACGTCGTCCGCACCGCCCGCACCCGCGTCATCCTCACCCGCGCCGAACACGCCCACCGCGTCCCGCTCCCGCCGGGCCACCGCCTGATCAGCCTCGACGAGCCGCTGCCGACCCCCGCCGCCCCGGCCGGACTCCCGGCCCCAGGGCCCGGCGACGGCGCGTACGTCCTGTTCACCTCGGGCACCACCGGCCGCCCCAACGGGGTGAAGGTCACCCACCGCAACCTCGCCAACATCCTTCTCACCCAGCCCGGTTCACTCGGCATCCGCCCCGGCGACCGGGTCGCCCAACTCCTCAACATCGCCTTCGACATGGCCGCTTGGGAGATCCTCGGCTGCCTCGCGCACGGCGCCACCCTCGTCGTACGCGGCAAGGACATCCCCGCCGCCGCCCGCACCGCCACCGTCCTCATCGCCACCCCGACCGTCCTGGCCGGCATCGACCCCGCCGCCTGCCCGCGTGCGCGCGCGGTCGCCGTCGCGGGCGAACCCTGCCCGCGCCCGCTGGCCGACGCGTGGGCGAGCCGCGCCGCCTTCTACAACTGCTGCGGCCCCACGGAGACGACGATCGTCAACACCATGGCCCGCCACCACCCCACGAACCCCCTGCTCACCATCGGCCGCCCCACCCCCAACAACACGGTGTACATCCTCGACGCCGACCGACGGCCCCTGCCCATAGGGGAGTCGGGCGAGATGTGGGCCGGCGGCGACTGTGTCTCGGCGGGCTATCTCGACGACGACGCGCTCAACGCCGAGCGGTACGCCCCCGATCCGTTCCTCGGCGGCGGACGCAGGATGTTCCGTACCCGCGACCTCGGCCGCTGGACCTCCGACGGCCGCCTCGAACACCTCGGCCGCACCGACGACCAGGTCAAGGTGCGCGGCTTCCGGGTCGAACTCGACTCCGTGTCGGCGGTGTTGGAGCGGGTCCCGGGCTGCGCCCGCGCGGTGACCCTCAAGCGCGACGACCGCACCCTGGTCTCCTTCGTCTGCCCCGCCGACGTCGACCCGGACACCGCCCGCCGCGCGGTCGCGGACGCGCTGCCGTACTACTGCGTCCCCGAAAATGTCATGCCCCTGCCAGCACTGCCGGTGACGGACCGGGGCAAGACCGACAAGCAGGCCCTCCTCCAACTCGCCCTGGACCGGACGGCGGTGGCCCGATGACCACCGAACTCCACCGCACCGGAACCCCGCTGCCCCGGCCGACCTCCTGGCCGCGCCGCGTCCTCAAGCACCCGCGCCTGATGCACTACAACCGGCTCGCGGGCACGGTCCTGCTCGCCAACGTGCTCTGGCTGGGCTTCAGTTGGCCCATCGGCCAAGTCCCCATGGCCCGCGCGGTGTTGGCGAACTTCGCGCTGGCGATCCTGATCCGCCAGCAGTACGTCATCAACGCCCTTTTCAAGCTGGCGACTTCGGCCCCGGTGAGCTGGCCGCTGAAGGTGCGCTGGACGCTGGGGAAGGTGTACCACTTCGGCGGACTGCACGTCGGCGGGGCGCTCGCGGGCACGGCGTGGTTCGTGGCACTGACGGTGACCGTGACGGCGGAAGGCGGCAACACGCCCTTGGTGGCGGTCAGTTGGACGCTGCTGCTCCTGCTCGCCGGAATCCTGCTGACGGCTCTGCCGCCCTTCCGCTCCCGGCACCACGACCACTTCGAGAAGATCCACCGCTTCGGCGGCTGGAGCGCGCTCGCCCTCTTCTGGACGCACACGCTGCTGACCGCGACCGGCCCGCTGGAACCGGCGGTGCTCGCGGTGGTGACGTTCAGTGTGGCGCTGCCCTGGCTGCGGCTGCGCAAGGTCCCCGTCCGCGTCGAACGCCCGTCCCCGCACGTCGTGCTGGCCCGCTTCGACTACGGCGAGACCCCCTTCGCCGGCTCCTCCACGGCCGTCAGCCGCAGCCCCCTCCTGGAGTGGCACTCCTTCGCCAACGTCCCCTCCCCGGGCGAACCGGGCTTCCGCCTGACGATCTCGCGGGCGGGCGACTGGACGGGCAGGTTCATCGACGACCGCCCAACTCACGTCTGGGTCAAGGGAATCACGACCGCGGGTGTCGCCAACATCGAGGTCCTGTTCAGCAAGGTCGTGTACGTCGCCACCGGCAGCGGCATCGGCCCCTGCCTGCCCCACCTCCTCGCCGCCGAGGTCCCCTCCCGCCTCGTCTGGGCGACCCGCGCCCCCCGAACCACCTACGGAGACGCGCTCGTCGACGAGATCCTCGCCGTCCAGCCCGACGCCGTCGTCTGGGACACCTCCCGCGACGGCAAGCCCGACATGGTCCGGCTCGCCTACGAGGCGTACCGGGACTTCGGCGCCGAGGCGGTCATCTGCATCTCCAACAAGAAACTCACCTGGCAGGTCGTGCACGGCCTCGAACGGCGCGGCATACCCGCGTACGGGGCGATCTGGGACTCCTGAGCGATCTCGTCAACGAGCCTGAGCCGAAAGGGAATTCACCGTGCAGCACATCAAGACCGAGCGCCACGACGACGTCGTCCTCGTCCGCCTGAACCGCCCGCACGTCCTCAACGCCCTGGGCTCCCAGGTACTGGACGAACTCCTCGGCGTGCTGGGCCCGTTGGAGGACGAGGTCGGCTGTGTCGTCATCACCGGTTCCGAGAAGGCGTTCGCCGCCGGCGCCGACATCAAGGAGATGGCCGGGAAATCGGCGGCCGACATGCTCGCCGAGGACTACTTCGGGGCGTGGGAGGACTTCACCGACCTGCGCGTCCCGAAGATCGCGGCCGTCAACGGCGTCGCCCTGGGCGGAGGTTGCGAGCTGGCGATGATGTGCGACCTCGTCATCGCCGGTCAGTCCGCGCGCTTCGGGCAGCCCGAGATCAAGCTCGGCGTCATCCCCGGCATCGGCGGCACCCAACGCCTCACCCGCCTGGTCGGCCGCGCCAAAGCGATGGACCTGATCCTCACCGGCCGCCTCATGGACGCCCCCGAGGCCGAGTCGTCGGGCCTGGTCTCCCGGATCGTCCCCGACGAACGCGTCGTCCCCGAGGCCCTGGAGACGGCGGCGCTCATCGCGTCGTACGGCCGCATCGCGGTACGGGCCGCACGCGACTGCGTCGACCGGGCGCTGGAGAGCGGGCTGCGGGAGGGGGTGCGCTATGAACGCCGGGCGTTCCACGGGCTGTTCACGACGGAGGACCAGCGGGAGGGAATGACGGCGTTCTTGGAGAAGCGGGCGGCGCGGTTCGGGGGGAGCTGAGGGGGCGGGGGGCGGAACTCCGGTGGGCGTCGGCTGCGCCGGGCGGTCTGCACCGGCGACGCCGGCCGGCCGAAGCCGGGCGCCGAAGCCGGGCGCCGAAGACGCGGCGACCGGCCTGCCTCGGCGAGCGCCGGCGCCCCCAGCAGGCCTGCGCGGGCGAGCGCCGGCGATGCCCGCAGGCCGGCTCAGCCAGCCGCTGAGGACGCCGCCCGGCCTCCGCCGCCCCCGGCAGAGCCCGCCGCCTCACCGAAACCCCCTCAGCGCCCCCCTCCCAGCGCCCGGGCCACCCCCTGCTCCCGGGGCCCCAGGAATGTCGGATCGGGCCGCAGAACGGCGTCCAGGGCCGCCTTGCCCGCTGCGAAGACCTCTCGGGTGCCGCCGTAGTACCAGGTGACGTCGTGCTTCGCCTCGACCCCGACCCCGTACGACCGCACGCCCGCCGCCTCGCACAGCGCGACCGCGCGGCGGATGTGGAACCCCTGGCTGACCAGCACCGCCCGGTCCACGCCGAAGATCTTCTTGGCGCGCACGCAGGAGTCCCAGGTGTCGAACCCGGCGTAGTCGCTGACGACGTGCGCGTCCGGGACCCCGTGCCGCACGAGGTACGCGCGCATGGCGTCCGGCTCGTCGTAGTCCTCACGGCTGTTGTCCCCGGTCACGAGCAGCACCTTGACCCGCCCCTCCCGGTACAGCTCCGCCGCCGCGTCCAGCCGGTCGGAGAGGTACGGCGACGGCTCGCCGTTCCACAGGCCCGCGCCGAAGACGACGGCGACATCCGCGCGCGGGGCGTCACCGACGTCCCCGAACCGGCCGGACGTCGACACGAACAGCCAGGTCGACGGCAACAGCGCGAGCACGCACACGGCCATCACCCCCTGCACGAGCCGACGACGTCCCGCGCGCGGGCCGCGTATGACCGGTCTCCCCATGCTGAATCCCCTCCCCGGAAAGCCTCGACCAGCAAAGACGTCCACCGGGGCGCTCCGGTTCACGTGAGATCGTCCCCAAGGGTTCGCGGGCACACCGGAGGGGCCGTCCCGCCGCAACGGAACAGCCCCTCCGGTGAGCCTTGGACAGACCTCAGCGTTCGCCAGGCCGGCCTCGACGGATGCCGCCCTCTCCGGGCATCCCGCTGTCGTACTCCACACGCTCCTTGCGGACGGTGTCGGAGATCTCCCGCTGCTCGGTGATCTGCTCGGTGTCGAGGCGGACCCGCTCCACCGCCACCGTCTCCTTGCGGACGACCGGCCGCTCGGCGTGCAGCGTGACCTCGGTGTGCGCCTCACCGATCTCGGCCCTGACGCGTTCACCGGCCTGGATCGGCTC
The DNA here is from genome assembly GCF_055597585.1 of Streptomyces sp. AMJ-169. NCBI lineage: Bacteria > Bacillati > Actinomycetota > Actinomycetes > Kitasatosporales > Streptomycetaceae > Streptomyces > Streptomyces sp. AMJ-169. The sequence goes on from NZ_JBVLTJ010000010.1 coordinate 161,805, forward strand.
CCGGATCACGCGGACCTCCTCGTGCATGACCGGCACCGTCGTCGTGACGTTCTCCGTCACGACGACCTTGTGCAGCCGCGCCACGCCGATCTCCTCCTGCTCGGTGGCGATCCGGAGCTGCTCCTCGGAGCGGATCAGCTCGTCGCCGCCCCGGGTGCCCATGCCCGCCAGCTTGCGCTCGGTGGGCCGGTTCACGGCGGTCCGCTGCTCCGTGGTCCCGCGTCCTGCCGCGGCGGCCGTGGTGGTGGTCGTGGGCGTCGTGGGGGCGCCCGCCCGGCCGCGCTGGGTGCCGGCCGCGCCGCCGCCCGCCGTCAGCCCGTAGTGGGTGTAGAGGCGGCGCTCCTCCTGGACGTCGAGATGCTGGCCCGCGTCGATGTGCGGCGCGTTCTTGACGGTGTCCTTGGAGTGCGCGATGCGCAGCCCGTCACCGCTCTTGCGGGCCCCCTCCAGGGGCACGAAGCTCTCCTTCGTACCGAACAGGCCCGTCTTGACGGTGGCCCACTCGGGGCGCCCGGTCTTGTCGTCGAGGTACACCTGCTCGACGGTCCCGACCTTCTCGCCGTTCGGGTCGTACGCGGTCAGGTTCTTGATCTGCTCGGTCCTGAGGAAACCGTCGTCCGAGGTCATGTTCACTCACGCTCCCTTGGGCAGTGACGCGCGGCCGGCGGACCCCTCACAGAGCCCGTTGCAGCTCCGGACGCACCACTCGGAAACCGGCGCCACAGGTCCGGCGCCGCAGCCGCCGGGCGCTCCACTGCGGTATGCGTGCGCAGACCGTTCTTTCTGCTGCGGCGCCACCGGGGCCATGACTTTCAGCATTACTCCATTTGGGTAATATCGCACCTCAAAGGGGCCACTCGTCGCCCCTATTGGGCACGGCTCACACACCCGCTCCCCGCGCGGTGATCCCCCCGAAAACACCCGTGACGGCCGTGCAACGGCCGCGCAACCTCCCCCCGTCAGGATCGGGACATGACCAGCCCGTTCAGCCTCGCAGCCCGTGGATGCCCCGCCCTGGTGGTCGTCGCCCACGGCAGCCGCGACCCGCGCGCCCTGGAGACGGTCGGCGCCCTCCTCGCGCGCGTGCGCGCGCTGCGCCCCGGCCTCCCCGTGCACCTGGGCCACATCGAGCTGAACGCGCCCCTCCTCACCGACACCCTGGCCGCCCTGGACGCGGCGGGCACCCAGGACGCCGTCCTCGTACCGCTCCTCCTGGGGCGCGGCTACCACGTCAAGCGGGACATCCCGGAGATGGCCGCCGAAGCGCACCTCCACGCGCGCGTGGCGCCCGCCCTCGGCCCGCACCCCTTGCTGATCGACACTCTGGCCGCCCGCCTGACCGAGGCCGGCTGGCCCGCGCACCCCACCCCGGCGCAGCGCCGTAGGAGCGCCGTCGTGCTCGCCGCCGCCGGCTCCCGCGACCCCGACAACGCCACCGACACGGCCCGCACCGCCCACCTCCTCTCCGCCCGCCTCGGCGTCCCGGTCCACCCCGCGTACGCCTCCACGGCCCGCCCCGCCGTCCCCGAGGCGATCGCCGACCTGACCGCCAAGGGCTACACCCGTATCGCCGTGGCGTCGTACTTCACCGCCCCCGGCCGCTTCGCCACGGAGTCCGCCCAGGCCGCCCCCTGGATCGCGGCCGCCCCCCTGGGCGCCCACCCCGCCATGGCCCGCCTGCTCCTGCACCGCTACGACCAGCGCGCGGCGGCGAACGGCCACCGCAAGGCCGCCTAGCCGGGCCCCACGGGGGCTACAGCCCGATTGTCAGTACGAGCACGTACTGTCGGTATATGCCCTACGACCCGCAGTCATCCGAACGCTGGGCCCCCGAGCCCGACAAGCGCCCCGGCAGGACCGCCTTCCAGCGTGACCGCGCCCGCCTGCTGCACTCCTCGGCGCTCAGGAGGCTCGCGGGCAAGACGCAGGTCGTCACCCCGGGCACGGCGGGACCGGTGTGGGACGCGAGCCCCCGTACGCGGCTGACGCACTCCCTGGAGTGCGCCCAGGTCGGCAGGGAACTCGGCGCGGCCCTGGGGTGCGACCCCGACCTCGTGGAGGCGGCCTGTCTCGCGCACGACCTGGGGCACCCGCCGTTCGGGCACAACGGTGAACAGGCGCTGAACGACTTCGCGCGCGACTGCGGCGGCTTCGAGGGCAACGCCCAGTCCCTGAGACTGCTCACCCGCATCGAACCCAAGAGGTTCACCCCGGAAGGCTCGGTGGGCCTGAACCTCACCCGGGCCACGCTCGACGCGGCGACCAAGTACCCCTGGCCGCGCGGCGCACACCCCACGAACCCCGGCTCCGGCAAGTTCGGCGTCTACGAGGACGACCGCCCGGTCTTCGACTGGATCCGCAAGGAAGCGCCCGGCACGCGCGCGTGCTTCGAGGCCCAGGTCATGGACTGGTCCGACGACGTGGCCTACTCGGTGCACGACGTGGAGGACGGCCTGCACGCCGGCCACATCGACCCCAACTGCCTGCACGCGGAACCCGAGCGCCAGGAGGTCTTCCGCGTCGCCCTGGGCCGCTACGTCCCCGCCGACACCGACCCGGCGGCCCTCTCCGCCGCCCTGGACCGCCTCCAGGACGAGGAGTGGTGGCCCCACGGGTACGACGGCACGGCCGCCGCCCAGGCCCGCCTCAAGGACGCCACGAGCCAGCTCATCGGCCGTTTCTGCCTCGCCGCCGAGGGCGCCACCCGCGCCCGCCACGGCACCGGCCCCCTCACCCGCTACGACGCCGAACTCGTCGTACCCGAGGCCACCCGCCTGGAGTGCGCCGTCCTCAAGGCCGTCGCCGACCTCTACGTCATGCAGCGGCCCGCGCAGGAGCGGCTGCGCGCCGATCAGCGGGTCGTCATCTCGGAGCTGGCCGAGGCGCTCACCGCGCGGGCGCCCGACGGCCTGGAGCCGCAGTTCCGGGCGCTGTACGACGCGGCTGTCGACGACCGGTCACGCAAAAGGGTGATCGTCGACCAGATCGCCTCCCTCACCGACGCGTCCGCAAGGTCCTTGCACACAAGGCTGATAGGCCCCACTTGAGATCGCCCCGGCGGGGTACTACCCCTTCCCCGAACACGTCGCGTGCGGGACGCTCGCATGTGGCGGCACGCTTACGAGGAGGCATCAAGTGGTCGACGCGGATCAGACATTCGTCATCGTCGGAGGAGGCCTGGCCGGCGCCAAGGCGGCCGAGACGCTGCGAGCCGAGGGCTTCACCGGCCGCGTGATACTGATCTGCGACGAACGCGACCACCCCTACGAGCGCCCGCCGCTCTCCAAGGGCTACCTCCTCGGCAAGGACGAGCGCGACAGCGTCTTCGTGCACGAGCCGGCCTGGTACGCGCGCAACGACATCGAACTCCACCTCGGCCAGCCGGTCACCGCGATCGACCGCGCGGCCAAGACCGTCCGCCTGGGCGACGGCACCGTCATCGCCTACGACAAGCTGCTCCTCGCCACCGGCGCCGAACCGCGCCGCCTGGACGTCCCCGGCACCGATCTCGCCGGCGTCCACCACCTGCGCCGCCTCGCCCACGCCGACCGCCTGCGGCACGTCCTCAAGGCCCTCGGCCGCGACAACGGCCACCTCGTGATCGCCGGCGCCGGCTGGATCGGCCTGGAGGTCGCCGCGGCGGCCCGCACGTACGGTGCCGAGGTCACCGTCGTCGAACCCGAGCCGACGCCCCTGTACGGCGTCCTGGGCCCCGAACTGGGCCAGCTCTTCGCCGACCTGCACGCCGAGCACGGCGTCCGCTTCCACTTCGGCGCCAAACTCACCGAGATCGTCGGCCAGGACGGCATGGTCCTCGCCGCCCGCACCGACGACGGCGAGGAGCACCCCGCGCACGACGTCCTCGCCGCGATCGGCGCCGCCCCGCGCGTGGCGCTCGCCGAGGCCGCCGGACTCACGCTCGCCGACCGCGCGGACGGCGGCGGCATCGCCGTCGACGCCCAGCTGCGCACCTCCGACCCCGACATCCACGCCGCCGGAGACGTCGCCGCCTTCCCCTCCGGCGACTCCCGGCTGCGCGTGGAGCACTGGGCGAACGCCCTCAACGGCGGACCGGCCGCCGCGCGGGCGATGCTCGGCCAGGACATCGCCTACGACCGCGTGCCCTACTTCTTCTCCGACCAGTACGACCTGGGGATGGAGTACAGCGGCTGGGCGCCCCCCGGCTCGTACGACCAGGTGGTCCTGCGCGGGGACGTCGGCAAGCGGGAGTTCATCGCGTTCTGGCTGAGCGGGGGCCGCGTCCTGGCCGGGATGAACGTCAACGTGTGGGACGTCACAGAGGCCGTCCAGAAACTGATCGGCAGCGGCACCCAGGTGGACCCCGAGGCCCTGGCGGACCCGGGCGTGGACCTCACGAGCCTCGGCGGCTGACCCTGCGGGGACGGGCTTGTCAGTCCGTCCCCGTAGAATTCCTGCGTGGCAGGACGGATCAACGACGAGGACGTGAAGGCGGTACGGGACGCGGTCCCGATCGACGCCGTGGTCGGCGAGTACCTCCAGCTGCGCAGCGCGGGCGGGGGCAACTACAAGGGCCTGTGCCCGTTCCACGACGAGAAGTCACCGTCGTTCCAGGTCAGCCCCAGCAAGGGGCTCTTCCACTGCTTCGGCTGCCAGGAGGGCGGCGACACCATCACGTTCGTGATGAAGGTCGACCACCTCACGTTCTCCGAGGCGATCGAACGGCTTGCCGCGCGCGCGGGCATCACGCTGCGCTACGAGGAGGGCGGCTACAACCCCAGCCACCAGCGCGGTGAACGCATCCGCCTGGTCGAGGCCCACAAGGTCGCCGCCGAGTGGTACGCCGAGCAGCTCGCGACCAGCCCCGAGGCCGACACCGGCCGCATGTTCCTCGCCGAGCGCGGCTTCGACCAGTCGGCGGCCCTGCACTTCGGCGTCGGCTACAGCCCGCAAGGCTGGGACCACCTGACCCGCTTCCTGCGCGGCAAGGGCTTCAGCGACAAGGAACTCCTCCTCTCCGGCCTCTCCCAGGAGGGCCGCCGCGGTCCCATCGACCGCTTCCGGGGCCGCCTGATGTGGCCGATCCGCGACATCGGCGGCGACGTCGTCGGCTTCGGCGCCCGCAAGCTGTACGAGGCCGACACCGGCCCCAAGTACCTCAACACCCCCGACACCGCGATCTACAAGAAGTCCCAGGTCCTGTACGGCATCGACCTCGCCAAGCAGCCGATCGCCAAGTCCAGCCGCGCGGTCGTCGTCGAGGGCTACACCGATGTCATGGCCTGCCACCTCGCGGGCGTCACCACGGCCATCGCGACCTGCGGCACCGCGTTCGGCGGCGAGCACATCAAGATCCTGCGCCGCCTGCTGATGGACAACGGCAGCGCCCGCGTCATCTTCACCTTCGACGGCGACGCGGCGGGCCAGAAGGCCGCCCTGCGGGCCTTCGAGGACGACCAGAAGTTCGCCGCCGAGACGTACATCGCGGTCGCCCCCGACGGCATGGACCCCTGCGAGCTGCGGCTGGCCAAGGGCGACCAGGCGGTCTCCGACCTCGCCGAACCCCGCACGCCCCTCTTCGAGTTCGCCCTGCGCCAGATCGTCGCCCGCTACGACCTCGACACCGCCGGAGGCCGCGCCGCCGCCCTCGACGAGGCCACCCCGGTCGTCGCCAAGATCAAGGAGCGCAGCGTACGGCGCGAGGTCGCCGTCCAGCTCGCGGGCCTGGTGGGCATCCTGGACCAGGAGTTCGTCGTCGACCGCGTCGGCTACCTGGTCCGCCGGGGCGCGAGCGGCGGCCAGAACCCCCAGGACCGCACCCGCAAACGCGTCGCGGAACTGGACGAGTCCCCGCGCCCCGCGATCAAGGGCCCCGCCCTGCAACTGCGCAACCCCGTCTACGCCACCGAACGCGAACTCCTCAAACTGGCCCTCCAGCGCCCCGAACTGGTCGCCCCGGCCTTCGACGCGTACGGCGTCGACGAGTTCACCTGCGCCCCCTACGCGGCCGTCCGCCAGGCCATCCTGGACGCGGGCGGCGCCGAGTACGGCATCGAGGACGCCCAGGACTACCTGATGTGCGTCCGCGAGATCGCCCCCGACGACGCCGTACGCGCCATGGTCACCGAGCTCGCGGTCGAGCCGATCATGCGCCGCAGCGTCGACGACCTCTACGCCGGCGCCCAGCTCGTCACCGTCCGCCGCCGCGCCGTGGCCCGCCGCATCCAGGACATCCAGTCCCACCTGACCCGCCTCGCCGCAGCCGGTGACCCGGCCCAACTCACCGGTGTCCAGAACGAGTTGTGGGTGCTCCAGGAGTACGACCGGGCGCTTCAGGGGCAGGGCGTCACGGCGCTGTAGAGCCGCCTCGCCGCCCCCGATCACAGCCCGCTCACCCCTCGGACTCAAAAAGTCACCGCACGCCCCTCGTGGCGGCGATGTGTCGTACTCCACACTGGGGTGCGGTGCCTGAGTACTCGGAGCGCGACCGTTCCGTCCTCCACGGACAGCCCCCACCCCCGCGGCGGCGCTCACCGCGTACGGGACGGAAGTCGGCCAGGCCGGACGCTCTCCGCCCCGAAATGCCGCTGCCGAACGCCCTGGCAGCGATCATCCTGGAGGTCGCCCCCGTGCAGACCCAGACTCTGACCCAGACCGACACCGAGACCGTTCTGGACGCGGTGCCCCCGCAGAGCCGCGCCGCGCGCCACCCCGAGGCGGCCCCCGAGGAGGGACCGCCTCTTAAAGCGCTTGAAACCGGGCCCGACCCCTTCGACGCCCCGCCCCCCGCCCGCAGCGCCGACACCGGCAGCCCCTCCTCCGACCTGTTCCGCCAGTACCTGCGCGAGATCGGCCGCATCCCGCTGCTCACCGCCGCCGAGGAGGTCGAGCTGGCCCGCCGCGTCGAGGCGGGCCTGTTCGCCGAGGAGAAACTGGGCGCCGAGCCCGACCTGGACAGCGAGCTGGCGTTCGACCTGGACCGGCTCGTCGTCATGGGCCGCATGGCCAAACGGCGGCTCATCGAGGCCAACCTGAGGCTCGTCGTCTCGGTCGCCAAACGGTACGTCGGCCGCGGACTGACCATGCTCGACCTCGTCCAGGAAGGGAACCTGGGGCTGATCAGGGCGGTCGAGAAGTTCGACTACGCGCGCGGCTACAAGTTCTCCACCTACGCCACCTGGTGGATCCGCCAGGCGATGTCCCGCGCGCTCGCCGACCAGGCCCGCACCATCCGGGTCCCCGTCCACGTCGTCGAGCTGATTAACCGCGTCGTCCGCGTCCAGCGCCGGCTGCTCCAGGAGCGCGGCTACGAGCCCAGCGCCGAAGAGGTCGCCGTCCAGCTCGACCTCGCGCCCGAACGCGTCGGCGAAGTCCTGCGCCTGGCCCAGGAACCCGTCTCGCTGCACGCCCCCGTCGGCGAGGAGGACGACGTCGCGCTCGGCGACCTCATCGAGGACGGCGACGCCGCGAGCCCCGTCGAATCGGCCGCGTTCCTCCTCCTGCGCGAGCATCTGGAGGCGGTCCTGTCGACCCTCGGCGAACGCGAGCGCAAGGTCGTCCAGCTGCGCTACGGCCTCGCCGACGGCCGGCCCCGCACGCTGGAGGAGATCGGCCGCATCTTCGGCGTGACGCGCGAGCGGATACGGCAGATCGAGTCCAAGACGCTGAACAAGCTGCGCGACCACGCGTTCGCCGACCAGCTGCGGGGCTACCTGGACTGAAGCGGGGGCCGCCACCCGTGAGCGCGGCCCCCGCCTCAACTCCCTTGCTCCATAAGGGACTTCAGCAACTCCCGTCCCCGTCAGCCGACTTCAGTCGGCGTTAGTCGACTTCGGCCACCGCCTCCGCGAACTGCGCCTTGTACAACCGCGCATACGCCCCGTCCGCCCCCAACAGATCGGTGTGCGTGCCCTGTTCGACGATCGACCCGCTCTCCATCACGAGGATCGTGTCCGCGTCCCGGATCGTCGAAAGCCGGTGCGCGATCACGAACGACGTCCGCCCGTGGGCGAGTTTGGCCATCGCCTTCTGGATCAGCACCTCGGTACGGGTGTCGACGGACGACGTCGCCTCGTCGAGCACGAGGATCACCGGATCGGACAGGAACGCCCGCGCGATCGTGATGAGCTGCTTCTCACCGGCGCTCACCCCGCTGCCCTCGTCGTCGATGACGGTGTCGTACCCGTCGGCCAACGTCCGTACGAACCGGTCGACGTGGGCCGCCCGCGCCGCCTCCTCGATCTCGCCCCGGGTGACCTCGCGCGAGGCGCCGTACGCGATGTTCTCGGCGATCGTCCCGCCGAACAGCCAGGTGTCCTGGAGCACCATGCCGATCCCGGCGCGCAGTTCGTCCCGGGACATCTGCGCGATGTCGGTGCCGTCGAGGGTGATCCGGCCGCCGGAGACCTCGTAGAACCGCATCAGGAGGTTGACGAGGGTGGTCTTGCCGGCGCCCGTCGGGCCGACGATCGCGACCGTGTGGCCCGGTTCGACCGTCAGCGACAAGTCCTCTATCAGCGGCTTGTCGGGCTCGTAGCGGAACTGCACCCGCTCCAGCTCCACCCGCCCGCGCAGCTTCGCCGGGCGCACCGGCGTCACCGGGTCGGCCTGCTGCTCGTCCGCGTCGAGGAGTTCGAAGATCCGCTCGGCGGAGGCGACGCCGGACTGCACCAGGTTCGCCATGGAGGCGACCTGGGTGAGCGGCATGGAGAACTGCCGCGAGTACTGGATGAACGCCTGCACGTCACCGATCGACAGCGAGCCCGAGGCGACCCGCAGCCCGCCGACCACGGCCACCAGCACATAGTTCAGGTTGGACACGAACATCATCAGCGGCTGCATCGCCCCGCTGTTGAACTGCGCCTTGAACCCGGCCTCGTACAGCTCGTCGTTCTGCTCCGCGAACTGCTTCGCCGACTGCTCCTGCCGCCCGAACACCTTCACCAGCGTGTGCCCGGTGTACATCTCCTCGATGTGCGCGTTGAGCTTGCCGGTCGTGCGCCACTGCTGCACGAAGTGCGGCTGGGACCGCTTGCCGATCTTCGCCGCGACGTACGCCGACAGCGGCACCGTCGCCAGCGCGACCAGCGCCAGCAGCCACGACACCCAGAACATCATCGCCAGCACCCCGATGATGGTCAGCACCGAGTTGATCAGCTGCCCCATGGACTGCTGGAGCGTCTGCCCGATGTTGTCGATGTCGTTGGTCGCCCGCGACAGCACCTCCCCGCGCTGCCGCTTGTCGAAGTACGACAGCGGCAGCCGCGACAGCTTCTGCTGCACGTCCTCCCGCATCCGGTACATCGTGCGGTTGACGGCCCGGTTGACCAGCCGCGTCGCGACGGCCATCAGCAGCCCGGCGACCAGGAACACCCCGAGCGCGAGCCCCAGCACATTGCCGACCGCACCGAAGTCGATGCCCTTGCCGGGCGTGAAGTCGGTCGACCTGAGCATGTCCGCGACGGAAGACTGCCCCCGCGCGCGCATCTGCTCCAGGACCTGCGCCTTGGTCTCCCCGGCCGGCATCTGCCGCCCGATGATCCCCGCGAACACCAGGTCGGTCGCCTTGCCGAGGATCTTCGGCCCGACGACGTTCAGCCCCACGCTGACCACCACACAGGCCAGCAGGAGGTAGATGGTGAACCGTTCCGGCTTGAAGCGGGCCAGCAGCCGCTTCCCGGAGATCTTGAAGTCCAGCGAGTGACTGTCGGGCCCCGCGCCGGACATCATGCGTGCCATGGGTCCGGCCATCAGGCGGCCTCCGCTTCCGTCAGCTGGGAGAGGACGATCTCCCGGTACGTCTCATTGCCCGCCATCAGCTCGCGGTGCGTGCCCACGCCGACGACCCGCCCCTCGTCGAGCACCACGATCCGGTCGGCGTCCCGGATGGTCGCCACCCGCTGCGCGACGATGACGACGGTCGCGTCCGCCGTCTCGCGCCCCAGCGCCGCCCGCAGCGCCGCGTCCGTCGCGTAGTCCAGGGCGGAGAAGGAGTCGTCGAAGAGGTAGATCTCCGGCCGCTGCACCAGCGTCCGCGCGATCGACAGCCGCTGGCGCTGACCGCCGGAGACGTTCGTCCCGCCTTGCGCGATCGGCGCGTCGAGACCGCCCTCCAGCGCGCTCACGAACTCCTTGGCCTGCGCCACCTCCAGCGCGTGCCACAGCTCCTCGTCGGTGGCGTCCGGATTGCCGTACCGAAGATTGCTCGCCACCGTCCCCGCGAACAGATACGGCTTCTGCGGGACCAGGGACACCGCCTTCGCCAGCAGCGCGGGTTCGATCTCGCCGACCGGCACCCCGTCCACGAGGACCTCGCCGTCGGTGGCGTCGAACAGCCTCGGTACGAGGCCCAGCAGCGTCGACTTGCCGCTGCCCGTCGAGCCGATCACCGCCGTCGTCTCACCGGGCCGCGCCACCAGGTCGATTCGCTTCAGCACCGGCTCCTCGGCGCCCGGATAGCGGAAGCCCGCCCCGCGCAGCTCCAGCTCCCCGTGCCGGCGCAGCTCCCGCACCGGCGCCAGCGGCGGCACCACGCTGGACTCCATCGCGAACACTTCCTGGATCCGCTCGGCGCACACCTCCGCGCGCGGCACCATCATGAACATGAAGGTGGCCATCATCACGGACATCACGATCTGCATCAGATAGGCCAGGAACGCCGTCAGATCACCGATCTGCATCCCACCGCTGTCGATGCGGTGCGCCCCGAACCAGACGACGGCGATCGACGACACGTTCACCGTCGTCATCACCACCGGGAACATCAGTGCCAGCAGATTCCCGGTCTTCACCGAGATCTCCGTCAGCTCCGCGTTCGCCTTCCCGAACCGCTCCTGCTCATAGCCGTCGCGCACGAACGCCCGGATCACCCGGTTACCGGTGATCTGCTCGCGCAGCACCCGGTTCACGGTGTCCAGCCGCACCTGCATCGACCGGAACAACGGCCGCAGCCGCGACACGATCAGCGTCACACAGATCCCCAGCACGGGGACGACGGCCACCAGCACCCCGGACAGCGGCACGTCGAGGCCGAGCGCCAGCACGATCCCGCCGACGCACATGATCGGCGCGGACACCATCAGCGTGAACGTCATCAGCGCCAGCATCTGGACCTGCTGCACGTCGTTGGTCGTCCGCGTGATCAGCGAGGGCGCCCCGAAATGGGCCACCTCACGCGCGGAGAACGACTGCACCCGGTCGAACACGGACGCCCGCAGGTCCCGCCCGAGCGCCGACGCGGTACGGGCGCCGTAGTACACGGCCCCGATGTTGCAGACGACCTGCGCCAGCGAGATGCCGATCATCAGGGCGCCGGAGGAAAGGATGTAACCGGTGTCACCGTTCACGATGCCGTGATCGATGATGTCCGCGTTCAGGGTGGGCAGATAGAGCGTCGCGCAGGTCTGGAGGAGCTGGAGGAACACCAGCAGCGCTATGGGTTTTCGGTAGGGCCTCAGATAGGTCCGCAGAAGTCGTATGAGCACGCTACGTCTCTCGGCAGGGAGCGGATGGGTCGGGTCGGCGACGGGGCCTGTTGGTTGCCCCTGGCCCCTATCGTCGGACACTCCACCCGCGTTACCTCAACTGATTAACCCAACAGGCTGCCCTCTTGAGCTGAGAGCGCAAACGGGAACTCTCCTGTTCACCCAGGCGTTGCTCCCTACGGGAGCAACGCTTCAGAACGCTCCCGGGTCAGAACGCTCCGGGATGGATCTGCTCCCGCACCGACACGAACTGCTGGCGCACCGCCTGCCCCACCGCCAGTTCACCCCCCGGATCCAGCACCTGAGCCGCCGCCCCCTGCCAGGCCGGCGGAGTCCGCGGATCCAGCGCCCCCTGAGAAACCCCCAGCGCCCAAGCCGCCTGCCGAGCCGCCCCGATCGCCGCATAGTCCGCCGGCTGCGGTACGACGACCTGGGCCCCGAACAGCGAAGGCGCCGCCGCCTGCACCGCCGGCAGCCCCGCCGCCGCCCCCAGCAGGAACACCCGCCGCACCTCCACACCCCGCGCCCGCAGCACGTCCAGCGCGTCCGCGAGCCCGCACAGCATCCCCTCGAACGCGGCCCGCGCCAGATGCTCCGGCTTCATCGACTCCCGCCGCAGCCCCACGACCGTCCCCGCCGTGTGCGGCAGATTCGGCGTCCGCTCACCCTCCAGATACGGCAGCATCACCAGCCCGTGCGCCCCCGGAGTCGACTTCATCGCCAGCTCCGACAGCCCCTCCAGCCCCTCCGCCCCCAGCAGTTCGGCGGTCCCGCGCAGCGTCCGTACGGCGTTCAGCGTGGTGACGACCGGCAGGTGCATCCCCGTCGCGTCGGCCAGGGACGTGATCATCCCCGAACTGTCCACCAGCGCCTCGGGATGCACGGCCATCACCGACCCGGAGGCGCCCAGCGACACCACCGCGTCCCCGAGACCGAGGCCCAGACCGAACGCGGCGGCCATCGTCTCCCCGGTGCCCGCCGAGATCAGCAGCCCCTCCGGCGTCGTACCCGCCGCCTCCGACGGACCGATCACGTCCGGCAGCAGCACCTGATGCCCCAGCGCCATCTCCACCAGATCGGCCCGGTACCCGCCGATCGCCGCCGACCAGTACCCCGTCCCCGACGCCCCGCCCCGGTCCGTCGTACGCCGCGCCGGGCGCCCCAGCAGCTGCCACACGAGCCAGTCGTGCGCCTGGAGCAGGGACGCCGTACGGGCCGCCGACTCCGGCTCGTTCTTCGCCAGCCAGCGCAGCTTCGTCACCGGGTGCGCGGCCTGCGGCACCGACCCCACCGCCTGCGCCCACGCCTCGCGTCCGCCGAGCGCGTCCACCAGGTCGGCCGCCGAGACCTGCGCGCGCTTGTCGCCGCCGACCATCGCCGGGCGGACGGTGTTGCCCTGGGCGTCCAGCGGGATCAGCGCGTTCTGCTGCGCCGAGACCCCGATCGCCTGCACGCCCTCCAGCAGCCCGCCGCCGGCGGCCTCGCCGAGGGACAGCAGCCAGACCTGCGGGTCGACGTCACTGGGGCGCCCGCCGGCGCCCTCCGGGCCGTCGACAGGGTGCGGGGCGTAGCCCTGCCTGAGTACGGCGCCCGTGTCCGTGTCACAGACGACGATGCGAGTGAAATCGGGCGCACTGTCCAGCCCGGCGACTATCCCCATGGGGGAATTCTGCCGTAGCACTGCGTTGGCTTGGGCCGGGTGGGCGGCGGGGGGTGCGGGGAGCGGTCCGGCTTTCCCTCCGGACGACTCACGTCACGTGTTGCTCGTGCCCCAATCGTCGTCCTCCGTGCCCGAGTTGCGCTCCCGTAGCGAACGGACCCGGTCCGCCACCGAATCGGGGAAACGGGACGTGACCTTGTCGTACGCCTTGCCCGCGTACTGGCGGCCCTGTTGGGCGGCTGTCTCGGCGGTGTTGCGGACCGCGGGGTTCTGGGCGATCTGGCGGGCGGATTTCTTCAACTGCTCGTAACGTTCCCGGCCTGCCCTGGTGCCGAGGACGTAGCCCACGGCGACTCCGGCGGCGAACGTGAGCCGGTAGCGCATGACGGCGACCTTTCCCTGGTGAGCGGTGGGAGTACCGATTGGCAGAGCACCCCCCTGCTTGCGCTAAGCTATGCGTCGCAGCGAGCCGCCGCCCCCGGGGATCACCCAAGGGAGGTCGGATCGATGCACACGAGGCATTCCTCCGTAGCTCAATTGGCAGAGCAGCCGGCTGTTAACCGGCAGGTTACTGGTTCGAGTCCAGTCGGGGGAGCTTCGGTCCTCCGTAGCTCAATTGGCAGAGCAGCCGGCTGTTAACCGGCAGGTTACTGGTTCGAGTCCAGTCGGGGGAGC